>CAYGQM010000058.1:0-45285 GCA_964352065.1 uncultured Opitutaceae bacterium
ATGAGGAATTTAGAATATTGAAGCGGAGTGGTGTGGTTTGTTTGCGTTTTATCATCGCCTTTTGAAATATGTTTTTGGCGACCGCATTTTCGCCTTTGACCCCGTTTGCGCCTGTTAACAGGACAGCGAAATACTGGGTCCATCGCATTACCATCTTTCATGTACGCTCAAATCGACTTCTGCATCCACCACTTGTCACGAGGCCTTCTTCAGTCAAACTCACCACGATGTCCTCGGCTTCGGCGTCCCTGTGGGGCAACCCCAATGGTATGCCCATCTCACGTCGCTTTGGTATCGGGGAAAAACTTCCAGTCCCAGTTACTAGACAAGACCGGACATTCCTTGAAATACATTCAATGACCTCCTTGTCGGGATGAACACCATCATCTTCGGCACAAATTATCGCAATGGTAGCCGTTTCATGGCATTCATTTTCAAAAAGCTCCGGAAGGTGGCAGGATTTTGCACCATGATGGCTCACCTTGACAGTTCGGAAGGGCTCTATTGTTCTTCCATCTAATTGCTTCCAAGTCGCAATGGCTGAATCTAGTTCCTCAATAGTGGAATCCCCCGTCAGAATCACCGCATAATCAGTCGGGTGATGCTGGAACGCAAGTACACGTGAAGTGGCGTTGCTTTTCACTTCTCCGAAAATTTCATCCAAAGGCTCGGAATTAAGAAACTTGTTCTGAATTTGTCCACTGTAGATCTCGAAGGTTCTGTCCATAGGCCCCAAACAAGTTATTTTCCAGGGGCCCATTCGATTTTGTCGTGGCATTGGCGGCGGGCCATAAAGTACTTTACCCGCCCAGAGATTTGGAAATTCTGGAACTTCTCCGACAGTTTTTGTTTGCTGGGATTGAACTGCCATCTCACATAGCATATCAAATAGTGAGTTTGCTTCCTGAGACATTTCTTCGGAATACTCCTCCAAATAGTCAAACGCATCGTTTGCGTACGGGCTGCGGGCCCACTCCTTTAGTTTGGCGATTGTTTCCAGCGTTGTGGGAAACAACGGACAGAGCACCTGATCGATCCTCCAGATTCGACGTCCATGTAGATCCAGGTCACTGAAACGATCCTCCAGGAATTTAACAAGGCCCCGAATGTGATCGAGGTCCAGGTGCGTAATACAGACAAATCTTAGACGATCCACTCCCTCCAATATGGTCTCTACTCGCTGCCTCACGCGGCGGCATTTGACAAAATTTGCATCAACCAAGCCCCACTCCTCTCCACCCCGAATAAGGATTGAATCTCCATTGCCGCTGTGGAAAAAGTGAATCTCAGCTTTCATCTTCTGCAGCAGCGGAGAATCCTTCATTCCCGGCTTGGGCTGACTCGTCATGTGATTCAATGTTGAATTCAGTGCCTATCACCGTTTTTGGATCGATTCCCAGTTCCTCGAGTTCTCGGTCGACCTGTTGATTGATGCGTTGCATGTCGGCCCGCATTTCCTCGATCGTAGCCGGTGCAGGAGCTCGGAGCAGACGTGTCTCACCAATAACCCTCGTGCCCACTGGAATTTCATCAGGCCTCACGTTCATATCCTCAAAGACAAAATCCCGTTCTTCAGATTCCCCGCCCACGTTGAATCGAATGACCACTGAATCCTTGAGGTGGTCAGATACAATTCCGTGGATGGTCGAGGCATGAAGCACTGAGTCATCGTGACGTTCTAAAACGTGCTTTAATCGATTCCGCTCGATAGAATTTTTGACTAAAGATTTCACGAGAAATTCCTTAAGTCCTTGAGCAGCTTCATGAATAATATGCGACGGGATTTGAGCATCAATTGGTTGCACTTCCAGGAAATCAGAGTCAATTTGTTCCGGAATCTCCCCAACCCAATACGCAACGACTGGCAAGCCGTACTCGTTTGTTTTCTTGCGAATAATCAGGGGGGAGCGTTTGGGTGACGGCGTCGACGGTTTGGTCGAACGCTGTTTATTCAATCGCAGCTGTTTACGGTTATATACCTGAACCTCCCCATGGTCATTCTGAACTTGGTTCCATGTCTCGCGAGTCATGCGAACCTCATTCCGCCTGCCTTCTGGGTAGCTTATAGTTGGATTTCTTTCGTCAGTCATAGCCTATAAACGTTGCTTTATCATGTGAACCAAGTCTTCCGGTAAAACATCTAACTTTGCCTCGCATGTATCTTCCTCGTTGTCCAGAGCTTCCTCGATGTTGTTGAGTAATTCAGGAGTTGAAATACTAGTGAGCAGAATCGCAGGAGCGTTCTGATTCATTTCCTTAATTTTCCGGTAAAGAAGCAGGCCGGCACCTAGCCCAAAGTTAGTGCTCTTTGTGGCCTCAATTCCATCTATAACTAGAGAGTCATCACGAATCGACATCATGACATCCACCACCCAAAAATCTGGCAATGGTTCTGGACAATTAATGAAAGCCAAGGTCTCTTGGAAAGTTCGCAAGCGAATAACATGGAAACCTGCATCTTCTAGAGCCATCTGGTAATAGAGAATAGGTCCTTCGTCATCATCAATAAGAGCAATATTTTTGGTCATGGTTGGATCTTGTTGTTTTGAGGTCTTTCTTTGGTTGGACGCTGTCTCAAACCTTGCGGCAAAAATATTTCGAAAATGGTGGGGTTACGGCAACTGCGAACAGAGATTTTTCCTCCATGAGCCTCAATGATTGAGCGAACCACATGAAGACCGATCCCTTGGCCTGTCACATCTGAGATCGCTGCTTTCTCTCCCCGAAAGCCTGGATAGAAAATATTGTCTTTTTCTTCCTCCAGTATCCCTGAACCCGAGTCCTGAAAGTAGATGACATATCCATTTCCGAACGGACCTCCAGTGATTTTTACCCTGACCAAATCACTGTTGCCTCTGTATTTGAGTGAATTGGAAAGCAGATTGAAAAATACCTGCTGCATTTGATTTCGATCCACAAACAATGGGGGAATTGATTGTAATTCTTCCTGATATGAATCGAACTTAATGCCATGAGGCACCAGGGGACGGATTTGCCGTAATACTGGCATAACAACATCAGCAACCATAAGCGTTCTACGCGGTCGCATTAAATTCGCTTGTAAGCCAGCAGAAAAGATCCGGGCATTTCGAGTAAGCCGCCCCATCAACTCAGTCCACTGAAGCACGTCATCAAGAAAATCACGCCGAAAGAATTCAGCCGGTTTCTTGCCCTGCTTTTTCAAATCAGACTGCATGAGATTCACCGCACCTCTAATGGTCACGAGGGGAACCTGAAACTCATGCACCATACGCGCAAGGGACTGCAACTGACGTTCCTGCATTTGCAGCAGCTCCAGATGAGGGAGAGCCGTCTGGATGATGGCGTCTAGCTTTGCGGCATCATCGTCGGTGAACATCGAAGAAACCTTTTGTTGTACGAGGCGTTTGTTGTGCAAGCGCACAACCCCTCGACAGGTACCGCCTCGGCGAACTAAAGGAGCAAAAAGAATCTCGTCTCGCTCCGCATCCTCGGGTAGTCTAATTTCCCGTGCTTTGCCCTGGTCGGCTGAGCTGGAAAATACCATTTCGCGCGTACGCCATGCTCTCCATGTGAATGTATCCACGTCGGAGATCGAGTAGTAGTGTTTGCTATCCGGCCAGATTAATTTTGAGTCGCTTTTGCCAACAGGTTCAAGCCTATTACCAGTGATGTCTTCCAGGAAGATCGTTACCTGATTGCAGTCAAATGTATCCTTCAAGTAATCGGCCAAGGAATCCAGAAACTCTGTTACAGAATGGGTTGGATCGCCACAAAGGTGATTGGTATGTCCGGCGGCGGCTGAGCAAATCTCATCTGTCAAATAATCCGCCCAATGCGCCACAATCCATGTGAGAGCATCCAATTGCCCCAAACGATTTGCATCACGATCAAACCGTTGGATGTCAAAAAGCGAAAGGAGAGGTTCCGCACTGGCACTGGTGATTAGGTACCGGAGTTGATGCGTGTTGGATGTATTAAACACGGGCAAGATTACCAACCACGGTGCTTTCTCCCTCAAAGTAATTAGCCAATCCTGATCAGCAAACAAATGGCCAATGTCTTTCTCGCGAAGATTAAATTGGCAAACCTTAGGGTTGTCGAGAATACTCCCGGCCAAAGAACCCTCTGTGAGGATTTTGGTATTACCACTTTTGATGTGAAATTCAGGAGCACTGACCCCTACCAAGCAGAATTCACCCGCAGGTTCAATCATTGGATTGAACGACCATATCTTGACGCAAGCTGAACAAAGCAGTTCACGGATTTTGTGGCAAATGATGGAATAAAACTCGATTGGGTCAGGGTTTCGAGACACTCGCCTGGAAAGTTCTCTCGCAAGTAGAAGTTCGCTCAAGGGCCCGCTGAGGCTGGCAGCTGAAAGATTGTCAAACAAATGATCAATCGTCGAATGTCCATTGATCTTATCGATTATCCAATGCTCAATCCCCACCTTTACTATGGACGAAAAATAAGGACTAATTCGGCTTTTTTGCATCAAAGCTTTTACCTCTTTTTCGTTTGGGTGTATATTTATACCCCATGACCCACCGTTGTCGCTTAGCCAGAGGGCACACTGAAGTGCTGTTTCCTCACGACTAACATTAAAATGATCTTGCTCCAAAATGATCCAGCCTTTGAAACCCCGATCACTCAAGGTTTGCATCACTTCTTTAACCGGTACAATACCGCTACCAGGGGGACAAAAACCATGGGCATATCGATGCGACCATCGGCCGTAATCCGGTCTCCAGCTTTTAAGGTGAATTCCTACAAGTCTCTTGTGATGAGAGTAGGCATACTTAACCGGGTCTTCTTCAGCGATTACAGCGTGACCAGTGTCAAGAAGGAGACGGACCTGATTTTCATAAGGCGTTCCATTGAACTTCATTTTCCACTTTAATGCCTGGCTAAATCGACGTAAGGGCATAAGCCAGTGAGGATGTAAAGCAAGCGTGTACCCAGACCTAAGAGCGCGATCTACCTCACATTCGGGGGGCCACCTGTCCAGATAGAGATATGGCTTGGTGTAGCCTTTCAAAAAATCCATGCGGTCCTGGAGTGTCCCGGCAACCAATCCGGTAAGCTCAAGTCCATACTTTTGCAGGCGTTCCAAAAGCTCCTCTATGTCCATTACCTCACGAACTCCTTGATCGTCTTCACGACGGACGAAGATCTCATTGTGGTGCTGGGCAAATTCCACACCCTGATATCCGCAGGCTTTAATGACCTGCAACGCGTAGTCCAGATCATCAATTCTGCGACCCCAGAGAACGGTACCAAAGCCAATCTTCATATTTGCTCCTATTTACAATGAATGCGATAACGTCGTAGGCAAGACTCATTCACAACTGTGAATTAGAGTCACTTACGACCCTTTGTCAAAGAGCCAGCCTGACTGAAGGACCAGCTTCGAGATAGGTGGCAAATAGTGGAGGTGAAGCTGGAGCTTTCTTCGGTAACTTCCCAAAACGTGCAACTCATTAACCGGACCCTCAAGGATAGGAAGAAAAAAAAGACCGGGGACACTCTCCGTTTCGAATAAGAAAGGATTCAAAGCTCCGGGATGTAGTTTTGAAGCAGGGCTCGAGTTAACTGTTCACCCCGAAGTGAAAGTTTCGTGATCCACTCATCCGTCATTGGACTGAAATCCGTCGGATAGTTTTCGACATCCTCTTTAGTTACAAACCGCGGAGGTTTGTTTGGAAGTCTGGAGTCGTTTTGCCCGAGGTAAGGCATAATGAAACCTTTAATTTTCCCCGAATCTTTCCAAGCGTGGATTTGGTGCATAGCGCCATTCTGGACTTGCCGGTGAACAACGTTGAACGTTTGTTGAACGCGGCTCAAAAATCCCCACGGAATTGGTGTTCGTGACTTAGTACCCGCGCTCGCATTGCAGGCAATTATGTATTCCGGAGTGAAAGCATGCGTGCTGATACCGCTGGTTCTATTTGGTTCCAGACATGCTACGCCAAGATTGTCGAAAACACCTCCATCGGTAAGAATGAGGCGGTGCTGTGATGATATTCCTTCTCTAATAAATCGAACATTCCGATCAATAGCTGGCAACAAGAGAGGGTAGGCAGCTGAAGCAGCGACCGCTAACGAAACTGGTAAGTCATTGTTTTCTACCTGACCCCAGCGACTTCCACCGGAACACTTATTCCCAAATCGGAAAGCTGAACCCGAAGATAAATCACAGGCTCCAATTACTACCTCAAGGCCATCCCTAACTTTGCTTGTAAGAAGCTGTTCGCCAAATAAACGCTTAGCAAGAGCTCGCTCAAATGCATCAGTACGACTCACAGCCCTTGCAGGTGGTTCAAGACTTCCTCTGGTTAATCGGCGAAGCCTTCCTACAAAATTCGAATACAAACAAGGTAAAAGAATTTCCGGATGCAACAATTCCAACACAATATCCTTTGAAAAACCTATACGAAGAGTTTTGCGAGCTACCTCCTCAAACTCAGAAAAACTCAAATCCGGGCGATAGGCGTAAAGAGCACCAAGCACTGACCCACCAGATATCGTTGAAAGTACGGAAACACGATCAAGAATTTCCCGATCATTGAGGGCTCTCAAGCATCCTAGATGAAACGCCATCGCCCTCGAACCACCTCCTGATAGGGCAAGTGCTATTTCCATCGCTTTCTTCCCAAATTAATAAACCGTGGGGTCACAGTCAAACTCTCGTAGCCCTTTTCAGTTGTACGTTGGTAGGCGTAAATTCCAAGTCGTGTTCTCTCACCCTCTTTTCCGACTATAAGCAAAATCAACCGCCTGCGCCCCTCACTGCGTAAAACCAACATGTCCAGCATTCCAGAAATATCGACTATACTCTGACAAGGCGGCGAGCCCGGATGAGTATGCCACATCCCCACAAAGCCACAGATTCCTCCTGAAACTTCTGTTCGAGAGTCATGTTCTTCCTTGGTTCCTTCAGACCCACAGACAAATCGCTCCGAACTGCAAATACTGTCCTTTGGTGCTGATGATCCATCAGTAATCCATGCGACATTTGCTGCACTATCCCACTGTCCCCAAAGAAGCCCTCCTGTTTCAGAAAGCTCATCATTTTCACGGGAATGCTTGCGAATATTGGCAAATACCTCCTCAAGCACCTGTCTTGAAACAACAACATCTAAATCGCCTAATGAACGACGTATTTGTTTGGGGATATCCTCTTCGGTGACGACACCCTGTGTCTGCTCTAAGGCAAACATTTGGTTGTGGTTAGCTCCACCGAGTAACCATAAGGCTATACGATTCAATGCCCCAGATGCGGCTAAAACCAAATCACTTGCTGAACCTTCGAACGTAGGTTCGGAGCATCCCGGCTCTGGCTGAAATGGACGACGCTTTGAATCTCGATCGAATTTTGAGTAGAAGTTTTTCGAAACTTCTGAGCGACACAGAATAAATCTAGATTCGCGAAAGGCTGACCAAGGCCCAATTTCTGTTTCATTGTTCAAAACAACACCCCAACAGGTGGTAGCCGAAGCGTCTATTTCAATTGCAGCGTATTGCACATGTCTGCAAGGAAGCTTCATCCAATCTCGCTCCATTCTCTGGTGCATCAAGTTGTTAGCTGAAGAATCAATGATGATATCAACAGTCGCCATAACTTTTTCATCATAAGCAACGAAATATCCATCCAGATTTATTGCAATCACTTCAAGTCCTGGACGGATTTGCTGAAGCCGGCTCTTTAGAGCTTCGACTTTTGATCTGCCGATATCACTTCTAGTGTAATTCTGCCTTACAAGAACACCTGGAGTAACCACATCGTTATCCACAAGTGTGATAGACGAACAACCAGCTCTTGCCACGAGTTCCGCAGAAATAGAGCCAAGAGCTCCACATCCAAGAACAAGGACTCGTTTTCCAAACCAAGCACGGCTGGCGGAATTTTGATCGCGTCTTAATACAATCTCATCTCTATCTTCAAATATCCTGCACCAGTTTATTTTTGCGACTTCAAATATATTTAATGTCAATTCAGCAATGCGTTTTCGAATTGCCGAAATTTTTTCGGTATCGAGTGAGTCCGGTAGAGCATTCTTCAATCCATCAATCGTATCATCCAAGAGCTCCCAAGCAGAAAAATGAAGGCGCAATATACCGTCATGACCCCGCCGCATAGGCGCTCCTATAACAATGACCACAGGATGACCTTCTTCTCGCGTGATCGAGGCAAGTGTGAGGAGTGATAGAAACCAGTCACGATCACCACCTTGCTTCAGGATTTCCTCTAATAGACCATTTCCATTCTGAGGGAACTCCCAAGGCAATGCCTTCGGTAAAATGACTGAAGGAAATTTTAGTCCGTCTCTCAAATTAACATCTGCATAGTTGTCCGTAAGCGAATGCCAACCTAAAATGGAGTATACTTTTCCTTGCAAAGTTGCTTGTGCCCAACCTACCCAATTATCGCCCGCTTCACAGGGCGCATTTGATGAAACAACCAACTCTGCGCAGTCTTTGTTAGGCACATAAGTAGCTGGCGGGTGAAGAGCACCCTCTTCAGGATCAAGATTGTTCTTTGCCGCATTCTCAATCCACTGCCAAAGTCGATCAATGAGGCCGAACATTCCATCAGCCGCATTCCACTCGGTTCTGGCCTGATATAGACAAAGATAACTAGACCATTGAACATGTGGAAAACCAGCAAAGCGTTTGTGAGGAACCCAAATGCTTGGTTTGTCAAATGGGAATGAGGGAGGGATATATGCGACAAAACTCTCCCTGTCATGAAACCGAAGGCCATCCTCAGATTGCTCTAGCCGTCCGATTCTAAGCGTGAACTCAATTAAGAGTGAGTTCCCCTCTGGACCGTGCGGAGTCGCTTTCTCAATAGCAATAGACGATGGATCTTCTACTGCAATTGCTTGTAGCTCCTCTAACGCTTGATCAGCCCCGCTTGACATCAAACAGTTTTCCCAAATCCAACATGCTGCGAAGGTGGTTTCGACTCGCCGCGGGCTGCACTCACAGCTGCACCGAGGGCTTGACCGGTATCACTTTCGTTTAAAATTGGATACGCAATGCCCGAGTTGGTCAGTTCAAAAACAATCGGTTCAGGGCTTTCATTGTTCGGGTATTCGTGTGTACAAAGAAAATTTCCAGCATTAACAACTTCCTCATATTTTTCACGAGCTTTTTGGTGTGGCGGATTCTTACCCTTCTCGTCAGAGAAATCTGAGAGCGCCGACGCAACAATATGGGAAGAGTCTTTTGCATACTTATCGAAATCTTCCATAATGTCCTCCTTGAATGAAGGTTGATCTTCATCCTGGGTTTGAAAGAACATAACTTTCTTTGAGCAGTGATGCGGAGATAGAAGTACATCCCAAGCCAGATATTGCTCGTTATCGTGCTCTTCCGAAACTCGGAATATGCGGCTTACTGTTGGATACTCTCTGTCGCCAAAAAAAAGTGCTTCCAATCTCTTCTCGCCTTCAAAGAGAGCCACTTGAATCGCGAGGCTGGTGTTGTTTCGCTCTTTCGCCTGATCATCACTGAATGGTGCATGGACAAATACTCGGAACTCATTGGATAAATCATTTCCATCTACAGCTTCAATTGTGTTACCGGGAACAACCTTACAACTCTCTGGAAGATCAGCATATTTATCTTCGCTTAGAATGTCATCGTGACCGATTACTTTAATGCGGTCTCCCGACTGAACATTTTCAGGATTGTTAAGAGTAGCTTTTCTTCGTCTTTCTGCCTCATTTCGAAAGGCAACCGCATCGTCGCAAAGGTCCTCATTTTCTTCATAGTCGCGTAGGACTCGTGGAGTGTACCAGAGCTCGCCTATTTCGACCCGTTTTAAAAGAGCCTCGAATCCTTGTACATGATCTTTGTCAGGGTGTGACAGAACAAACGCTGAAAGATAAGGTTTGTCGCTACGCTTGGGGAGTGATTCCTCAAGGTGGTCAATTATTGGCCATTCCGTCGATTCTTGGTCTTCGCTCTTATCAATGTGACGGAGGTCCAACTGAATAACCGTATTATTGTTGATAACGATTGTTGTGGAATCACCTGTGCCAATTGGCCAAAATACGATTCCTTTTTTTGGAAGCTCAAATTTCTTGCTCACGGATCAAGAATTCCTCCTGATTGAGGGAAGTTTTGCACATCCGTGGATCGTATAACGAAATGAAAATTAGATATTTCATGGAGTATTTGTGTTTTAAGTTTAGATAAAAAGAATTTTTAAAGACATGGCATATAATGTGCCAAAAGTGATTCAACAAATCTATCTCCAGGCCAAAAGCCCCTTAAAATATTAGCACTCAATATGTAACGGCACTGAACATTATTTCATATAATCACATCTTGATACGCAGATATAAAAAAACCAGTGCCACATTGACTCACGACTTTCAAAACAACACCTTGTGGTGACACAAAGGTAAAATCACAAGGGATGGGATCAACCATACTAACGGGTCAGCCATAGAACCGATAGCTTTCAAAATTAATCTTCGAGCGACTCCCGAATAGCCAAACCTCCCTTGGCATGGTTCTGGGTGTTTTCCACGGAAAGCACGTGAGCGATCATAGTGCCGTCGCCCTCCAGTTTCCTCCAGGCAAAATGGCCACCATCACTGGTGCCCCAAATGTCGAGCGTGCCACTGAGGATAAACGTGCCTTTCAGTTCACTGGCATTACATGGAACCGTAACTGCACCGATGTCCTGATGTTCCCAGGGCGAAGGCAGGTCTTTTGAAGAACAAGCAACCAGTAAGCAGGAGATCGGGAGGAGTAAGCATTTCATGAGTTATAGAACATTATCTTAATGAAGGCTGGGAGGAAATTACCGCCCGGTAAACCAGGGCTTGGCCGTTGGATCAGTCTTTAAAAAGTTAAGAAGCAAATTGGCCACTTTTGTCCTGGCGGAATCGGCGGGATGAGTGCCGTCCCTTTCGGACACGTCTTCGGGCAGATAAAACAAACCGTCAAGTTTCCGGGGTGTGGCTCCATCAGCCCAGAGATAGGGCCCCCAGAGGGCGATGGGTGCTTTCACAAGTCCTTTGACCGGGTTGTAAATGAATATCTTCGCCCTTGGACTGCCACTCCGGGGCAAGCCCTCGACTTCGTCGACTGCGGAAGACCGCAGCGGAGTATCACGGCAGTCCAACCCTTCGGGCTTCGGGGCTCGATGAATCGCAAAAGTCAGCGACGAAGCAAGCTTCGGGGAATGAACCCAATTGCGATTCAATTGCGGGTTGCCTTTCATCTGGTCTTGGATGAGCCATCGGACAGCGAAAGCTCCTTCGTAGGCATAGGGTTCGGGGTTCAAGGGTGTGGAGGCGTAGCCACCGTAGATTCGGCTGGAAAGATAGGCAACGCGCAGGTTTGGGTAACGATGTTTGGCGATTATAAGAATATCCTCCAAATTCTTCCGCAGGGTTGTGGCGTGCTGGGGAAACTCGCCGAGTTGGGCAGGCTTGGCTTCGGCCTGTTTAATCCAAACGACCTGCACTTGTTGGGGAGACACTCCCTGGGTAGCCAGTCGTTGCTCCACGGTGGTCCACGTGTCCCCATAACCTTTTTTCACATTCATTCCGGCTGAAGCCAACACGCCCAGGAGCCGCTGTTCTTCGCCTTTTGCGAGAAATTCCAGTCCATCCAGCGCCCAGGCGGTACCGGTTCGGGCACCCTTGGCACCATCCACCACAACGACCTGGGGTGATTTATCCGGATCGGCATCGGCGATTTCCTTGAACCGGGAATACTCCATCGTCGTGTTGGACATGCCGATGGAAAGAATCACGATCTTACCCGCCTCGGAGGAAACCCCGTTCTTGTCCAGTGGCCGGATTTTCGCCGATTCACGCATGGCGGCTTCGAGATGCTCCGGCGGAGGCTCATTTTCCCCGCCGCCATACAGGCCCCCGTCTTCTCCCTTGTAAGTGGCGGTGCCAAGCTCTGTGAGTGGTACCAGGTGGCTGGCGCCTTGAACTGGCTGCGCATGAACAGCCGGCATCCATGCCTCAACAAAAGCAACCGCCAGGAGAGAGACTATTCGGGACAAAGGATTTTTCATGATTGAAAGACAGGTGGTATCAGCAGGCTGAACCAGGAACAAACGACTGCGGAAATTCCGCTGCCGGTACTTTTAATTTTCCCGATCCAATAGCATGCAATAGATGAATTGTAACTTGCCGGACCCAGGGGCAGATGAATAATTGGAGGAGATTCTTTTTTTTGATTATGAAACCTGCCTATCTGAGCCGACTCCTGTTTTCATCACTGTGGGTGGGGATATTTCCCTGGACGGTTCATGGGGAAGCTCCCCTGCCCTACGCTTTGGGCGAGGTTCTTTTTGAGGACGGTTTTGAAACCATGAACAACTGGGTGAGCGAACAGATGCCCGGAGGAACCACACAAATTAGGGATGGGAAACTCGAGATAGATGACTCCGCCGGGTGCACGGTATGGTTCAGGCACAAGATGGAGTCACCGGTCATGATCGAGTACGAGGTAAAGATGATCCAGGCGGGCGGACCCAACGACAACACCCGGGACCTGAATTGCTTCTGGATGGCAATCGACCCCAAATATCCGACGGACATTTTGAAAAACACGGCGCGGGGCGGAAGTTTTAAAAACTACGATTACCTTCGCCTTTACTACGTGGGTTATGGCGGTCACAAAAACACGCAGACCCGGTTCCGCAAATACAACGGCCTGGGAGAAAAACCGCTGTTACCGCAGCACGACCTGAGCCGTCCGGAATACATGATTCCGCCCAACCAATCGATGAAGATCCAGATCGTGACCCTGGGCAACCGCACCCAATATCTGCGCGATGGAGAAGTCATCTTCGATTTCACAGACCCGGAGCCTTACAAGCAAGGCTGGTTTGCTTTCCGTACGGTTAGCAATCACATGACCGTCGACAACTTCAAGGTGAGCCGGTTGATCCCCGGTGAGGGCATGGACCCGAATCCGCCACTGATGCACCTGGGCGCCTATGATGAGGGCCATGTGGTCCGCCAGATTTCCGCCGGGGTGGCGCCTTCGATGCATGCGTATATGGATATCTGTCCCGAAAGCCCGGACGCAAAACGGATCACTTACTTTGAATTTGAAAACAAGGTGCCCGGATGGGGCCGCGTGGTGGTGGCCAACCGGGACGGCAGCGATCCCTACTATGTGTCCGACCGGGTCAAGGGCGGCGATCACGACGGAACCCGGCAACAGTGGCTGGATAACGACCACTTGCTTTACGGGATCGAGGATGAGGAATGGTCGATTATCGTGAACGTGAATGACAAATCGTCCCGCAAGGTGGCGGGCTCCATCGGCATGGTTTCCGAGATCAATGGCAAGGGCCTGGCCCACAACAATTATCCGGTAAGCAAATACGGCAAAGGTCACAAACCATCCGAGGTCATGTTGATGGATTTGGTGAAAGGCGACACCCAGGTGCTGTTAAACGAAGTTGAGATGTTGGCCATGCATCCGCGCCGGAAAATCATCGAAGACCCCAAGTGGAAAGACATGGGGACCTTCAAGCACCCGAAATGGTCTCCCGATGGCACACAGTTTTTCTGGGTCTACATGCTTGAAATCAAAGGCACGAATCAGAAACTGGTGAAGTCTGCTTTGCTTGCCGATGCAGACGGCAGCAACATTCGATACGTCACCGAAATCGGACAACACGCCATGTGGTCAGGCAATAACGCTCTGCTTTCCTACATACGACCGGAAGGTTTCCACATCACAGACAATCCAAGCGGACAACATGTGATGATCCATCCGATCAACGGTGATCCCGAATACCCCCTTATACCGAACGCACTGGGAATTCACGGCTCACTCAACCCCAAGGGAGACTTGTTTGTCACCGACATTTTTGACTGGCCTGAAAAAGGCGCCCACGCCGTCCTGATTTATGATGTGGCCAGTGGAGATTACCGGGAGCTCGTACGCATGCGGGCAGAGAAGGATGACCCGAAGAACTCGATGCACCCGCACCCGGTCTGGTCACGGGACGGCAACGGTATTTATTTCAATGGCTCCGATACGGGAAAGAGACGCCTCTACTTTATAGATTTGAAGCACTTCGTATTCAGACCTATTCAGAAACGATAAAAAAAGGCCGAACTTCTGGAGTCCGGCCTTTGTAAAAAATACTGTCGAGCGATGCTTAGAAGAAGCGGATAGGCTTCGCTTCTTGATCCTGGCGCATCTTTTCGTGCTCCTCATCAGAACATCCGCGGTCAGTGGGTACTCCAACGTCAGCGTCGTTTTGGCCGACCAGTTTGTTGGAAAGCATGTAGGCTTCAACCTCTTCGCCGCTGACGTCAGCTAGCATGATACCATCGATTTCCACACAAGGTGACAATGGCTGACCCGACTTACGCACCATCTCAGCATAGTTTTCCGCTGAATTGATAATATCGATGTCTTCGTACTCAAGGCCGTGCTTTTGCATGATCGCGCGCACGCCCATGCTCCATCCACACTGTGGTTTCAAATAGGCTTTAATTTTCATAATCTTTCTCTGGGTTGGATTTTCAGATATGTGTAACTGGCAAGAGGATCTAAAAAGGAGCTTATTTCAAGACAAGAACCAAATAAAGGTCGCTCACCGTACATCGGAAGGTAACCGCCTTATCTGGTTGATCATCCGTGTATAACCCTCTTGGAGCTGTCTCACAGTCGTGGGCTGTCCCACCGTAACGGTCTCTCCGGGCAAAAAATTATCTACATGAACCGCATACTCCTTGTTAACCAAGACGCCCAAAAAATCGCCGCTTTTGCTGAACATCACACTGGATTTCCTAGGGGAAAACTCTCCCATCAAACGATTCATCAGGCGACTATCGATACGGAAGTGATCTGGAGTCTTCGGCTCTAACTTGAACGGGGCATCCCCATAACTTTTGTTTTGTGGATCAACCAATACTGCTTGAGGGAACTTGAGTGGATCCGTAGCGAGGTAGAAAGGATCGGTCTCAAGAAACTCAGCCCATTCCCGCTGCAAAGGAACGACCATGATCCGACTATCAATCGATAAAAAATCCAAACGACGGAGAGGATAGGTACGACGCCCCAGTCGGATATCGCCCCGAAGATTCAGCGCCATATTCCGCAAGTCATTTTCCGATAGCCCAAGGTCATCCCAAGAAAATACGGCTTTCAAGTCGACCCCGTCGGATACGACTACTGGCGTTATGGTGATACTTCGCTCATCTCCTCCTCCCCGTGTAGATTTCTGATAGCGCAGGTCGATCGTTACCCCACTCCCAATAAAGTCTGAAAATATCTGGTTCGCATTTCGCGGCTGAGCACTTCGCACTTCCTCGGCAATTCGAGTCAGTCGCTCAGTTTGCGCATTCACCCCTTCGGTAAGCTCGGTCGCCAATTGCGAAGCGTGCTGCTGCAAGCGTTGGTTTTCGTCACGGACAATCGAAACTTCAGATTTTACCTGTTCCAGATTCTCGCGAACAAGCCGGCTCTCCGCTTCTGCTAATTGGAGCTGGGTATCGAGCACCTGTGCCTTCTGCTCTGCCATCCTTTGGGCCGCTTCCAGTTCTTGTTGTCGCTTCTCAGCTTGCGCAATGGCCTCCTGTTTTGCCTGCAGTTCTTTCTGAAGATCCTCCATTTGGCGCAGTTTTCGCTCAGCTTCTCTCCGCTCTTCCTCAAGCGCGGTATTCAGCTGCTTCACGTTTGCTTCTTTCTCCTCTATCACGGCAATTCGTTCTTTGAGGTTGGCCTCCAGTTCTGCTTTAGCTTTGGCAAGAGTTTCCCGTTCCTCCTGCGTCAGTTGCAGTTCTTTTTCTCGAGTATCCAAAGCCTCTTTCGTCTGATCGAGATTGTTAGCGGTGGATTCCAATTGCTCCTGAGTGGTTTGTAGGGATGCCGCCATGTTCTGGGCCGACTCTTCCTCCAGTTCGAGCGACAACTTGAGCACTTCAATAATATCCTCCTGAGCCTGAATAGGATCTTCAGAGAGAACTTCCTGCTCTACTTGATCTTCTTCGGGCGTATCGAAGCGGGCCAGAGCCAGCAGGCTCAGCAGCAAAAAATCACATATGACTAACAGTAGTGTTTTATTCATGACTCCTTATGCACAGTCATAAGCAGACTCTTCCGAAATGGTCTGACGTGAAACACTTTGAGCAGTGCCACAAAGATAATACCAAAGAGAGTTGAGGAATAAGCGGCCATCAAGCTGGCTTGCACCACACCAATCGCGAGAAATATCAATGAGAGCACAGTTCCGGTAAGCCCCAGATAGAGGCCGCTGTCGAAGAGTTGATCCTCGTTTTGAATGAGCTCCAATTTGAGCGTGGGAGAGCCTTCCATTTTCCGTATTTCCGTAAGCTTAATCAGCCCTGCCATGTAGACGGCGATTTGCATGAGGAAGAAGATCGAAATAGTGATGATTGTGATCTGGTCCATGGTATCTGTACGTTCGGTTGGAGTGAAAAGGGATTCTACGGTATCCTGAAATGCCCATTCAAGTCGAACCTCGGGTTGTGGAGTTTGACTTTGCCGGAATACACCGGGTTCCGTTATCAGGATAATTAAAAAAGAAAGGATCAAGGTTAGAGTGGCCGTTCTCAGGATATCTACAACTATCGGCGGCTTTCGCTCCCGCTTGAATGTGTGGAACAAAAGTGGAAAGGCCTGAATCCAAAAAGCGGTCAGGCAGAAGGCTGATAACGCTGTCAGGAGTCCCTTAATAACTAAAAAGGACGCTGGATTATGGGCCGCCGGGACAAGGATTGCAGGATTATTCAACAACCAGGGAATCGACTCCGCCCAGCGCAGGCGCCCAGCGGGCCGCTCCACCTGCTGCATCCGCTGAATCAGATATTCCAACGCTCCCTGCCCATAGCTGAGAGCCAGTCCGACATCCTCCAGGCCTTCTTCTTTAAACGTATCCAGATATTGAATAACCGAGTCTGCTGTTTGCATTTCGACAATCGCGGTATAAATCCAGCTGAATTTGGTATCGTGATTCCTAGCGTAGGCAGCGGTTTTTTCCAACAAAGTCGTATCTTCGATAAACGGTAGTAAAGACACCAGTTGGTTCCAGTTCATACGCTTTCCCAAAGAGAACAACGCAAAGTAGATCCGCTCGAGATCGGCAACCGCATAGGCATCGTCTATATTGTCAGCCAGAGTTCGGACATCGGAAGCGACTGCAGGAGACAAATGATTTCCCTGCATTAGAAGCGCGCTTAAAAGAATCGTCGCTTCCAAGGGCTGACCTGCAGCTGAATAGACCGGCATAAACTGCCGGGTTCCTGCCATGTCCCGGGTAGCGACCACCGCTTTGACAGAGGTGCTTCGGGTATTACCCAGGAAGGACAATAAGGTCGCACGAGTCTGAGACGGGATCAAATTCGGAATCAATTCGGTCCGGGTCGAAGCCCGGAGTTGCGGATCGATCCGCAGTATCTGATCAAAATAGATGTCCGGACCACCGGTAATAGCATACTCAGGGAATATCTCTGTTGCCTGCGCAATACTGTTTCGAACCCGCTCCGTCTCACCCACATCCAAAGACTCAGCGGCATCCAAGAAAACCGACGCAACTCCGAGATGATCCAGCTGGACCTGACTCGCCGCCGAATCGACGAGGCTCGGTGTTTCCCTGCTCAGAACCTCCAGCAATTGGCTGTTTATAAGCTGCCAGTAAACCGGAATCGACCATCCAAAGAACCCCAGTACGAGGGATAGGATCAGGAAAACGAATGGGCGCAACATGGATTTTAACGGGATTCCAGAAACTGTGAACGACACTTATGCATAACTCAATCAGCGATTAGGACCCGCCACTGGAGACAGAAACAATGGCCAATAGTTCTAATTTTTTCGCCGGTTTTGCTAACGACTCGACTTGACGCCTATAACGGATAACCAAAACTAGATTCAAAATGTCATTGCGCGTAACTCATTTTAACGAACCCATATTGCGAGAAGCCGGTAAGGAAATCGAAGTCTTCGATGAGACCCTCGCCGAGCTCTGCGACGAGATGGTTGAGACGATGTATGAGAATGAGGGGATTGGTCTGGCTGCCCAACAGATAGGTCGCGCGTTACAACTCTGCGTCATCGATGTTCCGCAAAGCCGGGATAGTGGCTTTAAATTTACCTTGGATGGCAAGTCGCCACCGGCTGAGCTGATCATGCCCATGGCGCTGATCAATCCGAAGGTAGAGATCCTCCCGAGCGTTGAGACAGTATACGAAGAAGGCTGTCTCTCCTTCCCGGGAATCCATGGGAATGTGAAGCGTCCCGACAAGATCCGTGTCACATTCAAAGACCACCAAGGCGATTCTCACGTTATGGAGTGCAACGGTCTGTTAGGGCGCTGCGTCCAACACGAAGTCGATCATCTTAATGGAGTCCTCTTTATTGACCGGATGGATGAAGAGAGCTTAAAGTCCGTTGATTCGAAGATTCGCAAACTTAAGAAACAGACCCAGAAGTTTCTAAAGAAACACGGTTAAAATGTCTTAGCGCCAAAACGCTTTCGATGCTCTGCCGCAACTTCTATGTACTTTTCAGCCCAGAATCTCAGCCCCGTCTGACGCTCCACTGCGAGAGGCTTGATCTTACCGGGAACGCCCATCACCATGGACCCCGGCGGCACAATCATACCCGGTGGCACCACCGCTCCAGCAGCAACAATGGATCGGCGTCCTATTACCGCTCCATCGAGTATCGTGGCACTCATGCCAATCAGACATTCGTCTTCTATAGTGCAGGCGTGAATCATAGCCTTGTGACCGACGGTCACATAGTCGCCAATGATGACAGGAATATCATCGGCAAGGTGAACGATGGTCCCGTCCTGAATGTTTGAACCCTCTCCGATCACAATCTTCTCAATATCGCCTCGCAGGACGACCTGATACAAGATCGTCGCCAACGGACCTATTCGGACATCCCCCATGACTTCAGCCGAAGGGGCGACCCATGCCGTTGGGTCAATCTGAGGGGTTCTACCTAGGAATTTGCTAAGCCGTTCTTGATGCGTCATGGCTTTAAACTGCTCAGGGGGATCTGTCCCATCAACGAAATTTAAAAACTATTAGAATAACTGAGACCGGGAGAAAGAAGCTCTGAAACCATCCAACTATTTGCACTTAGTTGAGTATCAATCATTAGAAGCACACCTGAGTTTAACAAAGAGCCGACGGAAAGCTTCTTTACATATCAAAATATCAGGATATGTTGATATGTTATTTCGAAAGTCTATCTCATGCCTTCATCCTTTACAGCCAAGAAACCTGAAACGCAACGCGCCCGACAGCTCAGAGCACTGCTAGCTGAACGTATCGTTTATCTGGACGGTGCGATGGGTACGATGATTCAGCGCCATAAGCTGAATGAAGCTGATTTTCGGGGAGATCGTTTTCGCAATCATCCCTCAGACCTTAAAGGAAACAACGATCTGCTCAGTTTGACCCAGCCTCAGATCATAACCGAGATTCACAGGCAATATCTGGAGGCAGGCTCGGACATCATCGAGACCAACACCTTCAGCGCAACCACCATTGCTCAAGCAGATTACGGTTTGGAAAGTATCGCTTACGAACTGAACAAAGCCTCTGCAGAGCTCGCCAAAAATGCGGCCCAAAAGGTCATGGATGCAAACCCAGGTCGAATATGTTTCGTTGCAGGCGGAATCGGTCCCACGAATCGGACTGCCTCGATGTCCCCCGATGTAAATGATCCCGGATATAGAGCGGTAACTTTTGAAGAGCTGGTAGAAGCCTACTATGAAGCAGCCAAAGGACTTGTCGATGGTGGCGCGGATGTCCTTTTACCGGAAACGACGTTTGATACGCTGAATATTAAGGCCGCACTCTATGCGATCGATCGGCTTCAGCAGGAATTACCTGAGAAAATCCCGGTCATGATCAGTTTCACTATTACGGATGCCTCCGGTCGTACCTTATCCGGCCAGACTGTTGAGGCTTTCTGGAATTCAATACGTCATGCAGATCCGATTAGCGTAGGAATCAACTGCGCACTTGGTGCGAAGGAGATGCGGCCGTACATGGAAGATCTTTCAAATATTGCTGACTGCTACACCAGTTGTTATCCTAACGCAGGTCTACCCAACCCGCTCAGTGAAACGGGCTACGACGAAACTCCGGCTATCACCTCCGGCTCACTGGAAGATTACGCAACAGCCGGATTTCTAAATATCGTGGGGGGCTGCTGCGGAACCACTCCCGAGCATATCGCGGCGATCGTTAAGCGCGTATCGAAGTTTTCACCGCGGACCCCAGCCAAGCCGAAACCGGCCCTTCGTCTGAGCGGTTTGGAGGCCCAGAATATCGAAGGAAACGACGCTCCATTTATCATGGTCGGTGAAAGAACCAATGTCATGGGTTCTCCACGGTTCAGGAAACTTATCAAGGAAGAGGATTTCGAAAAGGCTTTGGATATCGCAAGACAACAAGTCGAAAACGGGGCCAATATGATCGATGTCAATTTCGATGAAGGTTTGTTGAATAGCGAAGCCTGTATGAAACGGTTCCTGAATCTTATCGCAGCCGAACCGGACATTGTTCGGGTTCCGATCATGATCGACAGCTCCAAATGGTCAGTCATAGAGACAGGCTTACGCTGCGTTCAGGGAAAAGGCGTAGTCAACTCAATCAGCCTGAAAGAAGGAGAAGACAAATTTCTCGAATACGCGGCAGCGATTCAACGTTATGGCGCTGCAGCCATTGTGATGGCTTTCGATGAAGAGGGACAAGCTGCCACCAAAGAAGACAAAGTCCGCATTTGCAAACGCGCCTACGACCTACTGTTAGAGCAATTGGACTTCGATCCGCAGGATATTATTTTCGATCCCAACGTTCTGACGGTCGCGACTGGTATCGAAGAACATAATACCTATGGTATAGACTTTATCGAAGCGACCCGTGAGATCAAAGAAGTCTGTCCGGGAGCCCGAGTCAGCGGAGGAATCAGCAACGTATCCTTCTCATTCCGAGGAAACAATGTAGTCCGTGAAGCCATGCACGCGGTATTCCTTTATCACAGCATCAAAGCCGGCCTGGATATGGGCATCGTAAACGCGGGTATGTTGGCAGTCTACGAGGATATCGACAAAGAGCTTTTGGAGTACGTCGAAGACGTTATTCTCAACAGGCGAGATGATGCCACTGAACGCCTCGTGGATTACGCGGAACAGGTCAAGGACCAGGGAAAAGGCAAAACGGTAGAAGTACTTGCCTGGAGAAGCGGCTCTGTGGAAGAACGTTTGTCGCATGCCCTGGTAAAAGGAATTACCGAATTCATTATAACAGACACCGAGGAAGCGAGGCTCCAATATGACCGCCCACTGCACGTCATAGAAGGTCCGTTGATGGATGGTATGAAAGTCGTAGGGGACTTGTTCGGGTCCGGAAAAATGTTCCTTCCTCAGGTCGTTAAAAGTGCCCGCGTCATGAAGGCTGCGGTGGCCCATTTACTGCCGTTTATGGAAGCGGAAAAGGCGTCCGGCATGGAAACCCAGGCTCAGGGTAAAATGGTGCTGGCTACCGTGAAAGGCGACGTGCACGACATCGGAAAAAACATCGTCTCCGTGGTACTTGCCTGCAACAACTACGAGGTGATCGACTTGGGTGTGATGGTATCTTGCGATGCCATCTTGAAGAAGGCTGCCGAAGAAGGTGCCAACCTGATAGGTTTGAGCGGATTGATCACTCCGTCGTTGGATGAGATGATTCACAATGCATCGGAGATGGAACGACTGGGGTTGAATGTTCCTCTGCTCATCGGGGGCGCAACGACCAGCAAGGCCCATACCGCGATCAAAATCGCACCCGCTTACTCGGGAGCCGTACACCATGTGCTGGATGCATCTTTAGTCGTGGAAGCCTGCAATGAACTACTGAGCCCGGATCGGACGGTCGCTTACGTCAATGCTCTCAAAGAGGACCAAGCCAGAATTCGCGAACAGTTCCTCAATCGGGCCTCAACCACAAAATATCTCACCCTCGATCAAGCTAGACGAAAAGCGATAGAGACCAACTGGGAACAGGTCGATATTCCGACGCCGTCTATTACCGGAATCCAAACTCAATCGTCGGTAAACCTTGAAGATATAGTCCCCTACTTTGACTGGTCGCCATTCTTTTGGTCGTGGGAACTCAAGGGCGTTTACCCTAAAATCCTGAGTCACAAAAAATATGGAAAGGAAGCGAAAAACCTTTTCAACGACGCTCAACAAATATTGAAGCAAATCATCAAGGATCAGGCGTTCCACTGCCGAACTGTATACGGTCTGTTTCCAGCTAACTCTGTCGGAGACGATGTGGAAGTCTATACGGACGACTCACGAACCGAGGTGCTCCAAACTTTTTATTTCATAAGGCAACAAAAGAAGAAAGAAAAAGGAGATACCTATTTCTGTCTCGCAGATTTTGTAGCTCCGAAATCGAGTGGCAAAGCTGATTACCTCGGGGGTTTCGCTACGACCGCGGGCTTTGAAGTGGACAGCTATGCCAAACGCTTTGAAGAACAGGGCGACGACTACACGGCCATCATGATCAAGGCCCTCGGCGACAGATTTGCCGAAGCTTTGACTGAAAAGCTGCACAAAGAAGTCCGGGATCTCTGGGGATTTGGAGGCACTGAGAATCTGACTAACGAGGATCTTATAAAGGAAAATTACCGTGGTATACGTCCCGCAGCTGGTTACCCGACTTCTCCCGACCACACTGAAAAAGCAACACTCTGGAACCTGTTGGACGCTGAGAAACACACTGGAATACAACTCACTGAAAACTTTGCCATGAATCCGCCTTCGTCCGTATCGGGATTGTTTTTCGCGCACCCTGAGGCCAAGTATTTCAACGTTGGTTTGATCACCAAAGATCAGGTGGAAGACTATAGCCTGAGAAAAGGTCAAACAACCGAGGTGACTGAAAAGTGGTTGTCTCCGAATCTCGGATACTAGAGACCACAGTCTACGTTACTCCACTTTTTCAATCAGGTACTGCCCCAGTTCGATCGCTTCTTTGCGACTTAGATTTCGAGGTACCTCGATAAAGTGAGCCCGAGCATCAAACCGAGCGTTCTCATATTCTCGCTCTGATTGAGTCACCAATTCCGAATAGACTAAGAAAAACAAACTGCGATCCCACTCGTTTGCCTGGGACAGGCCGCCGGTGGACCCAACCAGTTTTGCACTTCTACTGACAGATGAAACGAATGCTTTCTCGTCCTTCAGAAAGGATGACAGGTCGTAGGTATTCATCGCTGCGATAACCCTCTCTTCCCCCTTTAGACTGGTATACTTACTCACCGTATCGTTTACGACTTCACACGCGATCGTGATCACATCTGGCGCCGTGGAAACGTCAAAAGCGGAAGCATGTTCAGTGTGCTTGAATCCCTTTTTCCAGCCGTAGATTTTTAGTTCACCAGGAAATACCGTTATCTCCTTTTCAGTGAACTGCTCAGGTGGAAGCTTCCCCACAATACTCACCCAAGTCTCTCCATCAGACTTCAATACGATCTTCACAGGCACCTGCTGGAACTCCAGATTCCTCTGGAGGATAAAGAACGCCTCCTCGAAGTCTTCGCGCTCACTCAAGACGTCTTTGGCTTCCAAGAAAACCTCTTTCGCCAGGGAAAACTGACGAGCATTAAGGTGATGTCTTAGGAGCTCTTTATATTGAACTAACTCCTGGTGATTGACAAAGCTTACCAACGCTTCCTCCCAACCCTGACGGGCTTCCTTATGAACAGGATCCACGTTTAGTATCTGTCGATAGGCTTTTATCACACCTTCCCACTGATCCAAGTCAGCCAGTATCTTGGCCTTATCCATTAGCCGTATGGTTTCCTCCCGTCGCAGCTCATTGCGCGTCCGGCTGATTCTTTCGCTGAGTCCGTTAATGTCCGGATTTTTTGAATACGCCTCAATGTAAAGAGAAAGGCTATCCTTTAACTCACGTTTTGCATAATGCCAATCACCTTTAGCCACCATGGGATCTGTGCTTTCACCTAATTCAGCTTCGAAGTCTTCCGGCGCTGGCAGACTGGGTTCAGACTGCACGAAGTCTTCGGAGGTCACGATTACGATCTCGTCTTCCAATGGTTCCAGGAGCTCCGTTTTGGATAATTCGCTTTGAATCAACTCCATCCCACGCAGGGCTTCCTCCGATTCAGGATAAGCTGCCAACACAACGTTAAATAAATCCGTTGCGGTTGTCATATCGCCCTCGTTGAACGATTTATAACCTTCCTGTAACATCTTATCAACGATCTCTGCCGCCTGCGCTTTGACCAAATGGAGCGTATCCAGCGCTTTCGCAAACGCTTGAATGGCACCCACCCAGTCTTTCGCCTCCATCGCATTGTAACCCAGGTTGGCGGTCCCAAACGCTTCGAGGTATAAACTCTCAACCAGCACAATCTCCGTAGTGATCGATTCAGACAATTCCGTGTACTGCCGCTCAAGCTCCTTCGCTTTTTCCAGCCCCAACCCATCTTGAATGAGGGGAGTGATATCGTTGATGACACGCTCGAACGCATAAAATGAAGGGGCCCAGTTTTCATGTTCCCAGTGCCCTTCGCCCAATTGCAAAATCTGATTCAGAGTTTCTTTTTCCTCTGCCGAGAGCATTTCCTGTTCAACCAAATCGTCTGCGAACCGTATAAAAGCCTGATGAGCGTTTTCTCTGGCTGCCCCCACTTTCTCCGGAAGTATCTCGATCTTTCTGTCTGAGGCTTCGAGGTAAACCGGCTGGTTCGGGCCCGTATAACTGATATCGTCGACCGTACGCATAATAAAATAGGCGCCAGTGATAAGGACCAGAAAGAAGAGAATAGGAAAAATTAGATGTCCAATTTTCATTAAGATTCGTGGACAGGAGTACGAAAGGTAGGAGGCAGTATGGAAAGAAAAGGAAACGGTGCGACATCAAAATACTGCTTCAAAAACACGTAATCGGGCTTTCACAAGCGGTGGTTTTCCATTTGGGTAGTGGGCGACGAAAGTTAAACAACCGCGCCCTATTTAACCCAGCTAATGGATCCCATTTCCAGTCTCGCGAAGAAAAAATCGGTGGAACTCAACCAGCCAGAAGCGCTGTGGAGCGTACCTATCTCAAAGATAATGGGTCTGGCAGACAAACGAGGAATCATGGCTCCCATCCTCGAAAAACTGACACTGGCCGCTAAATCTCCCCGCCAGCTCAACGTGATCTCGGATTATATAGGACGATCCCCCACAGCCGATAACGAGCTAAAACTGCTGTTCGAGCGGGTCGACGAATCTCCCTATTCGTTAACCGATTGGTTGGAATCGATTGAAACATTTCACGACTGGAATGCCAGTTCTGGCCAAACCACGGAATTAGAAATGCTATTGGGTTACATTTCCTGTTGCACGGAAGCTACCCCCAATTCCCAGACAGAAGTCGGCCTAAACAGCACCGTGACTGCGATGCTCAAGCAATACGGATTTGATGGTTAAATCGGAAAACTGAGATTCCATCGATCATTTTAGTACAAAAAACAGGGGCGATGTCCGCCATCGCCCCTGAATAATTAATCAGTCTATCAGAATCAGCTTTAACAGCAAAATTATTGGCAGGCCTCGCATTCCTCACCATTCATCATGGCTTCAATGCTACAGGCTTTTTTCTCCTCTTCGGAAAACTCTTTTTTGATATCCTCTCCGGCAAGGCCACGCACTTCCTTCTTCGACTTGATAGTTGCTTTCTCGATGTTGGAAGCTCCCAATGTGCGGAGGTAGTAAGTCGTTTTCAGACCTTGTTTCCAAGCTGCACGATACATATGGGACAGCGACTTCAGGTCTGGTTTTGGTAGGAATAGGTTTACCGATTGGGATTGATCGATCCACTTCTGACGGCGGGCTGCGGCTTCGATAAACCATTTGAAATCGATTCCAAAGGCGGTTTTATATTTTTCCTTCAGGTGATCTGGAATCGTTTCGATGTCCTTAATCTCACCATCAAAGTATTTCAGATTGTCGAGCATCTCTTGATCCCACAGTCCCTCTTCTTTGAGGTCACGCACTAGATACGAGTTGAGGACAATGAAGTCACCCGACAAGTTACTCTTCACGAAAAGGTTTTTGTAGGCTGGCTCGATACAGGGAGATGTACCCGTAATGTTGGAAATCGTGGCTGTGGGTGCGATCGCCAAGACGTTGGAGTTCCGCATGCCTTGAGTCTGAATCTTTTTGCGCAGGGAATCCCAGTCCATACGGCTCGTGCGCGGAACGTCGACCGTCTGGCCGCGTTCTTCTTCCAGCATATCCAGAGTGTCTTGTGGTAGTAATCCACGATCCCATTTGGACCCTTTGAAGCTGCTGTAAGAGCCACTTTCCTTCGCTAAATCACTCGACATTTCGTAAGCGTAGTAGGCAATGGCTTCCATGAACTCGTCGTTGAACTCAACCGCTGCGTCAGAAGCAAATGCGATGTCTTTTTTGTAAAGCGCATTTTGTAACCCCATCACACCGAGTCCGATTGGGCGGTGACGTTGGTTGGAGTTTCGAGCCGCTTCGGTTGGGTAGAAATTGATATCGATAACATTATCCAACGCTCTGACCGCTGTACGGATCGTGTTGCGAAGTTTGCGATGATCGATGTTGCCCTCTTCATCCAGATGATTGTCTAAGATCACGGATCCGAGATTACAGACAGCAGTTTCGTCTGCGCCCGTATTGAGCGTAATCTCGGTGCAGAGATTGGAACTATGAATCACACCGGCATGGTCTTGTGGGCTACGGATATTACAAGGATCTTTAAAGGTGATCCATGGGTGGCCGGTCTCGAAGATCATTTTCAGCATCCTCTTCCACAGCTCAATAGCTGGTGTCTTCTCTGCCCAGATCTCACCAGCTTCCGCTTTGGCTTCATACTCCGCGTACTTTTTCTCAAACGCTTTACCGTAAAGATCGTGGAGATCCGGCACCTCATTGGAGCGGAAGAATGTCCAGTCTTCGCGCGCTTCCATGCGCTTCATAAAAAGATCGGGGATCCAGTTAGCCGTATTCATATCGTGAGTACGACGACGCTCATCCCCGGTATTGCGACGCAGTTCAAGGAACTCAACCATGTCATTGTGCCAAGTTTCCAAATAGGCACACCCTGAACCGCGGCGTTTACCACCTTGATTCACCGCAACGAGCTGGTCGTTGTGAAGTTTCAAAAACGGGATAATGCCTTGGCTCTCGCCGTTGGTGCCGTTGATATACCCACCGGTGCCCCGGACCGCTGTCCAGCTCCCGCCGAGACCGCCTGCCCATTTGGACAGGTAGGCGTTCTCGGCGATACCACGTTGCATGATTCCTTCAATGGAATCGTCAACCCAGTACAGGTAGCAGGACGACAGTTGGGAGTGTAGAGTACCAGAGTTGAACAAGGTCGGAGTGGATGAGCAGAACCGGCGGCTTTTATACAAGGTATAAAGTGAGATCGCTTTTTCTTCTTTTTCTACCTTCTCATCGACAAAAAGCCCCATGGCAACGCGCATCCAGAAGATCTGAGGAGTCTCCATACGGCGGTGTTTATGGTCGGTCTTATCGACGATGAGATAGCGATCGTAAAGTGTCTGAATGCCCAGGTAATCGAAGTCGAGGTCCGCTGCCGGGTCCAATGACTCGGCCAGCTTGTCGATATCGAATTCCTTGAGACGGGGAGAAAGTCTTTTGATTTCTATGCCATGCTGCAGGTAGCGTTTGAAGTAGTCGGCGTGAAAGCGTTTCAGGGCTCCGATACCATCTTTGGTGATATCCCAGCCGATAACTTCTTCGTAAATATACGTGCTCAAGATGCGACCTGCGAACTTTGCGAAATCGGCATCCTTTTCGATTAGCGACTTTGCATTGAGAATGATCGTCTTCCGCAGGTCAGCCACGGTGATTTCATCGAACAAAGAACGTCTCAGCTCGGCTTCAATCTCTTCTTCGTTCATATCGATCTCCAGCCCGATCATAGCATAGCGAATACGTTCTTTCAGATCTGCGCCATCCCAGAAGAAGGTGTTCCCATCCAGATGCTTGACCACCACCATGGAGTTTTGCTGGGGATCAATCGCCTCAACAGCCGGTTCTCCTTCCAGTTCACGTAGCATTGACCGTTGTGAACGATAAAGTATGTAAGCTTCCGCAATTTTGAAATGACCGGCTTTCATCAGCTCTTCCTGAGCGATGTCCTGCACGTCTTCAATGTGGATGAAAGTACGACGTGAATCACGCACTCTCAGTGACACTGCTTGGGCGATATCGATTGCCGGAGACGAATCTTTCTCCAGTGAAAGGAATGCTTTCCGAATCGCGATCTCAACCTTGTTTTCGTTCCACGGCACCACTTGGTTGTTGCGACGAATCACCTTGCAGGTAGACGCTGGTTGCTGCACCGGGATCAGGTTAGACCGGTTGATAACCAAACTCTTGGCGACGTCATGGGCGTTGTGATCGACCAGGGTTTTTTCAATCTCAAGGTTTAAAGCCCTTTGCGTGATGCTGTGAGCAGCTCCGGGAACTTGAGGGATATTCAAAAGGTGTTTACCAACTTCGCGTGTTATATTCGCTACGAACTGCTGGTTTTTTTCCGTAAATACGTCCTGATCCTCGCGGGACGCAAGCAGGTTGGTGAGAGCATCGCCTACCATATCGGCAATGTCCGCCAGATCGATATCCACAGTACCTTCCTGTGATTCGAGTTTGAGATCAGGCTGAACGAGTCGATCGTCGGTCAGAACTTCCCGCCAATTGAATTTGGATTTTACCTGATAATTGTCTTGGACGATCTTTTTGAGAGCCAGGTCTTGTTTGAGAGCTGTTGTACGGTTACGCATTGAAATAGGAAAAGTGACAGGATGGAGTGGTTTAGAGTTCGTCATCATCAACCTGTTCTAAGGCTGATGCTTTTTGGTATTCGGTCACGCGTCCTTCAAAGAAGTTTTGCTCTTTCTGGATATCCATCATCTCGGCAAGCCAAGGGAATGGATTGGTAACACCAGGGTTGATGAGAGGTAGGCCAACTCCTTCCAAACGGCGGTCTGCGATGTAATCGATATACTGGGTAAAGTCTTCGGAACTGAGTCCCAATGCGTTCACAGGCAGGCAATCACGAATAAATTCTTTTTCCAACTCGACCGCCTCCTTCATGAGCTCGACGCACTCTTGGCGGAAATCTTCCGTCCATATGTCGGGATTTTCGGAAACCAGGTCCATAAATAGATTACGCAACAGCTCGATATGGTTGGACTCATCGCGGAGCGTGTAGCGGAACATCTGACCAATTCCCGGAAACTTGTTCTGACGGTAAAGAGACAACACCATGCCGAACAGGCCGTAAAACTGAGTACCTTCCATGCACTGCCCAAATACAAACATATTTTTGGCCAGTAATTGCTTGTTCTCAGTCAGAGTAAGGTCCAGATCGCGACGAAGACCCCGAGTCGTCTTGGTGACAAATTCGTTTTTCTTAACGATCGTCGGGATGTCCTCGAACATCGCCTCACACTCATGCGGATTAATGCCCAAGGAACTGATCATATACAGCAGGGAATCTGCGTGTATGTTCTCTTCGTGGGCATGACGACCCAATACGAGTTTCAATTCAGGAGCCGTAACCCGTTCACGAATGACATGCAAAATGTTGTCACCCACGATACCTTCCGCTGCGGAAAAGTAACCCATACCCATGCGTATAATCCAACGCTCACTATCGCTCAGGAAGTTTTGAGATTTCCACTGCTCGATGTCTTTGTTCATTGGGATATCCTCCGGTTCCCAATGGTTGGCTTTCATGTTGCGGTATAAATCATACGCCCACTGGTATTTAAGTGGCAGCAGATTGAAGGTCATCGTATCGCGGCCATTGATTACCTTTTTGGCAGCATATGCGGCTTCAGCTTTGGTTTCATCCAAAACAAAAGTCTTATTTCCGATAGTGAATGATTTTTCCATTAACAGTAGAGAGAAACAGAGAACACTCTGAGCAAGATTCAGGTTTAAAATTTCGTAGAAGCAAGGAATCCCCAAGGAAATGGAGACGAATGATAGAGACTGATTAGGTGACGGGCTAAGTTAGGACTGACAAATCCGACCATCCCCCATATGTTGTGGGTGAAAGTTATGGAAACCCCTATATCTTGTGTCAATGGATTTTAGTTATTCACATCCACCAAAGACACCTAAGTCCCTGACAGTCGCTGATTTTAAAATTTCCCCACAAAATACTCACAGGTTCTTCCCAATTTATTGGCAAAAATAGCGGTAGTTTCATAAGCAGCTTATTAATCAATATGATAGAAGAAAATTTACACGAATTCCTGTAACTTTAGAGCGAAGGAGGTGATACATTGATCATGGAAGTTTGCGCCATTCGATTATCCCCTTGGCAGACTCGAACACAGCGCCTAGGCACGTGGGAGATGTCAGAACCTGTACCGATCCCTATCGACGAAGATATCCGCCTTATGTACGAGGTTGCGGCAGGTGATTCCCATGCACTTCGCCAAATCATAGACAAGTGGAAGAAACCGCTCATTAATTTCTTCTACAGATCCCTTGGGTCCTACACAGAATCAGAGGATCTGGCACAGCTGGTTTTCATAAAACTATACCGCGCAGCGGATCGCTACGAGGCACGGGCCAAATTTTCTACTTTCTTATTCCACATCGCACGCCGTGTTCTGCTGAATGAATTTCGGAGGAAGAGCAGGAAACCCGTTGATTACATCGATCCCCAGGAATTCCACTATGAGGAAAGCGAAGACCCAGAAGTAAAGAGGCGTCTCAAGGAAATTGAGGAACTTTTCCAGCTGGCGATCAAGAAACTCCCGGAGAAACACCGATCGGCCCTACTCCTATACAAACAACAACAACTCAGTTATCAGGAAATCGCTGAAATTATGAAGGCTAGCGAGAATGCGGTAAAAACATGGATCCACCGAGCACGCACCCAGCTCAAGGAAGAAATGGAGGCCCTCCAATGAAAAACAAAAAGCGCGCCATCACCGACGAAGAACTAGACGCTCTACTATCAGGCAGGCCCATACTGCCAGCTGATAGCTTTGTGGAACGAACCCTCATAAAAGCATCTCCCATCCGTGAAGATGAGATCGATAGCCTACTCACGGGACAGCTTCTTCATATAAGTCCGGATTTTACAGAAAGAACATTGACCATCATTGAAGGGAATAAGACCGGAATACTTTTCGAAGTCCCCTATATGCGATGGCTGATAAGGAGTGGGATGGTAGCTGCCGTCTTACTGGTTGGAATTTTCACCTATTCAATCTGGCAGCAACAACATACGACGCTCGTTTCAACGCAAGTCGCTGAAGCAAATCTTGCAGAAATGGATTTAGAAGAATTACTTTACTTGGAAGAGACACTCAGCTCGGCGAAAGTTCTCATTGAGCTGGAGAAAACCGTTCCACTATATTATCTTATCGCAGACGCCGATTCATGAAACAAAGGCACCTAATTTCACAATCAAACTTCGGTAAACGGGTAACCTCCTGGGTACTCATGGGATTCCTGATGTTTACAACTGCGCTTTCTGCAGCCGACGAAAAAGCGCCGCCCAAACAAAGCAAAGAAGACCTCGCAAATCTACAGCAGCTTTTGAAGATGCCCAAGGAGGATCTGGCGAGGGTTCGACTGACACTCGAGTCCATCGAAAAAATGTCTCCAACAGATCGCAGAAATGCCCTCCAGCGAATTCAAAATCTGAATAAGATGCCGACGGAGCAACGCAAAGAAACCATAGATAGATGGAATGAGCTGAGCCCTGAGATGAAAAAAACCTACTTTGATTATCTTCGTAAGTTGTCCACTTCTGAACGAAACAAGTTCAAAGCCCAACCTTGGGACAAGCAAATAGAACAGCTCAAGAAGAACCCCAAAAAGTAACGGGCGTATAAAGTCTTTTGAGGCCGAAGTTGGGTAAACCCCGATTTCGGCCTTTTTCTTTTCTGTGAAAGGTTCTAGGTTCGTCCTAACACTTTAACTCATTATTGCTTCATTATGACATTACCAAAAATCGGATTTGTAGGAGTAGGACGCATGGGCTTCAACATGGCCCAACGACTGCACGATTGTAATTACCCAATAGCTGCCGTTTATGACCTCAACAAAGAGGTTGCTGCAGACCTTGCGGAGAAAACCGGAGCCCAGGCCTGCGATAAGCTTCAGGATGTAACCCGCCTCTCGGAAATTATCTTCACAGTCGTTACAGATGACGCTGCGATGCAGCATATCTACCACGATGAGGAGGACAATCTACTCATAGGAGCAGAGGGTAAAACTTTTATCAACTGCGCAACCTTAAGCCCCTCTATTCACGTAGCTCTGGAACAGGCCTGTCATGAAGTGGGCGCGCAAGCGCTCGAAGCATGCATGGCCTCCAGCATACCACAAGCCCGCCAAGGAACTCTCTACCTCATGATCGGCGGAAGCCAGGTGGTGTTCACTGCTGTCAAAGACCTGCTCGATAGCCTGAGCCAATCGCTCAGCTATGTAGGGCCCGCAGGTTCTGCCTCGCAGGTAAAAGCGCTCGTCAATATGGTAATGAACATCAATACGGCCGCACTGGCGGAAGGGCTGGGCCTCGGTGATGCACTGGGCCTCGACTTGAAAATGCTCTGTGAAGTGTTTTCTCAAACGGGCGCAAACTCGCGCGTATTGGAAACCGACTCAGCGGACATGCTCGACCGAGATCACGATTGTTACTTTTCAGCGGAGCATGCGGCCAAAGATTCCGGCATCGCGTTGGCATTGGCTAAAGACGCAGGGATTCCTCTGCCACTAGCTCAAGCGACCTTTGATCAATACGAAAAACTCAAGACGCTCGGACTCGGTCAACTCGACAAATCAGCGGTGGCCGAACTTACATTCAAAGGCAGAGCCGGTTTACCCCAGAATTGATCCTACGCCACACTCATCATATCGGAATAAAGGATCCATTCTGGCCGTCAAACGTACGGATCAAGGTTCAGTAATATATCGCTATTCACATAGCTCCGAACGACCCGGATCCGCTATTCATGACAGACCTAACCATCATAACCTTATACTTCATAGCTTCGCTCTTCTTGTTTTCTTACGGGATGAACTGCTATGTCATGGTCTGGCTATATCTAAAGACCTTCAAAAAAGGAAGAGCGATCAACGCGGCCATTGAACGGAACCATGCGAATATTTGGCAATACACCGAGACCCTGCCCAGAGTAACTACTCAGATTCCCCTCTATAATGAGCTGAACGTAGCAGAGCGGGTCATGCGCGCTGCTGCAGCCATGGAGTATCCGGCGGGGATGCATGAAGTTCAGATATTGGACGACTCCAACGATGAGACCTGCGAGCATATTGATCAGATTGCCAAGTTACTGAGAGCTGAGGGAGCTGACATCACTATCATCCGAAGAGCCAATCGAAGGGGGTTCAAAGCCGGAGCTCTTGAAGCAGGGACCCAACAGGCAAAAGGAGAATTACTTGCTGTTTTCGACAGCGACTTTGTTCCTCAGAAGGACTTCCTTAAACGAATGGTCCCTTTCTTCGTGAACGATCCACAAGTGGGACTCGTTCAAGCTCGTTGGGGTCACATAAACAGAGACCAATCAGTCTTTACCAGAACCCAATCACTAGGAATCGACGGACATTTTATTGTCGAGCAAAGCGCACGCTCATTTTCAGGACTCTATATGAATTTCAACGGGACTGCGGGCATCTGGAGGAAACAGGCCATCATAGATGCCGGAGGGTGGAGTCACGACACGCTTACGGAGGACTTGGATTTATCCTATCGCGCCCAAATGGCTGGATGGAAGGCGACATTCGTTCCGGACGTAATCGTCCCAGCTGAGTTACCTGAAACAGTGGCCGCCTTTAAGAGTCAACAATTCAGGTGGGCAAAGGGATCGATTCAAACCGCGATCAAACTATTTCCCACGTTGATCAAATCTGACCTAAGCGTTTTCCAAAAGGTACAAGCCTACTTTCATCTCACCCATTATTCGATTCATCCATTTATGGTACTGCTGGCGATTTTGGGATTACCAGTCATTCTTGCAGCAGATTCGAGAATCACAACAGCACTGTTTCTGGGAATCGGTAGCTTGATGAGCCTGGCGACCTTTGCCCCAAGCACACTCTACTGGTTCAGCCAAAAGCAAGCAGGCATTCACTGGGCCAAGCGACTGGTCGGAATCCCGATCCTTATGTTCACCGGAGTTGGTATCGCTATTTCCAATACAAGAGCAGTCATCGAGGCCCTAATCGGCGTCGAAAGCGCATTCATTAGAACCCCCAAAAGCGGAGATAAAGCACTCAAGATTTATACCGTAAACATGCCAATTATGCCGATACTGGAGATTGTGTTAAGCCTCTACTGCTGGTATTCTGTGGCTCGATTCTTCCCGTTAAACAAGTGGTTTGTTGCTCCCTTCTTGGTGATCTATGCGATTGGATTTGGATACATTGGGACCCTCGGTTTGATTCAGGGAACTGTGATCGGCCGTCTGACCGGTAGGATAAAGAAGCCTGAATCAGCACCGGCAGCCGCTTAGTGCCCAGCTTCACGTGAACCGACTTTTTAGGCCTCTTGCTTTCACGATTGCGAGCGTCATTTTTCTGGGAATCACACTCGGTGCTGGTCTCACCGAAACACTCGAGAAAGACGCGACCTCCCTGATCTACTACTACTTGGCTATGGCAGGTAGCGGTATCGGCGTCTGGGCCTTTTTCCCGGATGGGCTATCACAAAAAAGAGCCGTTATGTTAATATTAGGGATCAGTGTGATTGCGCGACTCCTCATGGCAGGATTCCCTACCAGCGACGACGTCAATCGCTATCTTTGGGAAGGCAAGTTACTACTTGAAGGCGAGAGCCCATACGCCACGGTGGCTGATGACCCAACCTTGGAAAAATTTCGAGATACCTATTGGGAAGGTATGAACCACAAAGACAAAAAGACTGCATACCCTCCCCTTGCCCTCGCTGTGTTTGCCGGACTCAACCTCATCAGTTACCATCCATGGATATACAAATTCTTCTTCGGACTCATGGATCTTGCCACACTGGGAGTATTAATGAGGTTTTTACTTCGCCGAAGACTACCTGTAAGAAACAGCCTTATTTACGCATTAAGCCCGCTCACGATACTCACATTCAGTGGTGAAGCACACTTCGACTCCCTTTTTATATTTCTGACTTTGAGCTCACTCTACCTCTACGAACGGGGCAAGCTTTCCTCGGCGTGGCTGATTCTTGGCCTCAGCATACAAATAAAGATAATGAGCGTATTGATTATTCCATTACTATTTTGGAAATACCGTTCATCAAAGTCGCTTTGGCTCCTGGTGACTGGAGCACTACCCTGTCTCTTCTTTTTCAAAGATCTCCCCGCCCTTGCGCATGGGATACTCCACTTCGGGGGAAATATGTCCCACAACGGATCACTTAATCACCTGTTCATCGATCTCCTCGGCTCCAGAGATTCAGCTTCCAAACTATCGCTACTATTGCTCACAATTGTGGTGCTCGTCGTTTCACTACGCACAAAAGATGTCGTCAAGGGTTCCTTTTTTATCTTTGGCGCGCTCGTCCTGCTGTCACCCACCGTGCACTATTGGTACCTGAGTTGGGTTCTCCCCTTCGTCGTTCTTTTTCCCTCACTCCCATGGTTGGTATTGTTCGCTCTGTCAGGCTTTTACTTTTCTGCCTGGGCGCACTTTGGGGAAACGGGAGAATGGTATCAGCCGATGGTTTACCAGAGGATTCAATGGATTCCATTTTATTTCCTCTGGATCCCATCGTTCCTACAAGGCGTCAGAAAGGTCGCTCAAAACCGAAGAATCCAAAAAATTAATACTATTTCAGTGGTTATCCCAACACTGAATGAAAGCACCCAACTAAGGTCCTGCCTCAATGCCCTGGCCCGATCAATCATTCCAGCCGAGCATATCTTCGTGGTAGATGGGGGCTCACGAGACGATACGAAATCTATAGTTCAGGAATTTCCCGTCAATTTTCTGGAAAGCGAAAGAGGTCGAGGGTGCCAAATCGCGGTTGGTGTAAATGCCAGTAAATCTGACGTGATACTTGTCTTGCATGCTGATGCATTGCTCCCTGCCAATAGTGTATCTAATATCGTCGAGGCGTTGAACGATAATCCATATGCAGTGGGTGGGGCAATAGGTCAACGTTTTGCTTCGAAAGGCCCCAAACCGGTGCTCTTGTTGGTCGAAGCTCTCAATGATTTTCGAGCCGCTTGGATGGGTAGTAGCTTTGGTGACCAGGGTCAGTTTTTCAGAAGAGATGCCATAGATAGAGCGGGTGGATTTCCAAACATCCCGCTGATGGAGGATGTCGAGCTTACAGCACTTCTCGAAAAAGAAGGAGATCACTTATTACTCGACGGCAACCTGATATGCTCCGCTCGAAGATGGGAAACAGATAACGCTACGAAACGATTCCTTCAAGTTTTGTCACTGGTGATCCGCTACAGATTTCTTAGGTTATTAGGTAAAGATCCCTCCCGTAAACTCTTTGAAGAATACTACCCTTCATGATTAAAGAAGCGGGGCAATCAATCGAGCAGCCTCTTCAAAGATTCTGCGGAGCCATGGGGGAGAAAGCTCTTTAGAATTCCCAAATGGTCTGCACTTACCACTCAATTGATCGATCCAATCAATAATTGTTTCAATATCACCCGGTGAACTGTGAACCATACCGATCTCAAAGTTAACAAATAGGCTGCGAATATCGAAGTTGGCGGATCCGTGAATCGCCAGCTTCCTATCGGCTAATACAACCTTGGCATGTAACATCCCTTCGGTAAAGAGCTGGATGTGCACACCGGCTCGATGAAGCTCACGGAGATACTGGGTTCGGGCGAAATCAACGACCTTCCAATTAGATTTCTCAGGAATGATTAACGTGATACTTTTCCCTGTTCTCGCTTTCACGATCAATGACCGTAGAAGCACTTCATCAGGAATGAAATACGGAGTTATCAGAATCAGCTCGTCTTCAAACTCCTGGATCACATTGACCAATCTTTCGTAGAGTAAATCACCCACGATATCCGGACCACTGGCAATACCTACAACTTCACTATCTCCAACCGCCGCAGGTGTCTCTGGAATTAGTCCCTGCAGCTCTTCCAGTTTTTGCTTACTGGCGAAAAGCCAATCTGAAATAAATACACCGTTTAGATATTCAGCTACTGGGCCTTCATAGCTGGCACCGAAGTCAAAGAATTGCTGTGGCGTTCGTTTACCCATGAAACGGCAATCCAGGTTTCTTCCACCCAAAATGCACTTGCGGTTATCAAACACAGCGATCTTTCTGTGGTTCCTCAGATTAGCCCACCCATGAGTTTGAAACGGGAACGCAGGCATGAATGTGAATACTTCTCCACCTGCGTCCTTTAATTTCTGTATCCGGTTCTTGGGCCTATAAAACGAACCCAAAGCATCCACCAGCAAGCGGACACGAACACCGTCCCGGGCCTTCTGTGCGAGTAGTTCTAGAATGGTGTGACCCACTACGTCATCTCCAAGGATGAAGGTGAGTATATGAATCTCTTTTTCCGCCTCTCGAATAGAGTCACAATAGTTGTCGAAGGCCAACTGACCATCTGTAAGAAACTTCACACGGTTTCCCTTCGTCATAAACTGATCACAAACCGGATAGATCGTATTCTTCGATCTTCCCGCTTCCGTCAGCAATCCTTTGCTTTTTATTTTCTTTTTCAGCTTTCGCCCACCAAAGATGAAATAAAGCGGTACTCCCAATGGAGGAATCAACAATATGAAAAACCCCCAGGCAAAAATACTACTAGGCTGACGTTGCTCGCGGAAAATACGAATTACGACCACGATTGCCAAAACGAAACCAACGACTATTATTGCGTTCGAGAATAAGACTCCGAGGATCCCTTGAAAAGAGACGAAGACCCATTCCCAGAAATGTTGAAGGGTTTGCAGCATGAATAAGTACGTTTCTAACTCATTATCTAACCTGACACACTGACCGACGTAAACAAAAGACTCTCCCATTTCTGAGAGAGCCGCCAATAGTCATAAATGACTGGAAACCCTAGTTCCAAGTGTATCCTTTCGGAACCCGAACAACGTTCGTGCCAGCTATCTTATCATGCCAGGATTGATTATCAGGATCCCAGCCTGCCCAAAAGAACCCCAAACAGAGTGGCAAGAATGAGACGATCGAACTGAAACTTCTTATAAAAGCTGTCGGCCAATCGACCGGCTCTCCAGATATTTTTTGTACTCGAAGGCCTAAAGCCATTCCTCCAAGGGTAGAACCCTTCCACCCCCAAAAAACAATAAAGTAGATGAAAAATGGAATGGGTGTACCGGCTAAACTCATAACCGACGTTATCAACAAAACCAATATGATATCAATGAGCGTCGCCATCGTTCTCCACCAGAAACCAACTTTGGGGAAAAGCATAGCCGTCGCACTATCAATCTGGCTCAATGATGTGCCTGGTGCCACAGAATTTACCGGATTAACCGAACTTGAGTTACTTTGATTCTGCCCGGCAAGTGGCGGAGAATGTGGAGCACTTCTACGAGCCTCTTTACGGGACGAGATCGATTCTCCAATCGCTACGGAAACTGCACCAAGCCCCAGAATAGATAAGACAATCCAGAGAAAGAGTCCGAAAAACGGAATCATATAAAGCGCATAGACGATCCCACCACCCAGCAAAATCGAAACCAAAGGATTGTCCAAAAACGAAACCCGTACGGCCCTTGTAATCTGTTTTCCTACGAACAGAAAGGTCACTGCCTTTCCAAAGACTGCGATAGACAACAGGGCTATATCTATAAGTGGCACCAAAAAGATTCCGACAACCGTAACAATCAGCAAAAGGATAAACGGAAGGTGTAGTGCTATAATTAGTACTCCTGAGAAGAAAGATTGGAGTGGTTTTTCCTCGATTGCCCTTCTGCTTCTTTCCATCGGCTTAGGAAAAAGGGCGGCCAACAGTAGGTAGAAAATCAGAAATACTCCTGCGATATAGAACGTTAACATTACATTCGGAGAAATCGGCCTGAATAGGAAGATACACTCCTGAACAAACAGGGGAAGCTTCTGAAAATGATTCGTGAATACGGGTCCAAGAAACGGAACATTCACGACCTCACCTTCGGTAATAGAATCCATATGACGGTTTAAACTTCCACCAATTACAACGGTATCGCCATCGACTTCAGCGTTCGGCCCCAAGTTCGCAGACCCCATGATAACGACAAAATCGCCATCCACAAAACCATCTAATTCGGAGTCACCGAGTATCGTCACCATATCCCCATCAATACGCCCCGCAGATACAGAACTGCCCATAATGGTTACCATGTCTTTGGCCCGCTCGTTACGTTTTAATTCGCTATTGCTACTTATAGTAACGATATCATGTCGGTCTATAAGTTCGACCTCTTCTTCTTCGATCATGGTGACAGCAGAGGCTGTCGAAACTTCATTTTCAGCTTGATCTGATGTAGCTACCTGAACCTCGGGGTCACTCACCTCTGAAGAATTTTGAAGGTTCTCCGATTCAGTCGACTGATCACTAACAACCTCGAACGGATCTGCTTCGACGGGATCGTTAATCTCTTGCGCCAAAAGGAGAGGACCTAAAAGACAGAGGACGATTACTAGCTTCATATTTAGGTTTTTCATATTTTAAAAGCGTTGTGAGTTGTCATAGAATCGCTGGTTCTAATGAGTCGGAAAAGTACGGTACCAAAGCCAGCGCATGAGGCCGCAGTGAAGAGAAATATGGCAGCTACTACTGAAAGTAAAATTGGAGGAGGGACCAAAGAAACCACCTTAGAAAGCGCGTTGCCAAGGGTCGCCATGAGTTGGAGACCTGTGTTTACACCTTCAATCTCTCCGGCATATTCTCCGTTGTTAATCAGACTGAGGGCTGATTGGAACAATGAACGGCTATAGAATGTAAAACAGAGAACAGAGCAGGCAGACACGAATACGACCGGCCACCGCAATCGCCCGAACCAAGACATTCGTTCCATCTGTTCTTCTTCAGCCACACGGGCCATAATGTTTGGCAAGAACGAGGCTGGAGCCTCATGTTCTTTCAAAGAGTTTAATGTTTCATCCAGTAGGTGGTCCAAATGGTCGTCTCTATTTTCAGGCCTTATATTCATGATCATTCTCCATGGTTCGCGATAAAACTGTTTTGAGCGCCTTACGACCACGTGATATATCCGTCTTTATCTTACTTAAGGACACTTTCATCTGGTGCGCGATTTCGTCATAGCTCATTTCTTCAAAGTGATAGAGAACCAGTGGGACGCGTTGTTTATCTGGGAGCGCATCCAATGCATTCGAAACGATCTCACTTCGATCAATGTTATTCAGGTCCACAGTGCTGCCCTCATCTTGTGGCAAAATAATTTCGCCGCTGTCTCCATCCGAACCCTTTCTTCCATACTGATCTGTAAAAAGTGACCAACGATTACGGTAGCGAGTAAGATGATTGATACACAAATTTCGGGTCACCGTTTTGAGCCAACCACCAGCGGTTTCGCTCTTTGAAATTGACTCAAAATGTTTATACGCCCGCAGGAATACTTCCTGCGATATGTCCTGGGCATCGGTTTCGTTGCCTAATATTCGAACTGCTGTTGAATAGACCATATTCTGATAACTTCTGACGAAGTCTTCAAAGCCATGAGTTGAAGTCATTGAAAGTGTTTCCCATCCTTGGCGGATTACTAGTGAAAGAACCCACCAAGCTTAGAAAAAGTCGCAGTCGAATATTGTTTAAATTTAATACTCTAACCGAATCGCTTTGAGGGAGTAAGATAATTCTTGGATAAGTGTACCGAAAATCCAAACAATAAGACTTACCCGATCTCTTGATTTTCCCTCAACTCGATGATTTGATCTCACCTTCTTCATTATGCCAAAAACAAAGACACTCATTTCTTGGAACGTTAATGGTTTACGAGCGGTACTTAAGACGGGATTCATCGATTGGTTCGAAACAGAATCCCCAGAAGTTCTCTGTTTGCAGGAAACCAAAGCTTTGAAAGAACAAGTAGACTACGCGTTTTCTGGCTATCACCAATTTTGGCATTCAGCGGAAAAAAAGGGGTATTCCGGAACCCTTATTCTATGCAAAGAAGAGCCCCTATCCGTAAATTACGGTTTGGGCTACACGGAACATGATAAGGAAGGCCGAGTGATTACCGCCGAATTTCGAGACTATTTTTTGGTGAATGTATATACTCCGAATTCAAAAAATGACCTCCAACGACTAGATTACAGAACTCAAGAATGGGATACACTATACTTGGAGCATTTGAAAACCTTAGAAAAAGTAAAACCTGTGATCACATGTGGAGACTTCAACGTAGCTCACAAAGAAATCGATTTGAAAAACCCCAAGTCAAACAAACGAAACGCTGGCTTCACAGTCGAAGAACGCTCGTCTTTTGAAAAGTATATTGAATCCGGCTTCATCGATACATTTAGAGAATTCAATCAAGAGCCGGATCAATATACTTGGTGGAGTTATCGCATGAGCGCTCGAGAACGAAATGTCGGTTGGAGAATAGACTATTTCCTCATTTCACAAAGCTTAAGAAATAGGCTCGAGAACGCATTCATTCGTCAAGAAGTCTTAGGTTCAGATCACTGTCCTGTTGGTATCATTCTGCAATAGTTGCCTCAGCCTTAAATTTAATAGAGGCGCCATAACTCGTACACAAAAAGACCCGGACCTTCCTTTCAGAAAATCCGGGTCATAATACTGGCAATAACCTACTCTCGCACAGCATCGTGGCTGCACTACCATTGGCGATTGAGGGCTTAACGGCCGTGGTCGGAATGGGAACGGGTGTTTCCCCTCATCCATGGTCACCAGAGTAGTTGTTGATGTATCCTTATTCGGTTATTGCCGATACATCGCATGATCTGAAAACAGATCAGAAAAATAAGTTAAACTGCGTGGGTGCTACAAACGCCTGCCTGTAGCGATGTTAATCAAATCTCACGGGTCATTAGTACTAGTTAGCTTAATCCATTACTGAACTTACACATCTAGCCTATCAACCTGGTAGTCTACCAGGACCCTTTAGTACCCCGAAGGGTAAGGGAGATCTCGTCTTGGGAGTAGCTTGGCGCTTAGATGCTTTCAGCGCTTATCTATTCCGTGCTTAGCTACCCGGCGGTGCCGTTGACACGACAACCGGAACACCAGAGGCACGTCATTCCCGGTCCTCTCGTACTAAGGAATGAACCCCTCAAATCTCCTACGCCCACAGCGGATAGAGGACCGAACTGTCTCACGACGTTCTGAACCCAGCTCGCGTACCACTTTAATCGGCGAACAGCCGAACCCTTGGGACCTTCTCCAGCCCCAGGATGTGATGAGCCGACATCGAGGTGCCAAACAACGCCGTCGCTATGAACGCTTGGGCGTTATCAGCCTGTTATCCCTAGCGTACCTTTTATCCTTTAAGCGATAGCGATTCCACATTCCACTACCGGATCACTTGGGCCTGCTTTCGCAACTGCTCGACTTGTAGGTCTCACAGTAAAGCTCGCTTATAGCCATATCCTCGAAGACCGATTGCCAACCGGTCTGAGCGAACCTTCGCAATCCTCCGTTACTCTTTGGGAGGATACCGCCCCAGTAAAACTGACCTGCTACCACTGTTCCTACACCCGATAAGGGTGAGAGGTTAGACATCCAATTAGTAAAGAGTGGTATTTCACATTGTGACTCAGCTTATCCCTGAAGATAAACGTCAAAGTCTCCCACCTATTCTACGCATTAAAAATCGAATGCCAATAGCAGCTTACAGTAAAGGTGCATAGGGTCTTTCCGTCCTGCTGCGGGTACGACGCATCTTCACGTCGACTACAATTTCACTGAGCGCCTCTCCGAGACAGCTTCCAACTCGTTGCAAGATTCGTGCAGGTCGGAACTTACCCGACAAGGAATTTCGCTACCTTAGGACCGTTATAGTTACGGCCGACATTCACGAGGGCTTAGACCAGCAGCTTGCACCACCAGCGTTCACCTTTTCGCATTGGTCACTTGTCACTCCCTATACATCGTGTTGCCACTTAGCAGAGAGCTATGTTTTTGCTAAACAGTCGGTTGGAACTTGTCACTGCGGCCATGCCGAAGCATGGCGCCCCTTATCCCGAAGTTACGGGGTCAATTTGCCGAGTTCCTTGGAGAGGGTTAACTCACGCGCCTTAGAATACTCATCTCACCCACCTGTGTCGGTTTACGGTACGGGCACCTCATAGACTACAAACGAAGCTTTTCCTGGAAGCATGGTATAAACAATCCCCATCCACCGTAGTTTCAGGGTCCCATCATGTTTCAGCCTTAATGTCTGGCGGATTTGCCTACCAAACGGCCTACGCACTTAGACTATCACATTCAACAGATAGCTGTCGTAACCTTCTCCGTCACTCCGAGTATTAAACATCTATGGGGTGGTACTGGAATATTAACCAGTTGTGCATCGACTACTCCTTACGGCCTCGCCTTAGCTCCCGACTAACCCTAGGCGGACGAACCTTCCCTAGGAAACCTTGGGTTTTCGGCGACATGGATTTTAACCATGTTTATCGTTACTTATGCCTGCATTCTCACTTCTAACCGGTCCACCGTTCGTTACCCGAACGACTTCACTCCTGTTAGAACGCTCTTCTACCACTCAGTATAAATACTGAATCCACGGCTTCGGCTGAATACTTTAGTCCCGTTCATCTTCGGCGCAAATTCTCTCGATGGGTCAGCTATTACGCACTGTTTAAATGGTGGCTGCCTCTAAGCCAACATCCCCATTGTCTGTGAAAATTCACCTCCTTACACACTTAGTATTCATTAGGGGCCTTAGCCGGTGGTCTGGGATGTTTCCCTCTCGCCTACGGACCTTATCACCCGCAGACTGACTGCCGCACTACACCCAACGGTATTCGGAGTTTGATAAAGTTTGGTACCCGGGTATGGGCCCTAGCTTTTTCAGTGCTCTACCCCCGTTGGTCAGCATGCGACGCTATACCTAAATATATTTCGAAGAGAACCAGCTATCACCGGGTTTGATTAGCCTTTCACTCCTTACCACAGCTCATCCGAGCAGTTCTCAAGCTACACCGGTTCGGTCCTCCACTTCATTTTACTGAAGGTTCAACCTGGCCATGGTAAGATCACCTCGGTTTCGGGTCCATTACCTGCAACTCAACGCCCTATTCAGACTCGGTTTCCCTGCGCCTCCACCATTAAATGGCTTAGGCTTGCTACAGATAATAACTCGCAGGCTCATTATGCAAAAGGCACGCCGTCACACCACATGGATGCTCCGACACCTTGTAAGCAATAGGTTTCAGGTACTATTTCACTCCCCTAACAGGGGTACTTTTCACCTTTCCCTCACGGTACTAGTTCACTATCGGTCGACACCGAGTATTTAGCCTTATGCCGTGGTCGGCACAGATTCACACCGGGTTTCACGTGTCCGGTGCTACTCAGGAATTCCCTAGGGCCAATGCAGTTTTCGAGTACGGGTCTGTCACCCTCTATGGAGCAGCTTTCCAGAAGCTTCCTCTAACATTATTGGTCCCACGTCGGGCTCCTACAACCCCGCCAAGATAAATCCTGACGGTTTGGGCTGTTCCGCTTTCGCTCGCCGCTACTTACGGAATCGATTCTCTTTCTTTTCCTCCGGTTACTGAGATGTTTCACTTCACCGGGTATCGCTCTATCAGACCTATATATTCAACCTGAAGTGACTGGATATTACTCCAGCCGGGTTTCCCCATTCGGAAATCTCCGGATCAAAGCGTATTTGCCGCTCCCCGAAGCTTATCGCAGCTTGTCACGTCCTTCGTCGCCTGGTGTCGCCAAGGCATCCACCTATTGCTTTTACTTATTTGATCAACATCGCTTGAAACACTTCATATAAATGAAATATCATCAGGCGCTTGTATCACCCACTAACGCAGTTTAACTGTCAAAGAACACGATCTCGTTTTGAGATCTAAAGTGTTTAGTTTTTTTACCTAAGGATATTTAGAATTAATCCGATTTCAAGAATGGTGGGCACAGGTGGACTTGAACCACCGACCCCACGCTTATCAAGCGTGTGCTCTAACCAACTGAGCTATGCGCCCTCAAAATTTGGAACATAATCTCAGCCAGCGCGTTCGAATCGCTTACTCACAAAATTGGTGGAGCCACACGGGATCGAACCGACGACCTCCTGAATGCAAATCAGGCGCTCTT
>CAYGQM010000059.1:0-45259 GCA_964352065.1 uncultured Opitutaceae bacterium
CTCTATGCGCTTCTCCATAACCGCTTTCTCCCCAAGTCCGGTAAGCGTTTCATAATCCTGAAACGGCAACTCGCGATCCGCAAAATGAGTACTGGCGAAGACAGCCTGAATCCGGTAATAGTCTTTGGTCGGAATCGGGTCAAACTTGTGATCGTGGCAACGGGCACACTGCAGCGGATGGGACAGGAAAACTTGGCCCACACTATCGGTTACGTCGTCCAGATACTGCTGACGCGTCTCCCGGGCAACCGACATCGACGTATGCTCCCAGGGTCCCATCCGCAGAAATCCCGTTGCAAGGATCGCTTCAGGATCTTGCGGATTCCACTCATCACCCGCCACTTGCTCGATCACGAATTGATCAAAAGGTTTGTCCTGATTGAAAGACCGAATCACATAATCACGATACCGCCAAGCATGCGGCCGCTCGTAATCGTTGGAAAACCCAGAGGAATCGGCATACCGCACAACATCCAGCCAATGACGGCCCCATTGCTCTCCATAACGGGGATCTGCCAGGAGCCGGTCGACCACCTTGGCAAACGCTTTCGTGTCCGAAGACCGGTCATTCAAAAATGCAGCCACCTCTTCAGGTGTGGGCGGAAGACCGATCAAATCGAAAGTGGCCCGGCGAATCAGAGTTCTGCGATCGGCCTGTTTACCCGCTTCCAGACCGATGTCGTAAAGTTTCTTGTTAATGAAGGCATCCACCGGGTGCGTCTTTCTGGACTTGGCTGGCACTTCAGGATCCACGATCGGCTGGTAGGCCCAGAGATTTTCCTGGTCGTACCGGCGGTAGGTCCAGTCGTCGTCCAGCCCGCCACTTGTCTGAACGATCACCCCTTCTGCATATTTCTCGGAAATGATCGCCTGGTCTTCCTCTGAAGGCCACGGAGCTCCGGCATTGATCCAGTCACGGATATGCCAGGTTTGTTCTTCTGTAAGTTTGTCGGCTTCCTTGGGCGGCATTTCATAGTCCTCCAATTCCCAGGTTGTCGACAGGTAGAGCAGGCTTTTTACGGCCTCGCCAGGCACCAAGACCTCATCAGACGACTCGCCACCCAGTAGCATATCTTCAAGGTTTGTCAGTATCAGGTCTCCCTTGATCTTATCTTCCCCCCCATGACAGGCAAAACACTTTTGCTTGAGCAATGGCTTTACCTTCAAAGCAAACAACTTCTCGCCTTCGGTGTAGTCGTCTGCAGCTTGCAGCCCAACGGCCACAAGCAACACCATTAAGATTGGCGTGAACGACTTCGATGCTTGTTTAGAAAATGAAGGGGATTGGGAAAAGAATGACATGATCAAGGGTAAGAACATAAATCAGGGTATATATTCCTAGGATAGTAAACGAATTTCCGCAAGCGATCTATAACGATTCCAGCATATACTTTAACTATAAGCGCATCTATCAACCTCTAAACTGTGGTAATTATTCAACTAACTTGCGGTTTCACTTTAATTATTTGAGCACATGGGTTGACACGCCTGAGCTTACCAGCTTTGACATACACCATGCCATTAGCCTCCTTTGCTCCCAAAACCATGGTCGGAACCGCCCAGGAATTTGTGGATGGCAATCTGCAGGAGCAAAAGTGCTATGGAACCTTTCGGGAAGATATGCCTGAAGACGATTTTCGGTTCCGGATTCTCTTCGTAAAGCACAATGGCGATTTCAAGATGCACTCTCACGAGTACTCTGAGCTTGTTGTAGTGATGGACGGCCGGGCGACCCATAGGACCGAAATCGGGGAGTATGAACTCGAAACCGGAGACGTTTTTGTGATCACAGGTAACAAGCAGCATGGGTTCAAAAACTGCCAGGAATTGAGACTCTGCAACATCATGTTCGATCCGGATCAGTTCCTAACCGGCCGCAAGGACGTAGAGGAAATGATGGGTTACCAAGCCCTTTTCGATCTACAACCAAGAACACGGGGAACTGGACAATTTCATGAGCGGCTCCACCTTTCACCGGATAATCTAGCCTATGCCTCGGACCTGATTTCTCAATTGCGTATAGAATACAGCCGCAATTCCGAGGGAAGGCGGCTCGTGATCTCAAGCGCATTTAACTTACTAGTCGCATTCTTGTGCCGCCTCTACAGCCGCAACGTCGAAAATACGGTATCGCCACTCACTCAAATGGCAAATGTCGCCGCCCACATACGAAAAAATTTTCGAAGCGAGATCCGGCTCGAAGAGCTGGCTCAGGTGGCCAATCTTTCTGTGAGTCAACTCCAGCGAAAATTCAAAAAGGTCTACACCACCACGCCCGTCCAGTACATCAATAAATTACGCATTCATGAAGCCTGTGAGATGCTGAAAAATCCGAATCATTCGATCACACACATCGCATTTCGCTGTGGGTTCGGCAGCAGTTCGTTTTTCTCAACCCAGTTTCGCCTGCACTTAAACGAGAGCCCATCCAGCTACCGTCAACGATTTACCGACAGAGTGCCCCCAATACCCACGGAATCTTCCTATTTATGACCTACCAACCTGCAGAAAACAGATATAAACAACTCGAATACAACCGCTGTGGAAACAGCGGGCTCAAACTCCCGCCAATTTCACTCGGCCTCTGGCACAACTTCGGAAGCGTGGACGACTTCGAAAACGCCAGAAAACTTATCGCATTTTCTTTCGATTCAGGAATCACCCACTTTGACCTCGCCAACAATTACGGCCCTGAACCCGGATCTGCCGAAACAAATTTCGGAAAGATATTGAAAGACGACCTGAGCGGTTACCGCGACGAGTTGATTGTTTCCTCAAAAGCGGGTTACCACATGTGGGAGGGACCCTATGGGGAATGGGGTTCCAAAAAATACCTCATTTCCAGCCTCGATCAAAGCCTCGCTCGTATGCAGCTGGATTACGTCGACATCTTCTATTCGCACCGTCCCGATCCGGACACTCCGATTGAGGAAACCGTCGACGCCTTGGAACAAGCCGTTCGCTCCGGAAAGGCGCTCTACGTGGGAGTTTCCAACTATACGGCCGAACAAACCCATGCGGCCTATGCCGAGCTTAAGTCGCGGGGCATTCGTTGTCTGGTGCATCAGCCAAAATACAGCATGCTCGACCGCTGGGTTGAAGACGAACTCCTCGATACACTCGATGAATTGGGTATGGGAAGCGTCGCATTCAGCCCGCTCGCGCAGGGAATCCTGACCGACCGTTATTTGGAATCTATTCCGGCCGACTCACGGGCAGGATCCGCCAGTATTTTTCTAGACGAAGAGACGGTCTCAGCGAATCGCGACTTGGCAATCGCACTCAATGGCGTGGCAAAAACGAGAGGTCAAACACTCGCTCAAATGGCCCTTGCTTGGGTTCTGCGCAGAAAAACGATTACATCAGTCATTATCGGAGCCAGCTCTTGCCAACAGATAGCCGAAAACCTCGGCGCTCTGCAAAACGCTACCTTCAGCGACGAGGAGCTAAGCAAGATCGACACGATTCTGGAAGACTCAAAAACGACCCCACAGTAAGAAATGGAGAAAGCCGTTTCTTAGCTCAGAGGAGACCCATCTTTCCGCGTTCCACAAGGCGTGACCTTGAGGCTGTAACCTTCCGCTCAGTAGCCTATCAAATACTCAATCCGTGCGGAGGACTGATGAGAGATTTTAGGTCTCGATGGGTCCAATACTTGCCTAAAAGGTGCCTGTGATTTTCGAATCCGAATCGTCTGAGATAATCTTGTTCAAAAATTTTCCATCCGTAGAACTTGAAAAGATCGTCTATCGTATTACCCTCACTACAACGAAGTATCCTATGGAAAAACGACCCTTTTATTCAGTAGCTCACCGATGCAACGATGCGAAAGTAGCCGTCGAAAAAATTAAAGACGGTGCCAATGCGATCGAAGTCGATATTCGACATGCGGACGGAGTCTTTTATGCGAAACATGACTGGCCAGCCGATGGTCGTAAACTATCAGACTTCCTAGAAGCGCTGTGCGAGAAAATACAGTCAGAACCTGAGGAGCTTGGCCGCTTCAGTCTCTTGATTCTGGACTGCAAGGAGACTGATTTCGACGTGAATGATCTTTTAGAATTGGTGCGCGAGAAACTCACTTCCGTGATCCAAGGCCTCAGCACAGTTGTATCAATTGCGAGGTTTGAAGATCGAACGTTTTTTGACAACATAAGGCTATCCGAGATGGAAGCTGTTTCAGTTGATGAATCGAATGACGTTCAGGCTGTGCAGGATTATTTCAAAGAACAAAAACTCTCCCATTACTGCTATGCAAACGGTGCGTTCACTCCCGAAGCGGGTCGTGAAGTTCATCGTGCGCTCAAAGAAGCAATAGGCGCTACCGTGGAAGGAGATAGTTTTCGGTTGGTGCACGTATGGAATCTGACGTCGAAAGCCGCCATGAGAGAACACATCGACATGGGAGTGGACGGTGTGTTCGTAGACAACATCAAAGACTTGGATTCAGTTTTAAACGAACCGAGGTATCTAGAGACAGTCTATAGACCTGACAGAACCTACAAACCATTTGGGGGCGACGCTCGCATTCCCAGCTACGTACTAGAGGTAAAAACCGCTGAAGAAACCCGAGCGGGAACGAACGCTAATTTAACATTCGAGCTGACAGGGACAGACGGTTCATTAACTACGACAATTGATTCCAGTGCCAAGGGCCTGTTTGAAAGTGGTGATACCAACTTCGTCGTGCTGACCGGTCAGCACCTCGGAAAGATCGTTTCACTCACAGTATCGCGGGATGATTCCAAGAAAGCACCCGGTTGGTTCTTAGACAATATCAGCCTGGTTGGCCCTGACATTTCAGAACCGCTTCGTTTCGAGTTTAATCAGTTCATCCCAACTTCCGGTGTCACCGAAGGACCAGCGGCGGTCATCTACGAGCTGACCGTTCAAACAGCCGATGTTAAAATGGCCGGAACCAACGCCAAACTAACGTTTGAGTTAGCCGGTTTGAAAGACGGCGAGGAAAAATTGGTAAAAGCAACTGTCGATGCCAAGCACTTGGGTATGTTCGAACGCGGCACCGTAGACACCGTAAAAATGGGTGGTGAGGATATTGGAAAAATCGTATCCCTCACGGTGTCTCGAGACGATAAAGGAGCAGCCCCAAAATGGAATTTGGCATGGGTATCTGTTTCCCGATCCGACGATCCGTCAGAAAAGTCGTTCTTCGAGTTCGATGACTGGATACCAGAGACCGGTGTTACAGAGAAACCTCGAAAAGAATATCTCTTAACCGTCGTCACATCAGACGACCGAATGGCCGGCACCGATGCGAACTTAACTTTCATATTGAAGGGCACAACGGGTAAGGGCGCTTCAGTCACCGTGAATACCAAGGCTGAAAACGTTTGCGAACGCGGTGCTATAGATTCGTTTAGATTAACGGGTGACGATGTGGGTATCTTTTCCTCGATCGCGGTTTTTAATGACGGATCTGGAAAAGCTCCAAACTGGAAGCCATTGTATATCGAAGTGTCGGATACCACACAGAGTCACCGATTCCTGTTTGATAAATGGATAGACGCCTGGAAGACAGTGACCGTCGAAGTTTAATCTAGATCAAAATTAAGAAGAGCCAACATAAAAGGAAACTCCAACTCACGTTCACACTACCACGAGGACCCATCTTTCCGTGTTCCACAGAGCGTGACCTTGAGGCCCAATTCCACCGCAACGGTGGCCTTGGTCAGCATACACAAATCGGCCTCCTCTGCACTGTTCGCATAGGCAAGCTGGATGTGATTGGCCTTATGGCGGGCCATCATCTCGTCCCGCGAAACGCCATAAGTCACCGCATGCATGATCGGCCACTGGGGAGTGGTCTCGTTAAGTCGGCGTTGAGTCTCTTCGTGGGGAAGTTCGATTGCTTCACCCCGGCCGATATCCATGTGTAGTTCGCCACCAGGGACAGATCCGTCAATCCAGATCCGGCTCCAAATGACTTCGCCCGGATGGGCAATCCCGTGTAAAGTTGATCCGCCCTTTACAAAATACATAGGCGGTTGACGATAGCCATGGCTTCCTGCGTAACCGCCGATATGGTGCTCTATGGGAGCCGAACCACTGATGAGAAAAACCCATACGTATGCGTTCGTCGTGCCGCTCTTATCCAGATCACCCCACCTTAAATCGTGCAACGTGTTTTCAGGAGGCTGAACTAAAGCTTCATGTACCCGCTGGGTAATTAAACCATCAAGGCCTGCGCATTCATCGACCTCATTAAAATGGGTAAAGGGTTTTCCGGCCTTAATAATCTCGCCCTTCGCGTTCTTAACCGGAGGTCGGTCTGAACTATTTAAAAGACCCTCCGCCAAATCAGAGGCAGGAACCAGATCCTTTAACCCTTGTTGGTACTGAATCCCGATGGCATCGCACCCGAATGCATCGCCAATTCGGCACGCTGCGATGTACAACTTACACTGTTCGAGCACCTGCGCCTCCGTCAAATCAGTCTCGTCGTCGGTCCCCAAATGGAACTGAAAACCTCTTCCAAGAATCCACTCATAAGTTGCCCGCGCGTCTTCATCGCTCACCATGCGCATGGCCGCATACAAGGCTGATTGACTGAGCCGTTCCTTATACACGCCGGTTTGGAATAACAAATGATCCGGTATGATCGCGTTGAACATACCCATGCAACCTTCATCGAAGACTCCCATGATCGCTTTCTTTGTTTTTAGATCTTCCGCAATGGCCGCGGCGGTTTGGATTGCTTTTTCTGTGGCCTTAGACGGATCAAAAGATTGGACATGCGGAGTCGGATGAACGACCTCGCCCGTCTCAAGCCATGTGTTTAAGCCATTAAGAAAAAGCTCATCGGTAAAAGCTTCACTCCAGAGCGTCGAGTATTTTACGCCTGCCTTGGTAAGCGAGCCATTGAGATTCAGCATACCGACCAATCCCGGCCAGGTGCCTGACCAATTGGCTACGGTCAGAATCGGCGCCCTATGGCTGACCAGCCCGTGAAGCAGGTGGTGGCTATACTGCCAAACCGCTTCGGCTACGATGATCGGTTGATCTGGATCAATGGTTGCAAATACATCCATCCCCTCACGCTGACTCCCGATAAAACCATGACCGCGATCTTCGTTGTAAGGGTGGGCACGAATCAGTTCATGCCCGACGTTAGCAAGCGCATTTGTCAGGGTAGCTTCCATTTCGGCCTGCTTTTCCCAGCAAGCGCGGTTGGCAGATTCACGAAGGTCACCATTTGCGATGAGAGTAATTTTCATAAGAAGATAGGGTTTGAGAATTACTCTAATGCTTCCTTCTGGATCTGGGAAAGTCTTAAAACTGGTAAACGGTCTTTAACTGAATTAGTAAGTTAAGCGCAAGACACTCGCCACTGGATCCGGTGCCTCATTCGGTAACGAAATCATAAATGCGTCTTCCACCTCCCCGAACTCAAGTTCTTCGCCGGTCGCGACTAACTGAATACGTTTGTAAGGAGCCCCATCGGTCATTCTAGGCAATATCAGTTTGTTGCTCGCAGGCCAATCGAACACGTGCGCGTACAAGACATTCCCTTGCTGGGTATAGCGCCCCCAGTCCGGTTTTTCAAAAGGACTGGCTGAAGACCCATAAATAGACTCTCCATTTACCTTCAACCACTTACCGATGATCTGCAGGCGCTCAACGCTAGGCTGAGGGATGACTCCCTCAGGGGTCGGCCCAACATTGAGCAGGTAATTGCCTCCCTTGGAAACCACATCGATCAGGTTTCTGATCAGCGCCTTATCTGTCTTCCAATCCAGATCAGCTGATTTCCAGCCCCAGGTATCGTTCATTGTCATGCAGGACTCCCAATCCACACCCGGTAATCCTACATCTGGTATCTCCTGTTCCGGTGTTCCGTAGTCACCGGCAAAATCCCCTTCCTTATCCAAGCCTTGCATCCCTTGCCGACCTTTATCCACCCGGTTGTTGATAATGATGTCTGGCTGCAGGCTGCGGACGTAATTGTAAATCTCTTTTCCCATCTCCGTCGTGTAGTCTTTCATCCATTCACCATCAAACCACAGGATCCCCAGGTCACCGTATCCGGTAAGTAATTCCTTTAATTGGGGTTTCATATAGTTCTCCACATAGAGCGGAAATCGCGGATTAGACGCCTCACGGTTATTGTAGTTCGGGTAAAATGCCGCCTGCGCATCGGGGTGATGCCAATCCATAATCGAGTGGTAAAAGCAGAGACGCACCCCGTACTTATCGCAAGCCACGGCCAACTCTTTGAGTATATCCCGCCTGAAAGGAGACGCATCCATCACATCCCAATCACTGACCTTTGAATCCCAAAGGGCGAACCCATCGTGGTGTTTTGAGGTTATGACGATGTATTTCATGCCCGCATCGGCCGCGATCTTCACCCACTCGTCTGCATCGAAGAATACCGGGTTAAACATCTCGGCGTACTGTTCATACTCGTCGACCGGAATAGCGGCCCGGTGCATAATCCATTCACCGATGCCCGGGATCTGATCGCCCTTGTAAGTTCCACCATGTACGGCGTAAACCCCCCAGTGTATAAACATCCCAAAGCGCGCCTCTTTAAACCAGGCCATTCTCGATTCCCGATCTGTCGGACTCTCTTCCAGATAATTTCTCCCGATCAAGGACGTCACCAGCATAAGTAACAAACCGCACCACAATAGCCGACTCACAAAGCGTAGATTCATGAGCTACAAGGATAGCCACTCTTACGCTGATTTAAACCCAGATACCCCCGATAAAACTGAGGCTTCTAATCAATATTAGTACTCCTGTCTGCTGTTCTTAAATCACTATCAAAACGGAGCAGCCCTACCCCGCTTACCTTGCCGACACTGCTGGCGTCTCAATCACTTTCTCGGTGACCGGATCGAAAAAATGCACTTTCCGTTGATCCATCTCAAACTGAACAGAATTTCCGATCTGAAAGCTGTGAGTTGATTGAACACGGGCTACAAACTCACTCAGACCACTCTGGAGGTAAAGGTAGGTTTCCGAACCCATGGGCTCGGAAACTTCGATTTTTGCTGAAAGGCCGTTGAAAGGAGATCCAGCTGTCGCTGCAGTCTTATGAACCAGATTTTCGGGTCGTATTCCCAGTATGATCTCTCGATTCTCATAAGGAGATGCGCGGGCAGCGAGTTCTCGGTCCAGATAAATCAGAAATCCGTCGGCCCCGTTCACCGATTCGATAAACACGAGCCCGTCTCTCTGGGTCGCAATTCGACCAGTAAAAAAATTCATGGAAGGACTCCCGATGAATCCGGCGACAAACACATTTTGCGGATGATTATAAAGATCGAGCGGCTCATCCACCTGCATGATTTCTCCGTCTCTCATGACACAAATACGATCGCCCATGGTCATCGCTTCCACTTGATCGTGCGTCACGTAAATCATGGTGGCATCCAAGCGGGCATGGAGCTTCGAGATCTCCGTCCGCATCTGCACCCGCATCTTAGCATCGAGATTGGAAAGCGGCTCGTCGAATAAAAACACCTTAGGTTTACGCACGATAGCCCGACCGACCGCCACACGCTGACGCTGCCCCCCAGACAGCGCTTTGGGTTTGCGGTCGAGTAGCTCGTTCAGGCCCAGAATCTCCGACGCTTCAAGAACGCGGGCCCGTATTTCATCTTTTGGCATCTTCTGAATCTTTAATCCGAAAGCCATGTTCTCAAACACCGTCATATGCGGATAAAGCGCGTAGTTTTGGAACACCATAGCGATATCTCTATCCTTGGGCAGCACCTCATTAACGCGTTTATTTCCAATAAAACAGTCACCTTGGGTAATCTTTTCCAAGCCCGCCAACATCCGCAGGGTGGTCGATTTTCCACAGCCCGACGGACCCACTAACACCATAAACTCGTGATCATGGATCTCCAGGTCGATAGCCTTCACCGCCATCACGTCCGACTGCTTGCCAAAACCTGAATAGATCTTGGTCAGGCCTTTAAATTGTACGGACGACATTTTTCAGCAGTAAGAGAACTTCTTGGAAGCGGGCAAATAGAAGTAGATTGCGAGTATAACGACCCTACTGATCGCAACTGCCGATAGGACGATACCAGATATTCCGGAAACGGACGAGATCCTTGTGGTCCTGTAACATCAACGGGCCTGTCGGTGGATGTGGGTCCTTTGGAGAAAGGTCGCGGTGGGTGGTCGGACCGAGTAACTCCGTGGCATGCTGAACAACGACGCCGTTTAACAACGCGGTGATGCGGGCGGGTTTGCTCAGTTTTCCGTCTACAAATACAGGACACTCCCACAGGATATCGTAGGTGTTCCATTTCCCCGGTTCACGGATGGCATTCACCAGTGGAGGCCGCTGTCCATAAAGCCCGCCAACAGTCCCATCCGGGTAAGTCGGATTCTCATAGTTGTCGAGCACCTGAATCTCGTAGAGGCCCATGAGGAAAACGCCGCTATTTCCGCGACCTTGTCCCTCTCCCTTGATTTCGGTCGGAGAGCGAAACTCTAAATGAAGTTGTATATCGCCCAGCGACTCCAAAGTGCGGATGTTTCCCGTTTCAGGAATGACCTCGACGCTTCCGTCACCCACCAGTTTCCAAGGGGCCGGACCTCCATGGATTGATTCCCACGCATCCAGGTTTGATCCGTCAAAAAGTACTTTAGCGTCCGACGGCAACGTTCCGGGTTCACCGGGAGTTACGACCGAAGGCTGCGGCCGGGTTCCATCGTGGACGAGGTAACCGGAATCCGGCAATACCGGTGTGTCTGAGTAACCAAGGTGTTCGTTTTCTGGAATGCGTTTCATAGAGTAGAAGGTAAAGTTACACCCCGGTGTTCGTCACCCACGAAATACCCTGAGCAAGCACTTTTCGAAATGCAGGATGACTCCAAGCTTGGGCATCATGCCCCAATTGGAAACAGAAGACCCGGCTGCTTCCGACCGTCTTAGTCCAAGCAGTGGAAGTCATTGTCTGTGGATGGTTTACACTCAGGATCAGATGCCCTTCAATCTCTTCATCCGGCATGTGATATCCTTCGTCCACTATCTCAAATGCCTTAACCCCACGCAGTATCGGATGATCCGGATCCGCTACTTCAACGGTCTGCGACACATCCAAGTGAAACTCGAACCCCGCATCCGGGTCCGCAGCCCGGTGGGTCAGTCCCAGGACACTGTCCCAGAACGACCAGTCAGGAAACGCGAAAAAGGAGTGGTGCAAGACTACGACTCCCTGCCCTCGCTCGAACAATCGCTCGATCGCAGGACGCGGATCTCGACGAAACCAGGAAGTACCTTCTTCGGGAATCTCGATCTGCATGGTATAAAACACGACCGCGCCGTAGCTGTCCCGAATCTCCTCGGACGAGGAGCCGAAATCATCCAGATGTTGGACATAGGCATTGATACCTTCAAGCTCTCGAAACAGTTGATGAAAAGCCGGCAGATCAAATGGATGCCCTCCGGTGATAACAGCGACTTTCATGGAAGTTTCGAGTCCGCAATTATTGAGTAAGATCCCACTCGTCGGTGTAAGGCGTATGCTGCTCCATCATCATGGCCAACAAGCGATCTGCCAAAGCTGGATAAATCGCAGCTAGGTCACGCTCCTCGCCCACATCCTTCGTAATATCATAGAGCTCAACGGGGGCATTTTTGTTTTCAAACAGCCCCTGACGTATCGCTTTCCACTGATTCAGGTAAAGGAGCGCTTGCTTTCCCGTAGTCGATGGAAATTCCCAATAAAGAAACTCATGTTTTGCTTGAAAATCACCGTTGCCTAAAAGTGTCGGCAAGAATGAAATTCCGTCCGTATCTGACTTTTCGATACCGATCAACTCGGCCATTGTGGGCATCATATCCTGAAAGCCCGACATTAAGTCACTCTCCGTTCCAACCGGAACCGTGCCGGGCCAGGACACGATGAACGGGACCCGGATTCCTCCATCGTAAAGATCGCGTTTATACCCTTTGAAGTCTCCATTCGAGTTGAAGAACTCGTGATCGTGATTACCCTCTTGATGAGGCCCATTGTCACTGGAAAACAGGATGATAGTATCCTTGGTGAGCCCCAATCGATCGACCAAATCAACGATCTCGCCCACCCAGTCGTCGATATGCTGAATCATTCGGGCAAACCCTTTTTCCTGAACCGGCCAGTCTTTATCGGCAAAGGCTCCATGATCGGGGACCGCCATGCCATCGAACTGTTTTCCGCGGATGCGTTCACCTGATTTCGTATAGCCACTTCCCGCTTCGTTATTTGCGTGGGGAATATTTAGCGCATAATACAAAAAAAACGGGTTGTCCTTGTTGTCCTCAATAAAACCCAATGCCTCGTCGTGAATCATCTGAGGAGCATAATCGACCTTCTTGGTGGCAACACCGCGGCCCTCAAGGTAATAGGCGACCGGCATGTAATCCGTAGGCTCGTCGAAGAAGTCAGGCACCACATTTCGGAGCATCTCCTTCTTTCCGTTTCGGATTAGAAATTCAGGATAATAATTATGAGCATGGAACATATTATTGTAGCCGTAGAACTCATCAAACCCTGCCCGATTCGGATCCTTATCGTCGGGAGGCGTTCCCAAACCCCACTTACCCATCAAACCGGTTCGATAGCCTGCTTTTTTAAAAAGCTCTGCGAGCGTGAATTCCTCCTCTGCCAGCGCATTGATCCGGTTATCCCGAATCGCCGCCCGCCCGTTGTGCTTGCCTGTCATGAGAACATAGCGCGAAGGAGCGCACACGGTAGCACCCGCGTAGTGACTCGTGAAACGCATGCCGTTTTCAGCCAGACGATCCAGGCGCGGCGTTTGGAGAGTCTCTTGGCCGTAGCAAGAAAGGTCTCCATAGCCAAGGTCATCCGCCAGGATATAGATGACATTCGGCTTTGCCGACCCCCATAGGGGGACAAGCGTGATTAGCAATACGAAGAGGAGGCGTTTTTTAGGGGAATACATAGCCGCAGAGTTTCTCCAAAGCACTTGAATCGGGGCAAGCAAGAAGCACTCATTCCCACTAAATAAGAATCCCGCCAGCGTTTGACCCCAAGCAACAATCAAAGAATATACCCAAACCCACTTTCCTAAGGCTGTTTGACTATGAAAAAATCCAGAACTTCCGCTCCTAAACCCATTTGGTATGCCTTATTCATTGTGATTCTCACTCCGGTATTACAGGCGAACGACTGGCCCAAGTGGCTGGGCCCCAATGAAAACAATCAAGTCGCGGCGGCCGACAATTTTGATCCGAATCTCGAGAACTGGAAGATCGCCTGGCAAAAAAATGTAGGCCTCGGTTACTCAAGCACCACTACCTTTCAAGGTAAGGTCTACACCATGGGACACGATGGTAAATCCAAAGAAACGATATCTGCTCTCGATCATGGGACCGGGGACGAGCTTTGGAGTTACATTTATGAAGGTGACCTTATTCCTTCGATACACGTCGGTGGCCCCAATGCATCGGTGTTAATCAGTGACGGTTGTGCCTACGCGGTCAGCAAAGATGGACAAATCATCTGCCTCAATGCTGACACTGGAGAAAAAGTGTGGAATGCCTATCTGACGGAACTACTCGGTATCGAGGTCCCCAAGTGGGGTTTCGGTAGTTCACCGGTCGCCTTCAAAGACGAAATCATTGTAAGCGCTGGTAAAGTTGTCGCGTTCGACAAGATGACCGGAAATGTAAGGTGGATCTCCCCGACCGATCGCAAGCCCGGCTACGGCACTCCTATCGTCTTTGACCGCAATCGTGAAAATTTCATCGCCGCAACGGATGCCGGTGGCCTGTCGATACTCAAGGCTTCCAACGGTGAAGAAGTCGCCCGGAAAGACATGCGGGTGAAGTTCGATGTATTCTTAACCTCTCCGGCTATTTTCGAAGGCGGCAACAAAATACTCTTGTTCAACAATTCGTATTCCGAGCTCTACAGCTTCGATGGCAAAAAATTCTCAGTCGATTGGAGTGACCGGAAACTCCAAAACACTCTCCATGGCTCTGTCAGGATTGGAGACCATATCTACGGCATGAATGGAGGACACAAAAACAAGAAAACCTCTCTCTTCTCCCGTAGCTTCGAAGACGGCTCAGAAACATGGGTCGTGCCGAATTATGGATACGCCAGTATGATCTCCATCGGCGACACGCTCCTCATACTGACCGAAGACGGAGAACTCGTGACCGCTAACGCCAACACTGACCGTTACCAGGAAATCTCCAGAAGGAAGCTATTGGATGCCATCTGTTGGACCACCCCGACCTACGCCGAGGAAAAAATCTTCATCCGCAACGAGCACGGTACACTCATCGCATTGAAACGCGGTTAAGCCCATTCCAAAGAAATCATACCAATGATAACGGTAAACAATCGGCTGGGATGGGAGGTCTTCAGTGTTTTTTGTCTTATTATTGCGAATACGCTTTCGGCAACTGACTGGTCTAGTTGGCTAGGTCCGAAGGGAGATAATACGACGAGCGCTCATCAGGACTTCGAAACCGATCTGAATAAGTGGACAGTCGCATGGAAAACCGAAGTCGGTCGCGGATACTCGACGATCACCACCCACGGTAACCGGGCATTCACCAAAGGTCACGACGAAGCGTCTCATGAGGCCGTATACTGCTTCGATATCGAAAGTGGCCAAACGATCTGGAGGCACTCCTATGAGGCCGAACTTATGCCCCGCGCCCACGGCGGCGGACCCAACGCATCAGTTGTAATTGATGAGGACCGCGTTTACGCCACTAGTAAAGACGGGCAACTCCACTGTCTCAGGATCGACAACGGCGAGGTCGTGTGGAGGGTCGACCTGCCTGATGCGTTGGGCATGGACGTACCGAGCTGGGGATTCGGAAGCTCACCGGTAATCTACGGAGACCAGTTGTTACTCGGTACCGGACGGATCGTATCTTTCGATAAGATGACGGGAAAGATCAATTGGGTCAGTGAAACCGAACGCCGGGCCAGCTACGGAACACCTGTCATATTTACCTATAACCATGAGGACTTTATTGCCGCCATGCACGGGAATGGCTTTTTCATCGTCAAAGCGAATAGTGGAGAAGAAGTAACTGAGAAACGGATAACCACCAAGTCCAACGTCGTGTCCAATACCCCGTTTGTTTTTGAAGGTGGGGAACGGATCTTTATTCATACCAACGCGTTTTCAGAGGTGCTACGATTTGACGGTACAGATATCGAAATCGAGTGGATCGATCGTAAGCTCCAAAACTCACAAACAGCAGCCGTGATGGTCGGTGGCGTTCTCTACGGGTTGAATGGGTTACCCGAAAATGACCGTACCCGAATCTACGCCCGCAACCCCAACACCGGAGAAGCCTACTGGTCCATTCCCGACTTTGGTTTTGGTAGCCTGATCGCAGTTGACGAAACGCTACTGATCCTAACGGATCATGGAGAACTGGTGACGGCAACCGCGAACCTAGAGTCCTATCAAGAGATTTCTCGCAGAATGATTCTCGAACCGACCTGTTGGACGAAGCCGATTTATGCAAACGGTAGGATTTTCGCTCGGAATGACGCAGGACAGGTTATTTGCTTGGTTCAGGATTAACCGCCTGAATAGCCATGGATAAAAAACCCAAGATTGCCGTTCTAACCGGCGCAGGAATCAGCGCAGAAAGTGGACTGTCCACCTTTCGCGATAGTGATGGACTCTGGAAAAAATACCCCGTCTACGACGTCGCCACACCCGAAGCATGGGCAAAAAACCCCGCTCTCGTTCTAGAGTTTTACAACCAACGTCGCCGGAAAGTAGCAGAGGCAGAGCCCAATGCCGCTCACCACGCTTTAGTGGAGCTCGAAAGCGCCTACGACGTAACCATCATCACACAGAACGTGGACGACCTGCATGAACGAGCAGGCTCCTCACAGGTCATACACGTTCACGGCCTAATCACCCAGGCTCGCAGCTCAAAGGATCCCAATCTGATCTTCGACATCGGTTACAACAATATCGGGCTGGACGACCGCTGCCCCCTTGGAAGCCCATTGCGCCCTCACATCGTATGGTTCGGCGAATCCGTGCAACATTTCGAAGAAGGAGCAGCTTATGTCGAAACGGCTGACAAAGTCATGGTCATAGGAACGTCTCTCACCGTCTACCCCGCTGCAGGCTTAGCCGATCTCGCCCTCCCGGAGGCCGAAAAAGTCCTGGTGACTTTGGAAAGTGATTTCATTCCCACCGGTTTCATACACTATCCTCAAAAGGCGGCCGAGATCGTACCATCGATAGTCAAAGATTGGATTGCAGGCATAAAGGCCTAACCGTCAATTTGCATCGAAGACATCCACCATGAAAACAGTCCTATTTATTTGTACGGGTAACTACTACCGCAGCCGATTTGCGGAAGAGGTATTTAATTTCCACGCCTCAAAAGCAGACCTGCCATGGCGCGCTGACTCAGCGGGGTTGAAAGTTCCGGAAACTCGCCATGAGAACCCCGGACCGATTTCAGTTTATGCGTTCGACGCTTTCGAAGACTATGGAGTGATTCCAATCGCCCACCAAAGAGAGCCCAAGCAGGTCACCGAGCTATTATTGAAGAGTGCTGACTTGATCATCGCAACCAGCGCCATCGAACATAAACCCATGGCCGCCGAAAGAATTCCTGCTTTCGCAGATCAAATAACTTATTGGGATGTCGAGGACGTAGAATTTGTTGAACCCAAGATCGCGCTTAAAAATCTTCATCAACGAACGCTCAACCTGCTCCAAGAGCTGGAGAAAGCCTAAGCAACAAGTATAATCACAATCCCCTCTAGTATGCCCAGGACGCAGGGGAGTTTCCTGAGGAAATGTTTCTCTTTGAATATCAGGGTTCCGGCAAAGAAAGTAACCATTCCGCCCAAAGCAGTTCTTCAATGGCACAAACACCCGATCATCAACGCAGGCTACATGGGCAAGGGTAAACTCAAGGTCGAAACGGAAAGTGAGGACGGACTCTATCTCGAGACTGGCAACACGATCGTTGAGTTAATCGACACCTGGCATCGAGGTGTAAATGAAACGAGAAAACCAGTTGGAATTATTGTATTCTAAGCGGGCACAGTAGGATCGCCATTGTCAACTATCCTGAAGGATTAAGCCCTTCGACCCCTCGGTCAGAGTCTGCAAATAATTTCGAAATGTTTATCGACGTGCTCGAGCTCTACGTGGTGAACCCTCCTACATGCCTCAATAACAATGTCTGTTGACGGAATCGGAGTTCCTTTACTCCGGCACTTTTGAGCAAGTGTACAAGCCAAGTCCCAAACTTCTGTAGTAATTGGTAACAGACTTATATTCTTTTCCAACTCTCTGAGAAAATTGATCTCCTTCCTTTTGGAAACTCCCCGCCATAGTTCGACCCTTACGATATCACACCATGCAGCTTCGTCTTCTATCAACAACTGTTGAACCCTCGATCTCACGACCGGATCCCCATCTTTGCGCAGGGCATGAATCCAGCTCGAAGAATCGATTAATTTCATTTCCGAATTTCCACTGATCTAAGCTGATGGAGTTCCTTGACGCTGACAAAATCATCAAACGTACCTAGACGACCTGCGAGAGAGGCAAGTTTCTGCCTACGATTGTAATCACTAACGGCCGTAACGATCGCATCCCTCTTTGTCTTGGCACCGGTAAATCTGAGGGCATCATCAAGCACATCTTGGGGAATATCTAAAGTCGTTTTCATACCATATACAATTGTCGAAAAAGGATTCCGGTCAATACCTTTTACGGAATCTCCTTCCGTTATCCAAAGGCGTCCAAGTAGTTCTCAGCAAATGCCAAGGAGTATCTAAATACGGGAATTTTTCCCAAAAAACTCCGTTCTTGATCACCCTAACAGGATAATCACGATCCCCGCTAATATACCCAGGACGCAGGGGAGTTTCCTGAGAAAGTGTTTCTCCTTGAATATCAGGGTTCCGGCAAAGAAGGTCACCAATACCGCTCCACGACGTAGGCAAGAGATAATCGAAACCATGGCATCCGGATCGGCCATGGCTTTGAAGTAGAAGAAGTCGGCAACGAGCAAAGCAATCCCGATGGCAGGGATCGTCCAGCGCCAATGAAACACTGAGTGAGGCCACCACCCCCGCATCCAGCCGAGCATAGGAATCAACATAAACACGAACAGGTAGATCGAAAACCATGCCTGAACCGTAGCGGGCGACAATCCGTAGACGCCCAAGAGATATTTGTCATAAAGCCCTGAGCAGGCACTCAATAGGGTGCCTACAATGATAAGCCAAATCCAACGGTCATTTCTAAAGTGAATGCCCTCGCGCTTACCGACACGCGAAAGGGCTATGAAGAATACCAACGTAACGGCGATCCCTATCCATTGCTGAGAGTTCGGTGACTCTTGATACAGTAGTAAGGCCCCGAGAATTGTAAACACTGGCCCCGTCGACCGCACGCTCCCGGCGATACTGATCGGCAGGTGCTTGACTGCAAAGTAGGCAAACAACCAAGAGGATCCAACGATCGCTGATTTTAAGAACAGCAGCCCATGTTCCATCGGAGTCAGTGCATACACCATCAACTCCGGATGAGGAAGCCAACTTGCTTGAAAGTGTGAGGTTAGGACGAGAGGAACCCACACCAACGCCGCCGCCAGGTTGGAAAACAGCAGCACGGGTAATACCGCATTCCCGTTTACCGATTGCTTTTTCAGCAAATCGTAAACACCCAGCAAAAGGCCGGAGAGAATTGCCAGGTAGAGCCAGGTCATGGAAAGAATTAGGAAACAACAATTTTCACGGAATCCATTGGGAGAGCCGTTGGATGGAAATGCAACTCCGATTAGCTCAGATCTTTTGCAAAGCGAAAGCCCAAGATAGAAGAATCTCTAGAACCAAGCTGTCACTCACCGTGTTTTGCATTGCAAGTATCCAAAGACTCAAGGAGATTGAGAACATGATTATGGTTCGAAAACGCAAACTTCATGACGATCGAGCTGACCGCGAATACTGGGCGAAAGCGAGTCACAAAGAGCGACTACATGCTGTTCAAGTAATAAACCGATTAGAGGATCCCACGTATGCTGAACAGGCATTTCCTAGAATTCATAGAATTACTCGAAGAGCAGAACGTTAGGTATCTTTTAGTAGGAGGTTATGCGGTCGGGTTACATGGATTTCCGAGGTATACCGGTGATCTGGATATCTACATTGCAATCAGTGAGCAAAATTCAGAGAGAATTCTAGAAGTTTTTAAGCTGTTCGGTTTTGGCGATTTAGGACTCAGCGCAGTTGACTTCCTCGAAGAAGATATCGTCGTAGAAATCGGAAGAGAACCCCTAAAGATTCAGATTCTTACCGGAATCGATGGCGTGACTTTTGAAGAGTGTTACCGTGGAAAGGTCTTATTGGAACTAGATTCACTAAGCATCCCATTCATAGGATTCGAAGAACTCATAAAAAACAAAGCCGCCTCACCTAGAAGCAAAGATAAAATTGATCTCGAGGAACTCAAAAAGCTCAAAGACTGAAATCCGTTTTCCATATTGAGAACCCTTGTTACATCTAAATTAGAAAAACTACCTTGCCCCCATCGAATCACTGGTTTCCCATTTTCTAAACCAATCCCCTATGTCACGACCTAATATTTTGTTCTGTATTGCCGATGACGCCGGCATGCACTTTGGCGCTTACGGCTGTCCCTGGGTGGATACCCCTTCTTTTGATCGCGTGGCTAAGAATGGTATCCTGTTTCAGAATACGTTTACTCCGAATGCCAAGTGTGCGCCATCACGCGCCTGCATCCTGACTGGGCGAAACTCCTGGCAACTGGAAGAGGCTTGCAACCACATGCCTTACTTCCCGGCGAAATTTAAAACCTTTGCTGAGACGCTCGGCGAACACGGCTACCATGTGGGCGTGACCAACAAGGGATGGGCTCCAGGAGATCCAGGCACCTTAAACGGAAATCCTCGGGAGCTTTGCGGTACACCCTACAATGAACATACCTGTGAGTCTCCCACTGAGTGCACTTCGAGCAACGACTACACTGCCAATTTCGAAGCGTTTCTGAATGATCGTGACGAGAACCAGCCATTCTGTTTCTGGTATGGGGCCCAAGAGCCGCACCGACCTTACGAATACGAAGCGGGATTCAAGCGAGGGAGTAAGAAGCCCGAAGACATCGACGAAGTCTATCCTATCTGGCCCGACAACGAAGTGGTTCGCAAGGACCTGCTGGATTACGGATACGAGATCGAATACTTCGACAAACACCTCGGGAAAATGCTAGATCTGCTCGAGAAAAAAGGTGAGCTAGATAATACCCTCGTCGTAGTCACGTCTGACAATGGAATGCCTTTTCCGACTATCAAAGGTCAGGAATACTATTATTCAAACCATCTGCCCTTGGCCGTTATGTGGCCTAAAGGTATTCGATCGCCCGGACGCTCTATCGACGACTTTGTGAACTTTATTGATTTCACGCCTACCTTTCTCGAAGTGACAGGTACCGACGGTGAAGCAAGCGGTATGAAGCCGATCACCGGACGCAGTTTGACTGAGTTTTTCAATACCGACCAATCAGGAGTCGTCAACCCGGACCGTGACCACCACCTGATGGGTAAAGAGCGCCACGATATCGGTCGCCCTCACGATCAGGGGTATCCCATTCGAGGTATACTCAAGGACGGCTTTCTCTACCTAAGAAACTTCGAACCCACTCGCTGGCCAGCCGGCAACCCGGAAACGGGTTATCTCAACTGCGACGGAAGCCCGACCAAAACCGAAATCCTCAAATGCCGCACTGATCCCGAAAAGAAACACTTTTGGGACTGGGCCTTTGGCAAACGACCGTTTGAGCAGATGTATCATTACGAGTTGGATCCAGCCTGCATCACCAACCTGGCAAACGATCCCTTACACCGTGCCCGCAAGGAAGCCTTGCGCGAACAGCTGTTCGCCGAGTTGGCAGAGCAAGGTGATCCAAGGATGTTTGGGAATGGTGATGTGTTTGACAAATACCCCTGTGCGAATCCCCAAGTCGCGAATTTCTACGAACGGTATATGAAAGGCGAACAATTGCCCACGCCTTGGGCTGAAGACAGTGACTTTGAAAAGGAGCCGATCGAATGATTGCTAGAACAACCATAAGTCTATTCGATCAAGATTAAGAAAAGATCTGGATCAAGATGTAGCTTCAGCCTTTTCAGTTAAGCCTTCAATTGCCCCACTCCATGAAACTCGAGTTTATTGATATCACTATAGTAATCCTCTACCTCATAGGAGTACTTGTATTCGGAATCTGGATCGGGCGCAAAGAGAAGCCGGATCGTGAAGGGTACTTTCTCGGAGGAAAACACTTCTCCTGGCTCCTGATCGGCACGTCATTGTTCGCCACGAATATTTCGAGTGTGCAATTTGTGGGACAGTCGGGACTCGCCTATAAATTCGGTATTGCTGCCGCAAATCCTCAGTTGATCGGCGGCATCTGCCTCGCCCTATCAGCCGTTTTTTTCATTCCGATCTACATCCGGACAAAAATTTTTACCATTCCCGGTTTTTTGGAGAGCCGATATACGAAATCCGCCAAACTGATCTACTGCGTAACCATGATCATCTTCGGATTGTTCATGACCTCGATCATTCTATACACAGGTAGCTTGGTGATCCTGCAATTGTTTGGATTCAGTGAGGATCTCATCTTTCACTGTTCGCTACTACTTGGAATCGCGGTAGGCATCTACGCGATCGTCGGGGGTCTTTCCTCCGTGGTCTACACGGACCTCGTTCAGTCGATCGTACTCTTGGTAGGGGGATTTCTGGTTCTCTTCCTTGGGTTGTCGGCGGTGGGTGGAATCAGCGGACTTCTCGAATCCGTTCCTCCGGATCACCTGGAGCTTATTCTACCTCATGACCACCCTCAACTTCCCTACACAGGTGTCTTCAGTGGATTGTTTATACTCAGCCTGTTTTGGGCAGTGAGCAACCAGGAACTATTACAACGAACCTTGGGCGCCAAGGATACCCGCAACGCTCAGTTGGGCATGTTGTTGGGTGGGTTTCTTAAAATCATCGCTATCTTTGTTCTCGTTTTCCCCGGTATTCTCGCTTTCAAACTGATTCCAGGCATTGACCCTGATCGTGCCTACCCGGCGTTGATCCAACAGGTGCTTCCCATCGGTATTTCCGGAATCGTATTGGCAGGATTCCTAGCCGCTCTCATGTCGACACTGGACTCGTCCATCATGTCACTAAGTTCTATATTCGCGATCGATATTTACCCGCTCTTCGACAAACATGTAAGTGAGAAAAAAGCTCTGAAGGTCGGACGCTACTTTGCTATTTTCATACTCGTCTGGGGTATTTGCACCGCACCTGTCATTCAACACCTGGGCCTCGTATACCTGTTGATGCACAAAGTGACGAGCTACCTGCTCCCAGCGATTGGCGTATGCTTTATTGTCGGGCGTTTCAGCAAACGCACGAACAGCTTCGGCGCCATATTCACCATGACCCTTGGTTTTGTGGTAGGAACGGTCTTGCTACTGTTCTCAACGTTACCAGCCCTAAAACCCTATTGCCCGGATATCATACTCAACAGCAACTTTTACCACGTTAACTTTTTCTTAGTTCTCATCTATATCGCCGTCCTACTCATTAGCAGTCGGCTGCGCCCGGCACCCAAGCCAGAAGACCTCGAATTCATGAAGAAAACCGCTGACGAGAAGCAGGAGCAGGCTGAAACCCTGGAACGCGTTGGTCTATTCGGCTCCTTCAAATTCTGGGCCATCGTTTACCTCTGCGGTTTTATAGGCGTGTATCTGTTGTTTTGAGGTTTTGAACATCGCCGCTTGCGGCTGGATGCTACCGCAACAGGATGAAGCGTGCCTCAAACGATCCAGCAAATACCGTGAGCGATGTTCCAGAATTCTCCGATCCAGAATTGACCTCCCTTGCCCCCATTCCATGCTGCTGAATTATGAGCGAAGAAAAGCGCCCCAACGTTCTCTGGATTACTTCTGACCAACAGCATTGGTTTACCATAGGACTACAGAATCCTGAGGTCAAAACCCCAAATCTTGATCGACTCGCCAAACGCGGAACCCTGTTCAACCGGGCCTACTGCCCGAACCCGACCTGCACGCCTACCCGCTCCTCTATGATCACAGGTATGTATCCCAGTCAACACGGCGCATACTCACTTGGCACCAAACTCCCGGAACACCATACAACTATTGGTGAAGTCTATTCAAAAAACGGATACAAGACCGCCTTGGTTGGGAAAGCACACTTTCAACAGCTCGTGAGCACCGAGGATTATCCATCGAAGGAATCTTATCCCCTACTCCGGGATCTCGAATACTGGAAGGAAGATGACGGTCCCTTTTACGGGTTTGACCACGTAGAACTCGCACGCAATCACGCGGACGAATGTCACGCTGGCCAGCACTATGCACTTTGGATGGAAGAAAAGGGACTGAAAGACTGGAAGAAGCATTATCAAAATGAATGGGGTGGTAAGTTTGATTGCCCCCATTTCGATTTCAATGACCCAGGAGAGAAAACTCAGCCGCAACAACACAGGTGGAGTATACCGGAAGAATACCACTACAACACCTGGATCGCGGAACGCTCCAATGCGTTGCTCGAAGAGTACGCCAACAAGAATGAACCGTTCTTCCTCTGGTCCAGCTTCTTTGACCCTCATCCACCCTACCTGATCCCTGAACCCTGGGATACCATGTATGATCCGGCAGAGGTTACGGTGCCGCAAGTAACTCCCGGAGAACACGACAAGAACCCCGAGCACTTTCGAAAAACCCAGGAAGAGAATCCCGATTTTTCCGATTGGGAAGAAGAGGACGGTTCGGAAATGCATGGCTGTTGCTCACATCTGCAGGACCGGGACTCTTTAGCCAAGGATATCGCCATCTACTACGGCATGATCAGCTGTATGGACAAGTACATTGGCCAAATCCTCGAAAAACTGGACGAGCTTGGACTCTCTGAGAATACACTCATTGTCTTCACCTCAGATCACGGCCACTTCTACGGTCACCATGGTCTCAACGCAAAGGGGCCCTTCCACTACGAAGATGTTGTCAGAGTACCCTTCCTGGCAAGCTGGCCTGGACATATACCGGAGGGCAAAGAAAGTGATTCCCTTCAAAGCCTGGTAGACCTCGCACCCACATTTTTGAGCGCCTGCGGTCTCGACGTCCCCCGCAGCATGACCGGTGCAAACCAACTTCCTGTCTGGAAAGGTGAAGCAGATTCAGCCCGAGATCACGTGTTGGTTGAAAATCGTCACCAACCGCACACCATCCACGTGAAAACCTATATCGACAAGCGCTATAAGCTCACCGTGTATTGGAAACAGGATTACGGGGAACTCTTTGACATGAAAGAAGATCCCGGCGAAATCAACAACCTTTGGAATGACCCCGGTTCGGTCACTTTAAAAGCGGAGCTCACTAGAAAACTGTTGGACGCCGAGCTGGGTATGGAGCCCGTTCCTATGCCGCGGATCAGTCCGGCTTAACCATTTAGAAAACACTTCACCAAAAAACGTATGTTACAACCCCACAAACTGTATCGCCTTCCGGCAGGTCCTTACCTCGAGCGCACCGATTCACGCGGTTATCTCAATTCCAACTGGGATGATCTTTTTAGAATTGAAGATCTCTACACCCACTTGAGTACAGCTGAACTCACGGATTCCGAAGCAAGTTTAGACGACACCCTTGCCCCGATCGTGGGACAGGAAGTTTGGGCGTGCGGCGTTACCTACAAGTCAAGCCGACTTGCTCGTATGGAAGAATCTAAAGATGCCGGCGGTGGAGATTTTTACGCGCGCGTTTATTCTGCGGACAGACCCGAGATTTTCTTCAAAGCAACTGCATCGCGAGTATCGGGACCTGGGCAACCGGTTCGGATCCGACAGGATTCAACCTGGGACGTGCCAGAGCCGGAAATGACCTTGGTCATCTCCTCTCACGGAAATATTGTAGGTTACACGATCGGAAACGATATGAGCTCGAGGAGTATCGAAGGCGAGAACCCACTCTATCTTCCGCAAGCCAAGACCTACGAACAGTGCGCAGGTCTCGGTCCCTGTATACTCGTTTCTCAAGAACCGCTCGAACCATCCACGGATATTGTTCTTACGATCAAACGGGACGGCGACATCGCATTTAACGGACAGTGTAAGCTAAGCGATATGAAGCGTTCTCCAGAGGAACTGCGAAGTTTTCTCATGCGCGAACTCGAATTTCCCAACGGAGCCTTTGTGATGACCGGAACAGGCATCGTACCTGGAAACGACTTTACGCTAGCCCCCGACGACGAGGTAAGCATCACCATCGAGCCGATTGGAACGCTGACAAATCCCGTCGTCAGAAAGTAGCCTTCCTCACACAATTTGAAACTCAGTCGACGAAAACTACTCCAAGGACTGGGTGGTTTCACACTTAGCGGTCTAATCGGGGGCTGCTATATCCGTTGGTTCGAACCTTACTGGCTCGAGTGCACGACAAAAGACATTCCTATTCACCAGCTCGATACGAAAATCAAAGCCCTCCATCTCTCTGATTTTCATGCATCCGACGTAATGAGTCTGGAAGCTATTGAGAAAGCGATCGATCTTGGGATTGAGCAAAAACCCGATGTGATCTTTTTGACGGGCGACTACATTACCTGGAGAATCACAAACGGGCAGGCCTACCGTAAAATCCTCAGCAAGCTCAGTGAAGCAGCACCGACCTTTGCGTGTATCGGTAATCACGATGGTGGTCTTTGGGCGGGGAGCTCACACGGCTACAAAGACAGTACGAAAGTCGAAGCTTTGCTTAGGTCCGCTGGAGTTTGTGTCCTTATCAACCAGTCAGAACACATTCAGCTCTCTGGAAACACGGTAAAAGTGGTTGGCCTGGGAGACCTGTGGTCGAGACTTGCGATGCCAGAGCTAGTTCTCGAACAACAAAGAAGTGCAGACGAAATCGTAGTTGTCCTATCTCACAATCCCGATACCAAGACCGCACTAAAATCCTTCGATTGGGATCTGACGCTTTGCGGACACACGCACGGTGGCCAGCTGGTGATTCCGATACTCGGACTACGCCCATTTCTTCCCGTGAGGGACAAAACTTTTCCTGAAGGAATATTAAGCTGGGAAAATCGGCACATCCACATAACCCGCGGAGTCGGCAATCTCCATGGCCTGCGTTTTAATTGCCGACCCGAGGTAAGCCTACTCAACTTGGTTAAGGCTTGAACCAATTGGTGAGATCAATCCCAAGAAAGCCTTTTACTCTTAGATGAGAGTCCGACAGTCTCTCGACCCCTAAATGGAACCTTATTACTGGATGCCGCTGATTGCGGCGATCGTTTATACACTTTCATCGCTCTGCCTAAAGCGATCCAGTCAGGCAGGTATAGGCCCTTGGCGAACCACCGTAGTTTGGAACGGTATTCTCGCGGTATTCTCTCTTCCGTTTTGGTTTCTAACTGACACCCAGTTTAATATCCAAGCACTCCTCCCTTCCCTATTTATCAGTTTTCTATTTTTCCTCGGACAAGTCTTCAACTGTATGGCCATCTATAAGGGCGACGTATCGGTCGTGACGCCGATTATGGGAATCAAGGTCGTGTTTGTGGGAATCCTGGGGTCTTTTCTGCTCACCGACGAACACTCTGCTACCGTTTGGCTAGGAACGATACTCGCGACTGCAGCTATTTTTCTAATGCGTGGATCAGGCAAAGCTGAACGGAAACGCCTTTTGCCATCCATTATCCTGGGCCTAGTCAGTGCCCTGAGTTTCGCGGCGTTTGATATCAGTATGCAGCGCTACGGCACCTCACTGGGCTATGCCGAAATCGTATCCAGCATTTTTTCGATGACCTTTGTCTGGTCGCTCCTGCTTATTCCCTTGTTCAAATCACCGCTGACTTTCGTAACAAAGTCGACTTGGGGTTGGTTAGCAATCGGTGGGGTCCTCCACAACATCCAAGCATTCATATTGGCCTTCGTTCTGACAACCTACGGGCAGGCAACCAAGGTCAACATTGTCTACAGTTCGCGCGCATTCTGGAGTATCCTATTCGTCTGGCTGATCGGTCACTGGTTTATGAACGAGGAACGCAAACAGGGTAAGAAGACATTGATACTAAGAATACTCGGATCTTGCTTGCTCGGCGCTGCCCTAATCCTGGCATCGCTTTAGCGCCGCCCGTTTCTCTAAAGATCAAAGCCAAAGAAGCGCTCGGCGTTGCCGTAGCAAATATTCCGAACCATCGGGCCCACCAACGAAAGGTCATTGGGGATCTCTCCATTTTCCATATTCTGACCAAACATATCGCAGAGAATCCTTCGAAAGTATTCGTGCCTAGGATACGAAAGAAATGACCGTGAATCCGTAAGCATACCCACGAAATGCGCGATCAAGCCCATGGCCGACAGTGCATTCATTTGGTCGATCATCCCCTCTTTCTGGTCCAAGTGCCACCACCCAGAACCCAGCTGAATCTTTCCGGGAACGGACCCGTCTTGGAAATTTCCAAGCATCGACGCCATGATGTAATTATCGGCATTGTTAAGGTTATAGATAATAACTTTCGAAAGCTGCCCGGTCTGATCCAGACTGTCCAAAAACCGACTCATAGATTGCGCCTGAGAATAGTCGCCTGTTGAGTCAAACCCGATATCCGGTCCCTTCTGGTTGAACATGCGGGTGTTATTGTTACGCATCGCACCGATATGAAACTGCATCGTCCAGTCCTTCTCCGCATTCCATCGGCCCACTTCCCGCATGACGTAAAAAGCAAACTGCTCTTTCTCATCAACAGATGCCGCCTGTCCACTGCGAGCCTGATCAAATATCACAGTCGCTTGTTCAGGGGTAGTAGTCGCGAAAAAACATCGCTCGAGACCGTGATCGGTTAGCCGACCGCCCATTTCATGAAAATAATCATGCCGTGATTTCAGAGCTTCCAGAAATGCCTGAAAGGAATCAATAGATCGACCAGCAACCGCTGCGAGCGATTCAGTCCACGCATTGAAAGCCTCAGGCTGGTCTACATTCAATGCTTTGTCTGGTCTGAATGTGGGAACCACTCTGGTATCAATACCTAAATCTCGAATTGTTGCATGGTGTTCCAACGAATCCGTGGGATCATCGGTTGTGCCAACGACCTTAACTTTGAAATTCTCCAAAATACCGTGTGCACTGAGATCGTCTAATTTCAGTTTTTCATTTGCTTCATCCCAAATCTCACGAGCGGTGTCCTCACTGACTAAAAGATCGATACCAAAGTAACGTTTCAGCTCCAAATGACTCCAGTGATACAGCGGATTCCGAAGTGTATTCGGAACGGTCTTACACCAAGCCAGAAACTTATCATAGGGATCAGCCTCGCCCGTACAGTAAGCTTCCGTAACTCCGTTGCTGCGCATGGCTCGCCACTTGTAATGATCCCCCTCTAACCAGATTTCGAAGAGATTTTTAAACCGACGATTGTTGGCTACATCCTGAGGTGGCAGGTGGCAATGATAGTCACAGATAGGTTCATTTTTCGCATAATCGTGATACAGCGCCCGAGCTGAATCACTTTTAAGCAGGAAATCGTCATGAATAAAAGACATTGTATTACGTGTTTAAATGGTCATCGCAGCATAGCCGCCATCCACAATCATTTCAGTTCCGGTAATGAAGGAGCCTGCTTTGTCAGAAGCCAACAGAAGAGTTACACCCACAAGTTCTTCGGAATTCCCAAAACGGTTCATAGGCGTATGGCCCATAATCGAATTGACGCGTTCCGGAGTCAGGACCTTGCGGTTCTGTTCTGCAGGGAAGAATCCAGGGACCAAAGTATTCACTCGCACCTTCGAAGTCGCCCATTCACGGGCAAGGTTCTTGGAGAGATTATGAACGGCCGCCTTCGTTGCCGAATAGGTAAAGACTCGGGATAGCGGAATGAGGCCGGACATGGAACCTACATTTATAATACTCCCACCTTCACCCCGCTTAACGAGGTACTTTCCAAATACCTGACACGCGAGGAATACCGCCTTCATATTGATATCGAAGATGCGATCATACTCATCTTCTTGAATATCGAGAAACGGTGTGGGAGAATTAGCACCAGCACCGTTTACCAGAATATCTATCTGGCCCGACTTTTCCAAAACGTTATCCAGCAAGGACTGAATACCCACTATTGAAGAAAGGTCACCTGCTATAAAGTAACCCTTCCCACCTTTAGCAGAAATCGAAGCCAAACGTACATCGGCTTTTTCCTGACTACGACCGACAAGCACGACTTCGGCACCTGCCTGTGCGAGGCCCTCGGCCATCGCACCACACAGCTCGCCGGTACCACCTATGACAACAGCGACTTTTCCATCGAGTCCAAAAAGAGAATTTAAATAATCACTCATAAGACGTACCGGTTATCTAACTACGCGTGCGCCACCGCCACCCATGACTTTTTCAACTTCCGCAACGGTCGCCATGGATGTATCCCCGGGAGTAGTCATCGCAAGCGCACCATGAGCAGCACCATAATTAACTGCCTTCGCAGGATCGCCAGTCGTGAGAAAGCCATAGATCAAACCAGAGGCAAAACTATCTCCCCCACCTACGCGGTCCATGATCTCCAAAGCGGGATAAGCGTTGGACTCATAAAACTCTCCATCGTGCCAGCAGATAGCCCCCCAGTCGTTTACTGTGGCTGTCTTAACAGCCCGCAAGGTTGTCGCAGTCGCTTGAAAATTAGGAAATTCAGACACAGCCTTTTCAATCATTTTCTTAAAGCTATCGATCTCGATGTGGGAAATGTTTTCATCCACGCCTTCAACTTCAAATCCAAGGCACGCGGTAAAGTCTTCTTCATTACCGATCATGACATCCACATACTGGGCAATCTCACGATTCACACTCTGAGCCTTATCGTGGCCGCCGATGCTTTTCCAGAGTGAAGGACGGTAATTCAAATCATAAGAAACGATAGTACCGTGCTTTTTCGCGACCTTGACTGCTTCGGTCACAACGTCAGGCGTAGTAGCCGACAATGCAGCATAGATCCCTCCGGTGTGAAACCAACGCACCCCTTGATTACCAAAGAGCTCTTCCCAATCGATGTCTCCAGGCTTCAACTGACTGGCAGCTGTCAATCCACGATCAGGTACACCTACCGCTCCACGGATTCCAAAGCCACGCTCTGTAAAATTGAGCCCGTTGCGCACGGTGCGTCCGAGACCATCATACGGCATCCATTTAACCCAGGATGTATCGACACCCCCTTGGAGGATGAAGTCTTCAATCAAATGCCCCACCTCGTTGTCCGCAAAAGCAGTCACGACCCCAGCGCGGAGACCGAAACACTTGCGCATACCACGAGCGACATTGTATTCTCCACCACCTTCCCAGGCTTTGAAGCTTCGCGCAGTTCGAACACGCCCTTCGCCTGGGTCCAGGCGGAGCATGATCTCCCCGAGGGAAACGATATCATATTTGCAAGATTCGGCAGATTTTATTTCGATACTCATAACGTAATTGTGTTTAAATTATTATTGGGCCTGTGGGAAACCAGTGCGATCCCATTTTTGCGCACCACACTCTTCGGCGATTTCATCAAAGGCATCCAGCTCCGCTTCGCTAAACAGAAGTCCGCCGTTCTCCTTAGACTTCGCTGCTGAACGCGCTTCGATTTGGCCAGGCAACAGACAATTCTCATTTCCATGCCCAAGAATGTCATCGATTACGGCTTTCACGTTCTCAGCCTGCGACCGGCCCTTGGCAAAGGCCCCTCCACTCAAGGCATCCGGGTGAATGACCTGGAAATAAAAACAGGGGGTCCGCTTCTCCTCTGGGTCTGGAAGCGGTCGGCTGCGTAAGGTTGGCAAAGAACCACCAATCAACCCACCGACCAACTCATTGATAAGACTCAGACCATAGCCTTTGTGCGCCCCAAAAGGAATCAGCGCAGTAGCTTCATTCGCATCGGTTGTCGGATTACCGTCTTTATCGACGGCAGCATTAGGAGGTAATGCAACGCCTTCTCGTTTGAGCTGCTGCACCCGACCCATCGCAACCACAGAGGTAGCCCAGTCAATGACAATCGGATAACCAATCGCATCGGTGGTTGGAAACCCCCAGCTATGAGGATTCGTACCCAAGGTCGGATACTTTCCCATAAAAGGAACCACTTCAGCAAGGGCTGCTGTGCAATTCGTATAAGCGATGTAACCACGCTTAGCCGCCTCCATCACATAACCACCGCCCCATAGGTAGTGAAAAGCGTTGTCCACACTGACCTGACCGATTCCGAACTCATCGGCCAACTCAATACAACGATCCAATGCAGCATACGCAGTCGCTTGTCCAAGTTTGCGATTGGCATTCCAGATTTCCGAGGCGGCAAATCGTGAGGGTAACTTTTCTATCGTAGCAGCCGGCACACACCCATCAGCAGCCGAACCAAAAAGATGATCCAAGTGGAGGGCCTTTATCGCATTGTGCGTACGAATCCCGTGCCACGAGGCATAGGATGAAAACCGAGCAGCTGAGGCCGACTCGTCAGCAGTGAACCCACGGTGACGGTAAGCAGCCACTACAAGTTCATTATGGAGTGATTCGGGGACGACAAAGAAAGTTTCGTTACTCATAAAAACAAAGAGACAGTTCGAGAATATTAACTTGAGGGCCAGGGCGCTTTATTTGCCTGCGCCTCGGCTGGAATACCCGAAAAATAGTTTAGCAGGTTGCGCGTCGCCATACCTGCCTGACGTTGCACTGACTCGTGAGTCCGAGAACCAATATGAGGCGTAACGATACAATTTCTTGCAGAAAGTAAAACATGATCAGCTGGTGGTGGTTCCACTTCCAACACGTCCGTCCCATAACCACCCACCTTCCCCGATTCCAGAGCCTCAGCCATAGCAACAGAATCCACGAGTTCTCCGCGAGCGCAATTTAAGATAACCACGCCGTTTCTCATTGTGGAGATACTCTCTGCATTCACCATGGAGTGGGTTTCTGCCGTCAAATTCGTATGGAGCGACAGAATATCAGCCGATGTAAACACCGCTTCTATGCTCTCTAATCGCGCAATGCCATACTCTTCTGCAAACTCAGTCGGCCAATAAATATCATAGCCCACAATTGACATCCCAAAGGCTTTTGCCCGAATCGCCACTTCCCGGCCAATACGGCCTAACCCCACGATACCGATGGTCTTTCCCATGATCTCATGGCCTGTCAGACGCTTCCATTCACCCCTTCTTGTATAATTGGCTTCTTCGACCAGACTGCGAAACAACCCCAGCATCAGACCAAATGTATGTTCAGCTACGGTGGTATGATTTACTCCAGGACAGAATGTGAGCGGAACTCCGACCTCTTCCATGTGAGAGACATGAATTTTATCCAGACCAATGCCATACTTGGAAACAACTTTCAGCCTTGGCAGCGCCTTATCAATCACTGCAGCCGTAATCGCGTCATCTCCACATATCATACCATCGATTTCGCCGACCAGCTCCAGCATACGTTTTTCGGAAAGCGGGCCTCGCTCCCTTATAATTTCAAAGCCAGAATCGGCTAAAAGATCATGGTGAGGACCCGGTGTATCCTGAAAAGAAGTAGTCGTAAGCAGTATGCGAATCATGGAAGGCGAAAATTAATCTAACACGTGTTAGTTTCTGTCCAGTAAAAAGGGTTTCTGCTATATTTCTAACCGGCTCCTTCGACGATACCCATGACGCTATTCATTCAAATGAGGATCCGGGTTTGAGATTGCCACCGCAAGCCTGGCATTATACGCCACTCTTCATGAAATTTCTGTTTCTATGCGCCATTTTATCCCTTTTGCTGGTCGGAGGTCTTGCGGCACAGACTACCGCCAAAGCGAACGAGGGCTCCACGCCTGAAAATCGATCCACCAAAGACCTTACTCCCTACCAAAGGGTTTCCATGTATATGGGCCATAGCCTGTTCAAGGCGAAGCCAATCGAACGCCAAAGTGAAATCCTCTGGGGGATCAAAAGCATAAAGCCCGTTCTTGAGATATCCAAAGAAATCGACGGAGATTTTGATGCAGAAAAATTGGAGCAAAAAATAATCACATCGCTGCGATCAAAAGCGATTCCGATAAACCGAGAGACTGGACACTTGTTGTTGTTTCGTATTCGCGGCGTGTGGGACAAAGGAAAGAAAAACCTACTCTACACCTACGATCTAGACCTAGTAGACAAAATCTATGTTTCTCGGGATGGGCAAATTAAGGCCAATTTTCGATCGATCTGGAATGTATCCAATTTAGGATTTGCAGGTAAAGACGTCTTCCAGAACGCGATGTATATCAACGTGGATTCCGCGATCGACCGGTTTAGTATCTCTTACTACGAACAATTGGATCACGATATCATTTCTGACACTCCGAAACAGGCCAACCTGGCCTACCAGCGAATAAGAGATGGCGACGAAGACATTGTTGCCCTCCTTTCCGATGAAACGCTGAGCGGACAATAACCCCGATCACAGCTTAAGTCCAAGTCTGACCTACCGAACCAGGATCGTGTAGTACGCCACGTGAGGCATCGGCGAAATAAAGTAGGCATTGGCCGATCCACCAACGGGTATATTAATAGGAATAAACTCCGTTTCCTTAGGCGGAGAGACTAGATCCGAAAAATTGCAGGCGACAGCGGCTGAAATATCTTTTCCGGAATCATTCCGAATCCGTACCCAAACACGAAAATGATCATCTGCCAACGGATGCGCTTCAATCCGAGTGAGCGTTACTCGAGACGTAAATCCACGCGACATCCGATCCATATCTGGAACCAGAATAACTCCTCCCCAGTCTTCCTTGAGTGGAACCGATGCAGACACCGGTGCCACGATATTGATGGGCACATTTGGAGATTCTGCAGATCGAGCCGGTAGTGTTTCTTGAACGGTGCGAACTTCTGGCTGGGCAATATCGGGCTCAAGACTGCCCAAGGCAGCCGGAAACTCCGTAGCGGAATCGATTGTATGCAAAAGAACTGCATCAGAATTCTCCGGTGAAGGCTCTACGAGCATCCTGGCCGACTGAGAAAGGGGGCGAGGCGGCAGTTTTTCCTTTTCTTTGCCACACCCCGAAAATCCCAATAAAAAAAACATGGAAATTCCAAATGCACACGCACACTTCGAAAAACTACGATAAATCTGACTTTGGGAATTCATGAAGCTCTGTAAGGTAAAGATAGGAACAAAAAGGAACCATGGACTTCCCCGGGAAGACTACTATTGTCATTCCATTTCCACAATTAAACAGATTATTAGCACTATTAAACACCCTCTTCCCATTGAGCCGTTTGTCCAAATAGATTAGCTAGCCGAAACTTTCTCAGTCAAAATATACTACTATGAGACCCAAGACATTCCCTCTGTTGACTTTCTTACTCTCCATGTGCGCAACCGCCTGTTCCGGCACGGAGCCAACTACATTACCTTTTGTCCTCAGTTCCCAAAGTTCCGCTCCAAAAGTGGCTTCAATTAAATTTCTGGAAAGCGGTTATCACCATGTCGCCATGCAATGGCCCGACAACGAAGCGTGGAATTACCCGTGGCTCATTCAAAGATCCAAAACCAATGACTTTCAAGAGCCGGATCAGCTCAAGCATAATCAAGAAGCCGATAACACCGGTAAATCGAGCTTCCGCTGGCTGGGTATCAATGCTGACAACTACGTTGATCTGGACGGTCTCGAGGAGTCCACCGAATATCATTACCGAGTCGCGGCAGTCACCAATATGACCGACTACCGGAAACACGGGGCTCAACCTTTGTTTACCGATTGGATCTATGGCACGGTCAAAACCGAATCCCTGCCACCAAGCAAAAAACAGGTCTATGACGTAACCGCTCCCAAATACGGCGCTCAACCCAACGATGACCTGAATGATTTACCAGCCGTTCAGGCGGCCTTTGAAGACGCGCAGAAATCCAAGGGTGGTATCGTCTATTTTCCGGCCGGACACTACAAGCTTTGGCCGGAAAACAAACATGTAACATTGGTAAACAACCTACCAACAGCTCGTAGTGGAAAATCCATACCGGGTTCTCTTTTCACCGTGACTGCCGACAATATAACATTCCTGGGTGAAAGGGGAAGCAATGGGCAACCGTCCACATTTATCCAACTTTCTCTCTGGCACGATACCCCAGGCACCCAATGGTTGGAGATCGTCAACAGCAAGGGCGAGGTGGAAAACGTGCGACGTTACCACCTGTTTATCCTCCGAAACGTGGAAAACTTCACGCTAAAAGACCTGGATATTGATGGCGGTGCCAAGCCCGTTAATACGGGCAAAGACTGGTATAATCTGGACCAAAAACGCCATGAATGGGATATATCAAACAAACTGATAGCCACCTGGAGCACGCAGCGGGCTAAGAATGTGATCGTCGACAACGTGGACACCCGCTCCTGGCGTGGAGAAGTATACTACAATGGGGGAGGCTCACAAAAAGTGCTCTTGAAAGATGGCTCCATCTCTCAAACCAATTCTAGCTCCGTATCCGGCTCCTATGACCTTGAACTCGTCAATATGGTAATCAGCGACTCTGCAAACGCGGCCGTCGAATCAGCGCTATTCAGCGGTATGATCAGTCCCTTTACAAACACACCCTACAATCAAAACCATATCGCACGGGGTTGTACGTTCCGGGGACTCGATCAATCAGATAACGGAATCATGAAAGACCTACCTGGGAAAAAATCATTCGGTGGATGGCTGGTCTTCAACCAAAAAGGCACTTATCAAACCGTTACGGATTCTTCCTTCGGCGACCATATCCGTACTGCGTACGGCCCATGGTATGAATCTCGAAACGCGTTCTTATACAACTGCCAGTTTTTTGATCCCGCTCCCGGGGCCTCCGCCATATTCTACACTTGGACGAGTAGTAAAAAAGAATATCAGCTACAGGGCGGCATGAGTGAGATCCTTTGGTTAGACAACGAACTCATTCTTTCTAAAAGTTTGGCTAACCACCAATCCGTTTTCTACTCACAGCCTGGCGGCGCTGCCAAAGACAGCGAGTCCCCCTGGATCTGGGAAGGGTTTCACATTAAGAATCGTTCGGAGGAGAATATAAAAGTGAATCGATTCTGGGTAGACACCTGGGGATTACCGTCAGGTAGACAGGATGCCGTTTTCATGGACTTCACCAAAGATGATACGGTGTCACTGGACGGAAACTTCCTTTACAATACCAAGGCTGAGAAGATACACCCTCAGTACAAAAATTTCTTCGAATAAACTACAATTTACTCCTCGAAAATTCCCGTTTGGCAGCAAGTATGAAACCCAATGCCTCGAAAGCCCAATCCAGACAACTCGCTCAAAGAACGAATTTGGAGAATCATCTTCCTGACCGAATCTGGGGCTGCCAAGGCATTTGATATCTTCCTTCTCATAGCGATAGCAGCTAGCGTGGGTGTCATCATGCTCGAAAGTGTGGAAGCTATCCATTCAAGACATGCCGGAACTCTAAGAATACTTGAGTGGGTTTTCACCATTCTTTTCACCATCGAATACACCATTCGGATAGCAGTCGTTCGGAACAAAAGAAAGTACATCTTCAGCTTTTTCGGGATTGTGGACCTACTTTCAATCATCCCGACTTATCTAGAGCTTTTCGTGGCGGGGTCCGGTCACTTTATCATCATACGAATCCTCCGCATGCTGAGAATGTTCCGGGTCCTTAAAATGGTTCATCACATAGGAGACGCTCATGTGTTACTCAACGCACTTAAAGCGAGCCGGCCCAAAATCGCGGTATTCATATTTAGCTTATTTGCGATTGTAAGCATCTTGGGCACTCTCATGTATATCGTAGAAGGACGGGTTGAGAATTCTGGCTTCACTAGTATCCCCCAATCCATTTATTGGGGCTTTGTGACGATCACGACCGTCGGCTACGGCGACGTAGTACCCGTAACGATACTCGGTAAACTTGTGGCCTCCGTTATCATGGTCACTGGCTTTGCAATTATCGCCGTCCCTACGGGTATTGTTACGGCTGAACTCCACCGAGAACTGGAAATGGTAAAGCTCGACACCCGGATTTGCGCGGGTTGCGGGCACGAAGGCCACGACCCCAAGGCCTTACACTGTAAAATGTGCGGCCATCAGCTTTAGAAATGGCAGAGTTTACACCTACTCAGGTAAGGGCCAGGACTCTCCGGCCATAAAGCCTCCATCTACATAAATAGACTGTCCCGTTACATAATCAGAGGCAGATGACGATAAGAAGACAGCCGTTCCAACCAAATCGTCCGGACTCCCCAAACGTTTAGCCGCAATCCGGCTTAACCCCCACTCACGAAGCTTAGGATCTGACCAGATCTTCTCAGTAAGAGGTGTCATTATAAAACCAGGACAAATAGCGTTCACCTGTATATTGTGTTCGCCGAGCTCGATCGCATGTGACTTCGCCAATTGCCCTACCGCGCCTTTTGTAGCCGTATAAACGGACACTTGGGCTAGGGAAATTCCCGTAGTCAGCGAACCAATGTGGATAATCTTTCCCGACTTTCTCGGAATCATTGCCTTGGCCACCGCCTGGGTTAAGAAAAACAGTCCTTTTTGATTAACCGCAGTTATCGAATCATAATGGTCTTCGGTAACATCTACAAATGGCTCTCTGATGTTTATACCCGCATTATTCACCAAGATATCTATCTGCCCAAACGCGTTGATCGTCGCATCGACACCTCCTTGGACAGAACCCAGGTCTTGCATATCCATTACATACGCCAACGCCTCGCCGCCAGCCCCCTCGATAGCTGCAACCGCATCATCAATCTGACTGCGCGTTCGGGCCGCACATACGACCTTGGCACCATTGCTGGCCAAGCCTTCGGCGATTCCTCTACCAATTCCACGACCTGCACCCGTAACGAGTGCGACCCGCCCTTCCAATGAGAAAATAGACATACCTTTGGTATAGGTTTCATTTCACGCTATGAGAAGCAATAAAACGGAAATCCACATCCTCAGAGTTTAGAACCACAGGACTCTAGACCCTTTTGCGAAACAAGCGACCCTCGGCACTATTGCATCCTCAATCTAGGCCAGTATTCCCCCAAGATAATCACCACAATTACTGAGCACAAGAGAGCCCCGACCGCCATGCAGCCAGGGCTCTCAAAAACTTTATTGAAGTGTGGTTCGTGAATCGTTTCCGTTTAAGCGAGCTCGAAACGATCCAGGTTCATAACCTTGTTCCAAGCGGCTACGAAATCGCGTACGAATACCTCCTTCGAGTCCTCACACGCATACACTTCTGCAACTGCTCTAAGTTCGGAATTCGAGCCGAAAACGAGATCGACCGCGCTTCCCGTCCATTTCAAATCACCCGACCCATAATCACGTCCCTCGTAGAAGTGGTCACACATCGTGGACTTCTTCCAGCTCGTGTTCATGTCGAGCAGGTTTACAAAGAAATCATTCGTCAAAACCTCAGGCCGTTTCGTGAAAACACCCAGTTCGGATTTCGCCACGTTTGCATTCAATACACGCATGCCGCCGATCAACACCGTCATCTCTGGAACCGTCAAAGTCAGCAAATGCGCTTTATCAATCAAAAGTGCCTCTGCCGCCTTCGCATAGGCTGGCTTGAGGTAGTTACGAAAGCCATCAGCTACCGGTTCAAGCACGGAAAACGACTCAACGTCGGTCTGCTCTTGGGTGGCATCCGTCCTGCCTGGTGAAAACGGAACCTTTATAGCTTGGCCCCCTTTCTGGGCAGCAGCCTCTACAGCAGCGCATCCCGCTAACACGATTACGTCCGCAAAAGAAACCTTCTTTCCTCCGGACTGTGATGCGTTGAAATCAGATTGAATCTTCTCCAACACCGGAAGCACCTTTGCCAGTTCTTCTGGTTGATTGGCCTCCCAATCCTTTTGAGGTGCCAGGCGAATACGCGCTCCGTTCGCTCCACCCCGCTTGTCTGTACCACGGAAAGAGGCTGCTGAGGCCCATGCCGTAGAAACCAATTGGGAGATCGACAATCCTGACGCAAGAATCTTTTCTTTAAGTGCCGCGACATCCTGATCGTCGATCAACGCATGGTCTACTTCAGGAACGGGATCCTGCCACAACTGAGGCTCAGGAACCAACGGTCCCAAGAGACGCGAGTGAGGCCCCATGTCACGATGAGTGAGCTTATACCATGCTCTTGAAAAAGCTTCGGCAAACTCGTCTGGATTTTCATGAAAGCGTTTTGAAATCGGCAAATAAACCGGGTCCTCCTTCAAAGCCAAGTCCGTTGTAAACATCATAGGCGCATGCTTCTTTGAAGCATCGTGCGCATCCGGAACGGTAGCAACCGCCGTATTCCCTTTAGGAGTCCACTGAGTGGCACCTGCTGGGCTCTTCGTCTGTTCCCAATCATAGCCAAACAGATTCTCGAAATAATTGTTGTCCCACTTAGCCGGTTCAGTGGTCCAAGCCCCTTCCAGTCCGCTGGTGATCGTATCGCCCGCATTTCCTGAACCGTAGGTATTCTTCCAGCCCAGCCCTTGCTCTTCCGTACTCGCACCCTCGGGTTCACGCCCCACATACTGGCTGGGATCAGCAGCTCCGTGCGCCTTTCCAAAAGTATGGCCACCAGCAATGAGCGCAACCGTTTCTTCGTCATTCATCGCCATACGACCAAATGTATCGCGAATGTCCCTGGCTGCGGCAATCGCATCAGGGGTACCATTGGGGCCCTCAGGATTCACGTAAATCAAACCCATTTGCACAGCGCCGAGAGGGTCCTCGAGCTCCCGATCCCCCTTATAACGTTCGTCTCCGAGCCATTCGGTTTCTGGGCCCCAGTAAATATCTTCTTCTGGCTCCCAGACATCCTCACGTCCTCCACCAAAGCCAAAGGTTTTAAATCCCATCGACTCAAGCGCACAATTCCCGGTGAAAATCATCAGATCAGCCCAAGAGAGTTTCCTCCCATACTTTTGCTTTACCGGCCAGAGCAAACGGCGTGCTTTGTCCAGATTCGCATTGTCTGGCCAACTGTTAAGCGGCGCAAAACGCAGAGTCCCTGAAGCCCCACCTCCTCTGCCATCCTGGACCCGGTAAGTGCCTGCACTGTGCCACGCCATACGAATGAAAAAGGGGCCATAGTGACCGTAGTCGGCCGGCCACCAATCTTGTGACGTTGTCATCACCTCCTCGATATCTTTCTTAAGCTCATCCAAGTCTATCGATTTAAATTCCTCAGCATAGTTAAAATCTTCATCCATCGGATCAGACAGCGAAGAGTTCTGACGAAGACTTCTGAGGTTCAATCGATTGGGCCACCAATGGTCGTTGGCTGACGACCCAGCCGCTTTAGTGTTATCCATTCCCCCAAACACAGGGCATTTACTTATGTTTCCATTATCTGGAAAAACTTCATCTTTGTCTGACATGTTAATTCTATTTTGCTTAGGTTTTTGTGATTGTTAGATATTAAAAGGCGTTCAGAGAAATGTTAAATTACCCTGAGTCAGGGACTAGAAACCAGACCTTCCTCTATGGGGGGGTGATATTTTTGAAGTTGTATCGAGACACTCAGGGCAAGTCCCCCAATAAACGACCTCAGCCTCATCGATCTTAAAACCGGCATCCATATCGGCGTGTAAACAGGGTGCATCACCTACGGAGCAATCGACATCAACTGTTTTCCCACACTCTCGGCATACCAGGTGGTGGTGGTTGTCTCCAACCCGGTCTTCATAAAGCGCAGCCGATCCCGCAGGCTGGATACGCCTGATAATACCTTTATCAGACAATACGCCTAATACATTATACACTGCCTGCCGGGATATCGCACCGATTTCAGCACGCACATCTCCCGCGATAATATCAGCTGTGCTGTGCGGTCTACTCGACACTGCGCGCAATACCGCCAGCCTTTGGGCAGTAACCGGGACATTGTGCTTTCGTAGCACTGAGGAAGGATCAGACACGGGCCTTAATCTTGTCCACTTCTAGACTCTGTCAAGTTTTCGCTCAAAACTTATTTTCAAAGCTTTCTTCGCTGCCGGTCTATCAACGGAAACTCGACATCAAGGAAACATTCTACGATTCGATCTGAGGACTGAATCCGTCCAACTAGATCCTCCCTAATAGAAAATAAAATGCCCTGCATTAATTCCTTGGAGGATTAATTAAATGGTGGAGGTGGCGGGAGTCGAACCCGCAATGGAGGATGTGCAAACAGCTAAAATTCAATGCACTTACAAATTCGGGTGTGTCACATGTCCACACATCGGTCCACAAGAATTTGACTCTAATAGTCCAGAGCTGGCACAGCTTGTTTTAATATGGGAGAATCTTCCTCCCAACATTAGAACGACCGTTGTTTCCTTGGTTACATCCTACCATAATGATGTGCCCTGAATTTTGTGAATATGGGATTCTCAATAATTCTGTTATGTGTTTAGTTGTGCGATAGGCAAGCCGGTAGGCTTGCCAGTTGCTTGCGCAACTCAGCGTTCTCAGCAGCAAATGCCTTTGGACTGACAGACCCTTCCGCGCTGTTCGCCTCCATCTCATCGAGATACTTATGCTTCCAAATGTATAATACTCCTGCCGGTACTCCCAACTGATCAGACGCCTCCCTTACGGTGACTCCGTAGATTATAATCATCTTCGCTGCCTCTTTCTTAAACTCAACTGTGTAGCGTTACTTTTTCGTGTATAGATCCTCTTTCTCTGAGAATCTCGTGTACAGTTTTCTCAGGACACATCAATTCAGCGAATGATTGGTATTATGGATGCTTGAAGCTTTAACTTTTTGCAGGAAACATCTTCCACTAATAAGTTAGCTTACTTGGGTGACAAATTCGTGATTTGACTTGACGACCGCATTAATCGCACAAAATATGTGGATAATATACACATAAAACCAAAAATAATTTCACAACAAAAAGAGAAAATGAGTGATGTACGCGTATCGGTTAACCTCCCTAAAGAAGTAGTTGATACCCTCAGGGATCTCGCGAAGAAGAGTGGAGTTTCGATGACGGAAATTCTTCGTAAGTCTATTTTGACCGAAAAACTTCTTAACGATGAGTCTGAACAGGGTAGCAAGATTCTAATCCAAGATAAGGAAAAACAGTTTCGACAATTGGTATTACGTTAGGAATCGACTTTTTGAATTCAAAATAAGTAATTAATGGACGACGAATCAGCAGACTCTAAACCTTCTGAAGAAGAGTTGGACCTCACCCAAGACCCTTCCCTCTCGGAGATTCAGGGGGCAAAATTACTTCCATACAATCCAGCTAAACAGAGGGAGTCGATGCGAGGAAAACTTGCTATTTTCTTGGTAGCTCTTCTTACAATTGTGATTTTCTTTACTGGAATCGCAGCTGTGTTTAGCTCAGTTGAGTTTGAGGTAATAAAATCGCTATTGGGTTTAATTTTCACCCCATTAATGGCACTAGTCGGTACTGTCGTTGGATTTTACTACGGGGGACAGTCACCTGAGCACTGAGAATTTTTGTAGTTTTGCTGTCTCTACCGTAAATATACATCGCTAACCTAGGAACACCTAGCCTCGTGAGCATGCATAATACGTAATCTATTACAATTTGGCGAGTTTAGAGCAAATTATGGCAACTCTCTCCAATAAAGCCTTTGGGGGTGATACTCATGCCTACATTGAAGACTACTACAGCGCTATTTAGCTTGTATCGCAACGCATCTTTACGCAATTCATAGTCTCTCATGGCAGCCATCCAGAGTAAATGTGATCCAAAAGGTAAAAATGGGCGCTTAGAATGTAAAAGAGTGTCCTTAAAAACTACATTTACAAATGTTCTGTTAAAAGATGCCTAATTCTCGAGTTTTCAATGAACTAATAAAGCATTGCTGCTTCTATGCTTAATTATTATTCAAATAGCATCAAATTCTTCAATTAATTATTGCCCCCTAATCTAACTGTTATTTAATATTTCTTTACATCAACTTCGCCACAAAGAGACGTCACCATGAGCAAACACACCACGGTTCGGAACAATTCCTACAACATTAAGGTAATAAGCAGGCCTACTAAGAAAAACTTTCTTCTAAATAAGAAACAGGAGAAAGCACTAACAGAGCTTCTTTCTTGGGAGAAACGCTCTGCTAAAAAGGATTTAGTTCTAGGGCAACCATCTTACTCTTCCTGATTCTCGGACTATTTTACTCTTCAAGATATAATCGGAGATGAGTCCGACATGATAAAATATGGATGGTGCTTACGCCTCTAGGCATGAAAAGCTGAAACCTTGCGGCCCCGACAACCTCTCTTTCTTTGAATTCATAAGGGATCTATCACGCAACATGCGGAAGAGTAAAAGGTCGGAATTCAATGCGGCGCCCCTACATCGTTTATGCACGTTAATGCGTAAAATGAGAGCTCAAGCAGTATTGAAAGAAAAGCTGGAATTCAATCAGGAGCTAGAGGAAGAGCTTGAGATGGCAAGGGCTAGAACGAACCAGGACGTTGAGATGGAAGCCACTCGATTAACTTTCTTCCGCTCATATCCTCCTAATTTGAAATGGGATGATAAAAATCAACTTCCAGAAGATCACATTCTGAGTTATGCAGTATTGATAAAGCTAAAACTCAAAGGCGGATACCGTTGGATGTATCTTTTAGAAGCTGTGGTCCGTCCACCTTCTGTCGTGATTCCAATAAATGAAAAACCGCACGCGCTTATATTGCCGATATCCAACTGTTATGTTCACAATTCACGAGAGTTTAGAACAGAGATTGGACCTCAAGGTTCGAGTCGCACTTTTAGCTTTAAAGGAGCTTTTTTCGCTCAGCAAAACGGCTTAACCCATGTGTGCGCGCATGCGGCACTGAGATCCTCTATTAATAGTTCATCTCGGTTCGGACGCACGAAACTAACCAACAAACGAATCAACGACATTCTTGGAATAGATTTTTCGTCTCCAGATAACACAGTTGGACGCTTTGGGGATAATGAAGAAGGGGTAAAAGGAGGGCTAACCGTAGCGGAAATCGAAGACGTTGCAAAAACCCTTAATGCGGCAGTTCACATTGCGCATTTCAATGAGAACATTGACGTGGAATACGATCAATATATTTACCCGACCATGGAATCAGGGTATCCTGTTATTCTAACAGTTGAGGGATGGGATATACGAAAAGCACAGCCGATATACCACGCGTTTTCCGTAATGGGTCATACAATTGATTCTGACCGATGGAGTCCCCAGGCTCGCTTTGGTTATGGAAGTTTTCCAGATTCGGAATATGCTCCCGTGTCCGATTGGTGTGATCACTACGTCATTAGTGACGACAACTACGGAATGTTTGTGAATCTTCCTTCTGAAATGGTACGTAATTTTTTAGTGCCAAAAAAGAATCCAAATCTCCATGTAACGACAGCAATAACTCTCTTACCAGAATCGGTAACTTTGACCGGGTTTGCGGCTGAGCAAATCTCAAATCTTTCAATACAGTCTCTTCTTGAAAATACTAAGCTGAATCCATCTCCAACTCCCTGGTTCGACTTGATTATGGAATCCAAAGATCGTCTAATTTGTAGGACTATCTTATGCAGATCGGAGGATTATCTTGAACACCTCAAGGATGCTACGAAAGTGGGCGGAGGGACTTTTTCCAAATCTCAATGGAAGAAGATTTCCCCTTTACCTGATTACGTATGGGTAACCGAGGTTTCTATTCCTAACATTTATGAAGGAAACAAACATAAATTGGGAGACGTGGTAATCGAGGCTGGAGTAACTGAAGAAAAATTGTTGGATAGTGAAAGCCTAAAGTTCATTTGGCTGCCTGGAGTGGCTTATTTTCACTCTAAGGGAAATTTCGATTTGAAATGGCCATTAAAAAGCCATGTGCCCGTATTCCGAAAGTCAGAAATATCGCCTTTGGAATGGTAGCCTGTTAATACTAAGAGTATTAATCGATTACATTGCGGGCACTCTCGCCACCCAATTCAATGTTTACGGGAGCTCCAGAAGCTTCTCGATTCATTCCCGCCGAGTTCCTGTCAAAAAAGCCGCTCTTATTGCCCAATTTTTGGAATTTCCCTAAGAATATGACTTGGGATGTGGCGTGACTCCCGAAAATAGGACCACTTGAAGCAGGAGAAGCAAACGATCAGCTACGAGCGCAACAAACCCAAGAGGCGCAAGAGCCGGGAGGAAAGCTATGAAAATCTTCCAGTGCTCGAAGAGAGTAAACGCCCCAAAGTCTACCCCCTAGATCTGGACCGAAAAATGGTGTAGGCTT
>CAYGQM010000060.1:0-45184 GCA_964352065.1 uncultured Opitutaceae bacterium
TTCCTCCAACGAGTGGCACTATCTCGGTTCTCGGAAAAGTTTTCGGCAAGAGTAACTGGAACCAACTCCGTTTGAAGGTAGGGCTGGTTTCCAGTTCGATCCAACAACGGATCGAAGAGAACGAACCCGCAGTTGATGTGGTCGTCTCCGGAAAGTACGCTCAGGTTAACTACTGGGGACGCATTTTCAAAAAAGACAAAGCACGGGCACTGGAACTCATGGAAATGCTTGGTTGTAAATACTTGGACGGCAAGCCGTGGTTCACATTCTCCCAAGGTGAAAAACAACGGCTACTTATCGCCCGGGCAATGATGACCAAACTCGAGATTCTTATTCTCGATGAGCCTTGTGCAGGACTGGATCCGGTTGCTCGCGAACACTTTTTGCAATCCATCGACGAGTTGTCGAAACACAGACCAGAACTACCTATTATTTTGGTTACCCATCATGTAGAAGAAATAACTCCCATCTACACTCACGCCCTCTTGCTAAGAGAAGGACAATCCGTAAGCCAGGGGCCGATCCATAAATCGTTAACCGCACCCAACCTCGCAGCTACGTTTTTATCAGACCTGACTCTGACCAAGTCGAAAGGTCGCTTCAGGCTCACAATAGAATCAACCCACTAGAAATTATCCTAGACTGCAAGATTCTGGAAAATTCCGATCAACGGAAGAAAAAGAGCAATCACGATTGTTCCTACAACTACCGCCATCAACACGATCATGATCGGTTCTAATGCCGATGTAAGTGAAGATACCGCAGTGTCTAAATCATCTTCATAGGAATCGGCGACTTTATGAAGCATTTCAGGAACCTTACCAGTCTCCTCCCCTACCTCAATCATGCCACACAACATTTCTGGGAAGTGTTTTGCCTCCGCCAGAGGGCGGGAAATGGGATCTCCATCTCTTACACGAATGAAGACCTTTTGCAGCTCTCGTTGGTATACCTTGTTTCCAACAACAGCACTCGTGATACTTAGCGATTCAAGCAGGGGAACCGCGCTTCCGATTAAAGTGCCGAGTGTTCTGGAAAAACGAGTAATCGAGTTAATACGTATCAGTGCTCCAAATACAGGCGATCGAAGCTTAATCGAATCAATAAAGAACTTTCCTTTTTCGACATTTGAAAAGAGCTTAGATCCCACAAGCGCGAACAAGAAAACCAGCAAAATCAAGAGTACGTTCGATTGGACGAACTGGCTTAAATCAAGAACGACCTGAGTCAATTTTGGTAATGCCGCTCCTCGAAGAAAGTCTTCATAGATAGCCTCAAACCTCGGAACCACGAATACCATAAGTCCGCCTAGAATGAGAAAAGCCAGACTGAGTACGACTGCCGGATACATCAACGCGGCAACGATCTTGCTCTGCGTTTTCTGAGATTTCTCCATAAACGTCGCTAGCTGACCAAGCACATCCGGCACCAACCCACTCGCTTCCCCTGCACGAACCATATGGCAATATAGGTCGTTAAACACTTTGGGATACAGAGCGAGACCATCCGACAAAGGATTTCCAGACCTAACATTCTGAGCCAACTCGTGAATAATTTGGCGAAAAACAGCTTCTTTTTGTTGCCTCTCTAGAATCTCGAGACTTCGAACCAGTGGAACTCCCGATTGCAACATTGTCGCTAGCTGTCTGGTGAACTGACTTATTGATCTCCGGCGAACTTTGTTACCAAGAATAAAGCGAGTTCGTTTCGTACCCTGAACAGGTTGCCTCCTCTTACTGTTTCTTGATGTATTCACTGAGCTCTAAAGGCTATGATCTTTACCAAAACAACTCTTCCAGACCATACTAAAATCTTAATGGTTCACCAAGAACCCGGAACAGGAATCTATAGGTGGGCAGTTACCGGGCCCTAGGTGGAATGCTATCCAGGGCGTGCATCCTATATCACGGGAATATCAGGTATAGTTCAGCACTTCTTCGACCGTGGTAATTCCCTCTTCAACAGCCTCAATCCCAGACTGCCGCAGTGAATTCATACCCAGGTCCATCGCACGTCGCTTCAGAGAAAGCCCAGAAGCACGTGCAAGTATCAGTTCCCGAAGGCTGTCTTCAATATTCATAAACTCAAAGAGTCCTTTGCGACCTTGATATCCGATTTGATGACACGCGCGGCAACCAACCGAACGGTAGAAAACTTTTTCTTGGTAAACAGTTTCTGGGTAAAGCTGATCCAAGATTGAGTCATCCGGCCAATAGGATTTCTTACAGTGAGGGCAGAGTGTCCTCACAAGGCGCTGAGCCAACACAGCTTCTAAAGAAGAAGCGATTAGATAAGGCTCCATACCCATATCCAAAAGCCTGGTAACTGCTCCGGGGGCATCTTTGGTATGAAGCGTTGTAAGAACCAGGTGCCCGGTCTGAGCAGCTTGCACGGCGATCCTTGCGGTCTCCAGATCTCTAATCTCTCCTACCATCAGTATGTCTGGGTCTTGCCTCAAAAATGACCGCAACGCATGGGCGAAACTCAACCCAATCCCGGGGTTTACAGCGAGCTGTACAATGCCATCAATTTCATACTCCACCGGATCCTCGGCGGTCAAAATCTTGGTTTCATCTTTATTCAGAATCTTAAGACAACTATAAAGCGTAGTCGTCTTCCCACTACCAGTTGGCCCAGTGACGACAAACACTCCATTAGGTCGCTTGATCACCTCTTGAGTGCTATTGAGAACGGGGCTCGGCATACCCAGGCTGGAAAGCTCCAGATTCACTACGGTCTTGTCCAACACTCTTAGCACGACACTTTCACCATACTGTGTCGGTAGAGTTGATACACGGAGATCTATTGGTCGCCCCCCTAAGGTCATTCGAATACGACCGTCTTGAGGAATCCGCTTCTCCGCTATGTTTAGATTCGCTAAAACTTTGATCCGCGAGATCACTGGTAATGCAAGCCCTACCGGCGAGGGGGCCATTTCATAGAGCGTCCCATCAACACGATAGCGTATTTGAAAGACATCCACAAACGGTTCGAAATGGATATCCGAAGCCATATCCCGAATTGCCTGTTCCAGAACTAAACCAACGAACTGTATTACGGGCGCCTCGTCCGCAAGAGATTCAAGGTCATTTGACTGTCCATCAAGATCAGCCAACTGCGCAAGTTCGCTGAGGGCTTGTTCCACGGAAGCAGAATCCACTCCATAAACTTGTGCGATCAAAGCATTGACCAGTGCCGGATCTGCGACAACCAGCGTGATATCCCGATCCAAGGTAAACGCCAAATCCTCAATGATTGAGGCATTTAGCGGATCCACAGCCAGAAGTTGCAATTCCATACCCCTTTCCTGAAAAGGAACAACTCCATACATACGTGCCAGGCGCCCTTCCAGTTTATCCGCCAAAGCAGGATCGATATCATCAGGAGGTGAGTCACAAAACGGCCAATCCATGTACGCCGCGACCATTTCAAGCAAAACCTTTTGGGTCACAAAATCGAGATCGATTGCAGATTGAGCAATCGACTTGCCGGTTCGTTCATGCTCAGCGACTACGGTGTCATAGTCTTCACTAGACAGCGAACCGGACGTTTTAAGAATTTCGGCTAATGCCGAATTGTGATCGGAAAACATTCAAATGGCTTTTATACCATTTGAAGCTTCGCTCCCATTTGCGCAAGTTTTTCACGCATCTCTGTCGGATTTTGAGATTTCTCGAGCGCAGTTTGAGCTGGTATCAAATCCCTATTGTAAAGCGAGAGAAGATGCTGATCCAAAGAAATCATTCCATGATTTGCACCGGTCTGAATCTCCGATGAAATCCGATACGTCTTGTTATCTCGAATCAGAGCAGCGATGGAAGTCGTATTTACCATGATCTCGAATGCTGCAACCCTTCCGCCGCCGATCTTGGGGCAAAGAACCTGGGAGATTACTGCGACAATAGAGGACGCAAGTTGGGTTCGAATCTGATCTTTCGCCGTGTCTGGAAATGCATCCACGATACGGTCAACCGTCCGCGCAGCACCCGTGGTATGTAAGGTTGCAAATACAAGGTGACCTGTTTCAGCGGCAGATACAGCGGCTTCGATCGTCTCCAAATCGCGCATTTCCCCTACAAGAATCGTATCAGGATCCTGCCGTAGAGCACCGCGAATTGCACTCGAGAAACTGGATACATCAATTCCTACTTCCCGTTGGGTCACGATACACTTTTTGTGATCGTGGTAATACTCAATAGGATCCTCAATCGTGATAATGTGACCATCATGGTTTTCGTTCATGTAATTGATCATGGACGCCAGGGTCGTGGACTTACCTGAACCCGTCGGCCCTGTAACCAAGATAAGACCTCGAGGTCTCTTAAGCAGATCCTTCACCATATCTGGAAAACCAATCACTTCTAGACTGAAGAGGTCTGTCGGGATTTGCCGGAGCACAATACCATATTTTCCACGCGCTTTGAGAACACTCACCCGAAACCGCGCAAGGTCCATAAATGAAAAACCGAAGTCACAACCTCCCGTTGATTTTACCTCCTGCATGCGCTCCTCTGAGGTGATAGCCATCACAAGGGCTTCGGTGTCTTCACCGGTTAGCTTGGGTCCCTCAACGGGAATCATCTCGCCATGAAGTCGCAGAGTTGGGGATTGGCCTACCTGTATATGAAGGTCGGAGGCACCTTCCTCAACAACGAGGCTCAAGAGATCGTTCATTTCGTAGCTCATAACTTATTGTGTTCAGAGATTAATTATTGGTTACAGCGAGCACTTCGTTTATGGTCGTTTGACCTCGCATTGCTTTTCTAAGTCCATCCTCCCGCATCGTTCGCATGCCTTGGCTACGAGCGAGTTTACGGATATCAGCAAGAGATCCGTTAGAGTAAATAAGTGACTCCATATCTGACGTTATCTTCATCGTTTCAAATATACCGATTCGGCCGCGATAACCTGTCCCGCGGCAGGATGAACAGCCGCGACCTTCTCGCCATTGAGCGCTATCCGCTTCGTCTGCATGACAGCCAACCGCCGCAATATCAACTGCACTGGGTGAGACTGGTTCACTGCAATCCGGGCACACACGACGAATTAAACGCTGTGCCATGATAGCTCGAACCGAGCTTGAAATCAAAAATGGAGCTACCCCGAGATCCCTGAGTCTTGAAACAGCGCTGGGTGCATCGTTGGTGTGTAAAGTACTAAAAACCAAGTGACCGGTTAAGGCTGCATTGATAGCAATTTCGACCGTTTCCAGATCGCGGATTTCACCGACCATAATTATATTTGGCGCTTGCCTCAACATAGCCCGCAGGCCGGAAGAAAAGGTCATGCCTGTTTCATTTTGCACCTGAACCTGATTGATACCAGATAGCTGGTATTCGACAGGATCCTCCACAGTGATGATCTTCCGGTCAGGTTTATTGAGCTGACTCAAGAAAGAATAAAGCGTTGTAGATTTTCCCGAACCCGTTGGACCTGTTACTAAAATAATACCGTCAGGTTGAGCAATAAGCTCTTCGACGAGCTTTTTGTCATCATCGTAGAACCCCAGTTCCTGAAGACCCAGCTCGAGTTTCTCTTTGTCTAGAATACGCATGACCACCGATTCACCATGGGCGCTAGGAATCGCAGATACGCGAAAATCTACCGAGCGACCGTCGAGATCGATTCGGACACGCCCATCTTGTGGCAGTCGCTTTTCTGCAATACTCATTTGAGACATCAGTTTGATTCGGGAGATAATAGCGGGCTGAAGGCGTTTCGGAGGATTTTCGATCTTCTGGAGTACACCATCTACCCTGAACCGAATTCGAAACCGTTTTTCCAGAGGCTCAAGGTGAATGTCCGAGGCACCTTGTTTTAACGCTTCTTTGATAATCAAATGCACGTAATGGACAATCGCACCCTCGTCCCTATTCGATGCCGATATATCCAGACGGGGGTCTCCCACCTGAGGCTCTGCCTCTGAATACTCAGAAAAAATCGGTTGGAGCGAATCTCTCTCAAGCGGATAATAACGTTGAATTGCCTCCTTCAACGCCGAGGGACCACAAAGAAATACCTCGATATCCCTCTCAAGGCTGGCAGATAAGTTGTCCAGTTGATCCAAGTTTAACGGATCGCAGATAATAGCTTTGGTCACACTGCTGCTAGAATCGAAAAGCAGGACTCCCCAGTCTAATGCGAATGCCTTATCAATTAGGGATCGATCCACCCGATCGATCGTAAGCTCGTTTGGATCCTGCAAGCTCAAGCTAAACTCTTCTGCCAACAAATTGGCTATCTCTCCTTCTGTTACATGCCCTTTAGCCACAAGCTCTTCGACCAAGGACTTTCCTGCTTCAATGGAATTCCGGAAAGAATCCACCACTTCAGGAACAACCAATCCCTTCTCAACTAATAGTTGTAAAGAGACTTCATCAAACGGCTTCACGGTTGGAGCAAACCCTATCGATTCACCTGCATCAAGAATTCTATATTGGTCGACGTCTTCTTCATCCGATTGATGAGCATTTCCATAGCCTCCGTACTTGGTACGCCCTTCATTGCCCGGCGTAGCGCATAGATTCTGGGTAACTCATCCTTGTGGTAGAGAAGTTCCTCCTTGCGGGTTCCGCTCTTCTCAAGATTGATCGCCGGAAAAATTCGTTTATCAGAAAGAGCACGGTCAAGGTGTAGTTCCATATTGCCGGTTCCCTTAAACTCTTCGAACACCACCTCGTCCATCTTACTACCCGTTTCGACCAAAGCCGTGCCCATAATGGTAAGACTTCCTCCCCCTTCAATGTTGCGGGCTGAGCCAAAGAAACGTTTCGGTTTTTGAAGCGCGCCGGCTTCAACACCTCCCGAAAGTATTTTCCCACTGTTCGGCATAATCGTGTTGTAGCCTCGGGCTAGTCGGGTGATCGAATCAAGCAGAATTATTACATGCCGACCAACCTCAACCATACGTCGCGCTTTCTCGATGACCATCTCTGAAACGTGAACATGGTTGTCAGCCGCTTCATCAAAAGTGGAGGCGATGACTTCCCCTTTTACCATCCGACGAAAGTCTGTAACTTCCTCTGGTCGTTCATCAATCAATAACACAATCAGATCTGCATCTGGATTATTCGCAGCTAAAGAATGCGCCAACCCTTGAAGAATAACGGTTTTACCGGTCCGAGGTGGCGCCACAATCAACCCACGCTGACCAAATCCGATCGGCGTCAGTGCATCGACGACTCGCATCGAGACATCTTGTTTTTTCATGTCTTCGACAGGGGTTTCCAAAATGATGCGTTCCGTCGGATAATAGGGGATTAAGTCCTCAAACGGAACGATATGCTTAATCTCCTCGGGAGCCAGCCCTGATGCTGAATGGATGTCGACGACATAACTGCACCCTTCTCCTTCTTGAGGCAATACTTGCACCTCCATCATATGACCCGATTTCAGACCGTATTGCTTGATGAAACAATCAGGCACAAAGAAGTCCTGGTCTTTGGGAACGTAGTTATTATGCTCGTGCATAATGAATGCACCCTCATCTTCCGTTACCCACAGTAAACCGTGATCGATTAGCTGACGTTTGGATTCGAACGCAAACTTCATCAAAAGGTCGATCAGCATCTTACGATTTGGGGCCGTTTTTATTTCGATACCAAAGTCTTCGACCGCTTTCACAAAATCCAGCAGAGGCATTTGGTAATAGTCGTTCAGCTTAATCGGATCACCTCCTCCACAATTTTCAGCGGCCCTTAGCTTTAACCCCGCGAGGTTTGAGATAACCTCATCTTCCAAAAGTGCCCCAATAGAAGGCAATTTCAGCGAGTCTACCGCCATCCTGCGCTTTTGTTGGTTCTGAGGGCGCTGCTTGGTCTTTTTCTTCTGCTGTTGTTGCTGGTTGTGATTGTGCTGTTTGTTCTTAAATTTCCCACCCCGCTGTCCGTCGTTTCGATTATGCTGCTTTTTATTATTCTGACGGTTGTGATTCTGTTGATTGCCGCGGTTTGGGTGATTCCCTTGATTCGAGTGACTATCCTCTCCTGTTTTTTTCTCCTCTGCGGGCTTTGTAGAGCCTTCAGACTTGGGTGCATCTGGTTCCTTAACCTCGTCGGGATCAAACGAAAACGATACTTCATCACCTGGATCAAACTTATCCTCTTTCGACCGGTTTTCCGAAGAGGGTCCACTGGACCGGGTAGTCGATTCATCGGAAGCCTCAGCCCGCTTGACGGGTTTCCGTGCCGTTTTTTTAGCCGCCTTTTTCGCGGCGCGTTTGCGAGCTGGCTTTTTAGCTGCCTCGGAGTTTTCAACTTCAGCGCGGCTACTTGTCGGTAGGGTGTCTTCTTCGGACATAATCAGGAGCTGAATCGATCACGAATCAGCATTCAATTGAGTTTTTATAAATTGGAGTTTTTGAAAATGGCTCGCGGCGTTCCCTCATCAGGACTGAGTCAAACACGCTTCAGGCTAGGAGTGGTATCAAATGGATAGCTGTTCAAAGAGTAGCTTCACCTGCCTCAGGAGAAACTCAAAAGTACCGTCATTTGAAATCACGAAATCCGCCCGAGATATTTTTTGGGTTTGAGGGAGTTGTAAACGGCTTCGTTTTTCAACTTCTTCGGGACTGAAACCGCGATTCTTCAGTCGAGTAACTCTCAATGAGTAACTAGCAACAACGGATATCGAATGATCCATGTCTTTATCAAGGTTTTTTTCAAATAGCAGTGGAATTTCGACGATCCATAATGCATTGGGATCCTGAGAAACCATCTTTTGCCGATGCGCCTTTACCAATGGATGCAATCGGCTTTCCAACCACATTAACGCTTCGGAATCACTAAAAACCCTGCCTCCCAGCGCTTTACGATCCACTTTTCCTTCCCCATCAAACACAGAAGCGCCGAAATGACCTCGAATTGCCGAAAGAAACCCTTGGTCGTTTTCATAAATCTGCCTTACCGACTCGTCAGAATTTACAATATTCGCCCCCAGTTTTTCGAAACAATTCAGCACAGTGGACTTTCCACTACCAAAGCTGCCGGTCAGACCTACTAACATTCAGGCACTGTTTGCCAAAACAGTTTGTGCGTCCAGACACTTTTAGGGTTTTCAATCACTTCTTCTTGCCTAAATTTTCAACAACCTTCTTTCACCTGGATCCATGCTATCGACTGTCAGTTCATCTACCCTGCTCGGAATTCAAGCACAACTGGTGCAGGTCGAGGTGAATACTGGCGAGGAAGGTGAACCGAAGGTATTTATGGTGGGTCTGCCGGACACTGCGGTGAAGGAGTCGCAAAACAGGGTTTTTTCTGCCCTCACAAACTCTGGTTACAAAATGAGTCGCACCCGTACGACCATCAACCTTGCGCCAGGGGATGTCCGCAAGGAGGGTCCGCTGTACGACCTGCCCATTGCCTTAGGGTTGCTACTGGCGACAAGGCAGATGGATTCGTCCATTATCAGCGACTATATCATAGCGGGGGAATTAAGTCTCTCTGGCCATACGCGCCCGATAAAAGGTGGATTGGCGATTGCCTTATTGGCGAGAGATACCGGAAAAAAAGGGGTTATCCTACCCTTTCCATCCAGCCAGGAAGCCGCATTGGTGGAGGGAATTGACGTGCTGGAGGTTGAGTCGCTTGACCAGACAGTTCGGTTCTTGCAGGGAGACCTGGAATTGACGCCCAAAAGTACGACCTCTGTTTTGGATACGCTTGGAAATCAGGAGGATCACATCGGAGACTTTTCTGAAATAAAGGGCCAGCATTCAGTTCGGCGGGCCATAGAAGTCGCTGTTGCAGGCGGGCACAACATCCTCCTAATCGGCCCTCCAGGCTCCGGTAAGTCCATGATGGCTAAACGGATACCAACAATCATGCCGGAACCAACCCTTGACGAGTTTCTCGAGATTCTGAGCGTCCATTCTGTTGCTGGCCATACTCTCAAAGGACCGGTCAAACGTTTCCAGCGTCCCTACCGGGCGCCCCATCATACCATAAGCGATGTAGGTCTTTTAGGTGGCGGATCTATCCCCGGCCCGGGAGAAGTTTCACTCGCCCACAATGGAGTCCTTTTTCTGGACGAATTACCCGAGTTTAAGAGATCTGCGTTGGAAGTATTGCGCCAACCTCTGGAAGATGGACATGTCACAATATCACGCAGCGCGGGAAAAATTACTCTTCCTTGCAGATTAATGCTCGTGGCAGCAATGAATCCGACTCCCTGCGGATATATCGGCGACGAATGCACCGACACCCCTGCCCAAATCCAGCGATACCGATCAAAGATAAGCGGACCTCTTCTAGATCGTATAGACCTGCACGTAGAAGCTCCGGCGCTTTCGATTGAGGAGCTTAGAAACGCAAGACCCGGGGAAAGTTCACAGATCATCCGAGAACGCGTGGCCCATGCAAGAGACATTCAGCGAGCTCGTTTTCAAGGAGAACTTATACCCTGTAACGCCAGAATGGAGCAAAAACAGTTAAGAGCCCATTGCCACTTGGACCGTCGCCTCGGAGATACGCTTCAGCAAGCTATGGAGCAGCTGAAACTCAGCGCTCGCGCTTATGACCGCATCCTCAAGGTTTCTCGGACCATTGCCGATTTAGCTGGGAAAGATTCGATAGAAATGCAGCATCTTTTAGAGGCTATACAATACAGGAGCCTCGATAGAAACGTAGTTTATTAGTAAAAAAGCCTTACCTCCGACCTATTAGGATACGTGAATCGTCAAAAATCAGGCAGTATTTCCCGAAGAATATTGAAATCCAGATTCCCACGCAGCGCATTTGACATGCACCTATCAACGACGAATACTATTAGCCCTCTTAATACCACCCCATCAAAGTTGGCAGCCTAAAATAGAACACATGAAAAAAACACTCGATCTCTTTTTCTGTGTCGATTCAGGCTTCAGCATGGGCTTTTTCACGACGATTGTTCCCTTACTGGAACACTTCTCCGAGGAAGTTACACCGATCATCAACGTGGTTGATAGCGGCCTGGATGATCACTTTCTGGAAAACCTGAGAGTTTTTATAGACGAACATCCCAAAAAACCTGTCTTAAAACTCAAAAAGCTTCCGAAAGAGCTGATGGAGCCTTTTGAGGAGCAGACTTATTATCTAAACAAGCAACTGCTCAGAGTATCCACCTTATCCAAAATTGCCCTTCCGCTTATCTATCCTGACTGTGATTTCGGCATATATCTGGACTGCGACATCTACGTGCAAAAAGACTTTGCTGAGTTGCTGAAATATGAAGGTGGCGATTCCTACTTTTACGCCGTTCAGGATCGATTTATCAAAACGATAGACAGTCCGATCGAAGACATCGACTGCGAACTCTACGGAATGGATCCCAAAGCGGGCTATTTCAATGGGGGATTCTTTATCATGAATCTTAAAGGGTTTGATAGAGGCACCTACTGGAACCAGATCAAAGAGATCAGCAGGAAAGGTAAATTGAAATGGGAAGATCAAAGTCTTTTGAACCTTACCTTATGCAAAGAGTGGAAACCGATTGATGATAGCTGGAACAAAATGATTCCACCAGAACACGTAGAATATTCTTTTCCCAAGAAGGATATTAATTACCACTTTTTTGGCGGCCAAAAACCATGGAATTTCAGTCCCTCTTTATCACTGGGGTTAGTTCCGAAATTCTATGAAACACTACGCAACAATCCTATTGATGGATTCGAGCACCCAACCGTGAATCGACCCTACGGACTCTGGTGGATCAAAAATTTTGCTACGTCTCTATTCTCCAGGCAAACAGAAGATGGATCTCAGAATCCGGCATAGCATCGATAGTATTTCAAAGGCTTCCGATCTGGCACAAAACCATAGTTCAGGCTCTGCCAAACATTCCTGTAAACGACAAGTAGCCTATTGCCTGATCATCGCAATTGGATTTATCTGTCTTACGGCTTGCGGTAATAAACAAACACGTGTTCAGAAGGGTATTTCCAGCTCCACACTCCACGTTGGTAACGGCCAGGAACTGCAAGGACTGGATCCTCATACCATAACCGGAATCAGCGAAATAAAAGTCCTGAGGGCACTTTATGAGGGCCTTGTGGGACAGGATGAAAAAGACCTCTCTCCGACTCCCGCTGTCGCAGAACGCTGGACGATATCCGAAGATGGCAAACGCTATACATTTTACCTCCGAAAAGAAGCTCTCTGGAATAATGGAGATCCCGTCCAGGCCCGGGATTTTGAATTCGCATTTCAGAGAATATTAACCCCCTCCATCGCGGCACCAAACGCATACCTGCTTTTCGTAATTAAAAATGCTAAACGCTTCAATAGCGGTGAATTATCCTGGAACGGAGTTGGTGTTCGATCAGTTGACGATCTGACGCTTGAGATCGAACTTGGGAATCCCACTCCGTATTTCTTGAAACTGCTTTCTCACCCCGCATGGTATCCATTGAAGCAAGACGCACTGACACAATATGGTAACCCGTTCAAACGAAGTAGCGACTGGACCCGTGTCGGAAACCTGGTGTCAAACGGACCTTTTACTCTAAAAAGCTGGAAGACAAATGAGTATCTGGCTGTCGAACGCAACCCGCTCTACTGGGACAACTCCACCAATCAGCTAAACCAAATCTACTTCTACCCAACGGAAAGCAGAGAAGCAGAAGAGAGATCCTTTCGCGGTGGACAACTTCACATAACTGAAGCCCTACCCGTATCTAAAGTCGGATTCTATAGGGACGAGAAGAACCCCGCCCTTCAAATCGACCCCTATCTCGGCACCTTTTACCTGCAATTGAATACTAGAAAACCACCATTGTCAGACCCGAGAGTCAGAACCGCGATGAGTATAGTTATCGATCGGTCGACAATAGTTGAGGATATAACTCAAGGTATGCAGATCCCTGCCTGGGGATTTACTCCATCGGGAATTGATAACTATGATCCAGGCATCACGGAAGATCGAGACGAGGAGGTAGCGAAACAGTTATTAGCAGAGGCAGGGTTTCCGCAGGGAGAAGGTTTTCCCGAGTTAATCTATCTATACAATACCTCAGAAAACAACAAAGCCGTCGCCGAATCCCTGCAACAAATGTGGCAACGCACCTTGGGAATCAAAGTAACTTTAATAAACCAGGAATGGAAAGTCTTTACTCAGTCACGAGAGTCCGGCGAGTTTGACATACTCAGAAGCTCATGGATTGGCGACTACATTGACCCAAGTACTTTTTTAGATGTGTGGACATCGGAATCGGGAAACAACTTCACCGGTTGGACATCCGATCACTACGATAGCTTTCTTTACCAATCAAGAATTGCCAGTTCTCAAGAGGATCGTTTCGGATATTTCAAGTCAGCAGAGGAACTCCTTATCCGGGAACAACCGATTATTCCCATTTATTTCTACACAAGCGTTTATTTGAAACATCCGGCAGTCAAAGGCTACCACCCAACCTTGCTCAACTACCATCCGTGGAAACACGTTTTCCTGGAGGCATCCAAATACTAGGCGGAAACGCCATCCAACCCATTAAATTGACGCATTGCCTCAAAAACGCCAATTCCCACTGAGGTCGCCAGATTAAGAGAACGCATGGATGTGTTCGCATGGGGAATAGTGATACGGTTTCCTAAACCAATCTCTTCATGCAACCACTCAGGCGCCCCATGCCCTTCATTTCCGAATAACAGACCATCCTCATCTTCGAATTTGACACTCCAATAAGGCTGTTCCGATTTTGTGGTAAACAACCATAAACGCTGGGGAGCCTTCGGACTCTTCAAAAAACTCGACCAATCTGAGTGAACACATAGATCCAACTCCGACCAATAATCCATCCCACTCCGCTTCAAGTGTTTTTCAGAAAGAGTGAACCCCAAGGGTTCAATCAAGTGCAGACGGGCATTCGTAACCGCCGCCGTTCTTCCAATATTTCCAGTATTCTGGGGAATCTCTGGACAGAATAAAACGATGTGAAGCACGTTAATCCAGCACCGTTACACCGTCATTGTCAGCAGTAAGAACGAAAGACTTATAACCTAATTCGGCCGACTTGAACTCCTGCTCCATCGCTATACGAACCGCCTCTGATTTTTCCTTCCTAGCCACGCAAAGAACGCTGCTACCGCTCCCGCTCAACCAACCCGTAAATGCGCCCGCATCAATACCAGCTCTAATTGCAGCTTTACTCTTGGGTATACCCGGAAGGCGATGAGGTTCGTGGATATGATCAACCTGACAGGCTGACAGCCTTTCGTAATCACCCGATGCAAATGCTCCGACGAGGTATGCCAAAGAGTTTAAACTACTTACCACTTTCGAAAACTCGATCTGAGTCGGCAAACAGCCCCGAGAATCATCCGTCTTGATTTCCAGATCCGGAGACACCACGACAAATGCCAGAGAATTCGAAACAGCAAATTTCTGGGTTCCGATATAGCGGTTCGTATCCTGGCAAAATCGCGCCACGGTGAAGCCGCCCAATATCGTAGCAGACGCATTATCCGGGTGACCCTCTATTCGGGATATAAGCTCGACCTCTTCGTCTTTGGAAAGCGGACTCCCCGCCAAATGGTTAATCCCGCGCAATACGCCTCCGCGAAGAATCACACTGGAACCAAGTCCTCGGGCGATCGGAGCATCCGAGACGATATCGAAACTTATACCAAAGGAAGGATGGCCCGTTCTTTCCCAAAATGCCAAAGCAACCTCTTCGATCATTTCTATCGCTGCCTTTGGAAACTCCGTATTGGACCCGCAGTAGGAAACTCCTACTTCCTGCAAACGATTGACCGACACAGTACCATACAGTCCTAGGGCTAAACCCAGCGTATCGAAACCTGGCCCACAATTAGAAGTACTGGCAGGTACACGGACGACAACAGTTTGACTCATAAAAAGAAAAGAAATTAACGGTGTTTGAGCGCTCGTTCTACTTCACGCATCTCTACCTTCTTTTTTAGATCATGCCGTTTGTCGTAAAGCTTTTTCCCTAAACAAAGCGCAATTTCCACTTTTACCAGGCCATGTGCCATGTAGAGGCGCAGAGGAATCAACGTCTTACCTTGAGCTTCCAGCGCACCTCGAATGCGGTTTATCTCTCTTCTTTTGAGCAACAGCTTTCGTGGCCGCTTGGGGTTGTGATTATTAAAGTTCCCAAAAGCATATTCGGCAATATGCGCATGATACAAAAAGACCTCTTCTTTTTCGACCCGACAAAAAGCCTCATTGATCTGGGCCTTGCTATTTCTGATCGATTTTACTTCAGTCCCACGAAGCACGATACCAGCTTCAAATCGCTCACCGATTTCGTAATTTCGAAACGCTTTGGCATTTCGAACTTCTGTAAACCGTTCCTTGTCTTTGTTTTTCTTGGCCATGACTAACTAGCTAGCACTCCTCAAAGTGCCTCCCAACAAGGAATAACTCAAACTCTTAGAAGCTTGAAAAGACTAGTCGTCGCCCAGGACGTAACTAATCTTACCCTCAATGATCTCTTTCAATGCTATATCCTCAGGATCCAATCTTTCAAGCGATTCGACCAAAGGCTTTTGACCAAATTTCAATTGTTTAACACGGCGGGATACCAAATTCACCAGGATGTTAGGATCCGGGATAAGTTTGTAAGCTTCTTTTAAGTAATCGTCTCTCACGGGAGGTCTCTGGTTTTTTAGATAAATCGGCGGTAGGCCGAATCACTGGCTTCTAAACACACCCAACGGGTGCTAGATTTTTAGAAGTCAGCTAACTTGGAAGGTAATTTGACCTTTGGCAATGGGTTTTTTACTAATACTTATAGCAAAGAATCAGACTTTATATGAAGATAGCATGGACAACGACAGAGACCACCGAACAGGCAAAATTACTATCAAAACTCGCCGTGCAATCCGGTTGGGCAGTCTGCGCCCAAATCAGCAGTCCCATAACCTCTCTTTATTTGTGGGAGGAAAAACTAACCGAGTCACAGGAAATCCGAATTTCTCTGAAGCTTCTGGATAGCAACCTATCCGAACTCAGACAACTGGTGTTGGATAATCATCCCTACGATATTCCTCAATGGGTTGTTGCCGACCTTTCCGATGTTTCCGAAGGCTATCTAAATTGGGCGAAAAGCTGAAATTATTTAAATTTCTACTTGAAAGCCTGTCTGAAACGCCTCACTTTTCCGCCCTTCTTAACCCAATAAGAGTTATGTCTCAGCACAATTCCTTTAAATCTGCAGGCGCAGGATCTAAAAACAGAACAGTTCTCAAACGCTTCGAGCGCATTGATTTGCTTAAGAAACGCGGTCAGTGGTCAGAAGGCGAGCGCGTCGTCGGCCTCAGAAAAACCAAACCAGAGGAATAAACCCACCTCACATCTCAATTTTCGAACCCTTCCGATCCGGAAGGGTTTTTTTATTTCTCTGAATTGGGCGTAATTATGATCTTTTGCACGCCGGGCTCGTATCGGTAGTTTCTAGAAAATGCGTCGGCGGCTCCTTCCAAAGGCACGGTCTCAGAAATAAGCTCATCCAAAGCAACACGAGGATCCTTCCCGGACGCCATTCTGATCGCCCGTGGATAAGTATGTTTCATCCTTCGGGCCATCATGATCGTCAGGCCTTTCCTTCGAGCCATTGAATGAGTAAACACTGCTTTATCATCGGGAGGAATACCCACGAGGACTACCCTCCCCCCATAGGTTGCCATCTTCATTGCCTCATCTATTGAATGGTCAGCCCAAGCGGCCTCAATCACAACGTCTGCCCCTCGGCCACCTGTCGCCTCAAGCAGCAAATCTGATTCCCTTTCTGAAGTGATTGCCCAAGCCTTCGTAACACCCCACTTGAGAGCGAGTTCTGATCTCCATGCGAACTTGTCAAAGGCGTAAACCTGGCCTGCGCCACTTACCACCGCCAGTCTTGATATCAGCAGGCCAACCGGACCGCAACCGATGACAGCGACGGTTTGCGCTACTTTCAATTTAGCTAAATCCACAGCATGAATTGCCACCCCGAGGGTCTCCAACAAGGTTCCACCTCCGTCGCTTATTCCCTCTGGGATCGGGAAACAGTTCTTCGCCGGCACGACCAACTGTTCACTGAGAGCACCTTGGGTCGGATAAACGCCGTAAAAATAATGATCCGGACAAAGGTTCGGATGACCTGCTTCACAAACTTCACACGCACCACAGGCAACAGCTGGTTCGACCGCCACTCGCTGCCCAAGAGTCAACGGGTTTCCAAAACCGTCATATGCACTATTTCCGACCTCCAACACTTCTCCCATAAACTCGTGCCCCAGAGTAAACGGACTTTCTATCTTGGTATATCCGATCGCGCCGGTTCCATACATGTGCAAATCAGATCCACAAATCCCGACCGCATTCACTTGAATGAGAGCCTCGCCAGTCCCGGGACCTGGAGGCATCGGTACATCGACCAACCGCAAGTCTTCGGGTCCAAAGAGCTTCACCGCCTTCATGCAAGACTACTCAAACGTCGATTTGGAAACTTTAACCAGATCATTCACATCCAATGAATCCTTATCTTCCGGAAACTCATAATCCTCCAAATACCATTCCTCTGTGAACGACACCCGCTCGCCTGGAGCGATGGTTTCCAATGGTCCAATGGGCTCAAGCTCAGCCGTGGTCAGGAAATCCCGAAAGTTTTCCACATACCAGATCGAGATAGTCATCGGCACGCGCTCACCATATAGTTTGCCTGGAAACACCGGATACTTTTTTACAAAAAGCAAATCGTTTGGAATCAAGTAACTAAACCATCCTTCCATAGAATCCATGCCTAGCTTAGCGTACTTCGGTGCTCCCGTAATGACCAAACAGTTATCGCGTATACTGATCGCATCGTTTTCGGGCACGATATTGATACGGTTCTCGGGTTCATACATGACGTAATGGTTCTTATACCGAGACCAATCCGAAAGCGGAATTACTACGATCCCCCCCCCTTTACCAAAGGTACGACTCCAATGATTATACTGTTTGGTTTCGTCGCTGATATTGATAAGTATTTGTTCGCAGCTAAGGTGAGAACCCGTTTTCGCCAGTGTAAACACACGAACGACTTGAATTCCTGTTCCCTCATGTTCAGGGCTCGTCAATGTCGCCTGTCTCGGACCGGTGATCTCACCCTTCCAAGGCCCCACCCACAACTCTTTACGAGGAGGCACCCGGGCTTCCAACCCAAAATCAAAGCGCCCACCACCACTGAAGATCTGCTCGTCAGATTCCGGATCCCAACGGTAGCCCGCTTCTTCAGGTATGATCTCTAGCGCCTCTTTCCCATTCAACTGATAGGACATGATCTTTCCGCCGACCGCTGGCGTCAGTTTCACCGTGCAAACGTCATTCCTGAGTTCGATCGAATCATCGTAGCCAAAATAATCTACCACTTTGGCACCAGGATAGTCCGCAGAGCTATAGTTACTCATCATGAAAATGGACAGGGCTAATGCCCGAATGAAATTTGTCTGAGGCATAATCGAAGTGTGATGATAGGCAAACGCAGGTAAACAAGATAATCTAGTTACTAAGGCCCTAATGGGATGAACAGCAGGATTTGTAATGCCTAACGATGCTGAATCGCTCAGTGCTTAGCAATTCCGGGCCACCTCCTCGATCGCCACTACCTGAGCAGGTATAAATATAGTCTTCAAACCTCACAATTCCCGTTCCGTGTCGACCGCGCGCCAAACGAGGCCAGGTCATCCAACGGTTGTTCCGCGTATCCAGAACCTCTACTTCGTTGTGCGCCGGTGACTTGCGTTCAGTCTCTCCCCCAACGACCAGGAGAAGTCCTTCGTAAGCGTATACCGAATTTCCTGCCCTCGGAGTCGGGATATTCAAGGCAGGGGATGGGAGCGTGGACCATGTTTCTGATTCCAAATCAAAAACATCTACCTCTTTGATCGTCAGGTGAAACACCTTTCCCGTGGACTGAGCGCTGTTTCGACCAGCAACTGCGTAGATCTTGTCATCGATCACTGCTGCCTGAAAATGGTCGCGCGCGCGCGGAGCATTCGGCAACACTCTCCATTCCCCAGTTTGTGGATCGTATTCGTCCAGCCACGGCACCCAACCATCGATGTGTCCGTTTGTTATGCCTGATACGATATAAAACTTGTCATTATACAATACCACCCCCGCAGAACCCCGTATTCTGTCCTCGGGGATCGCATCTCCTTGCGCCCAAGTATCGGTCTTCGGATTGTAAGTATAAATATACGGCAAACCGACTTCGCGGGGAAACGGCCCGGTCATCGCACATATGTAGTAAATCAAACCGTTATGAAGAACTGGCTGAAAGTGATGAATCTCCACCGGAGGAGGGCTGCCATGAGTCCAGGTATTTGTGAGAGGATCCAAAATATCCACCGGTTGAATCTTCCGGCCACCTGAGAGATAAAACTTACCTTCGAATTCGACGAACGCTGCTTCGTGCCTCTGATGTAAAGCTCCCTTCGTATCAACGAACTCCCACGATTCCGACGCACTTGCGTTGCTAGTAAGAGCAACTGCAGCAACTAATAGATAGCCACCCCTATTCAAGAATCTTAATAACATAATCGATCAATGATTTGAAAAATCAGCTGTTTCACCAGGCGTAGGAGAATTGTTAAAATGCCCTCTACGCAGTACCGCCTCCACGCCACCATTAGCCTCGATGACCGCAGCCTGCGACACCTTCGCCTGTTGGTCAACTTGCTCTGGATCTACGAACGATAACAGTGCATCCCGCATGCGAGCTTCGACTTCAGTCGCCGACTCCAAACCGCACAAATTATGTAACTCCCCGGGATCTTCCTCAAGATCGTAGAGTTCTGGTGGGTCTTTGTGATAGTGGATGTATTTATAACGGCCATCACACACCATAAATACTCCATTTTTAAAATGAAGCGCATGGTATTCACTGAATACATACCGCTTACTTGGTGGCTCTTTCAAAAGTTTGGGCAGTGCCTCTCCCGGGCGACCATCTTTGGCATTCCTCGCGATGCCGAAGTTTTCTACAAAGGTAGGAAACAAATCAATCAATGACACCGGGATGTTCGAAACCTTACCTCGCGGAAAATCGGGGCCTGCCGCAATAAACGGCACCGCTGCAGATTCCTGGTACATCGTAAACTTCCCAAACAACCCACGAGATCCCCGGCTCTCACCGTGGTCAGTCGAGTAGACGACGTTTGTCCGGGCTTCCAAATCGAGTTCCCTGATGACCTGTAGAACCTTTCCGATATTCTCGTCGAGATTCGAAACGCTTGCCGCATAGGCCCGATTCATCTGCAAAACCTGTTCCTCAGAAAATGGATTCTCCTGATCATGCAGATGCCTTAAGAGTTCTAAAGCAGGATGACGGTTCCACTCTTCAGGTTTCATTTGAACCGGTCGAGGTAACTCCTTATCAGCGTATTGATCATACCAACGCTGAGGAGCCGTGTAAGGGGGATGGGGACAGACAAACGAAATCCATAACAACCACGGTTTTCCATTTTGTGATTTCACCCGTTGTCTTAGCCAACTAACAGCGTGATCAGCTATCCTGGCATCATACTCGAGGTAACTTGAATCTCCCGGCCCGGCTCCAATGATCTCCTTTCGCTTGTGCCGCACTTCCGCTCGGTCGTCGCGTATACATCCGTGTAAGTCTCCCTTATCAAAAACATGTAGCGTGTCGATCTCTTCACTAAAGCCATTGTCGTCTTCCGCGCTGCGAAAATGAAGCTTACCGATCACGGTGACATCCACTCCGTTCTCTCGCAGGACATGATGCCAACTCTCGTTCTCTCCATGATAAGGGTGGGCATTGTCCCAATTCCCTATCTGATGAACGAAACGTCCGGTGGCCAGACTTGCGCGTTCAGGAACGCAGATAGGACAGTTAGTGTAAGCACGCTCAAAAGCAGTCCCTCGAGCCGCCAATGCATCCAAGTGGGGAGTTTGGAATACGGGATTCTTCCGCCCAACGAATTCCTTGTTATGCTGGTCGGAAAAGATGAAGACAAAATTGTTATTCTGAGAAGCAGTCACGTGATTATAGATTCGTTTTGAGTTTTTGATAAGATCTTCGATAAGAGTCGGGCACAAACGACTTTTTTTTCCGTAGGTAAATACTTGAGATCCAAGAACCTTCTATGGACAGAGTCTTGAGCTGCATAGGACGTTCTCGCAAGTGAATGTTCAACCGCTCCCCTGCCTGATCGTGGACATCTGGTTTATCTGCCATGGGCTTCAACTTAGAGTTCATAGAAGACGTCATTAAAGGAAAATAATAAGACACGGATTAGCGGCGGGTTTCGCCAGATCGGTTGAATGCATAAGGCAAGCGGATAAAGTCCACCATATGATCCCAGTATAACGGATCTTGGGAAATGGAGTTATGGTCGGTACCGGCAACCTCAACCCAACGGGTTTCTCCCTTCCACATCTCGAACAGCTGCCGTGAATGCTTAACCGGAATAATGGTATCATTTTCAGCGACTAAAAACAGAGCAGGAGCCCGCGTATTAGCTGCCGCCTTTACTGAGTCGTAGCGGTCCTTCAATAAACGCGACACGGGCACAAACGGATACATTCCCTTCGCCACCGATACAATGCTATCATAGGGAGTCACCAGAACAATGCTATCGACCTCCACGACCGCAGCAACTTGCACAGCAATGCCGCTTCCCAAGCTTCGCCCCACCAATACAATGCTCTGGTATCGATCTTCCAATCCCCTCAATATCGCTTTCGCATCCCCAACAAGGTTTGTCTCGGTCGGGACTCCCCCACTTTCGCCATACCCTCGATAGTTCATCAGCAACACCGAAAAATCGCTCAACCTCGAAAACTCTTCAATATTCCAAGATACTTCCTCTCCGTTGCCCCCGTAGTAAACGAGCAGACGGTCTTGATCAGGATTCAGTAGCCAACCTTTTAATTGAATGCCGTCCCGCTCGATGCGGAATTCAACATCCTCATTCTGCTGGATATGGCTCCAACTTCTGTCCAATGCCTGGGGGTAGTATAGCAACTTGCGCTGGTTAAGATACAAATACGCCACCATCAGGACGAAACCGAGAAAGAGCAGAGTCAGTAAGATAAGCGTTATTCGCATGGTCTAAGTTCCAACATATCTCTTACGAATCACTTGCTATACAGATCGAATCCATCGCCTAGATCCAACGACGCGTGAGACTAAACGACTGAGCGGTCGGGCCATATTTATCAGCAGTCGCCAAATACATTGCCAAAGGGACGACGTCTTCAGGTAGCTTCCTGTATTCGTAGTCGGTCCCGAATTGATTCACTATCTGACGTCCCGGATCCTCCCCTTCTTTCAGCTTGGTTTGAACGATGCCAGGCACCAGCTCGTTTACAGTTATGTTGAAAGGAATCAACTCTTCGGCCAGCATACGGGTAAAATGCCACAGCCCGGCCTTGGCTGCGCTATACGCCGAAATACGACTATGCCCTCGATGCCCCGTTCCAGACCCCATCATGATAATCTTTCCCTCATCGCGTTGTTTAAGGTACGGTATCACCGCCTTAGCTGTGTAAAAAGCACTATTGAGATTCAAGTCGATGGTGTCCTTCCAGGTCCCTATACTCGCTTCTTCGATTGAGTTACTCTCCAGACAGCCACCCGCGTTCATAAATACGATGTCCAGTCCCCCAAACACAGCTACGGTCTTATCTACCATCGATTGGACAGCTTCGGGATCGGTAACATCACAAGGTAGCGCAATAGCCTCCCCACCGGCGTCCACTATGTCTTTGGCGACGGTATTAACCGCATCCGCCGTTCGGGCAGTGATGGTAACTTTCGCACCTTCCGCGGCATAGGCTTTAGCAATGGTTCGGCCCATTCCGCGCCCCGAACCCGTAACAATCACTACCTTTCCTTCGAGTAACCCATTTGTCATGTAGAACAGTAATACCGGTGCCCACCTTTGGGTCCAGAAAAGACCTCAATTTCTAAGGTTAATCGTAACAAACCATCCGTTACTGCGGCGCTTGCTGCTGTCGGGCCCGCATTTGCTCACGGTAGATCAAAAAATCCGTATTTGACGGCTCGAGCTCGATCGCCCGATTGATACACCCCATCGCTTTTTCCGGCTCAGACAAATACGCGTAAATCATCGCCAGATTATACCACCAACGGGCCTGATCGGGATCTAAACCAACCGCTTCCACGAAAGCCCTTTGTGCTCCGGAGTAGTCACCTTTTTCTGCCAATAACAACCCTTGCGAGTAAGCCAGAAGCGCAATCTCCGGGCCTATCTTTCGAGCATCAGCCAAGACCTTGAGCGCTCCATTGATATCGCCCGTTCGAGACAGTAATATCGAAGCATCGTAGTAAAGGTAGGGATTCTCCTTATCAAACGAAATAGCCTGCATCGTAAGTTGTTTTGCCAAGGCGAAGTCACTTTGGATCAGAGCCAACTCAGCCCTGCGAAGCGAACCACCCGGGCGGTCCGCATTCATCTCTGCGTATTCTACCCACTCCTGGAAAGCTTCAACTGCGGGATCAAACTGAGGTAGCAACGCCTCAGCAGCCCTGTTTCGCACCAATCGGGACGAATCATTCAACGCTCCCTGAACGGTCTCAAGCTGATCCTGCCGCTGTGTCATAACAGTCAAACTCGCCTCACGAAGAATGGGTGACTCATGCTTCAACCCTTCCTGTGCCAAACCAAAAACACCCTCGTCCTGAGCACCCATCGCCATCAGACGCATCCAGGTGCTCTTCCAATACACATTTTCTTCTTTTTGAAAAATAGCTTTTAACGCTGCCAGACTATCAGGATTACCTTGATGCGCCTGAGTGATCGTATGCGCTCGATCCTGAACATGTTTGCGGCGTTCTGTGTCGCCATACCAATTATTCACATGCTCAAGCGCCCACTCAGGTGTTTCCTTAGCGTGACAAGTGTTACACGCATTGGGAACCCCATGGTCTATGGTCAACTGTGGATCAGGGCTGGTAAAACCATGGTCTCGTCGAGGATCACGCGCCATATAAGTACGATGTGGCATATGACACTCGATGCATTGATTCCCGGCAGTGCCGGCAGCGTGTCGACTGTGGGAAAGCGGTTCAATCACGATCGATTCGTTCGCACCCGTAGCGTGACAGCGCATACAAAGGGAATTGTTTGCAGTCGGCAGAATATTTTCTCCCGAGTGTGGATTGTGACAGTCCATGCAAGTCACTCCCTTGTGTCCCATGCGACTCATCATAAACGACGCATAGACATAGTCTTCTTCGAGTGCCTGACCATCGGCGAAATAAGCACCGGGCGTATCCGGCAGGGTTAGACGGAAATGATCGAAGAAACGCTCACCCGCATGGAATCCATTGGCCGTCAGCTCTTCCCTTCGCGCATGACAGGTCGCACAATTTTCCATACTGATCTGCAGATCTACCTCCGTAGTGGGAGACACATAATCACCTACGCGTGCAGCCTCTACATGCGCTTCCATATCCGAGTGACATTGCACACAACTCACCGTCTGCATGAGCCAAGTGCTCTTGTATGTGTCGGTGCGCATGTCATAGTTTTTGTCATAATCCGTCATATGGCAGAACGCACAATTGGTATTCCAATTCATACCCTGCTGCGACCAATGTCCCCACTCGGTCGGTCTACGATCCTCGTCTCCAAATACATTGAACCACTCTTTGTTGTTCGGATCCCAGGTAAGGGCTTGGGTTTGCAAACGACCCTTGGACGTTGGCACTAAGTACTGGCGTAGCGGAACTTCCCCGATCGCACCGATCACTGGCGAATCATGCCCCTCAGGCATCGACTCGGGCACATCGCGTTGGATAATCTTAAATGCATCACCAACAGTCTTCAAATCATACACGAATCCTGCTTCATCGGTAACCTGCCCGACCGCAAATGCTTCTGCGTCCATTGCAGGATCAATCAAACGATTAGCGATGGCATGGTGACTCTTCAACCAATCGTCATGCGCCCCCTCATGACACTCTGCGCACACCTTCGGGCTTGCCCAGGCAAGGTCGGCGGGCCGATGAGACTCTGGGAACAGTGCGGCGATCTCGGTATTTGATTTCAGATCAATCGGCGTTTCAGTGCCTTTCTTCGAGCATCCTGATCCATTCAGTATTAGTAGCAACGGGCACAGTATCGATAAAACTCTTAAGATTGTGGGAAATATATACATAAAACGATGCTCAGCACACAAAGTCCTGATCTCCCTCAGACTCCAACAAACTCACCCTTCTCTGAAAAGGAAAATTAATCTTTAAGAATAAGAGACGAATCTGAATCGAACACAGCAAAGACCGTCGCAGAGATCCACGGAAGCTGTTCTCATTCCATAGCCGTCTGGTTCGGCGACCATACACCCATCAACTGCCCCGTTAGTCAGGTCTTTGAAAATCTCAATGATATAGATTACGTCATGCCGCCCACCGAAAGATCGCATCGAATTCAATACTTTCAACAGAATCCGAAAGCCTGAGTAATGTGACTCAATTTCCTAAGGAAAAAAATCGAACGCCAGACGCGTAAAGACCTTCCACCTACCTCATAAGGTATTGATCATACAATCGAATCCGAACCTCGATATTCAGTAATCATAATTGTTTCGGTTCAAAACGCAGTCTCACAAAACTCGGACTTCCTGCTGCGCTCACAGAAGCGGAGCGATATCCAGTTGAATCAGGTTCAGAAACAACCACGCCGTCCGTCGACCAGGTCTTCAGGTCTCGACTGCGTTCCATCTCGTAAACGATGTCTTCGCGATCTCCATAAAAATCGTACCGAAGTTGTCCATCTACCAACACAGGTTGGGGCAAACTAACTGAATTCGATTCCTGCCGAAGCGCGTAGTAAGCGATCGGCGCGACCCCACCGACTCCGAACTTACCGCTTGAATCCACCTCATGGGGAAAGTTGTGCCGTATCAACCAGATCATTGTCTCATTTATACTCTCAAGCGACTCTCTGGAAAACCTCGTATAGGGAAACGAAGTAAAACCTCGGTTGCCGGCAAGGTGGTAAATTGTGGGAGTCGCATTGTCGAAAACGTTCAGGTCAATTTCTGGGGCATTACCTAAAAAGTAAACACGTTCCAGTTGAAAGCAGCTCGAGAAAGCTCGGCTATCAATGGAGGTCACACTGGAAGGAATCGCAACAGACTTGAGACTCAAACACCCCCCAAACGCTCGAGAACCAATCGTCTCTAATTGCCCGAGGAACACGACCTTCTTGAGGTTCCCACACCTTTCGAAAGCCTCTGAGCCAATTGCAGTTACTCCTGCAGGAATGGTGATACTCTCCAGACCTTCACAGAATCTAAATGCTTCTGTGTCAATGTATGTAACAGAAGATGGAATCTTAACGTCTGGCAAATTGTAACAAGAGTCAAAAAACCTCTCGGGGATCTTGCTCAGTTTATCGTTTAGAATCACGTCGGTTATCGCCCAACAGTCACGAAACACCGCCTCGCCTACCAACATTACATTACTCAGGTCAAAAGTACCCCGTAGTCGGTTACAACTCTGAAACGCTCTATCTCCAATAGAAACAACGCTTGTCGGTATATTTAATACTTCCAAAGCGATACAGTCACTGAATGCATCATGCCCAATCGTTGAAACAAATCCAGGAATCGAGATCTCCTTCAATTCCCAACAAGCCAAGAACATTGAATTTCCAATCATCACGAGTTCTGAAGGTAGGCTTACATCAACCAGATTGGAACAACCTTGAAACAAACTGTCACCGACTTCCGTAACACCGTTCGGGAATTGAAAGTATTTAAGCGACCGACAGCCACTAAAAGCCAAGCCTTCTATTCGGTTTACCTGGTCTATATTTCGAACTTCCGTGAGCGCCTGACACAGATAAAACGTCTCTAAGGGTATCGTTTTCGAAGCAGCACTCCAATCAACAGTCTCCAAAGAAAGGCATTCTGAAAAGACCGATGCACCTACCATTACGAGACTCGATGGAAGCCTCATGCTCTTCAACTGGTAGCAGGAACCGAATACACCGTTACCTAAAGTGACCAACCCTTCAGGCAACATGATCGACGCTAGAGCCTCACAATTCTTGAAGGCATGCGTGTCGATGAGTTTTACTCCAACATTCATCGTTACACTTGTCAGCTTACGGCAATACGCAAAAGCTCCTTCTCCTACAATCTGGACCGAATCAGGAATGGTGATCTGCTTCAGCTCATAGCAGTTATTAAACGTAGCGGCTTCTATCGTTTCTAATCCATCCGGCAACGTAACCGTTGTCATCGAATGACAGTCCGAAAATGCTCTTTGTCCGATAAACGTGACACTCGTAGGAATCGTAATCCCCAACAAGGCATTGCAGCCAAAGAACGCTTCCACTTCGATGGTTTTGAGCCCCTCTGGGAGCTCTAGCATGGTTAATCGGTAACACCCCATAAATGCCTCCACACCAATTTCCGTTATCCCAGTTGATAACGAAACGCTGGTGAGGTTTCCACAGTTCTGAAAGGTCGACGCAGCCAGTTCAGTCAATAAAGGAGGGAGTACAATCTCTTCGAGACTCTCACAATTTCCAAATGCTTCCTGCCCCAGCGATGCGAGACCATCGGGCAAAATAACCTGCGTTAGATTCCTGCATCTGGAAAAGGCTCTCGGCCCTATCTTAGTTACTTGGGAAGGAACAGAAACACTCGAAAGCTTGCTGCAGGTCGTAAAAGCAAACTCTCCTATTTCAGTTACGGTATCCGGTATAGTAACGCTCTCCAGGTTGATATTGCTGGCGAAGAGCGCGTATTCGATAATCGCTAGGGAATTCGGTAGCGAAATGGTTTTTAGATTAAAGCATTGTGAAAACGTCCCGAGCCCAATCACTGCGACTGAATTCGGTACCGTCATATCAATTATGGATTCGCAGTAGTTGAACGCCAGTTGCTGGATCTCGGTGACTGATTCGGGAATCATGACTCCCCGCAAGTCACTGTAGGCAAAAGACCACGATCCAATCGTAGTTACCGAAGAAGGTATCTCATAAACTTCGCCCGCACCTTTCATATCCGGATAGGAGACCAAGGTAGCCAAGTCTTTACTGAACAACACTCCACCCACACTCGCAAATTCGACATTGTCTTCCGCGACGATGAACTCCTGCAGGATCGTATTTTCCAAAAACGCACGATCTCCGATTGATGACACAGAAGAAGGAATCAAATACCGACCAATGAACTCGCCCCTAAAGCATTCCTGACCGATGACTCTAACCGGCTTTGCATCTATCAAGTCTGGAATCTGCAACTCCTCCAAGGCATCTTGTCCGACATACCCCGTTAACGTGATGGAACTCCCATTATCTTCATAAATAAAGTTGCCGAACTGCAATGCACCCGCACGCAACTGAAACACCGTCAGAAATATTAAACCCGGTAGGAACCAAACTGTCTTGAATTGCATTGGACCGACTGCTTTGCACCAGAATAAATTAGACATAGGAGGGATTCAAAGGGGTTTTTACTGAATCGGGCATACACCTCACGGGACATTCCCTAAAACTTACCAAATATCAAAATAGTTATGCCATACCCCAAGCAAGCTGAAAAGACCGTTGCTGTGACCTTCCCTACCTTGAGTGCGTTCTTCTCATTCGATGTTTTGTCCACCGCAAGAAATAACACTAACGCCACAATACTACTGATCATACACACGCCGGAGCCCTGAGCAGATATCAGTGCGGCTAGTAACGCAGCCAAGACCAATTTGGACAAACCGGTTGGGGGAATTTCCCATACCAGAGCGCCACACAGGTTATCATCAGAATATAGGCGATAACGATGGTTAGGTTCACCGTCTGTTCGAGATTCATATTCAAGTCTTATTGAATCCTGCCTCTCTTTCGTTCTTGAAAGCGTAAGTCAGGGATGGTTGCTACAACCAAGGATGTCAGCACGCCCAATACAATCGAAACAATAAAAATGTAACGGTAGTTGTTATCCAGGAGTGCGATAATCACTCCCCCCCCTGCCAAGGCCGCCGTTCGACCCAAGGCTAGAAAAATATTTAGCGCTCCCGTCAGTTGCCCAATTTTTTCTCGCGGTAGGAATTCGGTTGAAAACGGCTTCAATGTGACATTGTCGATTACTACTCCAATTCCTACGAGAATCGCGACTGTGATTAGGTCTTCCGGCGTTTGTGCCATAAATCCGAATACAGCACCGATCATCACAAAAAAATAGGCTCCCACCAGAGTCCACTGTTTAGGGAGGTATTTTTCAATGATATAGGCAAATGGTAACGCTACTACCAGCGTAATAACGGGTTGATAGCCCCAATTGGCCCCGAATTCCGCCTTCGTAAATCCCATCGTTTTGATGGCGAAAGCTGACACATACCCCAGTATTATTTGAATATGGAGCATCTTGCTAAAATTAACGACCGCAAACCGACGGATGTAGGTATCGCCGAATACATCCTTGATGTAGATCCACGGATTTATCCGTGGCGGCTTGTGCGTATGTTTCTTCTCGCCGAGAAAGAACGCGGCTCCACTTACACAGACGATCTGGATACCAGCCACCGTGCGGTAGATCGCAACCTCATCAAAATACACCATAAACACCTTCAGAAAAATGATTCCAGAAAACGCACCTGTAGCTGCCAGAAAGCCTGCAAGAATCACCCGCTGCTTGGGAGCAAAAAGATCCGCCATCAAAGGATGGTCACTCCCCCACAGCACATCTTGAAAAAACTGATAGATCACGACCACTACCACCACGTGCCAAAGTAATGTAAGTACCGGAACAAAAAACAAACAGGCGGCTACAATCGGGGCTCCAAATATCAAAAAGACCGCCCTGCGCCCTAAGGGCGTCCAGATACGGTCACTCAGAATCCCAACGACTGGCTGAGCAATAAACCCAAAGGCCGGATTGATCGCTAGAATGTAACCAAGCTTATCAGCATCTAGGTCGAACTTGTCCAGGATTGTAATCGACAGCAGAATATTCGACACATTCTCCGTCATGATCAGAGCCGACCAAATCACGCACATCACCACGAATTTGTAGATGGGTGCATTCGGCATATCAACTGGACGCGGTGCTTGTGTATCAGTCATTTTGATAGGGCAAGAAGGAAAACCACAAAGGAAGTCCCTCCCCGATCTGGAAGCAACGACTCATTCAGTTGACGGTCCAGTATCGAGGGTTACTGACACTATCACCAAGCTTGTAAGAGCAGACTAAACTACTTTCACTGTTTCTATGAAGTTCTTCATTTTAAACTTATTCACCCTTTCGCTAACCATTACGAGTGTTGCTGCCCAAGAGCTCATCTGGAAGGACTTGTTCAACGGCAAAGACCTGTCGAACTGGGTTGACGTGAATACAAGCCCGGAGACTTGGTGGTTCGAAGACGGAGTACTCAAGTGTAAAGGGACACCGATTGGGGTTATGCGTTCGGAGAAGCAGTACGAGAACTTCATTCTTGAAATCGAGTGGCGACACATGGAGGCCGGCGGGAACTCCGGCGTATTTATCTGGAGTGAAGGCACGCCGGCACCTGGAAAGGACTTACCAAAGGGGATGGAAGTCCAGATGCTTGAGCTATCGTTTTCTGAAATACATGACCGGCATCCAGGCTATGTGAGTGGAGAACTTTTTGGAGCTAATGGTCTAACCGTCGTGCCTGACAATCCACGGGGATCTCGAAGTATGTCGCTCGAGTATCGCTGCAAACCGAAAGGCAAATGGAACAAATATATAGTCGTAGCGGTGGACGGAGTTGTCAAACTATCCATCAACGGGAAATTCGTGAATGGCGTCCAGCAAGCCTCAGTAAAAAAAGGCTACCTCTGCCTGGAATCCGAAGGTGCCGAAATCCATTTCCGCAATATGCGTATCATGGAACTGCCTGCAGGGGTCACGACTCCCGAACAAATCGCTCCCATTGCTCAGTAATCATTAACCCATATTATTAAAAAGCCAACACCTTCTTCCTGTGCCAAGCCACGATTCCTTTTTATATAATACCAGCCTACGAGTATGATCGGAATTGAGAGGTAGCCAAAACACTGCCTTCGATTCTGAGACAACAGAACTAAGGCCTAAAAGGATCGGTATACGGCGCATGCTCGTAACGCACCGGGTCCTCAGTCACTCGAGGATCATTTTCAGAAACAAGCGTATTCATCAGTTCCCTACTCAATCGTAGTTTTGCCTCCTGATACTCCTCCGCATTCGCAACGTTGGTCATATAATCAGGATCCTTCCTTAAATCGTAGAGTTCCTCTTCGGGTCGTTTACCAAACGCGTAGTCGTAATAGATCTCATTTCCTGGTTGATTACGGTGTTCGATGACCCAGGCCTTGGTGGGACTCGCATCCAAATCACCGAAGGCGATAAACGTATTGTTCTCCAATTTGTCTGTATCAGGTGTCGACGACGCTGATACCTCGCCTGGATGCCCCATGGGCCAGCGATCCGGTTCAAAATTCCGGATGTACAAAAAGTCTTTTGTCCGAATCGCTCGCTGTGGATACGGCAACAATCCCTCTCGCGCAGAAGCTACGTGCCGTTCACGTCCAACCACAACAGAATCGCGAGCCGGATCAATTTGACCAGACTCGTCCGCCATAAACAACGGCATCAAGTCTCGTTTCGACATACCGTCCGGAACCTCAGCCTGCCCCGCCTTGAGAAAGGTGGGTGCCAACTCCAGCAAATTCACAAAGTCGTCTATAATTCTGCCCGCTTTGATTTTCCCGGGCCAACGGGCCGCCAAGGTAACCTCGGTCCCAAGGTCATAAAGATTACATTTCCCGCGGGGAATACCGGGAATTCCGTGATCTCCACTTATTACAACAAGGGTATTATCCAACTCCCCAAACTCCTCCAGTTTCTCAAGGATAATTCCGATACCTGCATCGACGGCGAGACATTCACCAAGGTAATCGTTCACATCTTCACGAACCACATGGGTATCAGGCAGGAAAGGTGGTAACTTGCCTTTTAGTTTGTCCGGATCCAATCCCCACACATCTTTGCCCGAACCTTTGATCCACTTGCGGTGAGTATTCGTCGGCCCCCACCAGTAGCAGAAAGGCTGTCCATCCTCACGATTAGCCATAAAGGCATCGAAGTTGTTTCTTACTTCGTCATAGAGCTGTTCTTTCGCCTTCTCGACCCCGATCTGAGGCGCTTTGGCCGAAGTGTATTGGGAGAATCGGTTAAAGTTGGTTCCACCCTGGTGATAGGCATTTCGCTGCGCACCATACGGGGCATTAGCCGGTGTCCCTGGAGACCACACTTTGTAGCTATACCCTATGTGATAACCACTTTTCTCCAGCTCCAATGGGTAGGAAGGAATCTCGGGGTCCCAAACCGCCCCTTGCAGAATTGCGGCGCGGCCCGTATTCCAAAAATATCGACCTGAAAGCAGGGAACTTCGACAAGGTGTACAACTGGGAGCGGGTACAAAAGCATTACTAAACAGAGCCCCTTCGTTCGCAACCCGATCAAAGTTAGGCGTATCAATCAGCGAGTTGAGTGACTGGGGCCCCTCTATCTCCTGGTAGGCACTGGCATACCGTCCCCAGTCATCAGCAAAGAGGAATACGATATTAGGGCGTTCTTCGCCTGAAAGTGATCCGAAAACAGAGGCCATGATTAACAAAGAGATGTGAAATAACTTCATAAGGAAGTTTCAGACCTTAAAGGAATCAAACCTCCTGCCAAGCCATTTGCAGAAGCTTCTTCAAGCGCTCCTTTTCCGTCGCTGAGCTCTTCGCCACAAAGCCTTTTTTGTGTGCGAAATGAACGTCGTCCTCCCCCTCTATCTGAGTAAAATCCATATTCGGATGGTCCTTGTATCGAGAAAGCCCATACCCTACGCCTCTCCGATCCGGGTAAACCAGACCCACTACATCCTCATCCAGGCCTTGTTCTTCCACGTAGCGAATGATACCCATGGAAGGCTCTTCAGGCAAGGGCTCTGTCCGAGGCAGGTAAACCACTTTAAAACTGCGATCCTCGATTTCGATTTCCCAGTGCTCAGCGTGTTCGGTCACAAACTCGATCCGTTCCCGCAGTGTTTTCAGAAAACCAACCATATCCGCGCCGATAAGTTTCATAATCTCCCAAAGCGGCTCCCCCGGTTCCAGGCGTTCCGAAAGCCCGAATCGCCTCAACAGGGTAAGGTCGATGGGCGAGTTTAGCTTGCTCACGATATCGCGTTCGATCCCGAGGTGCTCGGCCGTATCTTTGGGTCCCCGACAATCGAGCCACTCAGCCGTTTCCAACCAGTCGCAGAACTTGCGTGCATCTTCATAGACCCCCAAGTACTGCAGTACCAGCGATATCGCACAAGTCGGCACATGGTCGCGAGGAAACTGATGGTGATCGAAATTCCGTTTTTCCGGATCATGTTCATGGCCAACATCGACAACGCACACACTCGGATCCTGCAGATCTTCATCGGTCGGTTCGCGTCGCTCAACGGGCACGCCATACAGGGCCAACAGTGCACTGCACGCCAGAAAATCATCTTTGTGAGCACCCCCAGGGTGCGTAACTATAAGTCGAACAGCATTCATAAAAGTTCGAGCACGTTACGGGGCCCCTTCCAAAGCGCAAGCGGGATTGTTAGCAGCGCCAACTGCCAGCTAAAACAATTGCCTCAAAGTGGTCGCCACAAAGTGAAACCACTCCACTATTTTACTCGATGCGCTAACACGATGTTCCGGTATTTGACCGAGGTGTGGTCACCCTGCAAATAGATCGGCCCCGGCAGTGTCGGATCCGTATGCATTGCGCCTCCGGTTGGCAATGAAACCGGTTGGTTATCCACCACTTTCACCCCGTTCAACACCACCGTGATATGGCGATCCACCAGTGTTAAATCGTAGGTCTGCCATTTACCACCTTCATAACCGGCATTTTCACTTGGAGCCACCCGACCAAAGACCGAACCCACCCCCTGTAGACCCTGCATACGGCTATCCCGATCCACAACCTGGGCTTCATACATACCCCTAAGGTAGACCCCACTGTTGCGGTCCTTTTCTATCAAAAACTCGATGTGAAGTTTGAAGTCTTCAAATAACTCTTCCGTCATCAAGTTGGAATACGACCCAGTGGCGCTGAAATCCGTTTTTGGAGTTTCGTTGATGAGTATGCCATCCTCCACCGACCAACCATTATGTTTCCAAGGACGACGAAGCTTCCACCCCGTGAGATCTTTACCATTGAACAACTGAACGGGCGGTCCGAACTTTACCGTAGAAAGATCTGGAGCCGGTGGCATAGGAGGTAACTTTTTGCCCTTAAAATGATCCCAGACTTCTTTGCCATCCGCATGAATGCGTTGCACATGTCCGATTAATATCCCGTTTTCCAACCAAAAGTCCACGTCGTCGGTGTAGAGCACAGGACCGTTTCTTCCATCCCTGCCAGTTCTCAATCGAAACTGAACATGACCGTCTTCAATCACCACGCCTTTGTGAGGTCGAATGCTACCTGTATCGATCGCCATACATACCTCCGGTTCACCTTCGTCGTTTTCAGCTACGCTGATCCAGCCCGCTTCCCCCGATGAAAGGCTCAGGCTCCAATCGCCAATAAGCCCTTCGGAAATCGGTTCAGCTTTGAGCCCCGAATTAAGCACCAAGGACACCAAGATCAGGAAAATAGAAACTTTATTGCATGATATACTCATAATCCTATCGGTGCTGCGCCCAAAGGTCTTGAGTTTCCACTCCACTGCGCACACGCCAATTAAGAAGCGTCAGCAGCAGTTCGTTTTTAACCGACGCGCAGTCAGGATCATCCCATAGATTGTTAAACTCATCCGGATCGTTCTCAAGATCGATCAATAAGCCATAAGTCGCATCTACAAAGTGCACCAGCTTCCACTTATCGTTTCGGATCATCGTCTGAAACAGATTGCCCGTGAATATACCGTCCTTAACCTGCTCACAGAAAACATACTCGCGTGGCTTCCAATCTTTACCCTGCACCGCTGGTAGCAGGCTCTTTGCTTCCATATCCGGACGTTTCTCCACCTGCGCCAGATCAAGAATGAGAGGTCCCAGGTCCATAAGCTGGCACAGCCCGTCGATCCTGCGACCATCACCCTCAATCAACTTGGATGCCGTGGATCCGGGCTTCGCCCACACAATGGTCGGCACCTTGGTGATTTGCTCATACATCGTCCATTTCTGGATATGACCATGGTCACTCATACAATCGCCATGATCGGAGGTAAAGATAACGATGGTGTTGTCGATATATCCTTCTTCTTCCAAAGCATTGAGAATTTCGCCCACTTTCTTATCAATCATCGTCACATTTCCACAATAGTAAGCTCTTTGAAGCTGCCGTTGCTCCTCGGTCGGATTCAAGTCCCACTGGACCGAGTCATGATCTACATCCACATTGTGCTGACGGAGTTCTTTATACGCCTCAGGCTGCCCTTCGAGATCACTTTCCTTTAATTCCTGAAGCTCCAGATCCTTTTCCATATAAGCGTCTGCATAACCGGGAACCGGATCGTAAGGCGGATGAGGCCCCGGAAAGCCAATCTGCAAAAACAAAGGTTCCCTGGTTGGGTAGGCATTCAGCCACCAGGTAGCCGTGTCACCCACAAAGTTATCGGAATGAGTATCCTCAGGTAATTTCCATTCAAATGCTCCCAGACGTTCGCCGTAGTCTTCGCGCTCGCGGTATTGCTCGCGCTGCTGCTTGACCAATCCCCTGAAACGAAGGGCTTTGTCCCATTCATCAAAATAGTAACGCTCTTCAAGGTATCGGTCCTTATTCTCAACCACATACCGTTCATGAAAACCATTGGGCGTATGGTAGGGATACGTGTGCATTTTTCCGATATTCACGCAACGATAGCCCGATTCTGCAAGGTCTTCGATCCAACTGTGACGCCACAGATCCGCATTTTTCAATACCCCATAGGTGTGAGGGTAGTAGCCTGTAAAAAGACTCGCCCGCGACGGCGCACAACTGGCAGCTGTGATATGGCAATTCGTAAAGGTCACCCCCTCATTCACCATACGATCGAGGTTGGGAGTGTCCATGTAATCATACCCCAAGGCTTTAATCGTATCGATCCGCTGCTGATCGGTAATAATGAAAACGATATTAGGGCGTTTGGTTTCAGTGTCTGTGGAGCTAGCCATGAGTGCAAAGGTATGAAAGCCCAGCTTATGAATTCAATGCTAGAGTGACAGAGAAGAAACGATTCAATGAGTCCAACGCAGAACGTAAAAGGCTCATCCGGGATTTGATACCCACTGACCTACAAGATCAGGTGCCAATGCGCAGCCAACCAGGGAGCAAAAAATAGCACCACCATTCCGATGCCAAGGAAGCCTCCTTTTCGGGGATTGAAATCAGACAGGATGCGGCTCCAGGACATCCGGAAAGCAAGCCTTCCGATCCCGACATCAAAGGCAACCATCAGAACGAGCCAAAGCAAGCCAACCGAAAAACACTGATTCACGGTCTCCACTCCAATCCACGGCAAAGAAACCAATGCAATAGCCAGGATTATCAGGCTCCCCGTTGCCACACCCACCTGCCGGGCAAGCCTCGCTCCGAGCCTTCGGTTCAGAAACTTGATCCTGGCAATTCCATGAACTGTTTCCGCCAGCGCAATAACTACCCAGACTAGGAGTGATTTGAGGAAGAGCGTCGTCATAAAACAAACACGAGTAAGCAGTGACACACTGCAACCAAGTATGAGAGGGATTGATCGTTTGCCGTAAAAGCAGGGTGAGGAGGATCCCCATTCCGAACAGGAACGAACGTTGACGAATAAAGCATTTTCTAAAGAACCGATCTAGGCAAGAGTCTCAAGCTCACAAGGCAGAATATGAACTCCTTGCTTAATTTTAATTCTGTGGACTATAAATGCGGCGACCTACTACCCCTGGTCTCTCGTTCAGAAAAGGAACCCATGAAACTCGCCGCACTGTTAATCCCACTAATACTACTTTTCTGCCAAAGCGTGATCGGACACGACCACCCCTACGCCCATATCACTGAATCCGATTACAAACCACCTTCGACGCCCGTCATTATCGGAGACGGAGCATTTCGCTACCAACTCGTTCCCGGATGGGCGACCCGGAATGCTGAGACTCACAAACTCGGACACGGGCACGCCATCGCCGAGGACAGCGCTGGTCGCATTCTATTTCTTAATGCCAGCGCTGAGCACTGTATGATCATACTGGATAAACAGGGGAAGCTGCTTGAGGCGTGGGGGACATTTGCTCCGGGGGCGCACGGACTCACTATCGTCGAAGAAAACGGGCACGAAGTGCTGTTCATCACGGACAACAGCAAAAACGGAAAAGTCTTCAAAACGACGCTGGAGGGAGACATCCTGATGACCCTCTCCTACCCCGAAGCATCAGGACTCTATATAAGTGCCGACGACTTCCGCCCGTCCGAAACGATGCACCTTCCGAACGGCGACTTTTATGTGATCGATGGTTACGGCAAGGACTACATCCATCGCTATAACGCCGACGGCACCTACCTATCCTCCTTCGGTGGCGACATCGGCAAAGGAGAGGCCCGACTCGAACACTGGGGCCCCCACGGCGGTGGTATCGACCTCAAGGATACAAAGAACCCGACCATCATTCTTGCGCTCAGTGACCGCAACCGGATTAAGCGATTCACTGTCGACGGCAGTTGGTTGGAAACGATACAACTGCCTGGTGGTAATCCGCGAGACATCATTTTTCACCGTGACCATATGGTCGTTCCTCACCTCGGTGATCGTTGGCCGACGGATCGAAACGCCGCGGGTTATCTTTCAGTTCTGGATAGAAAATTCAGAGTCATTGCTAATCTTGGAGGCACACCACCATCTTATGATGAAACGGGTAGGCTAAACCCCATGTCCCATTCCAGTCACCTGTTTCACCACCCTCATGGTGTATGCTTCGATAGCGAGGAGAGTCTTTACGTAGCTCAGTTTGCCTCGAATGGCACCTGGCCTCTGAAATTTGTTCGTCTAAAGGACTAGGTCATTCCTAAGCGAATAACTGCTCGACGACTTCACCTTTCACCAACTCCCGTGGCTGATTCAAGTGGTTGTATACGATGGTCGTCGGATCGATTCCCATGGCGTGATACACTGTGGCAAGAATCTCGGTAGGATGGACTGGATCTTCCGTCGGCGCAGAGCCGGTCTTGTCAGACTTTCCATGGACATAGCCGCGCTTAATGCCTGCCCCGCCGATAATACTCGTATAGCAATAGGGCCAGTGGTCCCGCCCGTCAGCGCTATTGCTGTTGCCGGATGTGGATACCCCCTTCTCAGGACTCCGGCCGAATTCACCGATCGCTACGACCAAGGTTTCATCCAGAAGCCCCCGCTCATCGAGATCTTCAAACAAGGCGCTCAGTCCCTGATCCAGCATAGGACCGGATTGATCCTTCATGCGCTTACTGAGTCCTACATGGTGATCCCAACTATGGTTATCGGAGTTGGCAACTTTGGGCCACACCACCTCCACCACCTTGGTTCCTGCTTCCACCAATCGGCGCGCGAGCAAACAACTCTGGCCGAAAGTATTGCGCCCATAACGATCGCGTAGCTGTTCAGACTCCATACCGATACTGAAAGCGTCACGGGCTCGACCACTCACCAAGAGGTTCAACGCCTGGGAATAAAATTCGTCGATGTTGTATTCCTCTACGGCTTTATCAATCATCGGCATTTGCTCGTTGATGGCTTCGCGTAAACTGGCGCGACGTTTCAACCGCACCGAAAACACATCGGGGCGCAGTTGCAGGTCGTCCACTTTAATATTATCCATCTTCGACAAGTTCATGTCGTCTCCCTCAGGGAAAAGATAGTAGGGGTCAAACGCCTTACCAAGGAATCCTGCAGTCCCACCTTTATTTACGACATTCGATTCCTGCAAGGGTCGCGGTAACATCACAAACGGAAGCATGGGCTCGTCGGTGGGCTTTAAGCGAACGATGTTCGATCCAAAGTTGGGAAAGTCTTTGGGCGTCGGCGGCTCCAGCTGGCCCGATGGACTTACTTTGTCCGTCGTGTAGCCCGTCATTATTTGATAAATCGCCGCAGTATGATTGAAGAGTCCATTCGGCGTATAGCTCATTGAATTGATCATCGTGAACTTGTCGTTCACCTGAGCCAACCGGGGAAGGATTTCAGTAAAATTTACTCCGGGAATCTTGGTCCGAATATTGTTAAACTCCGACCGGACATTCTCCGGTACTGAATCCCGTTGCTTGGGATCCCAAAGATCCAAATGACTCGGACCACCTTGTAGATATACCATGATAACCGACTTCGCTCTTCCCCAGCCAGGTCCACCGGCGAAACCACTCGAAGCCGACGCCTTTTGCGCCCGCAGAATAGAATTGAGAGTCATGCCCAGCATGCCCGCACCCCCGACACGAAGAAAATCCCGTCGGCTTGAATTAAGGTGCGAATCACAGAGGTCTTTGCCTTTAGCTCCGGGTATTCTGAACATAGCGCGTGTCTTTCAGGTTCTAGTGGTTAAAAATAAATGCAGAGTTATTGATCAATGCCCAAGCTAGATCTTGTGCAGCGGTCAATCTGCGATCTGCCGTCTGCTGCACCGAATATTGGACATCCCGCCTTAACTGAACGAGCGTCGGGTCTTCGGGAACTGGATTTTCAAGCTCAGCAACCGCCGCCTGAAGCGAAACCATTTCCATATCCTCAGGAAGGGCCCGTCCCGCTTTCACCCATTCGAATCGTTTTTCCAGGTAATCGGGATCCTGAAACTGATACCATTCAGATATCATTGTTTGCTCAGCATCCGTTCGCAGCGTCGGAGTTTTCTTCAAGACTTCAGCAATGGCTATTGGTAAACCCAGATTGAGTGGATCCTCGGCATCGGTCGTAAACAATCGGAATTTTGCCAATGGATAATCGCCCGCCGAATAGCGACAGATTACACTTATGGTTAAAGTTCCGCCCACTTCATCGAATTGAAGTGGCTCCTTCAACTTGAAGCGTGCCCAATGAGGCCTGCGGGTCTGTCCCCCGACGGACCATGCTTTGTCACTCCGATCCTGAACACCATTGATGGTCTTATTCACATCGAAGTTTTGCTGGGTGTAGTCTGCGGCTACCTCTACTAGCCTCAGTTTCACTTCTTTATCCGGATCGGACGCCGTGCGGTAGCTTGCCATAAATTCAGTAACGACAAAATTACCCTGTTCGCGATATCCCGGGCCAAACCCTGGCAGGATATCATCCGTTAACGCTTCCAGCATGACTCCAGAAACCGTCGTGTTCTTCAACGGTAAGTGAACGATGTAATCTACACTATTTCCGAAATCACCGGTTGCCAGAATTGAGGCATCCTCGTTGACCTTGATATCCAGCTTGCCCTTCGCTTCCACTTTTTCAGGAACTTGAGGTGTCCACCGCGTCCAGAAACGGTCGATGGATACGGCATGAATTGCCGCCTCTTCGCGCTGAGGGAGTTCATCGGATACGTAACGAGCTAAGGCCTGTTCCAGCTCGTTAACGCGTTTCTTTTGCGCCTGCTCCGCTGCTAATTTCTCCCTCTCATACTCCGGACGGTAAACCTCCAAAGCTGCCTTGGCGTTTCCAAGCTCACGGTACCGCTGCGTTTCCAACTCAGCTTTTCTCCACACCCAGTCACTCTCCATTTCCGCAAGCTGTGCTAACAATGCCTGATGGTCTCCTTCGATAAGTGACCAATTTTCCTGAACCAAATCAATTTCCTCCTGGGTCGGCAACCGACTGAGCACGCGCAGGTACAGTTTCTCAATCAAGGTACTGTCTTCCGGCTCCTGAGGCACCATTCTGGCTATCTGATTGTGCGGATCACCCACCGCTTCAGCGATCGACGGGCCGCTCAAGAGCGACATAACCGCTCCCAATTGAACATCATTTTGCCGGTCACATTCACAGGCGGACTCGCGGGTAGGACGACCGAGATTGGCCAGGAAACCACTCTTGGTATCGAGTTTGGCATCGGCAAGTTGAGCGGCCCGCATGCCTGGTTTGGCGCCCGGTATATTCGGAATCGACCCGGTCACCGCATAGACGGCATCGAATAAAACTTCCGCAGGCAGACGACGTGCCTTGGCATGCGAATAATTGATTTCATCATCCTCGTTGAAAGTATTCGTTTCAATGGAAAGCTGATAAGTACGTGAGTTGCAGATCACACGAATCAGCGCCCGTACGTCGAAACCCGAATCTACAAATCCTTGTGTCAGGTAATCCAGCAGTTGCGGGTTCGTAGGAGGATTTCCAGCACGGATATCGTCAATGGGTTCGATGATACCCGTTCCGGTCAGGTATCCCCAGATTCGATTTGCGTAACTCTTGGCGAAGAATTGATTGTCCGGAGCGGTTATCCAAGCCGCCAGTTTCTCCCGACGGGAGTATTCCTCATTATCCAAACCGGATTTGCCATCTAGATCAATGCTGGCGGGGTATGGGAACGTTGGTTTCGCAATCTCACCCGTCACAATATTAGTGACCTCCCCTTCTTCGATATCGGAAATGATCTCATACAGTGGTACTGAGTTTTCCACAGCGCTTCCACCGATATTTTCCTGAGGAGCATGCGCCTTGTCCCGTTCAAGGCCTATCTGCGAAAAGAAAGCTGCGGTCTGATAGTAGTTATCGACGTTCCATTTTTCGAAAGGATGATCGTGACACTTATTACAATTAAAACGCGTCGCCAGAAACAAGTGAGTCGTATTTTCAACGAGCTCTTCCGGGGTGCGTAGGATTTTATAATAAGAAGCTGCCGGATTGTCTTTGTTCGAACCCGTGGATGAAAGAATCGTCCGCACAAATTCATCGTAAGGACGGTTTTCGGCAACCTGCTCACGAATCCAATCACGAAATATCTGAGCCCCTTCGCGCCCGAGGAACTTCGAATTTACTTGAAGCATATCTGCCCACTTATTGCTCCAATGATCCACGAATTCGGGAGAGCCAATCAAATCATCAATCACTTTTTCTCGTTTGATGCGCGTGGGCGCGGCGTCTTCGACAAATGCCACTACCGTCTGAGGCGTTGGAGGAAGTCCGGTAAGGTCCAAATAAATACGTCGGATGAACTCCGTATCCGTGGTCAATCTGGAAGGTCGAATCTTCATCCGTTCCCATTTTTCGGATACATGCTTATCGATTTCATTCCAGCTTTCAGGTTCTTCCCAAACGAATCCAGTCCGATCACCCATAACGGTAACCGTCGTCGCCGCATAAGCGCCTTCATAGCGGGCTAAAATGGGAGCTTCTCCACGGCGAATTGTGGTAATCAGACCGAAGTCATCATGGTAAGCGACTTCCATATTTCCAGTTTCAATGAAAGCTTCCCTCGTTACGTCGCGGGTTGATCCATCTGGATAGTAAGCCACCACTCGAATTTGCTGACTCGAGCCCACCGTATCGATTACCGGATTCTTCGGATACATTTCGATACGACTCACCTTATCGGAATCGGAATCCAATTTTGTACCATCAATAATCCACTGTCTTACGGTTTGGTAATAATCAGAACCAATGTCGGTTAGCATTCCTCCCTCGTGAGGCACAGCAGCAGTTGCTTTTAACAACATAAGCGAGTCATCCGGAGACGCGTAGTTTACCCGCCTTGCAGCGTGATCATCGCTAAATGCCCTTACGTCATAGAGCCTGTCGTATCCACGCAGACTAAGTTTAAATCCTTCCTTGCCATCCTTGGCGCCATGACAAGTCCCCGCATTGCAACCTAGCCGTGTCAAAATCGGATTCACATCGACGATAAAATCCGGGTGAAACAGATCATCCAATCCACTGACAACAACCGAAGCATTCGATCGCTTACCGGCAAACGATGCGGTGAGTGTGCCCTTGCCTCTCTTGACCGGACGAATAACTCCACGGTCCTCCACAACCGCCACATCACGGCTTATTGACCAATTAACGTGTCGAGTCAGGTCAACCGATTCACCGGTGTCTAACCTTCCAGTCACCAAAAGTTGATTGTAAGTATTGGGAGCATCCAAGCTCACCGATGCTGGCGAAATAGACAATGAAGCGATTCGACTTTCGTCGACCAAGCTCAGATCGACGCGACTATGCTGGCCCTTCTTCAGATTCTCCGGGGCGTCAGTCTTCTTTAGTGTAGACAAAGCGAGTGAGTCCGCATCCGACACTTCGACCGGCACGAACACTTTCTTGACCGATCCGGTTTCAGTATCCACCAAACGTATACGTCCGTTGCCACTACCAGCCGCCACCGTTTTTCCATCCGGTGAATACGCAACTGAGAATATCGGAGAATCGACTTCTACGGTGTGCAGCAGATCCGCTCCAGCGGTGTGGAAGGCTTCAATCTCGGGATTTATATTCTCACTGCCATCCGGATTTCTTCGCGCGGTTTCAAATAGTTTTTTTAGCTTCGGGGTGATCGTCGCGTCGTAGTCGGATGCAAAGATATTAATCTGCCCATGTCCGTTGAGACTTGAAACAGCTGCTACCTGTTTCCCATCCGGAGCAAATGCTACACTCCAAATACGGCCCTGCATCGGCGGGAATTTTCTGATAAGATTCGCATTGTCACCAATCTTTCGATCGGTCTCGCGAAACATGCGATAGATTTGGGGTACTCCGTCGGAACCTCCCACAAGAATATGATCCTGTGTCGGGTGACGAACCACCGCATTCATGCCTCCCTTCAACGCACCTGGCGTAATCGAAGTAATGTTATCTATAAACCGCTCCGTTTCCACGTGGGTTAGCTTGGCGGACATATCGCGCCCCACTGACACGAGGTGATCACCCTCCACCGACCACGCGGTATCAAGCACCCAGTCATTGTGCCCACCCATAAACAGAACCTGATCCCCATTGGAAGCCTTGATCGCACGCACCGTATTGTCGGGCATTCCATAAGCGATATAGTTGCCATTGGGTGACCAACTGGCACCATAAGCGGTGTCGAAGCCAACTGGTTTGGAAAATTTCAATTCACGCTTTTCGACATCCCACACCTGGACTTCCCCCATGCGCCCAGGCAATCCGCCCGCAACGGCCAGGTATTTCCCGTCAGGAGAGAACCGTACACTCTCAATACGCTCTGAGAGCCCCACGAAACGCGCAACCTGCCCTGAACCATCCGCTTCGTGGAGCAAGACTTCATGAAACCCAGCCATCGCGAGATATCTTCCATCCGGTGAATAATCAAGCGACGTAATCACCGGTGGCACCGCATACTGAGGAGGATTTTCCTGGCTGTAGCGTTGCCTGGCATTTTCAGGGGTATCGTCCCGGGCACCCTTCTCGACCCATTCTGTTACAATAGCCAGTTCATAGGGTGTGAGCGGTTCATCCTTTTCCGGCATCTCCGGTCTGTCGTCCCCTTTCTGAAGCGTGACCAATTCGATCAAATAACTATTCTCAGGTTCAAACGGAATGATCACCGGTTCTCCACCTTCGCCACCGGAAATCAATTTCTCAAAATCGGTCATCACGTAGTCCGCCTTGGCTTTGGCTGGCTGATGACAGCCATGACACTTGGCTTGAAAGATCGGACGGACGTGTTGGTGATAACTGATCTTTTCTGGAAGCCCGAGATCAGACGACTCAGCTAACACTGAGAACGGTAGGAGAAAAACGAACAAAAAAAGACTTCGAAATCGCGATACAGGGGTAGAAACTTTCATATGGGAGCGTATGCGCAAACAGGTATGGGGTAGACCAGATAGATACTGGCATCCGACCCTTAGTTACAAGGAATTTCTATTGTGAATCAGACGAATCGGATATCTGCTTATGCCGTTCGATTGATTATGTATTTGAAAACCCACTTATCCGAATCTGCATGGTAGGCCATAAAACCAGAATCTGTTTTCAGGTGTTTTTCCTAGTTACAGTATTATTTCTGGGGGCCTGCAATTCCATAGATACCCCCCTTCAGAAACATACGAAAAACGGAATCGATGTCCTGGAATCCGATAACTTCAACCAGCTTCAAGGACTCCGGGTCGGTCTCATCACCAACCACACCGGACGAAATCGCGCGGGCGTTTCCACCATTGATCTCTTGTTTCAGCATCCGTCAGTCGAACTCGTCGCACTCTTCAGTCCGGAGCATGGCATACGGGGAGCCTACGATGACAAAGTGGGTGACAGCGTGGATGAAAAGACCGGGCTCACTATTCACAGTCTTTACGGAGAAACACGTAAACCAACCCCTGAGTCCCTAAAAAATAT
>CAYGQM010000061.1:0-44226 GCA_964352065.1 uncultured Opitutaceae bacterium
TGATAGGATGATAAACAGCAGTCCGAACCCCCGATCACCGAGAGCAACCACGAGTTCCGACAATTTTATGCCGTCTTCGTCACCGTGGAGTAGCAGGTCTTGCAGGTCTTGAGACAGTTTTGAGTGGCTCATGGGGCAAATAAATGGCGTCGCCTTGGAAAATAAGAAAGAAAATTTTCCCTTTCCTTTCTGGTTAAAGTAGTAATTCGTCTCTGTTTTACAGAAATGGTAAGTAGATGATTAGCAGTTCAAAGTCGGTAGCTATACTCGGAGGCGCATTTGATCCCATTCACCTGGGGCATCTTTCATTGGCTGAAGATACTTTTCGAGAGCTCAAACTGGACGAGGTTTGGTTTGTGCCATCGGCTCAATCTCCGTTGAAGGAAAACGAGGCTGGATTGGATGAGAAGGGGCGACTCGAGCTACTCGGGGCGGCGCTTGAACCTTATCCAGATTTTCACATAAACCGCTTTGAGATCGATCGGGGTGGGGTTAGCTACACGATCGATACCATGAAACACTTTACGGCGCAATACCCAGAAGTGTCGTTCTACTGGGTGATTGGTGGGGATCAGGTTGCTCAGTTGCATAAATGGAAGAATATCGACGTCTTGTGTAAACTGATGACATTTGTTATTATATCCCGACCAGGATACGTGATTGACACTGACCAGATTCCTGCCATCCCCAATCTGCGGTTTTTGGAGGTAAATTCCCGTTTGCTGGATATTGCGTCCTCAAAAATCCGCGATCGGATTGCGACCGGAAAAGAGGTCAAACATCTATTGCCAAAAGCAGTGAGCGATCTTATCTTACAAAAGCATTTATACAGAGTTTAATGGATTATATGGATTTAACGGATTTACCTCAAGAAACACATAGCCTGCTCAAATCGGTCGTGCGGGCGTTGGATGATCGTAAGGCAGAAGACCTCAAAGTGCTCTATGTTGGTGAGCTATCATCGATCACCGATTTTTTCATATTAGCCTCAGGGAACTCAGAGCCTCATTTACGGGCCTTGTTGAGTACGGCTTCGCGCGAGCTCAAGGACTTGAAAGTGAGGACGGTGGGTAGTGATTCTTCAGCTGGGAGTGGCTGGGCTGTCATCGACGCATTCGATGTAATGATCCACCTGTTTCTCGATGAGCAGCGTGACTTTTATCAGCTGGATGAGTTGTGGAAGGATGCAAGTGTTGTCGATTCTCAATCGCTGCTAGCAGTTGAGGTATGATCGCTTAGAATGTGTAGAGGATTGAACTCGAAATAAGGGTTTCTTTTTTCGGTACGTTCCTCGGTACCAGGTTCTGGAAGTTATATTCATATCCCAGGCGAACAGTAAACCCATCGGATATTTTGCCGTCCAGCTTTAGATCAAAGCTATAACCCCAGTTTTCTGAGTCTTCAGGATCCAGGTATAAGTTGGCGTCCTGCAGCAGTTGGTAATCCTTCGTTATTTGAAGGACTGAGTCTTGGAAAGCGGTGACAAGAACACTGGTGCCACCGATAGAACCATTGTTTTGGGAAAGGTCTTCCCAGCGTACGCTTGTTTCACCTCCGAGGGAGTATTCAAAAGCTGGTGAGACTTTATTTTTCCAACCGCCTCCGATTCCTTGTTCAACCCAGTGGTTGATTTCTCTCAATGGATCTCGTTTGTAAACGGTGGAGGACTGGATAAACAGGTTCCTGGCCTGCTGTCGTCGAAACCGAAAATCAGCCGAATATCGGTCATCGCTCACGTCGCCGTCTGTTTCCCGATATCGGTAATCAGAATCCAGGCGGTACTCGCTTCTCCCGTTTTTCCATCGGCTATTGTAGAAGATCCTGAGGTCGCTCTGATCCCGACGGCTTTCCTTATCGGAAAAAGAAAAGCCAAACTTTGAGTTCATGTTCTGCAAAGCGCGAATAAGTTGCTTGGGCGACTCCCAGACGAACAGAGGAAGCTTTTTGAAGAGAGAATGGTCTTCTTCCTCCGGTTCCTCGACCGAGGGTAGTTCAGGGTCGGGATTCTTCGGCTCGGAGGACGGACGCGTTGGCGGCAATTTTACGGGCTCGGGTTTTGGTTTTGGAGGTGGCCATTCTGCGAGCTTTTCCTTCGCTATTTCTATTTCGCCGAGGATTGGATGTTTGAGTGTTATGTGCTCATCGGACTCAATGAGCAAGTCACCTTGCAGGCGGTCGCCGTTTTTGAGAAAGATTTCGATTCCATTGAGGGGTTGGTAGCACCCTGCAATGAACAAAAGTAGACAGAAGGGTCTCAGGATCATGTTGGACTTACCTTTTTGCACAAAGGTTTTGTAGATGCCTAGTACAAAATGGAGCCTGATATTAGAATTTCGCTTCAAGTGGATTAGGGGACCCGCTTTAACGAAACATTTCGGGTTATGACTCGGTTTTCTGCACAAAAATCGTCTTTCCTTCATTGACTTAGCAGGGGGTGATCACGTTATTACCTCGCTAAGTTAGGGGAACCACTTTCCCTAACACCTTTCCTTAGTTGTTTCCCAAATGAATCTACCTAAGCTTCTCTTGTCTGTGTGCTTATTCATGGTTTCACTATTTTTGTGGTCCTGTTCAGATGAGCCTTCCGTTCAAAAATACAAGGTGACGAAACCTGCCACAGTAAAAAATGTATCGGCTATGACGGTAATTTCTGGAGATACTGTGGATACGGGCCTGCCATTCACCTGGGTACTTCCAGAAGGTTGGGAAGAAGGTAAACAATCGTCAATGCGACTTGCGAGCTACAATGTGCCGCTCTCCGGGGGCGAGGTAGGCGACTTCTCTCTGGTTCAGCTTGGCGGTGTAGCGGGTGGAGTGATGGCCAATATCAACCGCTGGCGTGGACAAATCGGCTTAGGCGATGCGACACCGGAGGAGATTGCCAGTTCAGCCCATATGCATAGCACACAGCAAGGTGGAGAATATCTCCATGTTACGCTGATTAATGACGACAATCCGGACAATGCCATAATAGCAGGTATCTTTGAGCGGCCTGATTTTACCCTGTTTGCCAAACTGACAGCTTCCAAGGCGGGAGTGGAGGAGGCGCAAAGTTCTTTCGAAGCATTTTGTAACTCCGTAGTTTTCAAAGACGCCTAGTGCGGATCTATCATGAGCGAAGCCAAGCCTAAGTCTTCCCTTCTCAAGTTCGCCCATTTTATGGCGAAGCCTGAGATATTCTTTTACACAGCTATCTGGTTGATCGTCCTACTGGTTTACGGAACGATTGATCAAAAGTACAACGGACTCTACCTGGCCCAGCAGAAATATTTCTCGTCCTGGTTTGTCTGGGGAATTTTTCCGGGGGGTCGGTTGGCGATGACGATCGTGTTTTTCAACTTAGCCGCAAAACTTATCTTTAACAGCCCAATCCGGTTTAATCGGATAGGAACGCTGGTGACCCATGGCGGGATGCTGCTGCTATTGCTCGGAGGTTTTTTTACAGCTTACTTCTCAAATGAAGGGAGTATGCCGATTCCGGAAGGTCAGATTAGCAGTTATTATCAGGACTATCACGAACTTGAGTTTGCGGTTACGGACAAGTCACCAGACGACCATGATGCGGTGGTGGCGTTCTCCAATGAGTATATCAAAGAAGGTGCAGTAATCGCAGATGCTGATTTGCCATTTACGATCACGGTCGAAACGTTTCACAGGAATGTAGATATCGTCCGCAGAGAACCTGAGGTCACTGATGGCGTGTTTGGCTTTGCACAACGTTTTCAGTTCGTTCCAAAGAAACTGGAAAACGAATTCGCTCAAAATATGGCAGGTATGGTGTTGAATATTGAAGGTCTTGATGGAGATACCGACGGGACTTACATGCTGTTTCAACTTATGCAGGTGCCCCAGACGGTGGTCGCCGGGGGTAAAGAGTATGTCATCGATCTGCGAAACAAACGCTATCAATTACCTTTCGCCATCGAACTGATGGATTTTACGAAAAAGGTGTATCCGGGAACTTCGAAAGCCTCTCACTATAGTTCGTTGGTGAACGTGATTGAGGGTGGTAACAAACGGGAGGTCCTGATTTCTATGAATGAGCCGCTCCGCAATTTGGATTACACGTTTTATCAAGCGTCGTTTATCGAGGGGGTGGCTGAGGATACGACCGTCTTGGCAGTTGTCAAAAACGCTGGCCGGAATTTTCCTTACATATCGAGTATCATAATGGCGATAGGCCTGTTCCTTCACCTTTTGATTCAAGTGCCTAAGTTGGTGAAACGTAGCAAAAAGACCCGGGAGGTGGCTGCATCATGAAGCATCTAGCGTTAACAGTTTTAAGTGTTTGTTTTGCATTGAGTCTCAGTGCACAGGATTACGAGTCGCCAGTGCGCGCAGGTGCGCTTGAAGCCCTTATTGTTCAGGATCAAGGGCGTCTCAAGCCTCTGGATACGTTTGCCAGATCTCAATTGCTTCTCTATCACAGCAAATCAACGATTGAGGGGCAGAAGGCTATCGATTGGCTCCTTGAGTTGATGATTGATCCTCGTAAGTCTTATGAGCGCAAAGTCTTCAAAGTCTTTGAAAAGGAGGCCATTCTGGGACTGGGGATTGGCTTAAATCCGGATAACGTTTACTCGTTTATGGATCTGAGCCGCGGGATAGATGATCACATGGAATCACTGAGAGGATTGAGTGAAAAGGCACCTGAGGATCGTTCACGGGGGGAGACGCAATTGCTTACGCTCTATCGCAAGGTGATGCAGTATTTAGCGCTTAGTCGCTCTTTGACGGGACTTAGGGCTGACATAATCGTGAATAATGTCGAGCTAGCTGAGGCCATCGGATTTGAGCCGGGCAAAGGGTACACCTACAGAGAGTTTCTTCAGTCTCGCGAAGCATTAGCCCGTGAATTACAAGTGTTGCAGGGGCGTCAGGAGGGCGACTCTATTTCTGAAAAGGAAAGCGCACTGGTGGATCTTGTACAGCAGCTTCAAGGAAAGATGGCGGATCAGTCGGCCGACCTTCTTCGATTGGTAAAGCCCGAGCAGGACCAGAAAGAGGGCGATTGGGCTTCTCCATGGGGTATTTTGGACGGCCGCCAATTATCGGTTTGGGAAAGTGACCGCATTAAAGAATTGGAAGCGATCGTGGCTGCCTTTTCGAAAGACAGCTTTGCCGATGTGTCTACCGAGGTAGCTGCAGCAAATGCATCTTTGAATGTGCCGGTGAAATACAACGCTGAGCTGGTCTACAACAAAGGCAACTTTTTCAAATATAGTAACGTATTCTACATTTTGGCATTCGTGCTCCTGCTGCTGTTTTACGCAATAAACGTCAAAATTGTCCGAACATTGTGTTTGGGGAGTCTGGTCGTTGGATTCTTGTTGCATACAGTTGGAATCGCACTCCGTGTTTATATAATGGCTCGTCCGCCAGTTACGACGTTATACGAATCGGTTATTTTTGTAGGATGGACCTTGGTGTTAGTCACCATCGTATTGGAGTTTATCCGTCGAGATACCTTGGGTTTGATAATCGGATCTGCTGCTGGCATCTCCCTGCATTTTATCGGTTTCAGCTACGCCGCAGAAGGCGACACTCTGGGAATGCTGGTTGCAGTCTTGAATACCAACTTCTGGTTGGGTACCCACGTTTTGACGATTACGATCGGATACGGGGTAGCATTAGCTGCGGGATTGGCGGCACACGCCTACCTCGTTATGCGCGTCATTTTCCCAAACAAGAAGGCGTGGCATCGAGAAATTTACAGCGTGTCCTATGGAATCTGCCTGGTTGCGGTGTTCTTCACGACGTTCGGAACGATCTTGGGTGGAATCTGGGGAGATCAATCCTGGGGACGTTTTTGGGGTTGGGATCCGAAAGAAAATGGGGCCCTGTTGATTGTGATGTGGCTATTGGTTGCAATCCATGGTCGCTTGGCAGGTCGTTTGAAGGAACTCAGTTTCTCGGTCTTCCTGGCTCTGACTCCGATTACGGTGGCTGTTGCCTGGTTTGGAGTCAATTTACTCCAGGTGGGTCTGCACACTTACGGATTCGACGATGGGACGGCGATGAACCTGCTTTATTTCTCTATCGGAGAAGTGGTTTTTGCTATCGGCCTCGGTTTGGCGATCCACTTTTTGAAGTTGGGAAAGAAGCCTTCAGGTAGTCAGAAGGCGACCGCCTAGGTTCTTTATTCTTAGCAAAGCCTTCTTCATGTTTGGTGATTGAGAAGGGTGCCCAGGGTTTATCTGGATATGTCTGGACCAATGTGTCTATTGTTATCCTAAACTCCTTAGATGATGCCTCCATTAACATTGCTCTCGCTTATACACAGGGTTCCGCTTGGGTGGTCGCTTTTAGCCATTGCCGTTGGCCTGATGTTTTCTGGTTGTGGTTCTCCGCCGATGACCGGACAGGGGATCTTGGTGGGCGAGGTTACGGATACGACAGCCGTTGCGCAGGTACGACTTACTGAAAATGATAAGTTAATCGAGGGGGATGTGCCTGGTGTGGCTGGCGTGGTAGAGTTTACGCTTTTCGATGAAGCGGGAAATTCAGAAATGTTTCGGGAGCAGGTAAAGGCGGTTGAGTACCGTGATTTTATTGCTCGCATAGTGTTTAAAGACCTGGAACCGGGGAAACGCTACGTTTTAGAAACACGAATCGGAACAAGTCCCCAACGATTGATTCAAGGCCCGACGGCGGAATTCAGAACCCTTTCTGGAGCATCTGTTTCCACAGACTTTCAGTTTGTTGTGGTAACGTGTATGAACTATGCAAAGTTTCACGGGGATGATCGGATCGATCGTGAAATTCACTTACTCCACAATGCCACCGAGCTGGCCGATCCTTACGATGGTCCAGACAAGCACCTGGGATACCCGGGGTTGGAAACTATACTGAAAATTAAACCAGACTTTTTCGTAGGAGCGGGTGATACGGTCTATTACGATACCCCGAAAGAACCCCGGGCAGAAACGATTCCAGAGATGAGGCAGAAATGGCATGAGCAATTTGTGCAACCACGGTTTCGGGATTTGTTTGCGAAAGTCCCCACATTTTGGGAAGTCGACGACCACGACTACCGCATCGATGATGGCGATAACAGTGGCGACTACGCGCCATCACCAGGTGAGGCGAGAAGGATGCTTCTGGAGCAACTTCCGTTTACCGCCCATGGTGATACCGACTTCAAAACCTACCGAACCTATCGGGTGACCCAGGACCTCCAGGTATGGTTCGTCGAAAACCGGATGTATAGAAGTCCCAACGCTATGCCAGACGGTCCTGATAAATCCATTTGGGGAATCGAACAAAAAGCGTGGCTCAAACAGACCTTGGCTGAGAGCAATGCTACCTTTAAGGTATTGATATCTCCCACACCCATGATCGGTCCTGACTCATTGCATAAGACAGATAATCACACCAATATAGGCGGGTTTCGATATGAACGGGATGACTTCTTCGAATGGTTGCTAGAGAGCGAAGTTGATATTGGTAAATTTTTTATCATCACAGGCGACCGCCACTGGCAGTACCACTCCATTTCCCCTGAAGGTATTCAGGAGTTCTCATGTGGTGCTCTGACGGATACGAACTCGAGACTCGGCGTGAATCCCGGTAGCCCTGATGGAACGGACCCGGAGGGGCATATTACGCAGGTTTACACTCAGTCTCCGAAGTCAGGTGGGTTTTTGTTGGTTAAAGTGACCGGTGGAACCACTGGAGAAAAGCCTATACTCACATTCGATTTTCGTGATGAAAAGGGAGTTCAGTTGTATACGCAGTCAAAGCGTTAAAGAATGATGGTGCTCAGATTAGTCAGCATACTTGGTTTATTTAAAATAGCCGCTTTTGTCGCGTCCGCCGCTCCCGCAGTGCAAATGAATGTCCTGTTCATTGCGATTGATGACCTGAATACGCGCCTCGGAAGTTATGGGTTTGAGCATATATCCTCACCCAATATTGACCAGTTAGCTGAAGAAGGAGTTCGATTCGATCGTGCCTATTGTCAGTATCCTTCGTGTGGTCCAAGTCGTACCTCTGTGCTTACCGGCTTGAGGCCTCAGACGACCGGAATGATCAATAACCGTATGTCGTTCCGCGAGCTGGCACCAGACGTCGTAACACTTCCTCAATTATTTAAGCAGCAAGGTTACTATACGGCCCGTGTTGGAAAAATTTTCCATCAGCGTGTGCCATTGGATATCGGTACTGACGGCTCCGACGATCCTGTTTCCTGGGACGAAGTCGTAAACCCACGTGGGCGTGACCGAAGCGATGAACACTTACTTACCGATTACACGCCACAGTTGGGATTGCCGGATTCGATGAGTTTTCTGAAAGCCGACGGAGAAGATGCGGAACAGACGGATGGCATGGTAGCCGAGGAAGCTGTTCGTTTACTGGAAAAACACAAAGACAAACCATTTTTCATAGCAGCTGGTTTTTATAGGCCCCATCTTCCGTATATTGCTCCGAGTCGTTACTTCGATCTCTATGACTTTGATGATACGGTATTGCCGTCGATGCTGCCTGATTATCGGAAGAGTGTCCCTCAGGCAGCTCTCTCTTCCACCCCTGATTGGCCCAATTTCTACACGACGGAAGAGCAGGCACGGAAATGTATACTGGCATACGATGCCTGTGTCTCGTTCGTGGATGAGCAGGTTGGAAAGCTGTTGAAAGCGGTTGATGATTTGGGTTTACGCGAAAACACGCTCATCGTTCTCTGGGGAGACCATGGATATCATTTAGGAGAACATGGACTTTGGCGAAAAAACAGCCTCTATGAGGAGTCTGCCAGAGCTCCACTGATTATCCGTGGCCCTTCCGTGCCCGCTGCTAAAAACGGAGTCCACGCAATCGTTGAATTTGTGGATATCTTTCCCACGATCGTTGACCTTGTGTCGTTGAAACCGCCCGCTGGATTAGAAGGTGTCAGTTTACGACCACTGCTTGAGAATCCGGGAATCGAATGGGAGCGTCCTGCATTCACGCAAACCCTATTTGTCGATGTTCCTGGTTACAGCGTGCGAACGAAACGATGGCGATATGTAGAGTGGGGAGCCTCGGGTGAAGCGGGTGCGGAGTTATACGATCAGATAGACGATCCTCGGGAGATGAACAACCTAATCGGATCTGACGATCATACAGCCCCGCTTGATGATCTTAAACAATTGATAAATCGAAACTGGCCAAATCGATCCTGATCCCAGACAATTTGAATCATGAATCCTGAAGCTAAACTCGTCGAACTGGGACTTGAACTTCCGCCCGCACCAAAACCCGGTGGTCTCTATAAACCCATGCTTGTCGTGGATGGTTTTGCCTACCTGTCTGGTCATGGCCCTTACCGATCGGATGGCACAATGCAATTGGGGCAGGTTGGAACGGTGGTGGATCAGGAGACTGCTTATGTGGCAGCTCGTCAAACCGGACTGGCTATGTTGGCAACCATCAAGGCGAATCTTGGTTCGCTGGATCGGGTTAAGCGGGTCGTTAAATTACTTGGCTTGGTGAATAGTGCTCCGGATTTTTACAATCATCCGGCAGTCATCAATGGTTGTAGCGAACTTTTTGCGGAAGTTTTTGGTGAGGACGCTGGTGTTGGTACGCGGAGCGCCTTCGGTGCAGTTGCTTTGCCGGGAAACATCACGGTAGAAATCGAAGGTATCTTCGAAGTCGAATAGGTCTTCCCGCGTTCATCGGGTTCGGCTTGACTCAGATCAGCGTTTAAGCCCATTAACTAGCGGTTTTGTAACCGATGACTACTGATATTCCATTACCTGAAACCGAACTTCTGGCGCCCGCCGGTTGTTACCCTTCTCTGCAGGCTGGAATCGCTGCCGGGGCGGATGCGGTGTATTTCGGTCTCGCTCAGCTGAATATGCGCGCTAGGGCACGGCGGTCGTTTGGCTTGGAAGACTTGCCAGAGATCATGAATCGCTGTCGTGAAGGAGGAGTCAAAGCGTGTTTAACCCTGAACACACTCCTCTATGACCATGATCTGAAGTTAGTCTATAAGCTCCTGGATGAAGCCGCCGAAAATAAAGTCGATGCGGTGATTGCCTCAGACATGGCTTGTATCATGCGGGCTAGGGAACTGGGCCTGGAAGTGCATCTATCTACACAATTATCGGTCTCTAATTTCGAATCCTTCAAATTCTATACCCAGTTTTGCGATCGTATAGTCCTCGCCCGTGAGTTGACACTCAAAATGATCCGCAAACTTTATGAACAGGTCGTAGCGGCAGATCTTCGAGGGCCAAGCGGTCGTCCGGCAGAGATTGAAGCCTTTGCGCATGGTGCTCTATGTGTCGCAGTGTCCGGACGTTGTGGCATGTCTTTGCATACGGATAACGCTTCGGCGAATCGTGGAGCTTGCGTTCAAAACTGTCGCAAAGAGTACGACGTGATAGACAAGGAAACCGGTAAAAAGCTGACGATTGATAACAATTTCGTGATGTCACCCAATGACATTTCGACAATCGAATTTTTGGATCAGCTGCTTGAGTCGGGTATAAAAGTTTTGAAGATTGAAGGTCGTGGCCGTTCGCCGGAGTATGTGCATACTGTCATCAGTTCTTACCGGAAAGCGATTGATGCTGTGCACAATGGAACCTACTCGCCTCAATTTGTTGAGGGGCTTTTGGATGATCTGAAGTCCGTATACAATCGAGGGCTTTCAGAAGGATATTACCTGGGCCGCGATCAGGGGTGGTCAGCCAGTTATGGTTCCAAGGCAACCAAGCAGAAGGTGCAGGTCGGGAAAGTCAGCCATTTCTATAATAAGCTCAATGTTGCTGAGATCACCTCCAGCGGTAAAGTAGCAGTTGGGGATGAATACGTGATCATCGGAGAAACAACGGGAGTGGTTGAGGGAAAGGTGGAAGCGATTCACTTGGATGAAGGTGAAGTGGATGCCGTGAACCCTAAAGATGTATTTTCTATTCGGGTACCTAAAAAAGTCAGAAAGAACGATAAAATTTATCTGATGATTCCGGTCGCCAGCTAGGTTGGGAAATACTTATCCATACTGAACGATGCTTCGTATTATCCACAAACAACCAGAGTGTATCGGTTGTGATCTTTGTTGTGATGTCGCACCGAATTACTGGTTTATGAACGATGAAGGTCTGGCTGAACTTCACAGTATTCTGAAAATCAAGGATACGCTTCAATTTGGAGAAGGATGGGAGGAAGACAGGGAAGCCCTTAAGGAAGCCGAAGAAAACTGTCCGGTGAATATTATTCGCATTGAAGGTTAAGGCGCGTGATCGTTGAATGTTGTGAAATCTGACTGATACTATGCCTGAAGTCCCCACCTATCTCCTCGCCTTGTTCGTATTTATCACGATCGCGCTCTGGTTTGCATTTCGCTTTGCGTTGATCCGGGGTATCGCAGCGACTGGAGATTCGAAACCGGGTAAGGCTATGATGCTTTCCTTTATGTTGGGTGTATGGCTGATGGGCACCTCCATGATGGCTGAACAGGGGGCGCTAAAGGATTTCGACCAGTTTCCTCCTATGATTTTGGTGTTGGTTTGTATGTCCCTCATTCTCACATTCGCACTGGCTTTTTCCCGGTTCGGTTTGTTGGTGATTGAGGGAGCCGGTTTAGCCTGGTTGATCGGTTTTCAGAGCTTTCGGATTCTTGTAGAATTCTTTCTCTACAAGATGTATCAAGAAGGGATCGTTCCTGTTCAAATGACCTTCGCGGGGCAGAACTTCGATATCCTGGCTGGTTTGAGTGCGATACTCATGGCCTACCAGTACAAACAAAAACAGATCGGAACCAAGGCTGTGTTTATATGGAATTTGATCGGGCTCGGACTCTTGGTAAATATTATGGTTGTCGCAGTCCTTTCACTACCGACTTCTTTCCGGGCATTTGACAATGAACCTGCCAATACTTTTGTGACTTACATGCCTTTCGTTTGGTTGCCGGCGTTTCAAGTCCAAGCTGCTTTGTTTGGCCACCTGCTGGTTTTTAGAGCGTTGAAACGAGGTGTAAAGAACCCCTGAAAATGCCCGACAAAAGCTATACATTAGTGGGCCAGGATGGAGAGGCCCGGCGTGGGGTCTTTCATTCTTTTCACGGTGATGTGCAGACGCCTTTTTTTATGCCTATCGCAACCGTAGGTGCCATAAAAGGGGGTGTCGAAGCGATGGAGGTTCGTGGGTTGGGATTTGAGTTAATACTTTCCAATACCTATCATTTACATGTTCGGCCGGGTGAAGAAAGGGTCAAGGGGTTCGGTGGATTGGCGAAGTTCATGGGGTGGGATGGTCCTATTCTGACTGACTCTGGTGGATTTCAGGCCTGGTCTCTGGCGAAGATGAATCAGATAACTGAGGAGGGTATAACGTTTCGGTCTCATGTGGACGGAAATCCTGTTAACCTTACTCCAGAGAGCGTTATCGATATTCAGCACGCTTTGGGTATTGATGTGGCAATGGCTCTTGATGAGTGTACCGATTATCCTTGTACGCATGAAGTAGCGAAAGCATCCATGGAGCGTAGCATGCGGTGGGCTGGCCGCTGTAAAGACCGGTGGATTGAAACCGGCGCGGATAAATCGATGTATTTGTTTGGAATCGGTCAGGGATCCTTCTACGAAGATTTGCGAAGTGAGTCTGCAAAAATATTGGCAGACCTGGACCTGCCGGGGTATGCGATCGGTGGCGTAGTGGTAGACTTTACCAGGACTCCAGAAGCGATCTTACCTTCGGTTCCGCATCTTCCCAAGGACCGACCCCGCTATTTGATGGGTGTTGGAACTCCTCTCGATATTCTAAATGCAGTAGAGCTTGGAATCGACATGTTTGATTGTGTACTGCCCACTAGGAATGGCCGTCATGGAAAAATATTTACGACTTTTGGAGAAGTGAATTTAGCGTCACCGAAATGGAAGGATTCAGAAATGCCAATCGATGAACACAATGAACATCCCGTTAGCCGAAATTATACTCGGGGCTATGTCAGGCATTTATTCCATGTTAAGGAGTCTTTGAGCGGTCGATTGGCGACACTGCATAATTTGTCCTTCTACGGCAATTTAATGAAGGGGATTCGCACCAGTATCGAGGAAGGTCGTTTCGCCGCATTCAAAAGAGATTTCTTCGAAAAATATACCGCCGGAGAAAGTTAAGATGAATACAACGGATTTCGATTTTGTACTTCCTCCTGAGTTGATTGCACAGAATCCCATCGTGCCTCGTGATCACTCTCGCATGCTCGTTATCGACCGTGATTCAGGGGCGCTGGTGCATAAACGTTTCTACGACTTGGCAGATCAGCTACGTCCAGGAGACGTGTTGGTCATAAACGACACCAAGGTTGTTCCGGCGCGTTTATTCGGGACGATTCCTGAAATCGGAACCGGGACGGTTGAAGTATTATTGCTCAATGAACCGGTCGATGGACTACAGCGTGTTATGGCCAAGCCAGGCAAAAAATTCCAGATTGGTAGAGTGGTTGTTTTCGATGATGAGTTGCAGGCCTTGGTCGAGGGCATTGATGAAGATGGTTGTCGGTTGCTTAATTTTAACTGTGGAGCGGCCGACTTGCATCTGCACCTGGATCGAATCGGCCATGCCCCCATTCCGCCCTATATCAAGGAATCTACTGCGACCCGTGAACAATATCAGACCGTCTACGCACGTGATCCTGGTAGCAGTGCAGCCCCTACGGCTGGATTGCACTTCACTGCGGAAGTGTTTGAAGCGCTCGCTGGAAAACAGGTATCGGTCGAGAAGGTGACCTTACATGTAGGTCGCGGGACATTTCAAGACGTCAAGGTGGATCGTATAGAAAATCATGTGATGCACTCTGAACACTTTGAACTTACGGCAGAAACCGCTCAGAGGTTGAATCAGGCTAAGCAGGAAGGGCGACGCGTTATTGCAGTAGGGACAACCTCTGTGCGGGTTTTGGAAAGTAGTAGTTCCGAAACGGGTGTGCTGACTCCTCGGATTTCAGATACGGACATCTTTATTTTTCCGGGGTATAAATGGAAGTTTGTGGACGCTTTAATTACGAATTTTCACTTGCCGAAAAGTACGCTGATCATGTTGGTCAGCAGTTTTGCCGGCCAAGAACTGGTTTTGAATGCGTACCGTACTGCAATTCAGGAAAAGTATCGTTTCTTCTCGTTTGGAGATTGTATGCTGATCCAATAGTTAACTTACTCCTTGCGCTATGAATATCGACTTATTTGATAATCCGAAACCCGAACGGGAATTTGTTATTCAGCACGTAGCTGAGGAATTTACATCTGTGTGTCCTGTGACAGGTCATCCAGATTTTGGAAAGGTGATCCTTACCTACGTGGCGGACGCGAAATGCATCGAGCTGAAAACTTATAAAGAATACCTGCAGGGATTTAGAAACGAAGGTATTTTTTATGAAGCCGTAACGAATAAAATTCTCGATGATCTCGTTGCGCTTAGTGAGCCTCGTTGGATGAAAATTGAGACAGTCTGGACAGGTCGCGGTGGTATCCACTCAAATATTACGGCCGAATATAAGAAGGACTTCTAAGGTCTTCCAGTCAGGTTTATCGTAGGTTGACTGCGGGAATCCTCTTCGTCCACTTGATAAAGTTTGTGGAGTTGATAGCCAGCGCGGTAACCGTATACGGATCCCTTCACTCTGGAGTTTATAAGAGCAAGTATTTTTGCATTTTTGCTAAGCGACCATTCGGGGTGTAGCCAGACAGGTTTCCCTGCCCAGTATTGAGAGATCTCGTTCTCCCAGATATTTATCGCGCTTTCGGAGTCAACGATGACTTTAAACTCATGGGCTATCTTGAGGCATTCCGCTAGCGGTTTTTTCCATACTTTAGGGCTAAGCGTGATCCAGTCGAAAGTTCCTTGGATGGGAAACGCACCCGAGGTTTCCAAGTGAACTCGAATGTCGGCAGCACGCAGGTGATCCGTTAAATGGGTCAAATTGTGAATACAAGGTTCACCGCCCGTTATTACAACAATTCCTGGTGCGTGTTGTTTCGCTTCTGTAACAAGGGTCTCGACAGAACGTTTCTCAATATGACTGGGAATGTGGTCCGGATGCCAGGTTCCGGCAGAATCACACCAGGGACAATGAACCGGGCAGCCAAATAGCCGGATAAAGAATGCCGGTTTTCCCATGTGGCAACCTTCGCCCTGCCAGGTATAGAAAGTCTCGTAGACCGGTAGCGCTTTCATGGACGGAATTCCGCCGAGTTCTTTTGGTCTTCAGAAATCTCCACAGCGACAAGCTGGACACGGTCACCGTGATTTTCTGATAACTGCGTGGCAATGACCCGGAAAACATGTTTTGCGAGACCTTCAGCTGAACAGCTCTCCACTCGATAGGCCTTAAATAGCTGTGGGCATTGGGTTATGAGCTGCTCTGTCTCCACGTCTCCGGCATTATACACATACGCATGATCAAAGGTATCGACCAACCAGTTGCGAATGAACTTGAGCTTGCCGAAATCGACTACGAATCCCTGATCGTCCAACTGCGAGCATCCAAAGGTGAATTTGAAACTCCAATTGTGTCCATGAATAAAGCTGCAGTGACCGTGGTGTGCATGTTGTCTGTGAGCAAACGGGATATCAGAGTAGGTTTTTGTGCAGGTATACATCAGAATCTCCAATCGTTTGTTACCATGGTTTGAACGCTTGGAGCGTCTGCTTGGTAAGGTGTTGGATCCTCGATCCCTGCAAGGTGAAAAGCCTCACGTCTTTCGATACAAGTACCGCATTTTCCACAGTGAAGGTCTCCGCCCTCGTAGCAGGACCATGTCTCTTGAAACGGTACGTTTAGCTCAGCGCCTCGTTTGACGATTCCGGCTTTGTCGTAGTTTACAAACGGACGATTGAGATAGACTTCTTGCCAGTCGGCCAAACGGATGGCCTGGTCCAGAGCCTGTGCAAAGGTTTCCCGACAATCGGGATATACCGCATGGTCCCCGGAATGGGCTGCGTAGGAGACCGAATCTGCTTTCAGTGAGGCGGCCCAGGCGGTTGCGAGTGATAACAGAATCATGTTGCGATTCGGAACGACCGTGGACTTCATGTTGGTCTCCTCGTAGTGCCCGTGAGGTATATCAATCGCGGTATTCGTTAGACTGGAGTCCCCGAATAACTGGGTAATTGACCTGAGATCGACCGTGCGATGGCTAACACCCAGTGATTTTGTAATGGTCTCAGCTTGAGCGAGTTCCTTGCTGTGGCGTTGACCGTAATCGACCGATAAGGTGTAGACGGAATCCCCTTGAGAGATAAGGTGATAGAGTAGGACTGTTGAGTCCATACCCCCAGAGTAAACAAGAACAGTTTTCATAAAAATTCAGTGGTTTATTGCAGCAGCGCAATGCCTGGGAATTTCTAGCAGGCTGTGGAAAAGATGGATCTGAACCGGGTCTTGGCAACCTTATATTTTACATTGAGCTGGCTCGACGGCTATGCAGGCTGGCTGAGGATGTCGGATCATAATTCATTGACGGAAGCCTGTCGGAAAAAAGCCCTGGAGCTGGGGTTCGATGTTTGTGGTTTCACCTCGATCGACGTGAAGCTCCGTAGAGACTATTATCTTCAATGGATTGAGGAGAAACAGCACGGGACGATGGAGTGGATGGAACGAAACAATGATCGACGACTGGAGCCGAAAAATATTCTTCCGGAAGCTCGTACGATCTTGGTTGTCGGACTTAATTACTACCAAAAAGATCCGGAGATGCGTGGACGGATTGCCAAGTATGCGCTGGGAAAGGACTACCACAAACTCATGTATAAGCGTCTCAAGACCTTGTGTTCATGGATGCGGGAACAGGGGGGTGCGCAGAAGCCCTATGTAGACACCGGTCCAATGCTGGAAAAACCGATTGCCGCACAAGCGGGGCTCGGTTGGTTGGGGAAGAGTACTCTGCTGTTACACCGCAAGCACGGAACTTTTTTGTTCTTAGGATCGATTATTACGACACTGAAGTTGGAGCCTGATTCAGAGGAGAAAGACCACTGTGGAACTTGTACTCGATGCGTGGATGTATGTCCGACCCATGCGTTTCCGGCACCGTACAAGTTGGATGCTACCCGCTGTATTTCCTACCTGACGATTGAGCATCAAGGTTCCATTCCATTGGAGTTTCGCGATGCTATCGGCGATCGGATTTATGGGTGTGATGAATGTTTGGATGTGTGTCCCTGGAACCGCTGGGCCCAATTGACCTGCGAAACTAAATTTCACTTTTCAGGGCTCCCGGATCTTGCAGAGACACTTGGCTGGGATGAAGATAGCTTTGCAGAGTGGTTTAAAGGAACTCCGATCAAACGCTTGAAGCTCCCGCGTTGGAAGCGGAATGTGTGTGTGGTTCTTGGCAATATCGGAACGCCAGAAGATTTGCCGGCACTTAAAAAGCTTTCTCGCAATGAGGACGACATGATCGCGGAGCATGCCGACTGGGCTATCATGAAAATCGAAAATCGCTTTCAAGAGGTTGGGTTCTTTAAGCTATGAGTTTGTTTGACTATTCCGGTCTTATCAAGGTGTTGGAAAATTCCCCTCTATCGGTTTGGATTCCGGATATTGAGCGTTTGGTTGAAGAGAATATCGAAGCCTCGAATAACGGGCATATGGAGCATTGGATAGCTGCATTGCATACTCTGCCTGCTGCAGGGTCGGGTCACACTGAGATACGCTCCCGTTTGAGTTTCGGACCAAGCAGTGAGTCTGAACAAGTTAAGAAACAACTACTCAAATTACATCCGTGGCGAAAGGGACCGCTGTCATTGGGAGGTGTCGACGTTGATACGGAATGGCGGTCGGATTGGAAGTGGGATAGACTGGCAGATAAGATCACCTCACTCGAAGGTAGAACGGTACTCGATATCGGTTGTGGTAACGGCTACTATTTGTGGCGTATGTTGGGAGCCGGTGCAAAGCTCGCCATTGGAGTCGATCCGTTCCTTTTGTTTGTGATGCAGTATTGGGCAACCAAGCATTTTGCTCCTCCAGAGCTACCCGCATGGGTTCTGCCGATGGGTTGGGAAGACTTGCCGGATGAACTGCCTTTTTTTGATACCGTATTTAGTATGGGGGTTCTTTACCATAGGCGGAACGCTCGTGCATTTCTGGATCAACTAAAAAAATATACCAGACCAGGCGGCGAACTAGTCCTTGAAACATTGGTGATTGATGGAAGTAATGAAGCGGTGTTTGTACCAGAAGGTCGGTATGCGAAGATGCGCAATGTATGGTATATTCCAACGGTCCCATCTCTGATTTCCGAATTGGAAAGTGTGGGGTGGGAGGATGTCCGTTGTATCGACGTAACGGTTACGAGTGTAGGCGAGCAAAGATCCACCGAGTGGATGCGGTTTGAATCGCTTATTGATTTCCTGGATCCGAAAGATTCGACTAAAACGATTGAAGGTTACCCTGCGCCGTGCCGAGCGATCTTTCTGGGTAATAATCCGAATTAGGTAGGCAGGGCCTTTGAGGGCAACTGACCTTACTTTGTCCAGGCGTTCTCCTGGGCTCGTGTTGAATACCACGCGAGGAATGCTGCTACTAGAAGGGGTAGCACCATCATCATGAAGATTTCGAAAAGTCCGAATGGAATATTCGACTTCGCCAATCTCATGTTAGGTATCATTTGAACCATTACGCCAAGCAATGACGCGACAAAAAGGTATTGCGAAAATGACTTCTTGAAGAGCAACAGGATACTTCCGAATGCTCCGCTGAATACCGCGATAGCGAAAGCTATCGTTCCCCATATTGGCCGTCCGTTTATTATCGCTTGATGGGATTCAGGCATGGAAGCCACTACTTCGACATTCAATTGCCCCAAGAAATTCAGAACTCCCATCAAACTCCAGATCAGCGCCAATGCTCCGATCATCCAGAAACTTATATGAGGACGATTATCAACAGTATCTTCCACGGATGAAAATTGTTATGAGCCTATTTTTGAGTTTTCTAGTTTAAGCGTGACGGCCTATTGGGTCACATACCACTTTTTGTCCCAGATGAGTTGTTTATCGCCGGGTTCGATTTTGCCCGGTGAGCGGACGTTGTTGCCCTTTGTTTTTGATAAAGCATCGCCGAGTTCTTCCCGATACTGGTCAGCTGCGTCGCTCAATTGTTTAAAGATTTCTGGGTATTGATCTTTTACATCAGTCGTTTCTGCAGGGTCTGTGTCCAAGTGGTAAAGAGCGAGTTCGGCAGTGAAGCTTTCATACGGTGCTGGGAAACCGTCTGTGCCGCCGGATTTTCCGGCTCCCAAAGTGCCGTACTTATGAGGGAAAACCAGCTTCCAATGTTCACTCCGGATGGCCTGTAATTCCCCTTTCCCGTACTGGGGATAGAATGCGTGAGGAGACTCTGTGTTGCCCTGTTCAAACATAAGGGACTGAATGTCCTTTCCGTCAATCTTATGAGCGGGTAGCTCAGCACCGATAATGTTGGCAATGGTGGGTAACACGTCGACGGTAGCGGCAAGCAGGTCACAACTGGTGTTTGCGGGAATTTTGGCGGGCCAGTTAAAGATCGTGGGAACCCGCGTTCCACCGTCAAACGACGTGTGCTTGTGGCCGCGGTATATCCCGGCTGATCCCGCATGATCGCCATAAGATGCCCAGGGGCCGTTATCGGAAGTGAAAATAATCAAGGTGTTTTCGCGCACGCCATATCTCTCGAGAGATTTGACGATCTCGCCAATCGACCAGTCGAGCTCCATAACCACGTCCCCGAAGAGTCCGGCGCCACTCTTTCCCAGGAATCGATCACTCGCGTAAATAGGAACGTGCACCATGGAGTAGGGGAGGTAGATGAAAAAGGGATTCTTATGGTTACGGTCGATGAATGATTGAGCGGATTCGGTGGCCCACCTGGTAAGTAATGCCTGGTCTTCTGGCTGAAGGTCTTGATGAACTACGGTTTCGTTGTGGAGGAACGGCAGGGGTTTATACACTTCGAAACGTTTGGGGTCATCCAGTGCTAACCCAGCGTAACGCGGATGCTGGGGCCACATGTCGTTGGAGTAGGGGATTCCGTGGTATTCATCGAATCCCTGACTGGTTGGGAGAAATTTAGGGTGGTGGCCTAAGTGCCACTTTCCGTAGGCGGCGGTGGCGTACCCCTTTTGTTTAACCAATTCGGCAATGGTCATCTCGTTCGGGTTTAATCCGACCTCAACTTTCGGACTGTAGGCACCGTTGATGCCCAATCGAACGTTCAAGACTCCGGTCATTAAGGCAGAGCGTGAAGCCGAGCAAACCGGTGCGCTTACGTGAAAGTCGGTGAAGCAGCGCCCCGTTTGCGCCAGTTTATCGAGATTAGGAGTGGGGTAATCGCGGGCTCCGAAGGGGCCGATATCGGCGTAGCCCATATCATCAACGAAAATCAAAATGATGTTCGGAAGATCTTTTGAAGCGGCATTAATGATTCCAGAATTCAGAAGAGCTGCTCCAAGTAAGAAACTTAAAAGGCAACGAAAGCAACCGGGGAAGAATGTCATAATGTGTAGGTTAGAGCTGAGTATGGAACGAGAGCAATCCGCGACTGAAATTTTTCGACGAATTCCGGCTGTCAAGGGAAGGTTAAAAAACTAATCGCAAGATTGCTTTTCCTAAAATGCCTCCCTAGGAAAGGCGGCATGATACGGGGCTCACTTTCTATTTTATTCCTTGCAATGGTTGCCAATCCGGGGTTTTCGCAATGGACTCAGTGGAGGGGATCTGCCGACGGACAAGGAATTATTGAGGGTGTGGCGCCCGTTACCGAGTGGTCTGAGACTCATAACATAATTTGGAAATCTTCGATTTCAGGGATTGGTAGTTCATCGCCCGTGGTGACAGGGGGTAAGGTATTTATCACCTCAGCCGATGAGAAACGTGGAAAGTTTTTCCTGATCTGTTACGATCAGAAATCTGGTAAGAAGTTGTGGGAGAAGCAGGTTTTCTGGGGTGAGGTTTTAGATAATCTTCATAAACAAAACACACACGCTCCAGCAACGGTTGCAACGGATGGTGAAATCTTGAGCGTGGTTTTTGGAGTGGACAAAGCTGTCTGGATAGCGGCTTACGATTTGGATGGTAAAAAACTTTGGGATAAGGAGATCGTCAAAGTTAAATCGAACTTTGGAATCGGTTCCAGTCCGATGGTTTATAAGGATATGGTCGTCGTCTTAAGTGACATGGAGCCCGAACCGCTGATCGTTGCTTACCGTCTGAAAGATGGAAAGCAGCTTTGGAAGACGCGCCGAAACGACAAGGGAGACGCTGATTTTCACAGCTATTCAACTCCACGGGTTTACAAGGTCGATGGTAAAGACCAGATCGTAACTACGGGCTTGGGAAAGGTGAAATTTTACGACCCTGAAACAGGTAAGTTGATCTGGGATATCGAGGCAGGCGCAGATGCTACGGTGGGAACTCCACTTCTTGATCGACGTTATTTGTATGTGAATGGGGGGTATCCTCAGAATGGGACCTTTGCAGTAGACCTCCGACGTCAGGAGGTCATCTGGCAAAATCGTTTTTCAAGTTATATCGTATCGATGGTATTTCATGATCATCATATTTATGGGAGCACCAATCGGGGGGAGTTCGCGTGCATGGATGCCAAGTCCGGTGTGATACTGTGGCGTGAGCGCTTTCGTGAGGATGTTCAATCATCGCCTTTTGTGGCAGGTGGAAAGATCTATCTCATACTCCAGAATGGGACGACCAAGGTGATTAAACCTGATCCGAGTGAGTATATCGAACTGGCATCGAATGTCCTGCCTGGGAGAACGGATGCGACCCCTGCCATTTTAGATGGACTCATGTATTACCGCACCGAAGATGCACTTTATTGTATCGGTGAAGGATGAGTGGTGAGGTTTCGCAGTTTGGATAAGCAAGTACACACTTCGAAAATCGTGCGGTCGTTTTTGACATTGTAGACTAAGTACACTCCGTAGGGGAGTGTTACCTTTAACCTGATATGCTTCCGTCCAAAAATTGTCTTTTTTCCACGTATCGAATTGGGGCTTTTATACTCACAGGCGTGTTCTTCGTGTGTAGTGCTTCCGCCGAAAATGCGTCGGAATGGCGGGGTATAAACGGGGATGGAGTTGTGCAGCAGACGGGCTTCCCCGAAAAATGGTCTCCAGAAACGAACATCGTTTGGAGGACTCCATTGCCTGCACCCGGTAATTCTTCGCCGATCGTGTTCGGAGAGTATGTGTTTGTAACTTGTGCCAACGTAGACGGGACTGAACGTTCATTGATCGCCTTTGATCGGAAGACAGGAAAACAGCTGTGGAAAGAGTCCGTGTTTTATGATGAAGATGATCCCACGCACGCCACAAATCCCTGGTGTGCGGCGACCCCAGCGACAGATGGTGAATACGTGTTCGTTTGGAATGGTTCAGCTGGTGCGACAGCTTATGATTACGAGGGTAATAAAAAATGGCATAGGGACCTTGGCGTTGTTACCCACCGCTGGGGGCACGCTTCGAGTCCTCGTATATACGGAGATACAGTCATTTATTTCGGAAGTCCTGGGCCAAGGGTCATATTAACGGCATTGAACAGGAAAACTGGCGAGACTGTGTGGGAACGTTTTCTGGACGAGGTGACGTCTCCTCCTGAGGATCTGTACGGATCTTTTGTAACTCCCTTACTCTGGGCTAACAGTGATCGCGATGAATTATTGATTCCATTACCAGGTTATTTGGCTAGTTTCGACCCATCCACGGGTGACGAACTATGGCGCTGTCGTGGTTTGGGGACATTAACTTACACCGATGCCATGGTGGGGGAAGATGTCATCCTCGCTTTTAGTGGTTATAGAGGCCCTGCGTTTGGAATGAAGATGCCGTCCGCCTCTGATACTGGAGATTTGACAGATTCCCATCGTATCTGGTTTAATGATACCGTCATTCAAAGAGTTGGGTCGGGAGTTATTGTGGGTGATCAGTATTTTCTTTGCGGACGCAAAGGTGAACTTCACAGTGGAGACATTTATACCGGTGAAACTGTATGGCAGCATAACCTGAGGGAGCAGGCATGGAGCGCTATCAGTTTGGTGGATGATAAGCTTTGGTTGACTGATCAAGGTGCTACGACTTACATTTTTGAACCAACGGAAAGCTGGAGTCCGAAGCAGGTAAACAAGATGAGTGAAAAGGAAAGGACGAACTCCACGCTCGTATTTCTGGACGAAAAGTTGTATCTGCGAACACATGACGCTATTTATGCTATCGGTGAGTAGCGGCTTCGATCAGTTCGTTTTTTGGCGATTGAGTCATACGGACTTTTGATAATATAAGACCGGTCCATCCGCAAAGCGCACTCTATGTTCCTAATTACCCGTTCTAAACTTTGTTACCTCTTCTCGGTTTATGTTCTGTACTCTTTGTTCTTTACCACAGGTCAGGCTCAAATGGAGAAGCGTGGGCTGATTCAGAACGTACCAGGGGCCTTTCTGGGTTATACGCTGGTCTCTCCACTTGGATCTACGGTGATTCACCAAATAGATATGAAGGAAGAGGTGGTTCAGGACTGGGAGAGTGAGTGCTAACCATCCAACTCAGCTTATCTGTTGGCCAATGAAGATCTAATGCGGGGTGCCAAACATTTTGGAAATGAATTTTTCGGAAATCGTGGGCCGAGTGGGGGTGTGTTCAGCGCTTGGCTTGGGATGGCACGGTGCTTTGGGACTTCCTTTTCTCGGACGAACAGAGGCACCAGCATCACGATATCGAACCGTTGCCTAACGGAGACGTGCTCATTCTTGTTTGGGTTCGGATTTCTCTGGAAGTTGCGCTCGCGGCTGGGAGAAAGAAAGATCTGATTGCTGAAAAAGGGATGTGATCGGATACAGTCATAGAAGTTGAGCAGACTGGTAAGGCAACAGGCATGATTGTGTGGGAGTGGCGGACGTGGTATCACTTGATACAAGACCACGATCCGAATATGGCTAACTACGGGGATGTGGCAGCGCATCTCGAACTGATCGATGTAAATCTGAATCCGAGTTCCTCTTCTGATTGGATGTACTCAAACGGTGTCGCTTATAATGCTGACCTAGACCAGATTGTGTTGAGTTGTCGTTCATTCAACGAGCTAATCGTCATCGACCATAGCACTACGAAGGCTGAGGCTGCAAGTGATAGGGGAGGACGATCTGGCAAGGGTGGAGACATCCTTTATCGATGGGTAATCCGGCGAACTATCGTGCAGACTCCAAAGAGGATCAAAGGTTGTTTTTGCAGCATGACGTCCGTTGGAAAGGAGAAGGAATGCCGGGACAGGGGCACGTGATGATTTACAACAATGGTAATCGTAGCCCGGCTGGAAATTACTCATCGGTTGATGTGATAATACCTCCATTGAATGACGATGGCACCTATAAAATCGTCAGCGGGAGGGGATATGGGCCTGAGCGTCTCGATTGGACTTATGTTGCGAAAGTTCCCACAGACTTTTACTCATCGTTTATCTCAAGTGCTGATCGTCTGCCGAATAGCGACACTCTGATTTGCTCTGGTTCAGAGGGTATATTCTTTGAAGTGACTCCAAAGGGAAAGACGGTTTGGGAGTATCGAAATCCTCTTGAGGTGCCGCCTCGCGGGCCGGAAGGGCCTCATAGTGTGTTTAGGGTTACTCGGTATGCACCCGACTACACTGGGCTTTCGAGGTTTTCTAATTAGACGTTAGCTAGAGTGTAATCCACGAATTGTTGGATTGGCTGCTTTCTACGGCTTTTTCGATAAAATCGATACCCGCCAGTCCGTCTTCAACGGTTGCATATTTTGAGCCATCTGCCTCAACGTAGTTCCCGGCCTGAAACGATCTGACGTCTACTTCGAAGCATCTGTGAAGCCGGGCGAATGCATCGTGGAACCCTTCACTGTGTCCCCATGGTATCGTTCTTTCGCTGGCTAGATCTGTCGGCAAAGGGCCGATGAAGTCGTCGCTCATGTCTTCTTGTCCTCGGTAGTATATGCGTTCGGATTGACCAATCGGATGAATAATGAGCTTTTCTGAATCTTCCTGTGCCCAACATAGAGATCCTTTTTCGCCATTCACTTCGATTCGCAGATCGTTTTTGTGCCCGACAGCAATCTGAGTGGCTCGGATCAATGCTTTTCCGCCATTGTTCAGTTTGCAGTAGGTGGTGAAATGATCGTCGAGATTATCTTCTTCGTTATCATTCCATTTGAAAAATGTCTCCAAATGAGCACTCAGAGATTCAACTTCCAAGCCTGTAATATAACGGAGTTGCATAAGGGCGTGAGTTCCAATGTCCCCGCCACAGTTGGATATTCCCGAGATCTTCTTGTTCAGGCGCCAAGTCGCTTCTTTAAAGCCGGGCTTACTCGAGCGTAACGCCATCCAGGATTGGAGGTAAGCGCAATCTACCCATCGTATCTTGCCTAGTAGACCCGTCCGGACGATATACCGGGCCAAGCGGGTCGTCCAATGCCCCAAATATGTGTGCGCAACGCAAAATGGGATTTTCTTCTTTTTGACGATTCGGCACAGCTCTTCGGATTCTTTGCGATCCAGGGTTAACGGTTTTTCACAGAAGACGGGTATGCCCGCTTCAAGAAATTTCTTGGCCGGATCGAAATGGGCATGGTTTGGCGTTTGGATCAATACGTAGTCGACTCGCTCTTCTTTCGATTTGCTTAACTCTCCTGTAAGCATCGCGTCATAGCTCTCGTATCCTTCTATGGGATACGGCCAGCTGCTGGACGCTTCGATCGATTTTTCAGGATTCGATGAAAGTGCCGCAGCAGAGACACGTCGTGTTCCATCCATGAAAATCGCTCGTTGGTGAGCGTTTGTAATGAATCCCGAACTTCCGCCAATCAGGCCGACTTTAAGTGGGGTTTGAGACATAAATGCTAGATGGTAATTCGATTTTCAGCTACGCTAGGAGCATTACACCCGTCCTCAAGCGTTTTCAGCTAGTAAGGATACCAATCAACGGTACCGGATATTTCTCTCCGCCCCTAAAGCGTATAGCTGTTCAAACGCCTATTTGCGTTTATATTGAAGGTCGTGTATTTCGATAGGGTGTCTAGCGTGAGAAAGCTTCAATGGTGAACTGAAGATTCCTCAAACCGGATGTTTGACTGTGTTTACAACTGCTTTTTCTCCGTTGATAGGTAAAATAATAGGCTACGTCGCTTGGATGATCGCCTCTGAGGACAAACGACGATCAGACTGAAATGAGATTACCTTTGCCTAAGATACGTTCTCCGGTTTTGCCGCTTTAGGTTCTTTGAAGAGGATAGCAAAAAAGAGCATAACTACCAATGCCATGACTGATGGGATGAGCCAGAAGCTTTTCCAGTCCATGCCGCCCAAATCTGATGTGACATTCTGTATGGATGCCCCCATGACGTAGGATCCGATAAACATACCGACGCCATAAGTGATGAAACTGATGAATCCTTGTGCAGATGCGCGAATGGCTTCCGGTGCACGCTGGTCGACATAAATTTGGCCTGACACGAAGAAAAAGTCGAAACAGATACCATGGAGGATAATGCCTGCGTAGAGCATCCAAATCGCAGATCCCGCATCGGCATAGGCGAACAGGACATACCGTAATACCCATGCGAACATTCCTATCAGAAGCATTTTCTTAAGCCCGAGGCGGACGAAGAACAAGGGCATGACCAGGAGAAAGAATATCTCGGACATTTGCCCGAATGTCATTTTAGTGCCCGTATTTTCGATAGCGAGGGCTTCCATGAATGCGGAGGTTTGCCCATAGTAGAAAGTTAGAGGGATACAAATCAGTAATGAGCTTGCTGTGAAGACCGCGTAAGAACGGTCCTTAAGCAGGACAAGGGCATCAAGCCCCAAGACATCCCGAATCGACACGGATTTACCCTTAGCCTTGGGTGGAGAGTCGGGTAAAAAGAAGGCGTACAAAGCAAAGGCTATTGATGAAACAGCTCCTATCTTGAAGATGTTCGCTGAGGTCTCCATGTCGAGGGTACCTATGAGAATACCCGCGCCAATCCAACCGATAGTTCCCAGCACACGAATTCCCGGAAACTGCTTTCCGGTATCGGTCATTTGATGGAAGGAAATCGTGTTTACGAGTGCCAGTGTCGGCATAAAGCAAACTGTGTGCGCGAGAAGGATCCAATAGAAGGCGGTTGGATTGGTGGTTCCTGCGACGATCCATAGAAGAATGCCCCCGACCAAGTGCAATACTGCTAATACGTGTTGAGCAGAAAAGAACCGATCAGCGATCATGCCTACAAAGAAAGGCGAGATGATTCCGCCAAGAGCAACTGTGGAAAAGATGGCACCTTGTTCGGTTCCGGAGAATCCAATTTTGCTAAGGTAAGCTCCTATAAAGGCATACCAGCTACCCCATATGAAGAACTGGACGAACATCATGATCGAGAGCTGTAAACGTATAGTTGTTTTCATTTGGGAGATCTTGGTAGGGCGATTGGAATGCAGGTTGGTTTAGAAGAATTGATCGGCAGAAGGATGATGAGATCAAAAAATAAGGCTTAGGGAAAGTCTGGAGTTTCTTGCTGTGCAAAATGAAGCACAGGCAAATGTGCTGTGACGATCGATTTGCTGGATTGATAGGAATCTGGCACTGATGTCAGATGCATCCTTTATTCAGCGAAACAGACGTCTTGGTGAAACATGGAACTAGCGGGATGGAATTTCCCTACGTTCAAGCTTAGAGGTGATTATCTATTGGAATGAATGGTTTCATTCTTAAAGGTTTATCTAACTTCTTCCTCGAGATAGTGGACGGAGCAGGGCGGTGTCCTGGGAATTAAGGAGTCTAAAGTCTACTCCACTGCAGCCGCATGACCATCTTTGCGGTGATCGCTGCTTCCACAATACCCTTGTGAAAGCTTAAATATGCCCTGATGCCCACCCCAATTTACCGAAGGTGAATTCGGGATAATCCGGTGTCCCCGGTGCTTAAGTGATTCAATCGTTTTAGTGTTAAATCCGTCTTCGAATACCAACTCATAATTTTCTGTGACCAGCCACCGGGGTGCATCGGATGAGGCCTGTGGGTTCCACTCATTGTCCAATATGCGGGTTAAAACCTGGACGTGTCCCTGTGGTTGCATGTGGGCTCCCATGACACCAAACGCAAAGATCGGATTATCTCCCCGGGTAACCATTGCGGGGATAATCGTGTGGTAGGGCCTTTTTCCAGGTCCAACTTCATTCGGGTGGCCTCGGGATAGGGAGAATCCGCGACCACGATTCTGCATCGATATACCTGTATCTGGAATCACAATACCGGAGCCGAATCCCATATAATTGGATTGGATATAGGAAACCATGGTTCCGGACGCATCCGCCGCCGACAAATAAACGGTACCATGGTCTTTGACAGGGGTGGCGTCGGGGATCGTGGCGTTAGACATTTCGATAGCATGGGCCCGGCTTTCAAGGTATTCGTCACTGAGTAACTCGTTTGCTGAGCTCTTCCATTCACGGGGATCGCAAACATGTGCGAATGCCTCGGCGAAGCCTATCTTGATCGCTTCAATTTTGGCATGAATCGAGTCCGCGGAATCTGGGTCCCATTTTTCGAGTGGAAACTTATTGAGGATTCCCAACGCAATAAGAGCCACCAAGCCTTGGCCGTTGGGAGGCATCTCATGCACGCTGCACGACCTGTAGTTCGTTGAGATCGTATCTGTCCAAAAGGGTTCATGATCTGCGAGATCTTCGTGAGTCAGCCACCCGCCGGTGTTCCTGCTGTGATCGACGATTTTGTTCGCGATGGTACCGCGATAGAAAGATTCCCCATAAGTCTCCGCGATATCCTGGAGCGTATCGGCCTGGGCGGGGTTCTTGAAAATTACGCCTGCTTGAGGTTCGAATCCAGCTGGAAACCAGGTTTCGAGAAATTCTGGTTGGTTTTTGAATACTGGGTACGCGTTCTTGTACGCTTGGGCGACAATCGGGCTGAGAGGGAATCCGTCACGGGCGTGGGTGATGGCCCTTTGAAAAAGAGATTTGAAAGGAAGTTTTCCGAATCTTTGGTGCAAGGCCACCCACTGGCTAACGACTCCGGGGGTAGTTACAGAATCCCAGCCTCTCATCGGCATGCTGCTAAATTGATCGAAATACTCTCGGTCCCAACTCATGGGAGATTTCCCTGAGGCATTCAGGCCATAGAGTTTTCCCTCATGTGCGACGATCGAGAAGCCGTCCCCACCGATGCCGTTTTGGGTAGGTTCCACCACTGTCAAAGTGATTGCAGCCGCCAGGGCTGCGTCTACGGCGTTTCCTCCTTCTCTGAATGCTTGAACACCAGCTTCCGTCGCGTGGGGTTCAGAGGTAGCTATCAGGTTGTCACCATAAACAAGGTCAGGATGTGGGGCGCTGGGATTTTGCCAGCTGGGCTGATTCAACATGCATAAAGCCTGAGCGATTTCTATGCCTGTTACAATCCTTAGGAATTCTTATGCGCTTCGAACTGGTTCTTGTCGGCAGCCTTCATGTAAGCCTCGTGTCCGGAGATGTTTCCTTTTTGTAGTTGATTCATCAGGGAAGCATCCATCGTGGTCATACCTTGCGCCATGCTACTTTCAATAATTCCGCGGATATTGCTGATTTTTCCGGTACGGATACAGTTCGGTAAAGCATCATGCTTTAACAGAATCTCATTCACCGCAACCCGTCCGCCGCCCACTTTTTTACAGAGAAGCTGGGAAACAACCCCTCGAAGGCAACTGGCTAACATGGTACGAATCTGATTCTGTTCTTCGGCAGGAAATGCGTCGATGATCCTATCCACCGTCTTAGGGGCATTGTTGGTATGCAAGGTTCCGAAAACCAGCATTCCCATGGAAGCACAACTCAGCGCCAATTGGATGGTTTCCAATTCTCGCATTTCTCCGAGTAAGATGATGTCGGGATCGCCTCGCATCGCACCCCGTAGGGCGTTGGCAAACGAATGGCTGTGTTCTCCGACCTCGCGGTGAACAATCACTGAATTCTTTTTCGTATGAACAAATTCAATGGGGTCCTCGATTGTGATGATATGCTTTTGGAAATTATCGTTTATGTAGTCAAGCATGGCCGCCATTGTAGTAGACTTTCCACTACCGGTAGGACCGGTTACAAGAACGAGGCCTTCCTGGTATGCACAAACATCCTTAAGCACAGGAGGTAAATTCAGCTTATCAAACGAAAGTATCTCTGCCGGAATCTGACGGAAAACAGCGCCGGGCCCCCATTGATTATACAAAAAGCTACCTCGAAAGCGGGCAAGTCCGGGGATTTCATGAGCAAGATCAAGGTCACGTGCTTCCTTGAAGTGACTCCAGCGAGCTTCAGTGCAGATTTCCGAAAGCATTTCTTCCAGATATTCCTGGTCGAGTTCCGGTTCATCTTCCATGGCCATGATCGAACCCGAGGCGCGAACCTTGGGCTGCATACCTACAGCGAGATGAAGATCGGACCCGCCCATATCGAGCATCTTTTCAAGGTATGTATCGATGGTAGCCATAACTAAACTTCAATCTGTATTCGTTCACCGCTGCGGACTTGCTCCTTTAACGGAAGGCTTATGAGGTTTGCCAATGCTGTCTCGTCTGATATCCGGTTCTCTTGCCAGAGTGAAAATATCGATTTATCCATGAGAATCATACCTTGTCGGCTTCCTGTCTCTATGACGTTGGACAGACCATCCGCTTTGTTTGTGCGTATCAGATTTCCAACTGCAGCGTTATTGAGTAACAGTTCGTAAGCGAGTGCTACTCCTCCGTCGGTAGATGGTAGAAGACGCTGACAGATAATGCCCTTCAGGCTTTCTGCGACCATAGATCGGATTTGAGTTTGCTGAGCTGCAGGAAAGACATCGAGAAGCCGATTTAGCGTATTGGCGGCATCGCTGGTATGCATCGTACCGATGACGAGGTGCCCCGTTTCAGACGCGCTGATGGCCATTTCAACAGTTTCCAAATCGCGCATTTCCCCGATGACAATGATATCCGGATCCTGACGAAGAGCCCCCTTCAAAGCGCTGTGAAACGTTTTGGTATGACTTCCAACCTCTCGCTGTGTTATCTGACACTCTTCTGAGTGCTGCACAATTTCGATTGGAGACTCTACGGTTATAAGATGGTCTTGTCGGGTTCGGTTTAACTCGTCAATGAGTGCCGCCAGAGTTGCTGTCTTTCCTGAACCGAGAGGACCGGTAACCATGATGAGTCCGTTGTGGTAGGTCAGTAGTTTCCGGATGTTTTCTGCTTGGCTAAATCCAAGTTCCTCAAGGGTACGAATCTCGTCGGGAACGAGCCGGTAGGTCCCAGAGGTGCCATCTTTATGTTCCATTAGGTTTACCCGGTAACGCATTCTGAGGCTGAATGATAATGAGTAGTCAAGATCGTGCTCTTTGTCGAAATGATGACTCTGAAATTCCGAAAGGAGTGAGCGGTTTAGCTTTTCCGCATCTTTCGGGGTCAAAATATGATCGCTTAGGTATTCGACTGCCCGATTAACTCTGATGAATGGACGGGCATCGGCGCAAATGTGGAGATCGCTGGCGCCGGCGTGCTGACTCATTGTCAATAATTGAACCATACATTGGCGAACTTCCTGTTCTGACATGGTTTCCACGTCTTCGAAGTCGGGCCATTCTTTTTCAACATCCAGCGATATTTTCGGGCGCATCTTAGAGAGTATAGGCTCAGAAGACGCTGCTGGAATGGAATGTTCAAACACCGCTTGTTGTGGAACTGCTTCTTGCCTATTGGGAGCTGGAACCGGTTGAACTTGGGATTGATGGTAGTGATCGGCAGGGGGAGTCGGTCCGTTTTTTAAAGGTAGTTTAATCGGGGTCTCTGCAGGTCCTCGAGTTGAAAACTCAGACTCTTCGGGAGAGGTATCGGAGTTGATTGTTGGGTTCGTACTATTACGATGAAAAGATGAATGACTTAAGGAGTTTGCAGAATTTGTCCTTAGAGAAATTGTTTTAAGGGTTTCATTCGGTGGGTTCTTCTCCGCTGTAAGACTTGCTATATCTGTGTTTTTTCGACCAAAAGTTCTGCGAGATGCAGACTGCAAGATCTCAAAAGGATTGTTTGGGACTACTTCGCCGGATTCGCTTTTTTCATAAGCTCCTTCGATAAGGTTTTGCAGGGTATCGACATCCGTACAATAGCCGCGGTCTATCAGTTTTTCACCAAATTCCAAAGCGTCGGTCTCGGGCCCGAGGGCATGTTTCAATACAAGACATTTAGCAGAATCGAGAACGCCTGCTTGAGTCGCCAGATAGGCGAGCCATTGAACTTCAAGTTTCAAGATAAATTCGAATTTCCAGAGTTAAGGAGTGATAGATACTCCAAAACCGTGATTCCGATTGTGAAAACCTTAAATACTTTAGCTTGAGAGGCGCTTTCAATTAACGCTGTTTTAACAACGATTGGTAGGCGCGGGGCAGCCTTGGCTGCAATGCGTATCTAATCAATAGCTGCTAATACTTCCTTGGCGTGAATCTCGGGTTTAACCTTGGGCCAAATCTTCTTAACAGTCCCATCTGGACCGATCAGAAAAGTAACCCGATGGATACCCATGTATTCCCGTCCCATAAACTTTTTGAGTCCCCAGACGCCGTAGTCCTGAACAATTTTTTTGTCCTCATCTGCGAGCAGAGTGAATGGGAGTGAGTATTTTTCGACAAATTTGTCGTGCTTCTTTACCGAATCAACGCTGACCCCGAGAACGGTGGCTCCTTTTTTCTCAAAATCTTTCCAGCTGTCCCGAAACCCGCAGGCTTCTTTGGTGCAACCTGGCGTGTCATCTTTTGGGTAAAAATAGAGTATGACGTGTTTTCCGCCATAGTCTGCCAAGGATGTGACTTGCCCCCCATTGGTTGTAGCAGTGAAAGGAGGCGCCTTGTCTCCCTCTTTGAGGGCAAGTTCGAGTAAAGCCATGGCTGTATTCCCGCTAGATAGTAGTGAGTCGTCCAGTTGAGTCACCAAAAGTATTCAGGTTCGTGGCACCCATTTTGTGAGCCATCTCCAAGAATAGATTTGAGGCGGGAGTAGATCCGTTTTTCATGTAACGCCCTGTGCGCAATTCACCACCACCATTTCCAGCGAGAATGATCGGCAAATTGTGGTGAGTGTGGCGGTTTCCGTCAGCGTTACCGCTACCGTACACAATCATAGAGTTATAGAGCATGGAGTTGCCGTCAACGTCCTCGATCTGATCGAGTCGGTTGAGAAACGAAGCAAACTGCTCGACATACCACCGGTCGATTTTGGCCACTTTTTCGATGCGATCCGGATTGTTTTTGTGGTGAGTCAACTCATGGTGTCCTTCACTGATTCCGATCTCGTCGTGAGCTCGGTTGTCACCGTCATGGGCCATCATCATCGTACCAATACGGGTCGAGTCCGTTTGGAATGCCAGGATCATCATCTCGAACATCAGATCCAAATGTTCGCCGTGGCTGAGGGGTATGCCTTCCGGGGTCGGAAAGTTGGGATCCACATTTGGCCCCATCTTCTCCATGCGTTCGATGCGGGATTCAATTTCCCTTACGCCTGTGAGATATTGATCGAGTTTATCCTGATCCTGTCTTCCCAGGCGTTTCTGCATGCGTTGCGCGTCGTCCATGACGAAATCTAATATAGACCGTCGATTGGCCATACGCCGCTGGGCATTAACGGACCGTTCTCCATGAGAACCCTCACCGAAGAGTCGTTCAAATACTCTTCTCGGATTTGCCTCGGGTGTCATGGGAGTGGTCGGAGATTTCCAAGAAATATTATATTGGTAAGCGCAGGAGTATCCGGAATCACAGCTTCCTGATGGACGATTTTTATCACCGCTCAGTTCGATAGATGGGAAACGTGTTTCTCCTCCCACGACATTGGCTATCGCCTGATCGATGGAGACGCCAGCGCGGACATCCGTTGCACTTTTGTTTAGGCGGACGCCGGTTAAAAAGACTCCATTTCCACGGGCATGGTCGCCGGCTCCGTCTTTACCTGGGTTGGCGTTGAGGTGATCCAGCCCTTCCATAACCTGGATCGATTTCTTGAGTGGCTCCAGTGGTTTGAGGGTCTGGCTGAATGCGAATTCCTGAGCGCTACCCTCCGGCCACCACTGGCCTGGAATGGCACCATTGGGGAAAGTCACGAATGCGGTCCGCAGGGGAGCCCCTGTGGCGGTGGTCGCAGCTTGCCTGACAGAATTTGCCGCAGTTAGCTGCGTGGGAAGCAGCGAATGGAATGCAGGTAGTGAAACAGCCGCTCCAAGGCCCTTTAAAAAATGGCGGCGACTGACTTCAGGTCTTGAGGTAAATGAACGGGACATATCAGTTGTATCTTAGGTTCTTGCTTCTGCTTTTTTGGAAAGTGTCGGAATTGATGATTCCTTTGATTAGGGCTGAAGGACGTCCTTCGGACTCTTCTAAATTGTGCACGAGTTGATCAATTGTTTCAGTATCGTAGTATTCAACGGATCGACCTAGGGCGTAAGTGAGCAATTTTTCACTGACGCAGTAATAGAAATCACGTTTTCGCTCAGTTGCAAGTATGTGCTTCATTTCCTGAACCGTTTCGAACTGTTCGCCGGTTATGAGTACCCCTTTGCTATCGATGGGCAATTGCATCTCAGATTCCCGCCACATGCCCATCGCATTGAAGTTCTCCAGAGCTAGTCCAAGTGGATCCATGCGGTTGTGGCACGAACTGCAGAGGGGCTGTTCGCGGTGTTTGGCGAGAGATTCCCGAAGTGTAAGAAGACTTAGATCACCATCGGCTGCTGCATCTTCAAGTGCCGGGACGTTGGGCGGGGCAGGGGCAGGCGGAGTTCCGAGGATGTTTTCAAGAATAAACACGCCTCGTTTTACAGGAGAAGTTCTGGTCGGGTTGGAGGTGTAAGCCAGGATGGTCCCTTGGGTTAAAACGCCTCCTCGTGGCGAATCGGGTTCCAGAGTTACTTTGCGTATTCGATCTCCTTTGACGCCTTCGATCCCGTAGTGCTTTGCGAGCTCCTCATTTAGAAAGGCGTAGTCGCTGTCTAAAAGCTCTACGAGGCTTCGATCGTCTTTGATAACGTGTTCGAAATAGCGTTCCGTTTCCTCTTTTAAATTCCTCTTTAGGGATCCGCTCCAATCTGGACGATCCTTGCCGTAGCTATTTACTACGATAGCGCGTGTGCGATCGTAGGTAGCTTGTTCTTCAGGAGTCCGCTTGTATTCAGGGATTTCTCGAACCACGCTGTATTCTTTTCGGGCTTGGAGGAGTTCAGCGTCAGCGTATTCACGTAACCATACATCATAGTCACTGATGTTGACCGAGGTTATGTCGCGGGCATGGAACCATTGGCCGCCGAAGTTTTCGATGAACTTATCAAACTTCTGATCAGCGATCATACGGTCTATTTGAGCATCGAGGTTCTTGCGCAATTGACCTTGTTCCGCGAGGGAGAAGAGCTCTTCATCCGGCATGGTTGACCAGAGGAAGTAAGAAAGTCGCGAAGCCAGCGCGTATTCGTCTATAAATGCGAATGACTCCCCCTTGGCCTTCCGTCCCAATCCCTCTTCTCTGAACAGAAAACTCGGAGACGCAAGCACGGCTATCATCGCTTGGGAAATACCTTGTTCGTAAGTGAAACCATCCTGAGAATACACGTTCTCTGCGAGTTTGGTTAAGCGGTTGATGGTGGTATTGTCGGCGGGACGTCTAAACGCCCGGGTTGTGAAATTCGTCAATAAGTCTCTGGTGTAACGTTTAAGCTTCGATCGGCTGTCTGGAACTTCACCTGGAAAAAACCGTTCGTAGTCGGATGGCTTAACCCAGTGTTCTTTCTTCTCCGGTCCTCTGATGGTAATCTGCTCGATTTCCATTTTGAGGTTTTTGATTCGTTCCTGATCGTTGACCAACGGGATAACTTCAGCTGAAAATGTGTGGCTACCGGCTTCCCAGTTTCGTTTTACTTTGTGGAAGTGTGTTTTGCCAGCTGTGTAGACAAAGGGTTCATCAATGAGCGTCTCTCCATCCAGCTGAAAGATAAACCGGCATTCATTATAATCGAAACCCCTAAAGCTTGAAAATGCCCGGGTTCGAAACTGAATCTCCAACTCGTAGGAACCTGTGTGATCCACTTCAAATTTGGCCATTCGTTTTGAGGGAGTGTAGAATGAAAGCTGCAGATCGTCTTTGTCTTCGTCTTCTGGAAGACCCGCGGTGAACATTTTCACCAGGGTTTCATCTTTGAAGACCCGCTCGGCCATGACTTTAGATTTGGTAGGGACTGCTTCCTCTACGATGGCATTCGCAGCGTCAAAATACTTTTCCAAGAGCATGGGAGATATGGTGAGCACATCTCCGATGTTATCGAATCCTTCACCGGAGTCGTCAGCAGGGAATGCGTTGAGGACGTCAAAGTCTACGCCCATAAGGTCTCGAATCGTATTTTTATACTCCTCACGGTTAAGCCGTTGAACTGTTATGGGGCCGGGGTCGATTTGAGCTGGATCGATGGAAAACGGTTTGGCCTTAATCCAGTCGATTAACGCTTGTCGCTCTTCGTCTGTTGGAAGCAACTCCTCCTGAGGTGGCATGACGTGCGCACGAGTATTCATGACTACGCGCATCCAGAGTTCGTGGTCTTCGATGGAATCTTCTGTAAATTCATCCAAAGTGACTCCGCCCTCGCTGACGCCTAGTCCATGGCAATCGTAGCAATAGTTGTCGAGTATAGGCTCTACTTCCCTGACGAAAGAGTCGTAGGTATCCTGGCTCGCTAGTAGCGAGATTGTGGGGAGTGTCATACCTGCGATACAGGCACGCAAAAAACTAGAAAGACTGTTCTTCACCGGGTAGATGTTAACATAAGTTTAGGGTGTGGAAAAACTAGATGACCCAAGCCTTAGCTTTCAAACACAATCGAACGGTTCAGCCCTGTGAAATCGCGATTCCGGCAAGGTGCCCGGTTGTCCAAGCGTTTTGAAAGTTAAATCCGCCCGTGATGCCGTCTATGTTCAAAACTTCTCCAGCGAAATAGAGACCCGGGATAAGTCGGCTTTCCATCGTCTTTAAATTGACCTCATGAAGTTCCACACCCCCACAGGTTACAAATTCCTCTTTATTCAGACTCTTTCCATCTACCTCCCATTGTGAACCAGTAAGCTGATGCATTATGGCGAGTTCCTGAGCCTTGGATAGTTGTGCCCAAGCCGTGCTTTCGGGAAGCCGCGTTAGCTTTACCAGGCGTTCCCAAAGTCGTTTCGGCAGTTCAGGTATCGGAGACCTTAAGGCGACGGTCCGTTTTCCATGTGTGTTTCTGAGCGACTTGAAGATCGCAGGCAAGTCACGGTTTGGTATCCAGTTGACCGACAGAGTGAATCGGTAGTCGACCGTATGAAGCTTTCTGGCACCCCAGGCAGAGAGCTTTAGGATAGCGGGGCCACTCAGCCCCCAATGGGTTATGAGTAGAGGGCCTTTTGATTGAAGGTCAATTCGAGGAATCGACAGCTTAACCTCTTCGACGGATACACCCGCCAAATCCTGAAGTGCTGCATCCTTGATATTGAAAGTAAACAATGAAGGGACTGCTCCTTGAGTTGTGTGCCCGAGTTCTTCGATCAGGCGAACGGTATCCGCAGAGCGAGTTCCCCCTGTCGCCAATAGGACTTTCCTGGCTTCGAGTTTCTTCCCTCCTTTGAGTTCGATGGAGAAGGGATGTTCAGATTCAGCGTTGTAGCGAATGGAGGAGACCGAGGTCTGTAGTCTGACCTCAATTCCTGATTGAGTGACTGCAGTTTCAAGGCAATCGATGATGGTTTGGGAGTCATTGGTCGTCGGAAACATCCTGCCGTCAGGCTCGGCCTTAAGGGGTACACCATGACCTTGAAACCAATCAATGGTATCGGTCGAGCTCCACCGGTTTAGAGGCCCAATTAATTCTTTTTCGCCTCGCGGATAGTGGGTCGAAAATATTCGTGGATCAAAACAGGCGTGTGTTACGTTGCAGCGACCACCGCCGGATATCCGCACTTTACTGAGGACCTTTGGCGATTTTTCGACGATAAGGATTTTGTGAGCTTTATAGGCTGATTCAGCGGCTGCAATGGCCCCAAAGAAACCAGCGGCCCCTCCGCCGATTACGACGAGGTCCCATTCCGTTTCGTGTGTGCTGCTCAAACTAATCGATCTTTTCGAAAAATACCATGTAGTTGTCGGACAGTAGTTTCTTTTCTTCTTCTACTTTTCGAAAACCGGCAGCCTGAATTTCCTTTTCGAAAACTGCTTGTCCGGCCCGCATGTGTCCCATTATCCACTCACTGCTTACGCCTTCTATACGTTTGAAATCAATCAATACCAATCGGCCTTTCGTTTTCAGCGCTTCGTGTATGGAGGCCAACGAGTCAATTGGGTATTCGAAGTGATGATACACGTTGCATATAAAGGCCATATCGATCGATTTCTTTGGTAGCTCCGCGGATCGCTCTGTGCATAGAACCGTTTCCACATTGTTCCATTCGTTTTTTTCGATCTGATTGTCCAAGTGTTCAAGGAATTTTGGGACAATGTCCACCGCATAGACTTTTCCCTTTTTGCCAACCGCAGTAGCCAGGAATGGCAGATGTGTGCCAGTGCCTGATCCTATGTCTGCAACCCTCATTCCAGGTTTCAGGTTGAGACGGTCAACGATAGCCTCGCGATTGTCAAAAACCTCTCGTCCTTCTGCTTCCAATCGTTCGATCCACTCCTCGACGACCAGGTTCTCCTTTAGGTAGGAGGTATTGATTCCAGGATTTACGCTTTCTTTTTGGGCTGACAGGGAATGGTAAAGGATTCCCAGTAAAATGGTAAGGCATACGGATTTGTTATACATAAGAGCGTATTCTAAGACGATTTGGCGCGGTGTTAAGTAAATTCCCTTTGGGTTTTGGTTTATAAGGCTTATTACTCGGTGGCAGCTGATGAGGGCTTGTACTTAAATAAACCCTAAATTTGCGGTGGTCAGTTAAAGTGCAATCAAAGTGCATTTACCCGGAGGCGAATAAAGGTATGAGGAGGGAGCATCCCGGCATTCAGCTTGTACAGCACATCGCCGTTTTCCGTTTCCGCGATGTCCACCCAATCGTCTTCTGCTTCTGTCCAATTCGACAAATCGGTTGAAACTTCGGTAACAACCGTAAGACCGTCGAGCGAGCCAGAGGACTGTCTGGTTTCCAGGTAGAAGTCTTCATCCTGTCCAGCGGTTTCAAAAAACGGAAGCGCCGTGAAGTCTTTCGGGGACGTTCCGAGAAAATACTCATAGATGTTGTCCAGGGAGTCTTTGTCGGGATCTTTCAAGCTACCAGAGTCTCCGATTTCCGCGTCGGAACCGAAGTTCTGTAACCTCCACCAATTGTAGGGGGAATAGGCCTTAATCGTAGATTCGACATTACCGGATGGTTTGTAGAGTTCGTTTCCTGCCTGCGAGGCCCGTACAATAACGGTTCCATATCCGTTAACGACAAGCTGCCCATCTTCAATGGTTGCCGGGCCTTCCACCACTTCATAGTCAATTCTCAGGCCGGAATCGGCTTCACCTTCCAGAGGAATGGTCGGATTATCATCAGGCCCTAACGCAATGATAGTAGAAAAAATCAAAGACTGCTCGAGCTGCGTGAAGGAGATAATGGCTTCTTTACTTTCCTGGAAACCAAACGGATTGGTTACCCGAACTTTGTAAAGGCCTTCGGCGCTTGGAGATGGGTTGCGTAGTTCGAACGATGGGCTGGTTGCTCCGGATAAGGCTGCCCCATCCTTATACCATTGGTAGTTCAGGGCTCCGGTTCCTGTGGCCTCGACCGACAGAATTATAGAGTCGTCCGTTGCCGCCAGCGCGCTGAGTGGATGCTGGGATATTTCAGGAATATTACCACTGCTTAAGGGGGCAAAGGTCAGTTCTACATCGCCATCACCCAGGGTCTCAAAATCTTCAGGTCCAACGTGGCTACCTGCGGCGACAACGTTTTCAAAGTGAATCTTGATCGAGCCGGGGGCTTTGACGAAGAGATCACTGGTGTCTTCCAGTTCGGAGATTGCCCAATTACGGCATAGGATATCAACAAATCCAGCGGCGTTATCGATGTTCAGGTGCATCAAACGTTTCTTACCATTTTCTACCCGTATGTCTTCGAGGATATGGCCAGTTTGTTCGCCACCTTCGTTGGAGTTGTGTGCCCAGCCCAAGATCGCTTGTCCAATAACGTTAGCGCCTACGGTGTTGTCTTGGACGATGTCGATACGTTGGACGAGGCTGTTCTTCGAGTTTTGTCCGGACCAGCCGAATTCGATGACAGGGCTGTTCGTCTGATGGTAGACCACGATGTCGCGAACAATCTGATTATCGTAATAGAGTTTAATAACGTCGTCGTTTACTTTGAAAAAACTGTGTTCAGTGATCGAATTTTCGCCTGCAACGATGCCGTCAGTGGTGTTGTTGTAGGAAAGGCATTTTACATTCCTCGTAAGTAGCGTACCTCTCGATATAATATGGTATTTTATAGGGCGAATGGAGGTAATTCCCTCAATAAGCTGACCAGATCCATTACCTTTAAAATGCACTGCAGCATTCACCTCAGTATCCAGTCCATAGGTTTCACCGGTCAAGATACCGCGCCCGCGCACTGTGATGTCCGATCTTCCTTCGGCAACAATCGAGCCTCTCACGTAGGATCCAAGAGCCAGATAGACGGTGTCGATATTTTCCGGTATGGTAAAGTTCATGCCGATATCGTGTATGCCGGGTCCGTAGTAGAGGACTCCCTCGTCGCCGTCAGAGGGAGGATCAACTTCGAGGGGATCGATAAATAGAAAGAGCGGTTGTTCTTCGTTATCGTTTACTACGGCATAAACATAGCGATTCGGAGCGTCCAGCGTCAGGTAACCTTTTCCATTTTCGACCCGGGGTTGCAGATTGTAACGGCCGGGAAAGATCTCGAGTTTCTCGATGGCTTCTTCAGAAGACAGGGCAATCTCGATGTCTAGACTCTGTCCATTGTATCCGTAGCTGACGCTGGTCCAGTGAGTAGTGTCTGCCAGTGCTTCCCGATTGTTTGGGTTACTGATATTGTAAGGATCGTTCAGCACGGAATCGCTTCCAAAGTTTGTAGCGTACTCGAGGGTCGCCGAACTTTTGAAATCTTTGGAGTCGGACAGTTTAACACCCACTTTGTAGAGAGAACTCCTCAAGAGATCTCCCTCGAGTCCGGGGTGAGGAACCAGATTCTTGCTCGAGATTTCACACACTGCGTAGTCAGGGAGGAACTCCTGGACGGTGGCCCATACTGCTGCATCCACCAGGGCTTTGAAATCGGGATCGATTTCATTGTCGTATTTTGTGATGAAGCTGCTGGGCTCAGCGGACCAGATGGTGGACAGCGTCGTTATGTGAGAGATATAGCGGCCAGCGATACCGTCATTATTGGTATCGGCCAAGTGAACTCCAAATTCGTCAAACAAGTCCCAAGCACCGGATATTCCGGGAATGACTCCTTTCTGTAATTCCTGATCCACGCGGTAAAGCGCCTCGCCAACCGGGATCCAGTTGACAGTAGCTTCCGGGTTTTCTGCGTGAATCTGATTCAGGTAGAGCTCTCGAAATGCCTGGCGAACATTAGGGAGCTTACCTTCGTTCAGGTTGTTTTGGCTGTAGCCACTTAACCAATTTTCTGAGTAGGTCCGGCTTCCGTTTTTGTCCGGGCCTTCCTGAAACGCCCACGGACCGTAGATGAAGAAAGTCGTGCACCGATTGTCGCTATTCTGTCTGGCGGTATCGATTACCGTTTTGGCGGCCGCGATTTCAGTATCCAGAAACAGTCCACCCCCGTAAGTATGCGGCTGCATGCTGATGGCGTCCCAGCTATTGGCAGGCAGATCGATTTCAAAATTCCCGGTGTGGTTGGGGTCCGGGTAGTAGTCGTAGGCGACCAAAGCGACTTCTTTGACGTTTTTAGTCGGGTTATTGACGATATAAGTCAGAGACTTTCCGCTATAGCTGGACCAGCCGATGTCCTGCTCAATACCTCCGGGAATCGTGGTAGCCGTCGAAATATTGTTAGGCTGGGAATCCCAGGTAAATGAGTTGCCAAGAAAGTAAACCTTTTGCGGCGTTGAATATACGAAACCAGGCCAAAGCAGACCGAAGCTTATAGCCACGGCACTCAGACTCTTTACGAACGCGCGAGTTGGGCGCGCGCGTTTAAAGGACCAAAACATGATAAAAGGATAGGATGAAGGCTCAGTAAGATGGGAAATACCTCACTGAACACGAGCCATTAATTCTGGGGGATTTCCCCTAGCCAAGGGCGGCAGTCGGCAAGACCCTATTTTTGCAAATTCTTTAGATAATCTGCTAATTCCACGTGGCCGTTGTCCCGTGCAAATGATTCTGCCGTAGACCCGTCCACGTCCGTAAACGCCAGATCTGCATCATTTTTCAGTAGTAGTTCTACTATAGTCCGGTTTCCCTCAGCCGCGGCAAACATGAGAGCCGTCCAGTGCTCTTCAGAGTCCACCAGATTCACCTGAGCTTTGTTTTTGAGCAGCAAATCTACCGTTTCAACGTCAGTTCCGGTAGAGGCAAACATGAGAGCCGTGCGACCTGCAGCATCCTGAGTATCGATTTCGGTGCCAGCTTTAATAAGGTCATTTGCGATCTGCGCATGTCCATTGAACGCGCAGACCATCAACATGTTACGACCGTTTTCATCGACTTGGTTCGGATCGGTCCCCGTTTCGAGTGCCTGCATGACGGTCGCTGCGTGTCCATTGAGAGCCGCTTGAATGGCGACATCGAAAGGGACCGGCATCTTGGAAGCCGCGGTCGCAGCTGCTGGCGCGGCACTTTTTGTGGCAGCGGATTTAGCGGGTTTTGCTGGAACCTCGGTTGTTTCGCTTTTCCCACAACCTATAACGGCGAGGCCGGCAATGATCAGTAATGCCAGGAGGAGTTTTGAAATAGGTTTTTGAATCATAGGAAGTAGCTCGGAATGGCTTGTGCCACCATCAAGGACTGACAGGCTTCTTTGCTGAGATCAAGAAACAGTTGAAAGAAGAAACCTCCAGTCTGGTAGAATCGATGATCCGTAAGATCATTCATATTGATATGGACTGTTTTTACGCGGCTGTTGAAGTGCGAGATGATCCGTCGCTGGTTGGCAAGCCTGTAGGGGTGGGCGGTTCGAGTGGGCGAGGGGTCTTGACGACTTGCAATTACGAGGCCCGAAAGTTTGGGTGCCGCTCCGCCATGCCGGTATTCAAAGCGCGGAAACTTTGTCCTCACATCATCATTAAGCCCGTGCGTTTTGCTGCCTACCGCGAGGCCTCCTCGCAGGTTCGGGAAATATTCAAACTCTACACCGACCTTATCGAGCCGTTGTCTCTCGACGAAGCCTACCTCGATGTCACACACCGCAAAGAGTATGCTTGGACGGTGGCCAAAGAGATTCGCAAAAAGATTTGGGAAGAAACTCAGTTGACCGCCAGCGCGGGAATTTCCTGCAACAAGATGTTGGCAAAGATCGCGAGCGATTGGAAAAAGCCCAATGGGCAATTCGCCGTTTTGCCGGAAGAGATCGAGTCCTTCATGAGTGATCTCCCCGTCCAAAAGATCCATGGGGTAGGGCCCAAGTCGGCAGCCCGCTTACAGTCAATGGGCTTTGAAAAATGTGGGCAACTGCAGGCACTGGAGATTAACGAACTCGTGCGGCATTTCGGCCCCACCTGGGGACTGGAGATGTATCGGTTGTGTCGTGGAATGGACAATCGTCAGGTTCAATCGTCACGGCTCCGAAAATCCATGAGTAATGAACGAACTTTTTCCGATGATTTACCGTCATTGGAAAGCTGTCTCGATGAGTTACCGGAATTGGTCGATGAATTAGTGGAAGACCTCAATAAACGGAAGTTGATGGGGCGGGTGCGGAAAGTGTTCGTGAAACTTAAATTCTCCGACTTCAAGACCACTACAAAGGAGTGTGTGAGTACCGAACTCTCGAATACGCTATTCGTATCCCTGGTTGAAGCAGCCTTTGATAGAAATGCTGCGTCCGTACGTTTGATCGGAGTCGGGGTAAGGTTTGAAGATCCGGGGAAGTTGGATGAACGGCAACTTGAGTTGTTTGATCGGTGAGAGCTTTCTGTTGCAGTGAGCTATTCGCATGCTGTCTTTCAGCTAACCGAACGATCAACTTTTCGACTGCGTCTATGGCGTGAATGAGGCTTCTGGAAAATGAACCAAGAAGGATAAGGATCT
>CAYGQM010000062.1:0-43174 GCA_964352065.1 uncultured Opitutaceae bacterium
CGTCAAAGAGTAGCCTGGCTCCGGCGGAGTCGACCACGTTTGTGGTGCGTTTCGGACCGACTGCTTTGGGAAGTCGCAGCGCGGTTGTCACTGTAGCGTCGAACGATTCGGACGAAGGTAGCTACACGTTTGTCATTTCCGGGACTGGAGAACAGATACCCCCAGAGCCCGAGATTGTGATAACAGGAAATGAACAGTCTATTGTAGACGGATCGGTGACCACGTCTGAAATTAACTTCACGAATTTTGGAGCGTTTGTACCTGGAGATTCGACACAGATACGCCGCTACAGAATTCAGAATATCGGAGAAGGCTTACTTGGTTTAGGAAGTCCAATGATAATAGGGGAGGGTTTTTTAATTAGTAATCTAACTTCGAGTGTATTGACTCAGGGGGCGACAGCTGAATTTCAGGTCAGTTTTCCTGGTGGGCTTCCGTCCGGTGAATATCTGGCAACAGTGACGATTCCGAATAACGACCCGGATGAATCGAACTTCACGTTTACCGTTCGAGCTAAAAATCTAAATGCGCTTGAGCTGTGGCGTCTCCAAAATTTTGGAGAAAGTGAAAATGTCGGTGATGCGGCGAACGATGTAGATACCAACCGGAATGGAGTTTCGAATTTGTTAGCCTATGCCTTGAATCTGAACCCGTTTGACTACGTCGTAAGCGTGACTGACGAAGTTAATCCAGGCCTTCCGAAGTTGATTCCAGATGGGAAGAGCACCAAGTACCGATTCCTGATTCCAGAAGGTCGGGAAGATCTGGAATATGTCGTCGATGTGAGTAGCAACTTAGTTAACTGGAGCAGGGTTCCTATTGAGTTCGTTGGCCAACAGGGGACCTATCTATTGATGGAAGCATGCGCGCCGGAGGAATTACCTAATTGTTTTTTCAGACTGAGGGTTAGGTAACGACGGCAGTTGAATGAGACCCATGGCTTATAAAAAAAGCCTACCTGTCTTAGTCGTAGGTTTTTTGGATTCCTTTGTCACCGGGTTTAGGAGCTGTGAAAGCAAGGCCGTTCAATGGTGCCGTTGCTTCGGCAATGCGCTCATTCAACCGCCTGTCCAGGGTAGTTAAAAAGGCTTGGTAGTTAGGATCCTGAGCGAGGTTGATCATTTCCTCGGGATCTTTGAGGCGATTATACAACTCCCGGTTATCAGGGTCTTCGATATTCCAACGGGTGTAGCGGAATTGGTGAGTGCGAAGTGTGTAGCCGTTGGCGATTTGTGTGAAGGCGTCATCGCGGACACGCGCAGTGGGGTTCTCCAGGATGGGTTTCAAGCTATTTCCTTGAACGTATCCAGGAGGTGGTGACAGTTCGGCCAGATCGCTGAGGGTGTGATAGAAGTCGATCATCTCGGCAAAGGATGCGGTTGGGGTCCCGGGGTTTTTCATGCCGGGAACGGAGAGAATCAACGGTACTCGATCGGCATCTTCGAAGAGCGTTTGTTTCTGGTAGTGGCCGTGTTCACCCATATGGTATCCATGATCCGAGCTGAAGAGCACGATGGTATTATCGCGTAAGCCGAGCGCGTCGAGCGAGTTCAGGACCCGGCCTATCTGAGCATCCATGAACGAGATGGTAGCGTAATAGGCGTGGATCGCTTTGCGCGCGGTATCCTCCGGTAAATCAATCTGGTCTTTGAAGGCCGTGACGGTTTTTTTGGCCGGCGCTGGAATGGACTCGAGATAACCCTCGGGAATCTTTGGGACTTCGATATCGGCCGGGTCGTAGAGATCGAAATATTTTTTGGGCGCTACGAAGGGTGTGTGCGGTTTATAAAACCCGACGGCGAGGAAGAACGGTGTTTCGTTTTTCGCATAGCGCTTAAGCAGTTCAATCGATTGGGTCGCTACCATGCCGTCGGTTTGTTCCTCATCGGTTCCTTCGGCTGCCAGCCAACTCAACGTTGCTCCAAAGGATCCTGGACGGAGTGAGAATATTTTGTCTTCTTCCTCTTTATCTCGTCCCCGAGGATTGTAGCGTTCGTTCCAGGAGGCAGGATCGTCATGTCCATCGGTACCCACGCCCCTTGGATTGTCATAGTGGTAGATTTTTCCCACGCGGGTCGCAGTGTAGCCGTTTTTCATGAAATGTTGCGACATGGTAACGGCATCCGGCACGTAGTTGCGAAAGAGACGTCGTAAGACCGTGACCCCGTTCTGCTCGGGGTAGAGGCCCGTCATGAAGCTGGCACGGGAAGGTCCACACAGCGGAAAGTTACAGAATGCGTTCTCAAACAAACGGCCCTCGCTTGCGAGGCGGTCGATGTTAGGCGTCTTGACCAGGGGATGTCCGTAAGCACCGATGTTACAATTGAGATCATCGGTCATGATGAAGAGCACATTCAGCTTCGCTTGCATCGAGTGAAAACAGCCAAGTAGCAGCGCTATTGTTAAGAATATCTTTGGAGTCAGTATGGACATGGGTAACACCTTAGGTTAGAATCTTCTACGATTGAAAGTCTTCATTTCTTCTCGAACGCTTCCAAAAGCTCCGTCAAGCAGGTGTTGCATAGGCAACTGGTGTCTCCCGAATCATTTTCCATATTCTCCAACAACGGTTTCGGAATCTTGTGTTGGGTACACCAGCACCCTTTAGTTTCGGGATTGTCGGAGTATCCGCAGCGATTCGGTTGTTTGCAGCGGGGGCACAATTGAGTGTAAGTCATAGGGGAGAGGTTTGGCGCGCACAGTAGAGGATCGTATCTCGATTGAAAAGTTTAGAGTGTATATTTCGCTTCGACGGTTTCAGCTCTTGAAAATCAGCAGGGGATCCTTCTCTGTTTGGAGTTTATGTGCGCAATACGCTTCTTATTCATTCTTCGGGCTGTCTTGCTTTGCCTCGTTTGTTTGTGGTGGGGCTGTGATTCTGGGGATGGATTAGCGCGACCGATTCTCAAAGTGGGTACAAGTGGCGACTACGCTCCCTTCAGCTCCGATCAATCGGGTGAGTTGGTGGGGTTTGATATCGCGTTAGCACAACAGTTCGCGACGGATCACGAAATGGCACTGGAGTTTGTCATATTTAAATGGCCCAGTCTGTTGGCAGATCTCAAAGCAGGTAAATTTGATGTGGCTATGAGTGGGGTCACGGTTCGACTAGATCGCTCCCTGGCGGCCCGGTTCACGGTGCCAACGACTAAGAGTGGGGCAGTGGTTATCGTGCCATCTGTAGCCTTTGAGGAAACCTTCGAGACGTTGGATCGAGAAGGCATTCGGATCGGTGTGAACGAAGGAGGTCATTTAGAGCGCGTAACGCGGGAGCAATTTAGGAGTGCTTCGATTGTGACTTCCTCCGAAAACCAGGCGGTTCCGGATATGCTTTTAGCGGGAACGATCGACGCCTTGGTTACAGATACGATGGAAGCTCCTTTCTGGTTACAGCGTTTACCGGGAGCGAAAGCCTTGGCACCGTTTACCCAGGATCGTAAGGCCTGGCTGGTCCATCAGGACAAATCGGAGTTGGCTGAACAACTGGATGAGTGGCTCCTGGAACAGGAGTCCAATGGAAACCTCGGGAAACTCAGGAAAGCGTTTCTCCCTGAAGGAAACGATGATGAAACTGCCCTCCCACTGGCAGCGTTGCTAGCGGCCATGGATGAACGCTTGTCGTTGATGATAGCCGTTGCCGAAAGCAAACGTATCCTGGGTAAATCGGTAGAGGATTTAGCCCAGGAAGCACGAGTTTTGGAAGCAGCGGTGCAGGGAGTGACGGAGGCGGCTCGTAGTCAGGGTAGGGAGCCGTTGGATACTGCTGCAGTCAGAGGCTTTTTCAAGGCCCAGATCGAAGCCGCCAAAGCCATTCAATACAAAACGCTGGAAGGGGCAGCGACCATGAGCGATCCCCCCGATTTGGTGAACGAGCTTCGTCCGGCACTTGGCAGAATCAGTGAAAGGATAAACCGTTTGCTACTGGCTGCAAAGATAGAGTCTGGGGAGCGTATTAACTCTCTTGTATCCCAAGCGTTCGCCCAACACCAGCTCGCCGAAAACCACCTGGTCTCTATTTCAGAATCGTTGAAGATGGTACTTCATGATGATCAGTAGGTTTACTTCGTCTGAAAGGTACCAACGTGACCGGTTCTCGGAACAGTCACTGAGTAGCTGTTTCCATCCTTCGCCACAGAAATAAACAGGTGATTCCCCTCGCAGTCTTCGCCGGATTTAAGGTTGGCGATTCTGTCGTACTCGGTGTTGAGGTGCTCTTCGCCTTCGCGAGTGCATTTGTGGAGTTGGTAAATAGCTTCAAGGCCGGGAGAGCTACGCAGGCCAGCTACCGTGACAGGTCCGGTACCCTTGCGGTGGGCGTTGTTCATGACGGCGATCGTAGGCTTAATGCTGTGAATGAAGTGAGTGTTATTGGAGCGATCCAGACCGTGATGGTTTACCTGATACACGTCGATCTCGCCAACAAGGTTATAGGGCGAAACGAGTTTTTCCTCCAGATTCCAGGACAGGTCTGCGGCGTCAAGGAACTGCCAGTCCCCGTATCCGAAAAGCAGTATGATGGAGTTGGCGTTATGCGAGAGGTCAGGGTCTTTACGTGCATAGCCAGCGTTGGGTAGCGGATTGGTTGGGTGTGAGTCGTCAGGTTCTATTGTGCGTTGAAGAACGCCTAACACAGTGGCAGTGAGTTCGGGGCCGTCTTTTGCCTGTTTGAGAGGCAGTCGATCACCGGGTGTAAGTATGAGCCGAGCATCGCTTTCAAATTCAAGGTATCGTTCACCTACGCGTTCTCGGTCCTGCGGTCGTACGCCATGGTCATATACGATTCCAATAGGAATCAGCTCTGATAAATCTGCAGCGCCTCCAAAATGATCTCCATCAAAGTGCGTAATAACCAGGTGATCAATCTTCGAGATGCCTGCCTCTTCCCGTGCCAGTCTATTAATCCGAGCGGGATCCCTTTCCCCAGGATTGCCCGTATCGATTAATATGGACTCACCAGCCGGAGTGATGACCAATGTGGCTGCACCCCCTTCGACATCGACCCAGTAGACCTTTAGCGGATTTTCAGCATTGAGAGTGGCAGAGTGAGAAAGGAACAGGACGGCGATTAGTGCTAAGCGAGGTATCATACCTGTTTCTGTCCGATAAGGGGTCGGTGGTCAAGTTGACGCCGATCGTAGTGCAAAAAAAGCGCCTGACGAATTAGGCACTATTGATGAAGTGGGTTGGATAACTACGTTAACCATTTAAGAACAATGACTTATAGCGTATCTAGGCTTTATGCGCTGCATCTAACTACAAGGAATATGAACCAATAGGTTTTTAACCTGACAATAATCAGACAGGAATAGACAAGGGGGAGGCCTTTCGCTTTTTTCCAGTACCGTCTAACTGAGTATTCGTTCAATCAGTTAGAATTTTTCTGCCAAAGGGCCTTACTACTGATTTTAGGACAGCTAAGATTTATCTTGATTAAGTGAACGTAAGTTCACTATCGGTTGTTAATGGAATTTCGCATCATCTATGACGATAAAAACAAGAAATGGATATTAACTCCCAATAGTGAAAACACCCTTCCGCACCCGTTAGTATTTACTGACCAGGATCTCGGTAAAGAAGCTGGGCTGTATGGTGCTATTAGCTACGGGATTCACCGTGCGTTCGGTAATGCTGCCACGTTCAGAATTGAGACTTCCTTTGATGAGCCGTTGATCCTGAAGCTGGACGGGAATCCAGTGAGGAAGAATGGGGGTTAGAAATCTGGAATTTTCTGTCGGTGGATGGTACCCGCTCCTTTCATGCCACACTCGACTGCCGCAGCTTACTTCGACTTAAAAAAGGCCCTTATCCGTTCGCTCGCATTCCCCTATGGCTCAACCCCCATTCCGCAGTATCCGGCAAAAACTCTTCAACGAAGGTAAACTCTTACGTTACCTCGGTTACGCCGTCGGGGAAATCGCTCTCATCATTATCAGTATTTTGACGGCTCTGCAGTTAAACAATTGGAACGAAGACAGAAAGGCGCAGGTGGAGTTCGAGTTCTATATCGTGCAGTTGAGGGAGGATGTGCGAACGGCAATTGACGATATCAAAGAAGTGGAAGCTTTTAACCAAGACAGAAGCTCCAAAATAGCGGGAGCTATCCAATATTTACAGCTGCCTGAAACAGGTCCCGAAACATTCGCTGTGTTCGAAGATGGGCTTCATTATCTGGGACAGTGTCATGAGGCTCACGTAAATATCGGACTACTGGGTCGTTTGATGAACGGTGGAATGTCATCAGCCGGGACCGCGAGTTGGCATTAATTGCGATGGAAACACAGAGCGAAAACAACAAGAGGCTTAGTACTATGATTCATCTAAAAAATCAAATAGACCAGGCTGCCGGTAATTTAGGGACATTTTTGGGCCGGCGCGATACGCCACTTAACCTGACCTTGCGGTATAATATTGATGCACTGAAAAGCTCCGATGAATTTATCAATACCTCGCAAACCATCGCTCAACAAACAAGGATTCTTCAGTCCTATTTCGGAAGCTATTAGGATACGTCTTGAGGGGTTTCTCAACGTTCTGGAGGGATTTTAGCACCGAAGCTGTAGTTATTCGGAAATGGTTAATCGATCTTGGTGCGACAGAGCCCAATAGTGTCTCCGATTGACAATGTTTCTTCTGACTTGCAAAGTGCCTGCACGTGACGCATTGCGTGTAGGCATGAAAGAGAGTCAATATACTATTCGACGGGTTCCTGCTCATCTGGATGAGGCGCTTCGTCGTAAGGCCAAACGCAAGGGAGTGAGTCTCAATCAGGTGCTGCTTGAATCCTTAGCGGAGAGTGTCGGTGAGGAAGCCGCCAAGTATCATGATCTGGACGCGCTGACCGGTTCGTGGAAAACGGATAAGGCCTTTGATAATGCCGTTAAAGCATTCGATAAAATTGATCCGGACGACTGGAAATGAAACTGGCGGTCGATACCAATGCCTATGTCGCGTTTTGCAAGGGGACCAGCACGGCAGTCAATGCCATTCAGACGGCTGACGAAATAATACTGCCCCTCATGGTGGTGGCGGAGCTACGCGCTGGATTCTCGGCCGGGAGAAAGGGAGGTGAAAATGAAAAGATCCTTCAGCGTTTCCTTAACTCCAAACGCGTAACCATTAAAAATCCGGACGAAGGCACTACCTTTACTTACGCTCGCCTTTTTACCTACCTCCGAAACAAAGGCACTCCTATTCCCATTAATGATCTTTGGATTGCGTCTATTGTTCTTCAGAACGATGCCACGCTCTTAACTTTTGATCAGCATTTCGAGGTGTTACCCCAAATCCCTCGCTATGAATAAATCGAATGTTCCGAGTCCGCAGGATGACATCGCTCAAGCTTCAATCGTGCGTCGTCGTTATTTAAATACGTTGGATCCGGATGCTATGATTATTGTTGCTGGTGACCTGAGTAACAAACGGGGTGACCCGGAAGCATGGGTTCATCGGGTGCTAGCGGTTAAATTGGGATTTTAAGAATTGTGTGGGGCTCTCTTCAATTCTTCGCTGATCGTTTTGGCCCGTTTTTAAGTTAATCAGCTATTTCAGGAGGGCATATTTCTTACGCTATGACGCCGTTAATATTGTTTGAGCATTTGAGGCAGCAATGAGTAGTTGCTGAAACATTAATACTGCACTGCCATGGCCAAACTTTTGAATACTTCTAATAATTCCAGTTTTCCGAGGCTCAAGTAAGCATTTTTCAAATGAGGACTCCACCTTGCCTGCGAGGGCTTCGAGTCAGAGAGTATCATCTGACGAGCGGTCTCTTTGATCAATTTTAAGCTACGCCAGAAAGGCAATAATGAGCTCAATAAACCAAAAATGCCCGCAAAAACGGGCACTAAGGATGGGGTGGCTAACCGGATTTGAACCGGCGACCCCCGGAATCACAATCCGGTGCTCTAACCAACTGAGCTATAACCACCATAATAAATGGAGGGGTCATAGTTGGAATTGGAGAACCCATGTCAACCCAGTTTGTGCCTTGATTTTGAAAAGCGAATCCGTGAGTCTCCAGTCATCCCTAAATCTCATTCTTTATGAAACGATCCCCAAACCGACTCTCTGTAATCCGACGTGTTTTGATATCTTTTAGAGGAGGAACTGGTGTCGCCTCGATACTCTCAGTGCTTCTTGCTTGTCAATTGAGTGCGAATGAGCGGCCGAACGTGCTGTTTATCGCGGTGGATGACTTGAATTCCTGGGTGACCCATCTGGGAGGCCATCCTCAGGCAATGACGCCGAATATTGATCGTCTGGCGGCTCGTGGTATCAGCTTTGAGCGTGCTTACTGCGCCGTTCCTGCCTGTGAACCGTCACGAGCTGCTTTGATGAGTGGGCAGCGCCCCTGGACGACGGGCTGTTATACGAATGGCGATAAATGGATGCAGATCATTCCGGAAGGCCAGAATCTTCCCATGCGCTTCAAGGAAGCCGGATACCATACCGTGGGTGCTGGTAAGATCTTTCATGCCGATGAATTTTTTGAATCTGAGTGGACGGAAATTATGGATGACTCCGAGTTGGATGACCATGGTGGCGTTCCGAAGGACCAGGGGTATCATCTGCCGCTCGAGATGAGCATCAAAGATGAGGATATCAGTGATTGGCATACGGTGAACTGGTGTATCGAGCAAATGAACACTCCACGCGATCAGCCGATGTTTGTGGCAGCTGGTTTACACAAACCACACCTTCCATTTGCTCCGCCCAAGAAATATTACGATGCGTTTCCTTTGGAGGATATTCAATTACCGCCGTTTTTGGAAACGGATCTCGATGACATTCCGGCTCGGGGTATTCGTATGGCAGGAGCGGAAAACGACTATCGTAAATTTCAGGAAAACGGGCGCTGGAAAGCCGCCATCCAGTCCTATCTCGCAACGATTGCCTACACCGATATGAATATCGGGCGTCTATTGGACGGGTTGGACAAAAGTCCCATAGCCGACAATACGATCATCGTCCTGTGGGGAGATCATGGTTGGTCGCTTGGAGAGAAAAAACACTTTCGCAAGTTTGCGCTCTGGGAAGAACCGACGCGGACGCCGCTGATTTGGGTGGCGCCAGGAGTCACTCAGGCGGGTGCGCGATCGTCTACGCCGGTAGATTTGATGAACATTTATCCAACGCTCATGGAGCTGACCGGCCTACCGATACCTGATTTCGTTGAGGGCGAGAGTCTAGTTCCGCTGCTTGAGGATCAACGGCAGTATTGGGGAGTCCCCGCCATTACGACTCACAACCGCAGTAATCATGCGGTAAGGACTGAACGCTGGCGGTATATTCACTATGAGGATGGAGGAGAGGAACTTTACGATCACTCCGTTGATCCGAATGAGTGGACAAATCTTGCCAGTGACCCCAAGTATGCTTTGCTGAAGAAACGTCTGGCCGCCTGGTTGCCCAACGAAGAAGTTCCAGCCTGGCCTGGAAGAAATTAGACGAACTTTATTTTACCTACCCGATGAAAAGATACCTAAAATATTCCTACGCGATTACATCCCTGTTCTTAGTGAGTGTGATTGCTGTCTCTGCCCAAGATAAACGACCCAATATCCTACTCATGATGGTGGATGACCTGGGTTATGCGGATTTCGGCTGTTATGGCAGTGAGATTCAGACGCCGCATATTGATCGCTTGGCCGAGGAGGGGCTTCGGCTCACGCAGTTTTACAATACGGCCAAGTGCCATTCTTCCCGATTGGCTTTGTTGAGTGGACAGTATAGCCGATACGCAGGCGAGAGTGATTTTCGTAATGCGGTAACCATTGCTCAAGTGCTCAAGGATGCTGGCTACAATACCTCGATGACAGGGAAATGGCACCTCGATAAGCAGCCAACCGATTACGGTTTTGAGCAGTATTGGGGGCATTTGTCGGGAGCAACGGACTTCTTTGCAGGAGACGATACCTTCCGCATGAACGGAGAGGTATGGAACGACTTTGATAAACACGAAGACTTTTATGTAACCGATGCAAATGTGGATTTCTCTATTCAGTTTTTGGATAATGCGTTGAAAGAGGATAAGCCATTTTTCCATTACATCGCCTTCAATGCGCCCCATTATCCGCTCCATGCACCCAAGGAAGATATCGAAAAGTATCTGGGGCGCTACGATGCGGGCTGGGAAGTGCTTCGTGAGGAGCGTTTGGCGAAGCAAAAACGACTCGGGCTTTTTGACAAAGGCTTGAAGTTACCTCCGCTTCCGGAGCACGTTCCTGCTTGGGATTCGTTGACGAAAAAACAAAAGCAGTTTGAGTCGTTCCGTATGGCGATCTTCGCGGCAATGGTGGACCGGGTGGATCAGAATATCGGTCGTCTGGTGGCCTATTTGAAAGAGAAGGGAGAATACGAGAATACGTTGATCATGCTCTGTTCCGATAACGGAGCCTGTCCATTTGAGAGGAGCTACAATCTCGACATAGAACCTTGGAAAGCCGGTTCCTACTACCTTTATGATGCCAGCTGGGCAACGGTCGGTAACACTCCGTTTAAACACTATAAGCAGACCCAGCATGAGGGAGGTATCTCGAGTCCGTTCATTGCACACTGGCCCGGTAAGATCCAAAATACAGGTAGCCTTCACGGGGAGCTGAGTCACTTGATCGATGTGATGGCAACGTGTATCGAAGTAGCTGAGACGGAGTATCCGCAACGCGCGGGGCTGAACCCGCTGCAGGGTAAATCTCTGCTTCCGGTTCTTACCGGTGGCACCAGGACCGGGCACGATGAGTTGTTCTTTGCATTCTCCAATTGCCGTGCCATGCGCCAGGGAGATTGGAAATTGGTTTCATTTTATCAACACCGCTGGGAACTTTATAACATTGCCAATGACCGTTTGGAGGAAAATGACCTGGCGGATAAGTATCCTGATAGGGTAGAAGCAATGAAGCAGCGTTGGTACGAATTGGCAAAAGGTGCTGGAATGACTTCCAATAAAGACATTGGCCCGGTTAAGGATGAACCGTCTCCGGACTCCCAGAATAGTTGGCACGCTCCAGAGAAAGTCAAAGACTGGAAGATGCCTGTCTTCTGAGGTCATTCCTGCTTAAGCGTTTCTGAGAAACGTAAACTCTTTTCAGCAAGCTCCGGTTTTCCGGCAGATTCGTAGGCCTCCACCAATAGATCTGCGCCTGTGGATAAAGGGATATTCGCAAGAATGTCCTGATAGGGGTATGTCTCATTTTCGGGTCGAGCGACCAGGGTGTGCAGGTGTTTTCTAGCCGTTGGAATATCTCCCAGTTCAATGGCAAGTGACGCTGAGAGGAGGAGAGCCTCCAGATAGTCTGCATTTAAATCCAGGCTTTGCCGGGCAAGCATTGTCGCCTGTTTCAGCTCACCTTGTTTCTGGTGTAGAGTTGCGAGCAGGTAGTGGGTGGCTGATAACAGCTTTGGGTTGTTTCCGAGATTCCTTTCGATCCTCAGTGCCTCCTGGAGTTCAATTTCGGCCTTTGATAGCTGACTGAGGCTTAGTAGCAGTCTTCCATATTCCATCCGAAAGCTTGCTGACTTGGAAAAGTATTTGAGGCCCTGTTCCATTGTGGATTGAGCCATGACAGGATCGTTGGTCGCACGATAGAAGTTGGAAAGAAGCATTGTGATTTGTAGATTGTCGGGAATCTCTGAATACAGCTCTTTTAGGATAAAGCCAGCAGGTCGCAGTTGTTTCTTGTATAGTAATATTTTCGCCTTTCCGAGACGGCTGGTGACGAGGGCGGGTTCATAGGCGAGGCTTTCATCGAAGTAGGCCTCTGCGTCGTCAATTTCGCCCCGCTGATATAGTAAGTCCCCGACGCGTGCATAGGCTCGGGCCTCCTCCGGATCTAGCTCGATGGATTTCAAATAGGCTTTGAGCGCTTGTTCAGGTTCGTTGACCTGTTCCAGCGCTATCCCGTTGTAATAGTGGTAACGGGCTTCACCACCAGCCAGTTCAAAGTCATATTGAAGCTGGGTTTCGACCAGTAGTTCGAGGTTTTCCTTGTTGCTAGGTATAACTTGAATCATGGCCTCGGCCATCTCGTCGTAGGATCGCCATCCGCCAGTGACCCGTTTGGGTGGAGACGAAGGATTTCTTGGATTAAGCGATGAGTTGTCGAATGTGTAGGCCATGTGCAAAGTCGATTGTGCAGGAAGGTCGATAGGGTCCTTGAAACGATAGTCACCCTGCCAGTTGAAATCCCAGTCGGGTATCCGGAGTAGCCATTGCGTGTCTCCATTTGGCAGCTTGGCATAAAGCTGAATGTCTTTTCCTAAGTAGTGCGCATGTGGGTACACGCTTACCACCTTTACCGGAACCGGCACACGCATGGATCCGGTTCGCAGGTAGTTTAAATCTTCAGGCGGTATATCGATATCGTAATTCCGCAACTGGAAAACATAGGAAGGTAGTGTTGGCTCTTTATCTGCGAAAAAGAGTGCGAGCTTGGGATTCACAGATTCCGGTTTGCCGGTCGGCAGCATGTGAAGCTGGAGTACTAAATCATCGCCGGGGGTTAGTTTCCAGGCAGTGCCGGGATAGGCTTGATAGGGCTCTTGGCCAGGAGTCCAACCGATAATGTGTCCGGCTGGGGGGTCACCTCCGATTTCCATGCCGTTCCAACCGGGGCCCGGGTCGGCGGCATCCCGTTCTCTGGATTTTCGGGTATTGTCTACGGTGAGTAGAGCGTGGTGAATGGCTAGCCGAGATTCGGGCATGAGTTCGAATGCTCGGACATATACGGTTTTGTTAATGGGGAGCGGGATGACGAAATTTTGGTAAATATCCTCCGCTTCAGCGGGGAGTCGGAAAGGTTCATCTAGTTGAATAATGAGGTCAGGGGTTCCCAATTGCCACTCATTCGCTGGTGGCGTGTAGGGTGTCAGCTTTGAAAGGTCACCACTTTCCATGCCACTAGCATACCAGGACTGAATGCTTTGTATTTGAGACTCACTGAGCCGCCGTTCGCCGATCAATGCCGGTCCATAGTCAGCATCAGGTTTCCAGGGTGGCATGTAACGGGATTGAGTGACTTCGCTGATTTGTCTGCCCCGTCTGCGAACCTCCTCATAGTTGGTGAGACTGAAAGGGCCGATACCGTTCGGGTTATGGCAAGTTATACAGGATTCCTGTATGATCGGTGCAACATCATCAGCATAGGTGACGGCATAGGCGGTTTCTGTCGTTTGAAAAATAAAGAAGAGCAGTCCGATGAAGCACTTGAGATGGTTGATGCAAGTTGGTAGGGGCATTCTGTTCTTTCTGGCTTTATAAAGCAGTCTTCATTTCACTTATCAATACTCCACTATCCCTATGAAAAATCCGATTCTTTTGGTGCTTACGCTCTGTTTGGTCGCCGCTTGTTCAAAGCAAGATGCGACCGGACCTGTAGATCAGCCAAAAAAACCGAACATTTTGTTTATCATCGCGGATGATTTAAGGAATGACCTGGGGGCTTATGGTGCGGAGTTTGTTGTGTCTCCTCACTTGGATAGGTTGGCCGAAACCAGTATCGTCTTTAATCATGCCTACTGTCAAAAGGCGGTCTGTTGGCCTTCACGCAACAGTTTCTTCTCGGGACTCATGCCCGCTTCGCTTGGAAAGGGCGTTGGTTCTGCCAATACCTTTCGTGTGGATCATCCAACGATCGTAGCGCTGCCGGAGTTGTTTAAGAGACACGGTTGGTTTACCCGTGGTTTCGGAAAGATTCTGCATAACGGACAAGATGATCCGCAATCCTGGTCGGAACCGTTGTTTACGCCCGAGCCACTCCATTACGCGGCTGAAGAAAATCTTGAAAAACATCCGATTATCAACCGCGCTGTTCCGGAGAATAGAGTAAATCCCTTATTCGAATCTGCGGTTGTCGAAGACGATGCCTATGAAGATGGACTCACTGCTAACGCTGCCGTGAAAGCCATCCGGGAAGCGGGAAAGGCAGATGCGCCATTTTTCATGATGGTTGGCTTTCACAAGCCGCATACGCCTTTCAATGCGCCCAAGAAATATTGGGATCTGTATGAACGAAGTGCTATTCCATTGGCACCGTCTCCTGAGCCTCCGCTGAACGTGGATGAACGGTATGCCGTCCACAACTCCAACTACGTCCGGAGTTTTAAGGATATTCCCGATTCCGGGCAATTGCCGGATGAGCTGGCCCGTGAGATTCGCCACGGGTATTTTGCGTGTATCAGCTATGTGGATGCGTTGGTTGGGGACGTGCTTGCTGCGTTGGAAGAGACGGGGCAACGGGAAAATACGATTATAATATTTACCTCTGACCATGGGTACCAGCTGGGCGACCATTCGCTGTGGTCGAAGCATACGAACTTCGAGCTGGCTACTCGCGTTCCGCTTTTTGTTTCGGTACCGAATTCGTTAGCGAATGGTACAACCACGGACGCTCTGATCGAGCTCGTGGATTTGTTTCCAACTCTAGCAGAGCTTTGTGGGCTGGAGCCGCCAGAGCATGTGGAAGGTGTGAGTTTCGCATCCGTTTTGGCGGGGCAGAAAGCTGAGGTTCGGGATACGGCGTTCAGTGAATTTACGCGCAGTGGCGCGCGTGGTTGTTCGATCCGGACGTCTCGATTTCGCTATATCGAGTGGCGCGACCAGAAAACGGGCGCCGTCGTGGCCCGGGAACTCTACGATCATTCGCAGGATCCCGGTGAAACGATGAATGTTGTGGCTGATGCCATGTATTCTTCTGAGCTTGCTCAATTGGCTGATCGACTCGAGCAACGGAGGTAGAAACTCCGGTTGACGTAGATATTCATCCGGCGGTTATTTTCCTTTACGGATATCTACCCCGTATCTTCTTTGGTATGTCAGCGTTTGAGTTGTGCTTCACCGGTCATGGGAACAAATCGTACGGGAATAATGGTTTCTTTATGTACGCTGCCATCAGATCGTTTGGTGTAGACATTCAATTCCTGACGGGTGACTCCCACGGGAACCACCATGCGTCCACCGACCTTTAATTGAGCAACGAGTGGTTCGGGCAATTTCGGAGGTGCGGCGGTGATGATTATACCGTCGAACGGAGCCTCTTGGGGCCAGCCCTGATAACCGTCTCCGATTTTAACGTTTATGTCAGGATATCCAATACGTATTAGATCTGACTGCGCCCGAAGACCCAGGTTTTCGACGATTTCTATGGTGAATACCTTCAGTCCCATTTCAGCCAATACGGCTGCTTGGTAGCCAGAACCGGTTCCGATCTCCAGTATCTTGCCTTCAGCTTCTACCTGCAAGAGCTCGGACATCAAAGCGACAATATAGGGTTGGGAAATCGTCTGCTGCTCGCCGATGGGTAGTGGACGGTCCTCGTAGGCCCATTGGCGAACCGAGCTTGGCACCAGTTCATGGCGTTTCACGCTGCGCATGGCTTCGAGGACCTTGGTGTCTTTGATTCCACGGGACTCAATTTGAGTGGCTACCATGTCCATACGTCGCTCCTTCCAGTTTTGGGAATCAGATGAGGTGTCAGATGCTGTGAGCAATAGCGATCCAGTAACGAGCACGGATCCCATAACGATCCTCCGCCTCCACTGCCTTAAAGTGCTCATGGTAAGACTATACGCTTTTTCGGCCGAATGCCCACTAGCTTGTATCTTTTTTCAAAATTCGAAAACGATTTGATAAGGAGAAATTCTGTTACATGATGCATGATCATGAACAAATTGAGAGTGTGTGTAAGCATCGGTTGGATTTTAATGATTGGGGTCGTGATGATACACGGTCAGTCCGGAGAAAAGGTTGTCATCTCCGAAGCCGATCAACTACCTCGGATTGCTTACCCGTTTGAAGGCAAGGCGGCTGAGTTGTTAGATGATCAGGCGCAGTTAAAACCGTTTTTGGAAAAACTGAGAGCTGAAATTGAAGGGCAGCTTGAAAGGTTTGATATTCGGGATGACGCGACTCTGAAGAGCTATTTGCAAACACTTCGAACGCTGGATTTCTTGGAGGGTGACTACGGATCCGCACTTGAGAGAATTATGGAAATTCGTGAGATGCAGGAAAAACCAGCTGATCAATTAACTTCAGGACTCATTGTTGAAGCGGTTATTCAGGTCATGAAATCGGCCGCTGAAAAATCAGAGGAGGAAAAAGCCGCTGTTTTCGAAAAGGTTTTTACGCAGATGGTGCAAGGACTCCCGTGGGACGTTGTTCAGGATATGATCGAACAAACGAATGGCACCTTTCAGTTCCTGACCAAGAATCTTTACCTAGGTAGTATTGAGAATCAGATGCAAGTAACCGTAGATGAGAATAAGGAGCTGGCCCTGGGGGATGTGCAAGGACTGGCGAGTATCAAGCTGATGGTAGACCATGTCCTTCCGTTTGCTCCTCAGATTGTGTCGGTAACCGGTGCCTACATTGATGCCAATCGCGTTATTAAAGAAGATATCTGGGCCGCACGAGATGTGGACCTTTCTGATAGGGAAGATCTCACACCCGTCGTGATTGGTATTTGGGACAGTGGAGTCGATACTGACATTTTCGAAAAAACCGGGCAGTTGTGGACCAATCCGAATGAAACACCCGATGGGCTCGATAATGACAGCAATGGATGGATTGATGACCTGCATGGCATCGCCTGGGATCTGGAGTCTCACCCCGATAAAACGATCTTGTATCCGCTGAGTGAGGAGGAGCAGGGAGATTACCCGAAAAACCGGGACTATTCCAAAGGGCTGAGTGATTTGCAGGCAGCCATCGATAGTGAGGAGGCGTCTGAAGTTCGAAAAATTATCTCCGGATTGAGTGCAGAGGATTATAAACCGTTTTTCGAGTCCCTCAGCTTATTCGGAAATTACATGCATGGAACGCACGTAGCGGGGATTGCCGCCGCAGGAAATCCAGCGGCTCTCGTTCAGTCTGCGCGATTGACCTTTGGGCATAAGATGGTGCCTGAGCAGCCGACCCTGGAGGATGCGATCCGCAGCGCGGAAAGCGCCCAGGCAACGGTTGATTATTTCAAAGCGACGGGCGTGCGCGTCGTAAATATGAGTTGGGGAGGAAGCCAGGCTGGTATCGAAGGAGCACTCGAGGCGAATGGAGTGGGGGATGATCCAGACCAGCGGGCCAAGATTGCGCGGGTACTGTTCGAAATTGGCTACGATGGGTTGGTGAGTGCCATGGCCAGCGCACCTGATATTCTGTTCATAGCCGCAGCGGGAAATTCCGACGAGGATGTGGATTTTAACAAAATTATCCCGAGTTCGATAGATCTGCCCAATGTCATGGTAGTGGGAGCGGTTGACCAAGCCGGCGAAGAGACCGGTTTCACGAGTTACGGCAAGAATGTACGGGCGCATGCCTCAGGCTTTGAGGTGGATAGCTATGTGCCGGGTGGAACCCGCATGAAGTTCTCGGGTACGTCGATGGCAGCGCCGAATGTTGCAAATTTGGCGGGGAAATTATTGGCGATTGAGCCTGATTTGAGCCCTCAGGAGGTGAAGCAATTGATTCATCTGGGTGTCGACAAATCACCGGACGGGCGTCGTTTTCTGATAAATCCCAAGCGTTCGATCGAAATGTTGAGCCTCAGGAGCCGAAATTGAGTATTTTTCAGAAAAAATCTTTCAAATATGAAACTTTGTTGCCCGCTATGTGATTAATCAGCATATTACACGAACCAGTTAACCCAGAGAATCATGAAAGCAATCGCCTTAAAGACACTTTTGTTGACATTAACCTTGGCGACTCCCCTAGCGCTAGTACCCGATACTGCCTCTGCTTCCCGTGGGGGGCATTCAGACCGCGGAAGCTACAGTTCCGGGCATGGTAGTTATCGAGGTTCGCATGGCTATGGTGGGTCCAGCCGTTACGGGCATTCGAGCAGGTATGGCTACAGTGGTTCCAGATACTCGAATTACCCTTATTCAAGGTATTCCAGATCGTCCCATTATTACCGTCCGCGTTCCAGTGTCAGCATTAGCATCGGTAGCGGCGGTTACTATGGCGGTAGTTACTACAGTGGTTTTTACAACAGCTTGCCCTTCGGGTACAGCAGCTGTGTAGTGGGTGGGTTGACCTACTACAACCATGGTGGACGGTATTACCGCCCCTACAGAACAGGGTATGTAGTCGTTTCCGACCCTTATGTGATCGAACGCCGTCCGACGACGATAGTACGTCCCACTACGGTGGTAACGCGCTCGAGTGTCAGCAAGTATGAATCTTATCCACGAATCTGGGTGAGTGGGTCTGAATACCTGATCGACGAGGGAGAAATTTTCAAAATTACCAGCAATGGCCTCGTATGGGCGGAACTGCCGCTCGGCGCGGTGGCAAGCTCGCTTCCTACGCATGCGTCGAGTGTGTGGTACAAGGATGTCGAATATTTCGAAGCCGGTGGCATCTACTTTCAAAGGATTCCAGAAGGGTATCGTATGATTCTTCCCCCTTGGGATGAAGCGGGTTACTAGGCTTGTGTCAGAACTTTTCCAAAGGAGATCCTTCGGGGTCTCTTTTTTTTTTGTTGTGACTTTTGGTCGGTTATTGAACTTGTTTTGAGGCCTATCTAGCCTACGCTTTCCTCATGATCGATGATACACTACCCCTTGAACCTGGATCCTCCAGCCGCAGAAAATTTGTTAAACAAGTAACCGGCGCTCTCGTTTCTGCCTCGGTTGGAATTTCCGCCGTAAGCGCCTCCGCTAAATCTCATTCTGGTATGAGCACAAAGAAATATCCACTATCCACAAACACCTACCCTTGGGGAACTTTCTACAAACGAGTCGGGCGGGAAATGGAATCTGATCTATCCGCCTTCATATCAGAGGTAAAACTGAGCGGAGCCGATCATTTGGAGCCGAACCTGAAATCTTTGGAATTTGTCGATACTCTTTCGAAGGAGTTGCAAAAGCAGGACATTGGCATGGTGTCGGTTTACGTAAATAGTGAATTGCATGATGCTGAGAAGGCAAAGACTTCCATGGACTGGGTTATGGATATTGTTCAGCGGGCGAAGAAACGCATGGGTACCCAGATTGTGGTTACGAACCCTAGTCCGATCGAATGGGGTGGTCCACAGAACAAGAATGATGATCAGCTCGCCGTACAGAGGGACGCCCTCGAAACGTTAGGCAAGGCGATCCACGCTGAGGGAATGACTCTGGCGTATCACAGTCACGATCCTGAGTTTCGGGAAGGGGCTCGTGAGTTTCATCATATGCTTGCAGCGACTGATCCGCGTTATGTAAAGCTTTGTCTCGACGCCCATTGGGTATTCCGGGGGGCGGGTGATTCCAACGTCGCGTTGCATGATATTGTGAAATTGTATGGCGATCGCATTACAGAGCTTCATATTCGCCAGTCAAAGGGCGGAGTATGGACCGAGACTTTCGGTGATGGAGATATCGATTACAGTCGTCTTACCCGGGAACTGGTTGCCTTGGGAGTGAGCCCTTTGGTGACGATGGAACAAGCCGTGGAGGCTGGTTCGTCGAACCGGTTCAATGGGTTGAAGGCGCACGAAATTTCCCACGCGAATGGACGGAACGTCTTCGCTCCTTTTATCGGGTGATTGGCAGGAGTTACGGTCAAGCATAGGGTCAGTTGACCTTTCTCGGATGGTTCGAGGACTTTGGTAGTGGAATGAATTCGATTCTTTCATGAAACTTGTCCCGCTTGTTATTTCTCTTTCTCTATTCGTCTGCGGCCTCTCCGCGGAAAATCCTCTGAAGGTTGATGGGCGCAGTTTTTATGGAGCGGATCCCTCCGCACTTGTCGCATCGGATGGTAAAGTCTATAGGTTTCCAACGACGGACGACCTTGTCTGGGACAATCAGATTGGCTGGAGTGTTTATTCGACTGAGGACCTGATTAACTGGAAGGACGAGGGCATTATTTTCGACAACGAAGATTCCGGTTGGGCGACCAACAACGCTTGGGCACCGGATATTGTCGAGAATAACGGCATCTATTACTTCACCATCGCCCGGGCTTGGAACAATCTGATCTACTACACGGCAGACAATGTTCTCGGGCCTTATGAATTTCGTGGTGAATTCATGAAACCCTATGGCGGCAACAATCACCATTCGATTGTGAAATACAAAGGTCGATGGATCCTGTTTTATCATGAGTGGGTGAAAGGAAAACCGGGGCATGCGGGGCATCAGCGTCGTATACGGGCTGAGTATTTGTATTTTAAAGACGATGGTTCTATTCAGCTCGTCGAACCGACTCACGACGGTATCAGCTTAGAAACTCTGGAAAAGTAATCCTGGATCGCAAATTCCTTTGTTTGACGGACTGGTCTTTTACCGATTATGTCGGTGAAAACTTGTTTCGTCTATGTATCTCCGCTCGATCACCCTTTTACTGTTTCTATTAACTACCAGTCTGGCTACTGCCGAACTTACCATGCCGGCTGTTTTCGGCGACAACATGGTACTTCAGCGAAATGCGGACGTGGCGATCTATGGAACGGCTGCACCCAAGGAGCGCATAACGGTTCAAGTAACCTGGGACAAGCAATCCTTTCGAACCCGTGCAGACGAAAATGGTAGGTGGAGGGTCGATATCCCGACGGGAGCTGCGTCGGTCGGAGAAGCCGTCAAGGTGTCCGGGAGTAATTCGCTAGAGTTTAAGAATGTATGCCTGGGAGAAGTGTGGATCTGTTCCGGACAATCCAATATGGCACGGTTGTTACGGGGCCGGGGCAACGGCCCCATCGACAATGGATTTTCGGTGATCAAAGAAGCGAACCGCCCGGATATTCGACTTTATACGCTTCCTCCGGTTTCAGAATCTGTTCCTCAAGCTGACAACCCCTCTGAATGGCTGGTGAGCGATCATGAAACTGCAGCAGCTTTCTCAGCGGTCGGGTATATTTTTGGTAAGGAGCTCAACGACTATTTGGGTGTACCCATCGGGTTGATACTCAATGCCTGGGGTGGTTCCTGTGTGGAAGCGTGGATTTCGAAGACCAAACTCCATTTGATGGGGATCACGGCGGAAAATAATTACTACCTGGCGCGATCTGCAGATCAATCGGTGCGCACGAATAAGCAGCACGAGCCGGCGGCGTTGTTCAACGGGATGATCCATCCGTTGATACCCTACACGATCAAGGGTGTCATCTGGTATCAGGGAGAAGCGAACACCGTGGATGCGGATGCCTATGCGGAGTTACTGAGTGGTATGATCGCTGATTGGCGGGCATCGTGGGGGATTTCGGATCTGCCTTTTTATCAGGTGCAGCTGGCACCGTATTCCTATCCGGCCGGCCGGGACAACTCTGCGCTGCTGCGGGAAGCACAAGTCGAAGTTTCCAAGACAGTTCCCCATGTCTCAACGGCCGTGATTTTGGATTTGGGTTTGGAAAAAGATATTCACCCACCCTACAAAATTCCGGTGGGAGAGCGCCTGGCTCTGTTGGCGTTGGCAAATACCTATGGTGTCAAAGGCTTTCCTCAGGGATGTCCGACCTACAGTTCGATGCAGGTCGAGAGGAGTCAGGTCAGGGTTCGATTCGAGCATGACGGCGGTGGTTTATTTGTCAAAGGCGAGAACGTGAATGGCTTGGAGCTCGCCGGTGAGGACCGTGTGTTTTATCCGGCTACGGGAAAAGCGACCAGCCAAGGTGAACTGCTCGTTTCGTCGGAAGATGTGGCGGTGCCGGTGGCAGTCCGCTATGGATTCACGGATTGGGTTCAGGGTAATCTATTTAGCATCAATGGTTTTCCTGTCTCCTCATTTCGAACCGACGATTGGGATCAGTAAAAGCATCCCTCATCATTTGCTCTTGGCGGAATATCATCTATATTTTGTAAAGAGATTGGACGGTATATAGTCTGACCACAGTGGATATACAAACCCGAGGTCAGCTTTTTTGCCTGCCTGAATTTTACCCCTGATTTCTATGGATCCCAAGAAGTTTTCAAGAAGGCGCTTTCTGACCCAGGCGACCGCGGCGACTGTTGCCCCCATGATTTTGCCTGCTTCGATATTCGGAAAAAATGGTTCGGTTGCTCCCAGCAACCGCCTGACTATCGGAGCCATTGGAATAGGAGGCCGTATGACCCGGGCGGTGCTGCCGGGATTTTTGGCCCATGCCGACGTTCAGGTGGTGGCCGTTGCCGATTGTTTCGCAGACCGTCAACAGACCGGAAAGGAAATGGTAGATAGCCATTACGGTAATACTGATTGTAAGACCTACCGCTTCCATGAAGAGATTTTGCAGCGGAAAGACATTGATGCGGTTCTTATCGCGACCGGAGACCGATGGCATTCTCCTTTATCGGCTGCCGCAGCCCGGGCCGGCAAAGATGTCTATTGCGAAAAACCGTTTTGCCTTACGATTGAAGAGGGCAGACGACTGGTGAAATTGATGAACCGTTTGGGGACCGTCTGGCAGTGCGGTACTCAGCGCCGTTCGGTCGATACCTATGCCTTTGTGGTCGATGTGGTTCATCGGGGCCTTATCGGACAGCTCGAGGAAATGGTTGCTTACCTGGGATCTCCCTGGAGGAGAAATTTTATTCCTATGCCGGAGACTCAGGCCGCTCCCCCTGAAGATGTCTTCGACTACGACCGTTGGCTCGGGCAGGCACCCTTGGCGCCTTATTCGGAAACCCGGGTTCAGTATTGGCGCGAGCGATGGGATACCAGCGGAGGCCTTATCAGTGATATGGGGCCGCATTACAGCGATATCATGCAGTGGGCTCACCAAAGCGAGATGGGGGCTCCAGTTGAATACGAAGGGACGGCAACCTGGCCGGATTCAACCGGTTTCAGTGAAATGCCGCATACCTTCGAAGTCCACGCACGTTATGCAGACGGTGTTAGAGTAAAGTATACCAATGGCGACAAGGGGATTCTATTTAAGGGTGACCGGGGGTGGATTCACATTTCCGACCTGGGAGTGGTGACGGCGGATCCAGTTTCAATCCTCGCTGAGCGTCGAAACTTTTCGTCCACAAATTACAAGGACATGGGGGGACATACCCGAAATTTTCTCAATGCGGTAAAGAACCGGACCCTGCCAGTTTCGCATCCTGAGGCCGCTCAACGATCCCATACGCTGGCGCATAGCGCCAATATCTGTCTGCGACTGGGAAGGAAGGTTCATTGGGACAGTGTTAACGAACAGTTCGTGCAAGACGACCAGGCCAACCGTTTGCTCGACCGCCCCATGCGTTCACCCTGGATTGTTTAGGATTATGAGGATGAATCTGTCTAACGTCTGCCTGTGTGTTCTGTTTGCCTTTGCGGTCACTCAGGCTTCCGCCGTGGTTCGCAGTCCTCAGGGAATTCGTACCCTGATAGCGGGTACGAACTTGTTTCAAGAGGGAGACGATGAAACCGCGTTTCGCAAACTGGATACCCTCATCAATGAAGCGGTTGGAGATGAAACTTTAAAAAGTCGGATCGAAGCGGAGTTGATCTGGGTTTTGGAGTCTTCTGCGAGCGTGGCTTCCAAACAACGCATTTGCACGCGCCTGCAGCTTGTCGGCACCGACCTGTCAGTTCCAGTCTTGTCGACCCTCCTTGAGTCCGGCGATGACAAACTTGTCGAAGCAGCCTGTTATGCGCTTTCCTCCAACCCTTCCGAGGCAGCCAGAAAGGCCCTGCGCAAAGCGCTGGGCCAGGCTTCCGGTAACGGTCTGATTGCCATCATCCATTTGCTCGGCGAAATGCAGGACAGCGATAGCACGATGCCGCTGATAGGTTTGGCAAACAGCGGGGATCCTTCCATACAAGCGGCCGTCTTTAATTCATTGGGGGAATTGGCCAATACTCCCGCCACCGAATTTCTCACCGAGCAGCTGCAGTCGCGTGATGCAAGAACTGTGCGCCTTGCTGGATTGGCTTTAATGGAGGCTGCGCAGAATCTGGAGACCACCGGCCATCCGCAAATGGCAAGCAATTTATACACATCCCTGGCTTCAGGGCCGCTACCTGATTTTATCCGGAGGGGAGCCTTTCTCGGAAACATTCGCGCCAATGGCTACGCAGACGTAGATCCTGTGATCTCCGCCATCCGCGGAGATGATCCTGTGTTGGCCTCTGCGGCTGTATCCTTGATCCCACAACTGAAGGGAGAGCTGACAACTTTGCGCCTGGTCAGGTTGGCTATGGGATTATCAGGATCTTCCCGGCTGTCAGTCATCGAAGCGCTTGCCCGTCGTGGCGACAAAGCCGCGCTCTTTCCTCTCATGTTTATGTTGGAGGCAAATGACAATGCCTCAACGTTCATCCAGGTCGCCGCTAGCCTGGGCGATGCTTCGATTGTACCGTCTCTATTGGTCAGTCTGAAAAAAGCCAATGCTGAAAAAAACCAAACTATCCGTGAGGCCTTGGTCAAAATTCACGGAGACGGGGTTGACCAGTTGATCATTGATGAGCTAAAGAACACCGAGGGTAACTCAGCCATCCTGTTTATAGATCTGCTTGCCCAGCGTGGTTCTTATGAGGCCGTGCCAATCCTGTTTCAATTGGCGAGTGAGAGGGAGGGGCCTCTCGTCGAAGAATCGTTAAGGGCTCTCAGGAATTGCGGTAAAGTGGAGGACTTACCGTTTCTTATGGATCTGCTGGAAATCCATGAGAACTCATCTTATCTGCGTCAGGCACGTGAAGCGCTTGCTTCCATCGGGCAAATGGGCAGTCGTAGTGGAATTCCCGGTGCCGAGGTTCTGGGGGCGCTGCTGTCGGTCCAACAGAAGCCGGTGCGGATCGAACTGCTCCATATCCTGGGCATGATTCGTGATCCTGCAGGCCTGGAGTATCTTATGGATGCTTTTGAAGATTCGGACGCATCCATCCGCCAAAAGTCAGCCGAATCTACGTTGCGTATTGCGCAGATGAGTGTATCCAGAGAGGATAACAATCCGCTTGTCGAGGAAGCCCTGCAAAGTCTTGTTGAAAAATCCGGAGATCCAGCTATCCAGAAGCAAGCAAAGACTTTATTAAGTAAAATACCTCACTAGTTTCATGCGTTGTGTAACTCTCTCCCTGTTCGCCTTTAGTATCTTTCTGTTCCGCGTTTCCGCCGAGGATCTTCCTAATTTTATTATCATTATGGTCGATGATATGGGCTATGCGGGGTTGAGTTCGTATGGGAACCCTCATTACGAAACACCGGAGCTGGATCGCCTGGCGGAAGAGGGGATGCGGTTCACCGATTTTCATTCTTCAGCTCCCGTGTGTTCTCCCACGAGAGCGGGTTTATTGACGGGTCGCTATCAGCAACGGACGGGTGTGGAAGCGATTGTGCACCCTTACAGTCAACATCCGGTGCACTATCAGGGGCTGCAACCTGAGGAGGTAACTTTTCCAGAGGTCCTTAAACAAGCGGGCTATACGACTGGTATGGTGGGTAAATGGCATTTGGGATATGCAGAAGAGCAAGCGAAGTATCATCCCATGAACCACGGCTTCGATGAGTTCTACGGATATGTGAGTGGTAATATTGACTACGCCAATCACCAGGGTGATCAATTCGAACACGATTGGTGGCATGGGAGAGAAGAAGTGCACGAGGAAGGCTACACCACGCATCTGGTAAACAAGTATGCGCTCGAATTCGTAGAACGCCATCGTGATGAACCCTTCTGTCTTTACGTAGCACACGAAGCGGTGCACGCACCCTTTCAGGGCCCGGGCGACCCGCCGCAGCGTTTGTATGACAACGACAGCATGATACGTTATCCCGACATCGGTTTAATTAAGGAAATGAGTGATGCCCTGGATGAGGGGGTAGGGCAATTACGCAGAAAACTCATTGAGTTGGGGCTGGATGAAAATACCCTGGTGTTCTTCTTTTCCGACAACGGTGGCCAGCGGCAGACTCAGTCCAATCATCCGCAGTTTCGCGGCGGGAAAGGAAGTGTCTATGAAGGCGGCCATCGCGTTCCTGCCATCGCCTGGTGGCCAGGTAGGGTTAACCCAGGTACGGTCACCGACGAGTTGGGTATCAGTTTCGATTTGATGCCCACGCTGTTGAGCCTTGCTGGTGTTGAGCCACCTCGGGATCACGCATTGGATGGCGTCGATATTTCGCCGGTGTTTCTGAAGGAAGAAACCCTTCCGCATCGGTCGTTGTATTGGTTCTACATCGGCAACTCCGGGAACCGGCAGGAAGCCATGCGCGACGGTGTTTGGAAGTTGGTCGTTCAACATCCCGAGGCTACTCCAGGAACTTTCGAAAATGAGGCGGTGGAGCTGTTCAACCTCGATGAAGATCTGGGCGAGACCAAGAACCTCGCCGACCGCTATCCGGATCGAGCGGCCAACATGCTGGAGCAGGTTAAACGTAAATATTACGAGGTTTCGAGCACCAGTACTCCGCAACCGGGCGGTTGGTTGGCCCGCAACTTTGTGGCAGGTGATGCAACGGTTTTTAACGGTCAGGATCTGGCTGGCTGGACGACCGAGAGTCCCGAAAAATGGTCGGTTCAAGCCGGTGCTATTCTAGGGAAAACTCAGATCGACGATGACAAGGTCCACTACCTGTGGTCCGACACCGAAGTCAGCGATTTCTATCTATCCATCGATGTGAAGCAAACCGCCTTCAGTGGGAACGGCGGTATTCTGTTTCGCTCGACCGATAACTCTGGCTATCAGGCCGACTTGGGTGTTTCACCCGTGGAAGGCAATCTCTGGGGCAAGCTGTATGCCTCCGGAGGCCGCGGTATGTTGGACATGAATGACTGCGGCCAGGAATACGCTCGGCCTGAGCGGTGGAATCACCTGGAGATACTCGCTGTGGATGAACGTTTGTGGATTGCGCTGAATGGGCGCATTTGTTCTGCCATACGCGACCCGGATGGGTCTCGTGCGGGTCGCTTGGGTTTCCAGCTCAGCCATGGCAATCTGGAGATTCATTATAAGATCAATCAATTGGTGCACGAACCGGAGGTTCAACTCGCCGGGCATTTTGAAAATGAATTGAATGGCCTCCTGAAATAGATTGAACTTATGACCTATCAGAATGCAGCCAACGTATGAAAGGTAGGAGCGACCTTGGTCGCGAAGATTACGAATAAACGTTCCAATCGCTAGCTCGTACTAAAATATTACTATGAAAACCTTGTCGCCAATATTTCTATCCCTGCTATCTATCTTTTTCTTCAACGGCTGTTCACCTTCGAAAGAGAAGGTGATCAACGATCCGACTCGCGTCCTGATCGTCGTGGGCCCCAGTAACCACGCTCCGGGTACACACGAGGTCGCCGCAGGGGGGCGGCTTATCGAGTATTGTTTGGAGAATATGGAAAATGTTTCCGGCTTCGAAGCCGACGTAGTGTATGAATGGGCAAACATTCCCCAGCCGTTGGACGCCTATGCGAGCATCGTATTTATCGGTGATAATTTTCCTGCCGAGCGGTTTGAGAATGCGGACCGGGCGATGGAAGACATCGCTGGTATGATGGCTCGCGGATGTGGTCTGGTTTGTGTGCACTACGGCGTAGGCTTGCAGAACGAACACATGGGCCCGGATGGAGACCACCCACTACTGCATTGGATGGGTGGCTACTTTGCGGCCAAGTGCGACCATCATCAATCGATTGCCCGGCACTACGATGCCACCATCGAAGCGGCCGATTCTGATCACCCCATCGCTCGCGGCTGGAACACCTTCACGCTGCGCGAGGAGCCCTATATCAATATCTATTTCGGTCCGGAAAATAACCGACTGTTACCCAATGCGTTCGCCGTCGCCACCTCCATGCTTCCTCCCGAGAATCCCCAGCGCGAGATCATTGCCTGGGGTACCGAGCGACCGGATACAGGACGGGGTATCGGAATTACCATGCCACACTTTTACAAGAATTGGCTGAACGAAGACCTACGTCGCTTTATTCTGAATTCGATCGTCTGGTCGGCAAAACAGGAAGTGCCGGAAGCAGGTGTTAAGACTCAGCTTCCGGCTTTGGAGACTTTCGAACCGGAATCCGTGGAGTTTGTACCGAAGAAGAATTGACTATTCCAACTCATTGGTGACTCGATAGAACGCTCGACCCGAGGACAAATCGGTTGAGGGATCAGTAAGGACTTTTTTTATATCTTCGGTTGTTTCGACCACCTCACTGACGACCTCCCAGTTCTCGGGGTCGAGGTCGGTGCTTTTCCAAAGTGTGTAAACCAGGTTTGGCACATCATAGGTTTTTACGGAAAAGTTTCCTTCTGCGTAGCTTGGCTCAAGCATGACGTTACCCATTTCTTCGGGATTCATCCCCAGCATTTCGGCCCATTCGTTAAAGTTTTTTCCTACGAAAGCATCCAATCCATCAAATCGTTGTGCTTCTCTTTCTATAACCGCTTTTAAGTCGGGGGTAGCGCGCTCAAGCACGTAGTTCATTAAGAATTTAACATCCTCGATCATTTCCTGAGAAATGGTTTCAGTATGACCTTCTCCAGCGACCAGTGCTACAAGTCCTGGGAGATAGTCTTGAAACACTTTTACCGTCCGTGCTTCTGTTTCTGCGTTTCCCCGGCTGGAAAAGGATGTATCTATCGAATTCCGATCGCTTTGCATGAGAGTTTCCGATTGCTGAGTGATCCCGCGAGTGAATAAATGAAAAACCAATTGGCTGCAAAATATGTCTAACAAACCTTGGAGGGCCGATGCGTTTGAATAGGTTCTCGCCGTAACTGCTTTTCCAGTCGATTCGACTCCTTCCGGTGGTCTCCAGGATGGGAAGATGTTTAGTTCAACTGTTGCAGTTTCTGAGAAGTCAAAATCTTCATATTTTAGTCTGTAGGTAAATTGATCCACAAACGAAACAGGTCCTGGTGGATTTTCCAATGTGTAGTAATAACCTTCCTGTTCATCCGAATCTTTGGGTTTGGGTTTGAAATCAAAAGTTCCGTATTGTCCTTGTTCGATTACTTCCACGGATCCCTCTTCACCACTTATGTTAAACTCTGGATCAACTAAATCGTTAGCCAACACATCAACGGGATATTGATCGTTAGCACTTGGGGCCTCCTCGGTTTCAATATAAATCAAGTCGTCAACCGGGCGTAGACGAGGACCTGGGTTATTGGGAGAAACCAATACATAAACTTCGCCGAAATCATAAGTATCTGGGCCACCTGGAGTCGTTGATTTTTGTTTAATCGTGTAGAAGAAACGCTCGTCTCCTTTGAAGCCTAAATAGGGGGGTGTATACTCAATATAGTCTTTCTGCCCGGAACCGGGCCGCTTCACCTGAAGTTTCCCGAATTTTCCTCCTGTTGCAGATTCATTGAAGGTAATTCCTCTGGAGTCACTCACTCCAACGATACTGATTTTCTCCGAACTCGCTTCCTGCCAAACAGAATTCGGACTGGATTGAAAAAGGTCGTTGCTGAGCACGGGTAGCCCAATGGGCACGGGTTCGCCTTTAGATGTGACTTCTCCCGACCATACAATAAACAGGGAGTTGTCCGGCCAGTCATCCAGATTGGCTTCCGGTGAATCGTGTTCTTCTTCGTAGGAGAAATTGTAGGTGAAGGTGGAGCCCAAATGAACTTCGTCCACGTTGAAGTAGACTGCATGATCTTTAGGGTTCCCGAGCCGCAGTGGATCGCCGATCGTTTGAATGACCCATTCTGGTATCGGAGCCACATACCCGCCGAAGGGCATTGACGTCAACACTCGGTAGGGTCCCGGCGAATCGATAAAGAACTCGTAGGTTCCTATTCCTTCGGGAGATCCATCATGAAAGAATTCGTTTACGAAAGTGAACTCCTGCAACTCAGAATCGTAGATTTCCAGGCGGAAATATAGGTCTAGTCCTGGATCTACTTCGGGACCGTCATCGGTCAAACTGGGCTCTTCGGTTTCCAACCAGGCACGACCTTTGACAGTGACTACCGCTGGAGGTGGCTCGATCGCGACGTTAAATGTGGTTAATTCTCCGGCAGGTATTTCGGGAATCGGATCACCTGAACCCGTTATCTCGCCTGCCTTAATTGATACGCGGTATTGGCCATTGTCTGAAATGTTGATGGGTTCTACGTAATAAAAAGCAGCTATTTCTGTCTCAAGTTCAAATTTGTCTACCGTTTGTATGGATTTCGTTTTACCCAGTGCATCACCGGAAATTCCTTCGACCAGGAGGTCGTTTGTGTCGATTGAGGAGAAGTTAACATCCTTGTTAAATGCGATGAGAATAGAGCTGAGAGCCTCTCCTTCCGTTTCGTAAATTACATCATCCGCGGTGAATCGAAGAATTTCCGGGGCCGCATATGCAAAAATGGAAGAAACAAGCGTGGAAACAAAAACTAATAGGCTGCTTTTAAGGTTCATTGAGGCTAATAAATGTGGATTTATGGTTGAGTTTGATAAATGGCTGTGGGTCGGCTTGCTAAAACCTGGAAGTTAATAGGGTAGGAAAATGGTGGAGTTGAATTTCTTCACTTAATTATTAGTCAACCGGTAGAAAACCCGGTCGCCTCCAGGATTCGGATCGGACAGCGTTTTATAGAGGCCGTCATCGACGACTTCTGCATTGGTTACTTCTTCCCAGCTGTTGGGTTGCAGGGTGCTGCTTTTCCAGAGTTTGAAGTTGAGGTCGGCAGCGGCGTAGGTGGTGATGGAGAATTTGCCGCCATCCAGCTTGGGATCGAAGGCCACGATGCCGGATGCATTGGGGTCGACCCCGAGGAGCTCGATAGCTTCGTTGAAGTTTTTCCCGACAAAGTCATCGAGGTTGTTGAACATGTCAGAGACTTCCTGGATGTCTGCTTTCAATTCACTACTGGCGGAGGCCTCCACCAGCGTTTGGAGCGAATGCACAGCGTCAATGAGTTCCTGGGTTATGGTTACGTTATCACCGTCACCTGTGAGGAGCGCTTTGATACCCGGCTCTAAAGCGGCGATGAGACTGAGGAATTGGGACTCGGTTTCTGGAGTGCCGACCGTATTGGTCGAGTAACCGCCAGGGTAGGGTCCTGTAAATCCATCAAACAGTTTGGGCGCCGTTGACTCCTGTTGTTTTAAAAGGAAGATGATTTCGTTGCTATGCCGCTTCACCAGCTCCCGCAGTCGAATTGCTTCCGGGCTGTTCCCGAAGAGTTGCATAAAGCTGCGAATCAGAGCGTTTTGATTCGTTGGGAAGGGAGGATTAAAATCGCCAATGTTTACGGTTACGGTTGCCGGGCCTGCCTCTTCGCCTCCTTGACTCAAAATCTTGTAGGTAAACGTATCGGTCCCGGTAAAACCGGCAGGTGCCGTGTAGAAGATGTTTTTAAATTCTGCGTCGGTGTAGATGTCCGCTCCTTGAGTCGAGGGACTCACATCAATGATTTGAAATGTCAGATGCGGGTCGGTATCGATGTCGTTGTGCAAAACCGCGATTCGGCTGATAATGGGTTCGCTGCCAACAGGGTTTGTGCGAAGGAAAATGGCATCGTCGTTGGCGGTCAGTTCGATTGTTTCCGTTCCGAGGAAAACCTTTGCGAAATCCCGGTTGCCCATTGAATCCTCCACAGTGTAGGAAAAAATAAACCCCTCGTAATTCAGCCAGGAAGGTGAAGGTTTGTAGGACACATTGCCGCCACTCACACGTATGTCGCTCGAGAAATCGTCTCCCGGTATTTCAAGCGTGGTGCTAGGCTCAAATTGCCGGCTAACACCTATAATCGTGAGTCCGGTTGCAGGTGTATCGTTGTCGCGAACGTTAATGCTGTAGGTCGGAACACCTATGCCCAGGTCTTGTTTGATGAAGAGATCATCCACCGCCTCCGGCTGGTCGCTTTCTTCGACGTAAGGCATGTTGATGACCTGGGTCGCCGGTGATTGAGTGGTAATGGTTATCAGCATCTTGTGGTCTTTAACATCATTATTGTTGGGGTCCCCTAGTGCCTGGACGATCCATTCCGGCCAGGGATCCACAGCAACAAAGTTTTGGAAGACCTGTATTCTCAGGCGGTATTCTCCGGGGTCTTGTATCGTAAATTGATAAATGCCATCCTCCCATGCATTTCCGAAGGAAGTATATTCATTTCCATTTTCCCATTTCCAAGCAAACCCGTCGAATTTCTCAAGAGTGATGTACAAGTTCGGAACGCCCGGGTCGGTCTGCCAGCCGTCATCCGTAAAACTGGGATTTCCAGTATCGGTCTCGATAAAGATTCTGCCATTCACCCAGAACTGACCGAACAGGCTGTGAGAACTCATTAAGATGGTGAAAAGGGAGAGCAGCAGAACACCCTTTTTTAAAGGCGATCTTATTGAGGTAAATCGGTCGATGGGAGTTTTCATAAAAAAATGAAATTGCTGGACGGCCAGAAGGATCTTGAAGGGACGTGTCCCGGAATCCGCCCAAAGGTGAGAGTTTCAACGTAAGAGATGTCATTCTGATGTAGTGTGTGCAGATTTTGCAATGCTTCTATTTATGAAAAGTGTGTATTCAAAGAACGTTGATACCCGAGAATTATATAGGGGCTTGTCTTAGCGTTTATTTCGAAAACACTGAGATAATGAAGGGTCGTCGAATTGCTGTTTACGATTTAACACTGGTCGGACTTTTTCTTTTCCTGGGGTTGGGCTGCTCAGTCAACCGATCGTCAACGATCGTCGAAATTTCCGGGACAAGCTGGTTGATCAATGGGGAGCTGACGAATCCTGGTTCGCAAGCCGAAGGGCTCCTGATGAATACGCGGATGGTCAACAGTACCTTCGAAGACAGTCTTCGCCCCGAGTTCGATGCGGAAGCCAACACCGATGAGTTTATTGCCGTGATCCCCGATTACGTTGCTGCAGGGATCAACGCCTTCACGCTGAATCTCCAGGGCGGTATGCCAGGGTATGAGGGTGCCATCAATTCTGCGTTTAATTCGGGCAGGTTCTTGAGAGCTGAAAACATGGCCCGGATAGCGCGTGCCATTATGGCCAGCGATCAGCATGGGGCGGCTACTTCACAGCCCAATGTGACTATCATCTATCGATCGCCCGGCACTACGATGGCGCCACCCAAGAGTCCCAAGCACGAGATTATCGTCTTAAGTACCGTAATAACGGATACGGAAAGAGGCATAGGTATCACCAAATCGCTCTTTTACAAATCTTACACAATGAAGACACGGGTCGTTCTATTCTGAACTCTATAGTGTGGTCGACTAAGGCTGACGCGCCTAACGAATGATTAGCTACAACGTTGCCGGATCTAGTAACATTCCAACCGGAATCTGTGGAGTTTGTTCTGAGAAAGGAGTGATTTATCAATGGGATCTGCTGAGCTCCGTAGCGAAGTTTCTTTATTGAAACTGAAAGTTAGACGTTAGTTTTTTTAAGATATAGCTCGTCTTCTCTGTGTGGGCTTTCTATCCATTGGGAAAGTGTAATTTTTCCCTTGTGTGATATGATTCGGATCCTCTCCCTGACTCTTTCGATACTAACCTTTCAGGTTTTAGCCTATTCACAGACCGATTGGACGGTGAGGCAGTCTAATTCGGGTGATCTCCTGAACGACGTGGTTTTCACGGACGATACTTTTGTAGTAGTGGGCACGACTACGGCCCCGGTGACAGTATTGACTTCTCCAGATGGAATCACCTGGACTCGTCAGGACGCTGGCATCGGAGGCATTTTTCATTCGGTTGCATACGGTAACGGACGGGTTGTGGCCGTCGGCACGAATACGGCCTCTTCCATCGCCGGCGTGTCGACGGATGATGGTGTGACTTGGGCGGGAGGGCCTACTGGAATTGGACTTACTTTTGACGGGGTTGCCTGGACAGGGTCTGAATTTGTCGCCGTCGGAGGGACAGGAGGAAACGCGGTCATCGCCACTTCTCCGGATGGCACGACCTGGACAGGAGGAACCATTGGTGTTGCCAGCAATTTGAAAGCGATTGTCAGCGAAGGCACCACTCGGGTTGCCGCTGGTTCGACAGGAGTGATTCTCTATTCGCTTGATGGGGGTGCTTGGACAACCGTTCCCAATACCCCGAATGTTGATTGGGAAGGCGTCAGTTATGCCGCGGGACAATTTCTGGTGGTGGGCGTTCAAGGCCAAATAATGACCTCACCCGACGGGATCACCTGGACCCTCGGCAGTTCAGGAACCGGTGACAATCTTTTCGCAGTTACCTCAATAGGTGTTCCGCAAGTCTGGGTGAGCGTCGGCTCAAACGGTCGGATCATCGTATCCAACGATGCCAGTAGTTGGACGACCCTTTTACCCGCACCGACTCTAGTAATTCTCGACGGCGTTGCCTGGGGAATACCGACCGGAGGCACTTCCAGCCTGTTCGTGACGGTAGGGAATCTGGGGGAGATCCTCACCGCGCCAGGACCCGATCTCGGAGGGGCCGCCCCTGCGACATTCGCCAGCAAAGAGATAAACGTGTCGTCACGTTCTCAATCCTTTTCAGTACAAGTGACTGCAGGAGCAGCAGTGAATTGGAATGCAAGCACCGGAGCAGACTGGATCTCTCTCGGATCTGCCAGTGGAACGAGCAACGGTACCGTTAGTGGGTCGGTGAGTGCCAATCGCTCGGCTCAATCCCGCAGTGCAACGGTTAGCATTGGCACCGACACCTTGACGATTGAACAGGCTGGAGCGGATCTCACTCCACCCTCTTTCTTGAGCGCGAACTATTCAGAGAATGATGGAGGCATTCGATTAAGCTGGGGCAGCGTTCCAGCAGCTGCAGAATTCCTGATTGAAAGACGAGCGAGTGATGAGGACCCTTGGGAAGTTGTATATACAATTACAAATGAGCCGACGACCAGCACCATTGATGATACGATAACCAAGGGAAATTCCTATCAATATCGCATTCAATCTATCTCGGGTGACCTTGAATCGGGATGGACGGATCCAATCAATGGAGGCTCACCACCCGACACTCCGGATGACCTGACCGCAACGGCGCGCAACGCAACCCAGATCGAACTCAGTTGGAGTGATGTGAATGGGGAAACTGGATACCGAATCAGACGAGGGCTGGCAGATTCGTTCTTTGACGCGAATATAGCAATACCGGCAAACGAAACCCGCTACATTGATGTCGGTCTGAATCCTGAAACGGCCTACAAGTATACTATCGAACCAATCAGCAATTTCTTTGGAGGGCCTTCTCCCGAGGTGACCGAAACCACATTGGAGATTTCCGGAAGCATACAATGGGGACAGGCAGAACGCGTATCCAACAACTACAACGGAGTTGCCTACGGGAACGGCATCGCGGTCGTAGTTGGCGACTCAGGACGTATTACCCAATCGACAGATCTGGCGAACTGGGCAGATTTGCTGTCGCAAACGGAAGTCGATCTTCTTGACGTGCATTTCGCCGACAATCTGTTTGTTGCGGTAGGCCAAATGGGTACGACCTTGTACTCTTCAGACGGGCTATCCTGGACAGTCGCATCCAATGCCTCCAATGAGTCTTTGGTAAGTGTGACCTACTTAAATGAATGGTATGCGGTAGGTGCTGAAGGCGCTCTCGTAACAAGTACTGACGGCATTTCATGGTCGGCGTTGACCAGCCCTGCAGAGTCGGGATTCGTGGATATTTTTGCCGGCCCCAAATTGGTGGCGATAGAAGATACGGGCCGCTTTATCACCAGCGAAAACGGCACTAGTTGGTCGGAGACGCGCGCGGATTCACCTCCAGATGCGACGGAGCCTTTCTTCTGGACTCGAACAGCCGGAACGTATGGAGGAGGGGCTTACGGTGTCGTTGGACCCGCAAGCTATACTTCTACTAGCGTTGATGGAACCAGCTGGGCCAATCAAACGAGTGGGCAATTTCAATACTTCAACGCAGTCGCATTTGGGGGCGGTCGATTTGTCGCGGTCGCCGGACGGTCAGGATATTCTTCAGATGGATCTTTCTATTTGGAAGGAAATGATCCTCCCAGTTTGTTAAGCTGCATCACTTACACGGGCAGCGTATTTTTAGCTGCAGGTGATCGAGGACTCATTGCGACTTCATCCGATGGAACCTCTTGGACTACCGTTCAGGAAACTGAGGGTTCAGCAGCAAATCTGTCCTTAGTTGCCAACGGCGGAGGAAGGTTGGTTGCCCTTGGCTCACGCTTCAATAACAATGGCTTTCGGGAAACGGTGACGATCTTCAACAAACTTGATGGAAATGGCTGGTCAGATGAAGTACCCCTTACGGTAGACGGGATTACCGCAGAACCGCTCTTTACGGAGTTAGTCTATCTGAATAATCAGTTTTTCCTATTGGGTTCGAATGGCGCGATTTTGACTTCATCCAACGGAGAGAGTTTCGTTACGCGAAACGCCGTTGAGGGGTTCTCCGGTCCCACCTTCAGTTCGGTTGCCTACAACAATGGTCGGTATTTGGCTGGAGGGGCTGGCAGTACTTTGTTTGAATCTACGGACGAGGGAATCACCTGGACAACGGTTGAGGATCTGCCTTCTGGGTTTGGTGCCAAGTTTTTAAACCATATTTCCCGTTGGTCGGGTGGATCGGGAGAGCATTACTCAGAAGACGGGGTCAATTGGATGCCGACATCCGTGAGTGGTTTTGGGGGCAATTTGCAGGTAGGTGCTTTCGGCAGCTATGGGAATGCGCCAATCTTGGTAAATCTTGGCAGTGGTTTTTCCGGTACGGATGCTTCTATTTCATGGGACGGGCGAAACTGGAATCTTCGCTCTTTCGAGAGTGATAGTCTTCCGAATACTTCGTTTAATTCTCTGGCCTATGGTTCCGGTGTTTTTGTTGCGACCAGCACACCGAATGAATCGGGAGATGCGATATGGGCTTCTAGGGATGGCGTCCATTGGGAGCCCGCTCCTGACGGAGTTTTTGGAGAAGATTTCTTCAACAATGGAAGTATTCAAGGTCTGACGTTTAATGAGTCAGATGGCGCTTTTTACGGCGTGGGAGGTGGAGGTCTAGTGGCTCGGGTTGAAGTTTCTTCCAGTGACTTTGTTCCGCCCGGGCCAGAGCACCGGTTAGGTATTGGCTTAAACGGAAATCTGGTCAAAATAGAGTGGCCGACTTACGGTGGTTACAATTATTTGCTGAGATTCAATCACGGATTGGACCCCGCGAATTGGATTTCGATTGGCAACCCAGAAGCGGGCGATGGTTCCATCAAGACCTATGAGGTCTCGTTGGATGCGATCACACTTCCGCAGTTCTGGTCACTCCAAATAGAGGAGAACTAGGCGGCTCGATTTCGAAAACACTGAGATAATGAAGGGTCGCCGAATTGCTGTTTATGATTTAACCCTGATCGGAGTCTCTCTGTTACTGGTGGTGGGCTGCTCGGTCAACCGTTCGTCAACGATCGTCGAAGTCTCCGGGACAAGCTGGTTGATCAATGGCCAGCTGACAAATCCTGGTTCGCAAGCCGAAGGGCTCCTGATGAATACGCGGATGGTCAACGCCACCTTCGAAGATACCAATCGCCCCGAGTTCGATGCGGAAGCCAACACCGATGAGTTTATCGCCGTGATCCCCGATTACGTTGCTGCAGGGGTCAACGCCTTCACGCTGAATCTTCAGGGCGGTATGCCAGGGTATGAGGGTGCCATCAATTCTGCGTTTAATTTGGACGGGTCATTGAGAACTGAATACATGGCCCGGGTTGAGCGGGTGATACGCGCCTGCGACCAACATGGGGCGGTGGTGATTCTGGGGCTCTATTATCAACGGCAACACAAGATCCTTGAAGGGGAGGCCGCTATCCGCGCAGGCGTCGTGAATGCGGTAAAGTGGATACAAGCAAACGGATTTACCAACGTGCTCGTAGAAATCGCCAATGAGTATGGGCACCCTGGATACAAGGGATCCGTTATTCAGGATCCTGAAGGGCAGGCGAGTCTGGTTCGACTGGCCAAGCAAACGGCTCCTGAGCTGCTCATCAGCACCAGTGGATTGGGGAAAGGAACCATTGATCCGGTGGCGGCCGAAGCGTGTGATTTTTTACTGCCCCATTGGAACGGTACTCAGGTCGAGGACATTCCCGAACGGGTAAGCATTTTGAAGCAATATGGTAAACCGGTCGTTTGTAATGAGGATTCCGCTGAAGCCGAACAGGCGGTGTCGAAGATGCTAGCTACTGTCCGAAGCGGAGCAGGGTATGGACTTATGCTACAAAAGATAAACCAGCACGATCCGTTTATCTTCAACGGTACAGCTGACGATCCGCTTTATTACGAGGTGCTTAACCAAGTGACCTCGTATCAAGCCGACTTATAAAATTCAGTGACATTAGACTTGAAATCGGCAGTGTGAGGACGCAGTGGCCCTACCGGATATGCAAAAAAGGGTAGGGTTTGAGCTATTGGTTTCGCCGTGTGGTTCAGGAAGCGAATTACGAATCGTTGCCTACTTCATACTCACCGTTTTCGGAAATCCGGGATGCTGCTCGTGTTTGTCGGCTCCCATGAATTTACCGTATACCGGCCAGCTTTCAAAGGTAACGGATTGCTCAGTTTTGTGGAAGCGTACGATACCGTAACCGAGGCTGGCGTTTCGCATGTAATCCAGCGTGGCTTTGCCTGGGCCCTCGTAATCGTCCTCAATCAGAAAACTGTGCGGGTTGGCTGCGGCCCAGACCGTGATTTTATTTTTCCACCCATCGAGAAAACGGCCGGTGTAGTCGGGCATGCCGGGTTGGCGGTTTAGGCCGTCGACCTGGGGTCGCCATGCGCGGTGGACGGCGGTGGATACCGCGGGCAGGGTGAAGCTCCAGCCAGCGTCCTCCCACTCGTCAATACCCTGCTGGACGAGCGTTGGAAAATGTAGGTCTCCGTGAATCATCACGGCATCGGCATCGCGAATCACTCTGAGCGCGCGGTTGCGCCCGGATTGTGGCCAACCGTTTGAATCGAAGTCAGCCACCATAAGGTGATGGGGTTGGCAGAAGGGCGATTGAGACAGAACTGCTTTGAGTTCTGCATCGTTCTTTCCCCACTGCTCCAAAAACTTGAGCTGCCGTTCTCCGAGAAGTGTGAGGTCGTCACGGTCCAACGTGGATGTGTCGAAATCTTTCTCGTTGATCGTATCCATCTGCGAATAATTTTTCTGACCCCGAATTACGAACAAAGGCTCGATTGCGGAGAGGATATCTCCAGGTGCGGATTTAAACTTGCGATCGTTGATCAAGGCAAAGCTGACGCCGCCGACATTGAGACTGGTATAGTGAACCCCGATACCCCGTTGCACCGGAGTCGGATCGAAGGCGTCGGGGTGATGTCCCATCTGGGTGTGCTCGACCATATTGACCCAGGTGGGGTGCATCCGGTAGCCACCAAAGCAGCGCATGGAATTTCCCTGAGGGTTGCCAGGCATGGCGACGCCCTCTTTGCCCCAGAGGTCGTTGGAGTAGACATCGTGGTCGTCGGGAATCATGACCGTAGGGCGGTCCTTCATCAGTTCCCGGAAGCTGAGTCCAGTAGACCAGAACTTACCCAGGTAGTTTAGGGCGGCGCGAGGAACCTCGGCTTCCGTCCCGGCAAACGCGATGCCGTATCCGCCGTTCGGTTCATAAATCTGGTCCCCCGAGAAATAGACCAGGTCCGGATCCTGAGCGAGAAGGTTAGCCTCCAGGAAACGGTTGGGAAAAAGCTCGGAATTGGAGCAGGAGAGACCGGCGAGCGAAATGCTTGCCTTGTCCACCGGATCTTTGCGGATGGTGCCGCCCCAGGTGGAAACCCGGTTTCCTTGCGCTGATTTCCAGGAATAGCTGACGCGGTATTCCTGGTCGATGGAAGCATCCCAATTTTCTACCCGGAAACTGGCCGTACGAGACAAGGGTTCAATTTCGCTTGTTGCCACCGTTTCCCAGTTGCCTTTGGTATTTATCTGAAGTTCTGCCGACGAGTTTGCTTCGCTCTCCATCGGGACCAGAAACGCCATCAGTTTTAACACTCCTTTTTCGACCGTGTATTGTGTCCATAAGATCGGTCCGTAGGTGTGTTCCGGATTGGCTGTCAGTTTGTTTCCACTGGTTTGCCAATCGGAAAACCAGAAGGTGGGGTGGTCTGGGTCGGAGTGGTCGTGGCGTTTGCGAATCGGAGTTTCTACAGGATGACAGGCGAGGGCAATGTTTCCGGTGAGGGAGCCTCGTTGCAGCTCGGCGTTGAGTTGTGCCGTATTACCATCGGTGGTCTCTACCGTCAGAGTTACTGTGGCTTTATGTTGTCTATGCGAAACCTGACTCTTTATTAATGCGTCCTTGAGTTGTTCCGGAGTCAGCACCGGATCTGAGAAATGAGAATCGATCCTGAGTCGACCATCGGTGGTGATGCCGACGCGTAGCGGTGTTTCCTGCTGTAGCTCCTCTGCAAACCCTCCGGTTATTTCATGTAACACATTGGAACGGTAGTCGTTCTCCTGGCCCAAGGCGGCCAGCGTGAATCCAGCAAAAATTTCCTGGTCTGAAGCGACCCCTTTTCGGTCCATGAGTCCCAGCCGTACCTGCACCTCAAAGTCTCCGTCGACTTCTTTCAACTGATGGGTCAGGGAATGGAGTTCGTTGCTCCAGCCGCCATGGGTGCATTCAAAGCGTCCGTCCGACAGTTGCCAGTTCATGAGGGGATTGGTCCAGTATTCAGGTCCGATCCAAGCGCGCGTGACTCCCGGAGTGAGTGCCGGAAGGGGGGGCGTTTCGGTCGATGTTTTATAGCAGGAGAAACCGCTGAGAGTCAGTGCAAGGAGAATAAAGATCTTAATGGGTTTCATTTTTTTAAATACTCGATTGTGATGTCGGAGTTCCAGTTCTTTAGAACTTGATTGCCTTCGACGGTGTTGAAGTAGAAATCGAAGCGACCGATTCCAGCATCGAGAGGAACGTCGACGTAACTGGCTTCATAATCCAATAGTAAATGGCGTTTGGTGTTTTGCCAACTCACGGAGGCGCTCGCGCCGGGATTTTCTTCCCAGAACTGAGTCAGGTCGAATGGGTATTGCTGGCTATTGGTAAAATGAAGTCGGTAGGTGCCAGGCTGAATCACACTAAGCATCCATCCCTCGGGCTCGCTGTCGTGATGCCAGTGATAGCCTTCCTGATAACGGGAGAGGTGGACGGGATTTTCCTTGGAAGGGTCGATGAAGATGCGGCCCGGCTGCATGTCGCGGGTGGCTTTTACCGACGCATACCACTGGTCATAGGCTTGTAACAAGTTTTCGACTACGCCGGGGTGTTGCTTGGCCAGGTTGTGGCTCTCTCCCGGATCTTCGCGGATATTGAAAAGCGATAGGTCGATGGCATCACGATTCGCCACAAAACTGCTATCGTAAGCTGAATCGGGATTCATGACCAATTTGAAGTCCTTGGTAATGACGGTGGCGCACTTGTACTGCGCTTGCTCGATCGACTTCACGAACTGGATTGCGATGGTGCGTTGATCCAGTTTTCCCGCATGGCCCGTTTTCCAAAGCGGGAGCAGATTCGTTCCATCCAGAGTAAGGCCTTTCGGAAGCTTGGCTCCGGATACAGCGGCCAGCGTTGGCAAGATATCGAAGTGCGCCGCGATCGTATCCAATTTTCCGGCATCCTTAATTTGAGCGGGCCAACGAACGAAAAAGGGCGAGCGAATACCGCCTTCATAAATGCTCCCCTTGTGTCCTTGGAAATCACCCTGGAACCCGTTTCTTTTGATGCCCCCGTTGTCCGAAAGAAAGATGACCATGGTATTTTCTCTTTCACCGCTTCGATCGAGCTCCGTAAGAAGCCGCCCTATATTCTCATCGAGGTTCTTCAGCATCCCATAAAGGCGAGCCGTCTTCTCTTCGATTCCCTTGTCGATGAAGGGCTGATAATACGCGGGATCCACATCCAGTGGCGTGTGGGGAACGTTCGTGGGTAGATAGATGAAGTAGGGGCGATCGTCTTCCTGTTTCATATAGTCGATCGCTTTGTCGAAGAACAGGTCGGTGCAGTAGCGGAAGTGAGTTTCGCGATTTCCGTTGTTGTGAACGACGGGGCGCCAGTAGGTGCCGTCTTCATCGGGCGATTGGCCGATGCCTCCGGATTTGTGAAAGAAGGTTTCCTGGAACCCCTGATCCTGAGGACGGCTGGGGTAGTTATCGCCCAGATGCCATTTGCCAAAAATACCGGTTCGGTAGCCCGCTTTACTTAGCACCTCTGCCAAGGTTACTTCATCATCAGCGAGGCGTGTAGCTCCACGGGAAGTGTGTAGGATGCCGGTTCGTTGGTGAGAGCGTCCGGTCAACAGACTGGCGCGGGTGGGGGAGCATAGCGGGCTCACATAGAACCGGCCCATCTCAAGGGACTCACTCGCAAAGGTGTCCAGGTTGGGCGTTTCGATCTCCGGATTGCCGTGAAAGCCCAGAGAGAAATAATCCTGATCGTCAGTCAGGATGAGGATGATGTTCGGTTTGTTTCCGAAACTGAATGAGGCCAGGAAAGTAAACACAAAGGCCGCTAAGCACCAGGGGAGTATCGCTCGCATGGTTCCAATTAGGATCAATATATTGAGATTGGCAAGTATAGCTCTTTGGAGCATCTTGGGAGTCTAACTTCCATCAAACGCCCATGAGAAATCTATTACCCTATGTGTCTATTCTGTTGTTCGTTACCTGCTTAAGCGGTCAGCAACGGGCACCGAAATTACCGGAAGGCACGATTGTGACCAAAGATATCGTCTATGAGACGGTGAATGGAAGAGAGCTTCCGTTGGATCTCTACATCCCTGCTGGGGCAACGGAACCGTTGCCGCTCATTATCTGGATTCACGGTGGCGCTTGGAAGGCCGGTAACAAAGGTGCCATCAATAGCTGTGTGAATGTTCTCAAGCACGGTTATGCGCTGGCGTCGGTCGAGTATCGCTTGAGTGGTGAAGCGATCTTTCCAGCGGCGATCGAAGACTGCAAAGCGGCGGTGAGTTTTCTGCGCCTTCATGCGAAGAAGTATAAACTCGACCCGGAAAACTTCGGCGTCTGGGGATCCTCTGCGGGAGGACATCTGGTAGCTTTATTGGGGACGACTAATGATGTGATGGACTTTGATACGCATCCGGTAACAAAAGAGGCCTCTCCAACGGTGCAGGCCGTATGTAACTGGTTTGGCCCTACGGATTTTTTGCGGATGAATGATGTTGCAGGTCGGATGGACCATAACGCCCCAGATTCTCCGGAGTCGTTGTTTATCGGCGTCCCGATTCAGGATCACCCCGAGAAAGTCCAGCTGGCAAACCCGATCACCTATGTTTCACCTTCCGACCCGCCGATGCTTCTGATGCACGGAGACAAAGACGAATTGGTTATCTATAACCAGAGTGAGCTGCTTTATAC
>CAYGQM010000063.1:0-41247 GCA_964352065.1 uncultured Opitutaceae bacterium
TCGTTAACATCGGTCTTGAATTGGAGGGCTGCTGCTTCGATCAAGCTCACCTTTTCCAAGGTAGTATCAAAATTGGTACCCGCCGGCATCCTCAGCGATATGGTTGTCGTGTCCTGAGGAATATTCGGACGGCTTCGGTAACCGATACGGTCACCCAAAACGAGTGCCAGAAAGACCACAAGAAACCCTAAAAACACCGAGGCCGAAAAGTATCGATTATTCAACGACCAGTTGAGCATTGGCCGATAGTATTTCATAATAAAAGACTCTAAACCATCGGCAAAGAAACGCTGAAAACGATTAAAGATATTTTGTTTTACTTTCGCGTCTCCCAGATGCGTACAATGTTTGAGGTGCGCCGGCAGAATGAGTTTCGATTCAATTAACGAAAAGAACAGAACCGGCAAAACCACCATGGGAATATTCTTGTAGACACTTCCACGTGTGCCCGATTGCAACATCAACGGATAGAAAGCTGCCATCGTCGTTAGAACACCAAAAACAACAGGTATGGCTACTTCCTGCGTACCCTGGATTGTAGCCTTCAGAGGACTGGCCCCCCGCTGCATATGTTGGAACACATTCTCCCCTGTAACAATGGCATCATCCACCACAATCCCGAGTGTCGTGATAAAAGCCATCAGAGTCATTAGATTCAAGGTGACTCCCATATAGGGTAGTACGAGAAAAGTGCCTGCGAACGCTATGGGTATCCCCCAGGCGACCCAGAACGCCAAAGACGGTCTTAGGAACAGGGACAGAACAATCACAACCAAAATAAATCCGAAGACTGCACTATCCAAAAGTGTATTCAGACGAACTTCAATACGTTCAGAACCATCGTCCCAGTACGACAATTCGATTCCTTCAGGTAACTGCTTCTGTTTTCTTTCGATGAACTCCTTTACCGAATCTCCGATATCGATAATATTCTGTAGGCCGGTTCTGAAAATATCGACGGCAATGGCCCGTTTGCCGTTGTAACGGGCAACAATGGGTGTCTCGTCAAAACCATCCACAACCTTCGCAATATCTCCCAGTGTGATTTTAGTACCATCAGAACGGGTCACCAAGGTAATCGCAGAATAATCCTCATAATTGTAGGCCTGCTGGTTAGTACGAAGCAAAATTCGTCCGGTTTCCGTCTTCACACTTCCCGCCGACAGGTCGACGGAGGACGTGCGTATCGCCCGTGTGACATCATCGAACGAAAGTCCGTATTGCCTCAACGTATCTTCCGAAACTTCTATTGCGATCTCGTAGGGACGCACTGCCTTCAGCGTCGCTAGAGTAATACCCGGCACATTGGATACTTCATCTCGAATCTGCTCCCCCAACATCTTGAGTTCTCTTTCGCTGAGGTCGCCAGACAAGACCATGGTTATAACTCGTTCAGCGCGATTGAGGAGACTGATCTGAGGTCTCTCTGCTTCGGGAGGAAATGTCCGAATTGTCGCAACTCGATTGGTCACTTCATCGAGCTTTTCGCTAAGGCTGTAACCCTCCTCGATGTCCAAGGTTACAGATCCGGTATTGGAATTTGCCACCGCATCCATTTCTTTGATACCCTCAATATCATACAATGCCTCTTCCAATCGGGTGACGATGGCTTGCTCTATTTCTCCGGGCGTTGATCCACGATACGAAACCGATACGTTGATGTATCTTATAGGAACATCCGGGAAGTCCTGAAGTATAACCTTGTGAAATCCCGACCAGATTCCACCACCCAGAATAGTAACCATAAGTAAATTGGCGGCGACGCCATTACGAGCAAACCAAGCGATTATACCATGCATTTGATTCTGTTATTCGATTTTAATCTAGCAATAAGCAAACAAATATTATGCGGGTTTCGGGTCTTCCATTTCGTCCTCATTATGGGCATGAGGATCGATATTATATATCTTGTATAAACCTGTCAGAATATCGTTATAGACAAGTACTAATACCGGAACTAATATCAAGGTAATCACGGTGGCAAAAACGATTCCCCAGGCCAGAGAGATCGCCATCGGCACCAGTACCGCCGCCTGTGGACTGGTTTCAAACATCAACGGAGCCAATCCGAAAAAAGTCGTGAGCGAAGTTAAAAGAATTGGCCGAAAACGACGTACTCCTGCCAGACGGACCGCTTCTTCCAACGGCATTCCCTCTCTCGTCTTTGCATTCATAAAGTGAACCATGACCAAGCTGTCATTCACCACCACTCCAGAAAGCGCCATCATCCCAAAAATGGACTGCTGCGTAATAATGGGGCTTCCATTGTTAAATCCGAAAACCTTCGCCATGAAGTAGTGCCCCACAATCGCTCCCACGACGCCAAACGGAATCGCTGACATGACGATAATCGGTTGAAAGTAGCTCCGAAATGGAATGGCAAGGAGCGCATAAATAACGACCAGAATAAAATAGATACCGAGAAGCATTTGATGCTGATTTTCACGCTCTTCAGCAGCCCTTCCACTGACTTCGAATTGAAGCCCTGGGTATATGGTCGCCGCTAAGTCAGGAAGGTAATCCTCCATAATCTCTAATTCGATTGCAGGAATGTCCAACTCACCAGCATCCCCATCTGCGACGACCTGGATTATGCGTTTACGATCAATCCTTTGAATTGACGGAAGGCTTTTTCCAGGCACAACTTTGGCTACCGTTTCGAACGGTACTTCCGTGCCATTCGCCGTTCTGATCATCATGGTTTGCAAGGCCCCCAAGGACCGTCTCTCCGATTCCGGATAGCGAACCATGACTCTGATCTCATCCCGCCCCCGCTGTATCCGCTGGGCCTCGGAACCGAAAAATGCGGTCCGCACTTGCTGGGCCAAATTCGAAGCCGTAACCCCTAGATATTCCGCCTCAGGCAACAGATCTAATTCAAACTCATCATTCGCACGTTCGTACGAGTCGGCGATATCGTAAAGACCTTCAAACGTTGAGAGCTTACGCTGCAGGTCACCGGACGCTTTCTTTAACATATCCACATTCGGATGGATAAGCTCGAAGGTCATTGCTGCGCGACCGCCTCCGCGTTCGAACGAGAAGTTTAACTGCTCAGCTTCAGGCATGGGAGGAACCAGATTCCGCATTTCAGAGACTAATTCCCTACTCCCATAATTCACTTCTCTTGTTTCCGAAGGAGTCAGTTCGATCAAAATCTCACCCATCTCAGCCACACCAGCGGAAGGACCACCCCCTCGTCGCCCTGATTCCCCAAACGGATGGCCGCCCGCTGTCGCAAATACGTTCTGAACAACCACCGTCCCGAATCGTTTATTGATGTCGTCCTTCAACTTTAACGCAGCGGCTTCAATGATATCAACCTTCTCCTGGGTCACTTCGAAATTGGTTCCTGCTGGCATCAGTAAGGTGATCGTCGTCGTATCCTGCGGCGTACTCGTGCGCCTTCGGTAACCTATTCGGTCCCCCAAGACCAACGCCAGGAACACAACTAGAAAACCGATAAATACTGCGGTCGACAAATAACGATTAATCAAAGACCAATTTAACAACGGTCGATAATACTTCATAACAAACCGTTCTAATCCATCGGCAAAATAACGCTGAAACCTGGAAAAGATATTCTGCTTGGAAGTGGCATCTCCCAAATGTGTACAGTGCTTCAAGTGCGCTGGCAGGATGAGTTTCGATTCGATCAACGAAAAGAACAAAACCGGTATAACCACCATTGGAATATTTTTATAAATGCTTCCCCCAGTGCCTCCCTGTAACATTAAAGGAAAGAAAGCGACCATCGTAGTGATCACCCCAAATATAACGGGTATCGCTACTTCTTGCGTACCCTTGATCGATGCCGTCAATGGCTTATCGCCCCGTTGCATATACTGGAATACGTTTTCACCAGTCACAATGGCATCATCCACCACGATACCCAGCGTCATGATAAACGCCATTAGAGTTATGATGTTTAGGGACATACCCATGTAGGGCAGCATAAAGAACGTACCGGCAAATGCGATCGGTATACCACAGGCCACCCAAATCGCCAGTGTGGGTCTCAGGAACAGAGAGAGTATAATGACTACCAGGACAAAACCAAAGATAGCACTGTCCTGAAGAGTCGCTAGACGAACCTTTATACGTTCTGAATCATCAGACCAATAGCCAAGGCGTATGCCTTCCGGAAGCTGCTGCTGCTTCATCGCTATGAATTCCTTAACATCATCTCCGATCTCGATAATGTTTTGCATTCCCGTCCTGAATACATCGATAGCGATCGCACGCTGCCCATTGTATCGGGAAACGATCGGCGTTTCATCGAATCCGTCAATAACCGTGGCTATATCTCCCACCGTTATCTTCGTACCATCCGGACGGGTCATCAGGGTAATAGCTGAGTAGTCGTCGTAGTTGTATGCCTGTTGATTTGTCCTCAAAAGTATGCGCCCTGTTTCAGTTTTCACGCTTCCCGCAGACAGATCGACGGAAGATGAGCGTATGGCCCGTGTGACTTCATCAAACGAAAGTCCATATTGCCTGAGCGATGATTCAGAGATTTCGATGGCGATCTCATATGGACGAACTGCCTTTAACTCAGCTAATGTAATTCCCTTGATATTCGAAACTTCATCGCGAATCTGCTCTCCAAGGACCTTCAGCTCTTTCTCGCTCAAATCTCCGGAAAGAACCATCGTAATCACTCTTTCTGAACGGGTCCGTAGACTGATTTGAGGACGTTCCGCCTCGGGTGGAAATGTCCGAATAGTAGAAACGCGATTAGTGACTTCATCCAACTTCTCACTTAAGTTGTAGCCGTCTTCAATTTCCAGCGTAACAGAACCGGAACTGGCACTGGCTCGCCCCTCCATTTCCTTAATACCTTCGATATCATAAAGAGCTTCCTCTAATCTGGTTAGGATTGCCTGCTCGATTTCACCGGGTGTCGATCCGCGGTAGGATACGGAAACACGGATTTCACGGCTGGGGAATTCAGGATATTCCTGAAGAATAATCTTATTGGTGATCGACCAAACTCCGGCCCCTAAAATCGAAATCATCAACAAATTTGCAGCGACTCCGTTGCGGGCAAACCAGGCGATAATTCCGTGCATAGTTTTGGGGGCAGGGACTAAACCATTGCTGAGATTCGAAGGATCAGGTTTTAATAGGAGTCGCGGGCAAATGCGATTCCTCATCTGAATGATGAGGGTCGATATTATAAATTTTGTAGAATGCCATCAATAAATCGTTATAAACCAACACAAGCACCGGGATCAGGATCAGTGTTACGATCGTGGCAAAGACGATACCCCAACCTAAGGAAATCGCCATAGGAACCAGGAATGCAGCCTGGGGGCTGTCCTCAAACATAAGTGGCAGCAGACCAAAAAAAGTGGTTAATGAAGTAAGTAAGATCGGACGGAAACGACGCACACCTGCGGTTCTGACGGCCTCATTCAAGGTCATTCCTTCCTTCATCTTACTATTCATGTAGTGAACCATTACCAGACTGTCGTTCACAACAACTCCCGAAAGTGCCATCATCCCGAAGATAGACGTCTGGGTCACAATCGCATCACCGTTGTTCCAGCCGAAACAAACAGCCATAATCCAGTGACCTACAATTGCTCCGACGACGCCAAATGGAATGGCAGACATGACTATAATGGGCTGAAAATAACTACGAAAAGGAATTGCGAGAAGTGCGTATATAACCGCCAAAATAAAGTAGATCCCCAAGATCATCTCTCTCTCATTATCCCGCGCTTCCGCACCAAATCCCCGAACACCAAACTCCATGCCCGGATACTTGGTAGCAGCCAACTCTGGAAGAAACTCTTCGAGAATCTCCGCTTCCATCGTTTCGATGTCGAGCGTCTCGGCATCTCCATCCGCACTCACCTGAATGATACGCTTACGATCCACCCGCTGGATAGAAGGTAAACTTTTGCCCGGAATTATTTCAGCAACGGTCCCGAACGGAACCTCGGTTCCATTCGCGGTGCGAATCATCATAGTCTGCAATGAACCCAGGGAACGGCGTTCTTCCTCCGGGTAACGGACCATGACTCTCACTTCGTCACGACCTCGCTGAATACGTTGTGCTTCTGAACCGAAGAATGCAGTTCGCACCTGTTGCGCGAGATTGGTCGCAGTAACTCCCAAATACTCCGCTTCCGGCTTTAGGTCTAATTCAAATTCGTCATTCGCGCGCTCATAGGAGTCGGTGATATCAAAAAGGCCCTCCATCGTAGCCAGCTTTTTCTGGAGATCGTAGGAGGCAGATTTGAGCATATCGATATTCGGATGAACCAGCTCAAAGGTCATCGCTGCCCGCCCTCCTCCGCGGCCAAAAGAAAAGTTTAACATTTCCGCCTCAGGAATGGGTGGCGTCAACGTACGCATATCGAGTACCAAATCCCGGCTACCATAATCAGCTTCCCGAGTCTCAGACGGCGTCAACTCGATCAGAACCTCTCCTAATTCGTCCACGCCAGACGAAGATCGCCTGCCGAATCCATCGCCAAAAGGCTGTCCTCCTGCCGTTGCAAAAACGTTTTGAATGACCGTCATTCCGAACCGCTCATTCACATCCTTTTTTAGATTCAAGGCCACGGCCTCGATCATATCGACCTTCTGCTTGGTGACTTCGAAGTTGGTGCCTGCAGGCATTTGCAAGGTAATAGTCGTTGTATCCTGAGGAGTATTGGTTCTCCCCCGATATCCGATTCTATCTCCCAGAACGAGAGCTACGAAGACGAAAAGAAATCCTATAAAGAGCGAAGCCGACAGATAACGATGATCGAGGGTCACATTCAATATGGGTCGATAGACTTTGAGAATAAACGTTTCCAGACCATCGGCGAAAAACCGCTGAAACTTCGTGAAAATATTTTGCTTCTCATTCTTATCCCCTAAATGAGTACAGTGCTTTAAGTGGGCTGGTAAAATGAGCTTGGACTCGATCAAGGAAAACAAAAGAACAGGAATCACGACCATCGGGATATTCTTGAAAATACTCCCCCGCGTTCCTGATTGTAACATCAGCGGGTAAAAAGCCGCCATGGTGGTTAAGACTCCAAACATCACAGGGATAGCAACTTCCTGTGTGCCTTTGATAGCGGCGGCCAGGGGTTTTTCACCTCGCTGCATGTGCTGGAACACGTTTTCTCCCGTCACGATGGCATCATCCACCACGATACCCAGTGTCGTAATGAAGGCCATCAGGGTCATCAAGTTCAGCGACATGCCCATGTAAGGTAGCACAAAAAACGTTCCTGCAAACGCGATCGGAATTCCCCAGGCTACCCAAAATGCAAGTGTCGGTCGTAGAAACAACGACAGGATAATAACGACCAAAATAAATCCAAAAATAGCACTGTCCGTAAGTGTCGCTAATCGAATTTTGATCCGCTCAGAATCATCAGACCAATAACTGAGTGTGATACCATCGGGCAATTGCTGTTGTTTAACTGCAATAAAGTCTTTTACGTCATCACCAATTTCGATGATATTTTGCATACCGGTGCGAAACACATCTACAGCGATGGCTCTTTTTCCGTTATACTTAGAAATGATCGGTGTCTCATCAAAGCCATCAGTCACCGTCGCAATATCACCAAGAGTTACTTTAGTCCCATCGGACCGCGTCAAAATCGTGATCTTAGAATAATCCGCGTGGTTGTAAGCCTGCTGATTAGTTCTGAGTAGGATACGACCCGTTTCTGTCTTCACACTCCCAGCTGAAAGATCCACTGAAGAAGCCCGGATAGCTCGGGTGATCTGATCGAAAGATAATCCATATTGCCGCAAGGTAGATTCAGAAACTTCGATCGCTATTTCGTAAGGTCGCACAGCCTTCAACGCCGCCAACGTTATTCCGGGGATATTGGAAACTTCGTCACGAATCTGTTCTCCCAAAACCTTCAATTCACGCTCACTTAAGTCTCCCGACAGTACCATTGTAATGACCCGTTCGGATCGGGTCCTAAGACTGATTTGCGGACGTTCTGCTTCCGGTGGAAAGGTTCTAATCGTTGCGACTCGATTCGTTACTTCGTCGAGTTTTTCGCTCAAGTTGTAACCCTCTTCAATTTCTAGAGTTACAGAGCCTGTACTCGCACTGGCGCGCGCATCCATTTCCTTAATACCCTCTATATCGTAAAGGCTTTCTTCTAAACGGGTGACTATAGCCTGCTCGATTTCTCCCGGTGTCGACCCACGGTAGGAAACAGACACACTGATACTGCGACTGGGAAACTCGGGGTACTCCTGCAGAATAATCTTATTGGATCCGGACCATATCCCACCTCCCAAAATGGCAAGCATAAGCAAATTAGCAGCAACACCGTTTCGGGTAAACCAGGCGATTATTCCATTCATAACTCTTAGGGATATTTATATTAACGCGGTAACTTCATTGGAACAGCTATCCGCGTGGACGACCGCCTCCACCGCCGCCACCGCCGGCGGGTAATTCAATGCCTTCTTTCTCAGCCCAGCCACGCAGTTCCTGCATAAGTGGGCGCATCTGTGAGCGATCTCCACTGGCCATGACCGAATCGACTTTGGCTTTCAGATCAGCAGGTAATGGTTTGTCGGCTGGAATCGCGGCCATAATCTGACCGAGAAAGCCTCCCGCTCCGCCACCACCTCCGGCTGGGGGCGCCGCGGCACGACGAGCCACGAGTTCCTGCACATCCACCTTCTCAATTTCGAATGGCAACTTGTCTAACTCAGTTGCCTCCACAGGTAATGCTTCCAGCGCAAACGGTACGTCGGTAAGTACAATTTTGTCCCCGTGTTCCAGCCCCTTATCCACGACAATTGAATGGTCATTCTGCCATACGACATTGATAGTTTTACGTCGAAGCAGGTGCTGATCATCCACCGTCAGCACGAAGCTGTTTTCACGCAGCAACCGGCGAGGAACGACGTAAACATCGTGAAGCGTCGCCCCACGAATTTTCGCCTTTACGAAAGAGCCCATCTTCAGAGGCGGACGGCCATTATCGCTGCGACCGTATGGATTTCTAACTTGAGCAATTACAAACAACTGCCTCGTCCGGGTATCAAAACTTCCTTCAGCTCTTACAATTCTTCCCAGCCACTCATGGGTCTTGTCTGCAACGGTAGAACTCAAAGTTACATTGGGCCCGTCCTGAAAGGTAGGACGCTCTCCCCGATAGATTTCGGGAAGTCCCAAAAAGGTCAACTGCGTCTCCGTAAGTGGAAGCCGCACTTCAGCGAAATCAACGGCATAAATCTTGGCCAATTGATTTCCAGGGGAAACGAACTGCCCCACATCAACAATTTTAGTCAGAATCCGCCCTGCATAAGGTGCCTTTATTTCAGTTTTCTCCAAGTCTCTTTTGGCGGATTCCAACCGGGCTTCCGCGGAAGATACGTTGGCCTGGGCTCTTCTGAGTTGGGGGCCACGAAGTACTAATTCACTCGGTTCCTCATCCAGATTCAAACGTTTCCAATCCTGAACTGCCTGATCCACCCGCGCTTGCTCCTCAGCCAATGCCAATTGCATCTGTGACAGATTCGACTCAGCCACGACCAGTTCAGTTTCGTAATCCCGTGGGTCGATCCTGAGAAGCACCTCCCCTTCCTCAAAAAAAGCTCCGTCTTGAAAGTTCGGACCAATCTCTAAAATACGACCGCGCACTTCGGACACCAAAGTACTCTCCGTCCGCGCTTTTACCGTGCCCTGCGTTTCCAATTCAACCTGATAGCTCCCCGGAGTCAGTTCGTAAACTTCGACTTGGGTGGCTCCTGGATTAAAGTTTCTCTGCCTGGGTTCGGGTTTCGTATGAACGATCCACCAAGCGAGTGTTCCAGCGCCACCGAGGACGATTAGGGGTAGTAGTATTCTTAATATTTTCATGGAAACTATTTGATTTGTAGAGATTCGTCTTCGTCGTTCGCAAAACCGCCGCCCAGTGCTTGATAAAGGCCAATGCGGTTTTGGACACGTTGGTTGGAAATAATGATCAGTCCACGCATCGCGTTAAACGCCCGACGCTGAGAGTCCAGAACCGTTATGATATCCACCAGACCGCGCCCGTACTGCTCCCAGGCAAGATCTACAGCGGACTCATACTCTTGCACGGTTAACTTTAACGCCTCTTCATCGCGATACAGTGAATCCTCCTCAAAAAGCGTTGTTTCGACCTCTTCAAACGCCTCGAGTACGGTTTGCGCATAGTTCGCTAGCGATTGTTTGTATTGGGCCTCAACACGATCTTTTGCGGCGCTCAATCGGCCTCCTTGAAAAATAGGAAGATTCAAATTGTAGCCGTAACTCCAAACTTTGAACTGCTCCTGCAGTTGGGTATCAAACTCTCCGGAACTCGTACCATAACTTCCATTCAAGGTAATACCCGGCAACATCGCTTTCTTGGCAATTTTGATTCCAATAGAATCGGCAGCCAATCTCCGTTCTGCTGCGCGCACGTCAGGGCGTCGATTTAACAAATCATCAGGCAGCCCAACCGGGATGGACTTTTTAATAGCAGGGAATTCCTTGGCAATTCTAATCTCTTCGCTTGGATAACGACCGAGAATGATTTCCAGCGCACGAATATCGCCATTTCTGGTCCGCAGCCGTCCTTCGTAATCACTACGAGAGTTGGCCACATTAGCCCGAATCAGGTGAAGATCCAGCGCACGCGCGATACCGCGCTTAAAATTCTCCTCAACGATTTCAAGGTTGGACTCAAACGTCTCCAGACTCTCTTTGGCCAAATCCAGCTGTAGTTCAGAGGAAATAGCGCGATACCAAGTACGGGCTGTTTGAGCGGCGATCGAAAATCTTGCCGCTCTATAATCCTCAAAAGAAGCCTGATAATCGGCATATCCCGCATTCGCCTGATCACGGACTTGCCCCCATAGATCCAGTTCCCAGTTAGTACGGCCTGAAAGAGCAAAGTTTTGGTTTACTCTGTTCGTGATTTGTAATCCACCGGTGTTATTCGTCTGACGCCTGTTACCCGAGTCGGTAAGTGTAAGCGTGGGGTATTTCCCCGAACCCTGAATCACCGCGGTCGCCATCGATGCTTCCAGACGACCCTCCGCTGCCACCAAATTGTAGTTATGCTGGAGCGCCTCTTCAATGATCTTAACGAGCATTGGATCAGCAATATCTTGTACCCAACCATCGTTCCAAAATGGAGCACTATCATGATCAGAGTTAAACCCTGTCGGAGTTTGAACCGGTAGTTTGTCGGCTTGACTGGGTGGCGCTTGCGTTGCGCAGCCGCCAATCAAGATTAACACGGCCAAAGGAGCACCCACTACTTTCAAAATGTAGCTCGGTATAGTTAAACTGTTTACCTGTTTCGCGGCAGGTCGTGAAGAATGATGTTTCAGCATCAGAAGTGTCAGAGATAGCTAGGGTAAAACGATATCGCGTCTAAGCAGCAAAACGCATGCTCTTACTGTAAGGTTACACCTAATAAAATAATTTCCAGACTTTTTTTGGCCCTCTTAATTCACTCGACGCCTTCGATTTTGTTTTCTAAATCCCCAACTTATGGTTCCACGTGTTTTCCTGCCCCTGATTTTGTTTATATTAAGCTCGATAATTACTCCACTAACCGGTCAGCGCGCTGCCGATCCAGACCCTTCGCGGTTTGACGACGCAATCTCGGAGTTTCTTAAATCTGACCTGCAAACTCCCCATCCTAAGGGCGGAATCGTGTTTGTTGGGAGCTCAAGTATTCGGAGGCTCAGCATACCTGAAGTATTTCCCGGATTAAGCGCTCTCAACCGAGGTTTCGGAGGCTCTCAAATCTCCGATGTTAATCACTTCATTGAAGAAACCGTATTGAAACACGAACCCAAATTAGTAGTCATATATTGTGGTTCGAACGACTTATGGGCAAGAAAACCCGCTCTTCAGGTTATCGAAGATTTTAATCAGTTTACGGCGGCCCTTTTCAACCGACTTCCAAAGAGCAGGCTGATTGTGCTAGCCTCCCGTCCGAGCCCTCGACGCGAATCAATTCTGGAAACTGAATTGGCGTTTAACTACTTGCTGAGCCTTGAAGCTCAAAAAGACGAACGGATCATTTATATCAGCGGCTCCAGCGACCGATATTTCAACACCAAGGGGGAATTCCATCAGGAGCTCTTTGCAGACGATCAGCTTCACATGAGTGAAAAAGGGTACGAAATCTGGGCAGAGTTACTGAACCCATTCCTACGATAAAAGTACCTCATCCACGCAATTATCATTTAGGAACCTCGTTACATTGAAGACAGGATTTTGGCACCAAACACCGGATCTGCAATCGGGACGGGATGAATTATTGCGCAAATCCGGTCTCAGTAATGTCCAAAAACGCTGGCTGGAAACTGTGGAAACGAAGATCCACAAATGCGAGCTCCCGTATCTCAAGACGAATCCGACCCACTATCTGCAAGTTGGCCTTTCGGCTATGGAGTCCATACAAAATTCAGTCACAGAATACCGCGGAAAAACGCCCCATAGTATTCTCGATTTCCCAAGCGGATTCGGTCGGATTACACGATTCCTGCGAGTAGCATTCCCAAAGGCAGATATAGAATGTGCTGAGATCGATAAATCGGCACTCCGCTTCTGCAAGCGGACCTTTGGCGCTCACACAACCCAATCAGAGAACGATTTTTCGAAACTGAGGCTTAACCGAAGTTACGACCTCATTTGGTGTGGATCCTTAATTACGCACCTTTCTTACGAAAGGAGCAAAACACTACTTTCCTGTTTCTACCAACACCTCAATCCAGGAGGCTTGTGCCTATTTACCACTCACGGCGAACGTGTGGAAGAAATCCTTAAAAACGAGGAGCTCACCTATTCGCTCTCACAAACATCTATTCGCAATCTGATACAAGACTGTGATAAAACAGGGTATGCTTTCACCGAATACGAACCACCCAGAACAGGTTACGGTTTATCACTCAGTAAGGATGCCACCATCCGAAAAATAGCGAACAGCGTCGGTAGGTGGGATCTTAAGCGTTTCAAGTCAGCGGGATGGGACAATCATCAAGATGTCTACACCTATCAGAAATGAAACTCACTCACCTGAAACTTAGTGGGCGTGAGCAATCTGGTAATTCCTGACTGCGTACTGCGTCAAATCAACCCACTCTTTCCAGTGAATACGGAGTTCACGTTTCAGTTCTTTGATCTCCCGTTTGAGCTCTAGCCGTTTTGCATCTGTCGCGTCTTTCAACTCACGCGCCTTTCTTAAGATCAAGGCGGCCTTTTCTTCAAAAGTATGGGCCAGTTCTTCTGCCCGTTTACGCAGTTCCACGGCCTTCTCATCGAACTCTGTTTTGAAACGGGCCATCAGCAATTCCTTGTCCTTGGTGACAAGAATTTTTTGAAGGTGCACACTGCTTACGCGTCTGAGATCTGAGGTAAGGCCTATTTTCGAACAGGTCCAAACCAACCACTTAGTCGGATCAAAATGGTACCAGCGAATCCCGTTACGGTAATCAAACGCCAGGGCGTGATGATAATTATGATACCCTTCTCCAAAAGTTAGCAGCGCTAGGATGCCATTATCCACTGCTGTTTGCTCTTTTGCGTAAGTCCGGGATCCCCAGATGTGGGCCAAGGAATTAATAAACCAGGTGCAATGGTGAATTAAAAATACGCGCAATAATACTCCAGCTACGAAAGACGTGATGGGATGCATGAACAAACACCCTATGGCGAAAACGAGTCCATTTGATACCAAAGACATCGCAAGCAGGTGATTATACTGAAACATCACGCGGGGATTCTTTTTCAGATCTGAAACGATTCGATCTTGAATAGGTTCGTGGTGCGTAAAGAGCCAACCCACATGCGCATAAAAGAATCCCTTGTTGATATTGTAGGGATCTTTGTCCGTATCGACATGCGTATGGTGGATACGGTGATCATTTGACCACTGTAATGCCGATGCTTCTACAGCTAAGGTCGCAAAAAACAAGTTCAGCATCTCGTAAACCGGGCTGGCCTTGTAAGACTTGTGAGAAAATAATCGGTGATACCCCGCCGTGATAGCTACCCCGCCGAGCACGTAAGTCACAAAACACAGCACTAATGCTGACCAATGAAAATGGACAACAAATAAAGGAAACAACAATAGAAGAAGCAGGTGGTAACCGGCTATGAAGGCAAAATTATCCCAGTGCTTGATACGCATTATAAGTAAAAGGGGCTTTGTTTCAGGTCCACAGTTATAGACCCGTAATTGGTGAATAGGTTACAAGGAAAAAAGTTAAGCCTTAAAGAACGACAGATCGGAACAGAAATTTCAACCCCTGATCCCAGTTTTTTTTTCGAAAAAGACAAAAACTGCGCGTAAACAAAAGTTTTCAAAGTCTCTGAGAAGCGCCCAGTACCTACCGACCGGTTGAAATCAGATTCAAAAATAAATAACAAACTACAAAGCGGGCTTTTTCAGGATAACCAGCAGGTTTTTTCCAATCGGTGGTCTAACCAGCGACTCAATTCTGCGCATAATTGGCACCACAAATCTGTCGTAAAGTTTTACCTTTCCCGGAGTAAGAGATCCATTAAGCAGCACAAAAGAAACAAACCACGGTAACATTCCTGCGATATCGAAATACCTGGCGTGGCTGACCTCAAATCCCTCTTGAGCAGCGAGACTAAGCAACCCTGACTTAAGATACCGACGAAAGTGCCCCAGGTCCTTATCGATACTACCATACAAAAACGGACATGCCGGAACGAAAACAAGAGCATGGCCTCCCGGTTTCAGGCTTCGAAACATATACGCCAACTCAGCTTTGTCGTCTTCAATATGCTCGAGAACGTTTACGTATACCAAAGAATCAAAATGGTTTTCGTAAACCTCCACACGGTTACCAAAAAAGGCCTGCTCCACCCTGACTCGTGGGTTATTCTCAAAACAACTTTTAAGTAGTGGAAACATGTTTTCTGAAGGTTCAAAACCAATGATAGAATCCACGTAATCGAGAAGGAGTTCTGAAAAGTTTCCAGAACCGGCTCCAACTTCGGCAACCTCTTTCCCTAAAAAGGGACCGGCCTCCGCAAGTATCCACTTATGGTAATTTAACGCAAAGGACATCGCTTCCAAATCCCGGCCAAAATATTCCGATTCCAAATCTTTAATTATCATAACCCAACTCAGTGAAGGTTGTAAGTATCACGCAGTTCCAGCGCTCGTTCATTGATGACCTGATCAAACCTCGATATCGTGTGCGCCGCTGGATCAACATCTCCACCGTCTAACAATGCTCGGGTCTCACTACCGCGACTCTCTGCCCACGTCGGTAGAAACGTGCCCCAGGGTTTAAATACCCACTGGGCTGACCAAACCAACACCAGAGAGAAGCAGACAACCCGAACAGTTCGAATCTTAATAACTCGAATCATACGATCCAGAATTAAAGCCACAAATGGTGCAAAGCAAAGCAAAGTATTACCCAGTACTGATATCTCCATCCAGCAACATGAGCGATATGCAGGTGGTTTCTTCCTAAAGCCAACAATACTGAATTCCCAAGAAAGAACAGTCCCAAGACATACAGCAGAAGTCTCTGATGGGGAGTAGCCCACCTCACGCCAAAGAATACAACCAATACATTCAGTTGAATCAAAACCGCAGCCAAACTCGTACTGATCTGCAAGCCACGGATTTGCTGAAACCAAGGATTTAGCGCGAGGTTAAAGTAGAAATGGCTAGCAATAAATTCAATCCGACTTCCCGAATCAGCGAAATTTGCGGAGTGAGTGTAGCTCCAAACCGCAACAAACGACAATACGAGGAAACAGGGAACAAAAGCAAACAGAGCTGGCTTCCAAAGGTGCCCCACATTACGGTCTCGAAGCAAAAAAAGGATAACACAGCCCCCCAATACCGCAGCTCCAGTCAAAACCCCTCGAGCGAAGCTCAACGCGCCTAAAGCGGATACAAAAAAAATCATTGCTCCACCGACCCAACTCGTTCGCCTTGAACTACGGTAATTTCTGATAATAGGAACCATCACCACCAAAAGCGCTACAAGCGCCATCAGTGTACAAAATTGAGAGGACCATGATAGCACCTCAATATGAGTATAGTTCAGCGCAAGAACCGATTGGCAAAACAAGGTTGAAAAGAGACTGAATCCAGCGGACCTGAGGACGTATCCGAACAACCATACAACGCTCCAATGGACAACGAATCCTGCCAATAAAAGCCCATGGTAATTTCCGTTCCCAACGAACAATAGACCCGACCAAATTAATTTAAAAAACGGCACAAAATTCTCGGCGAAAAATCCAAACACCCAATCTTTATAGCCCATCTCATAGAGCTTATTGATCAGATCCCATTCATCCATGAAGAAAAAGAATTGAAGGAACTTTTCCCGGTGCACGATAAGAGGCATCCAGGCAAGCAGAGACCCGGCATGAATCCAATAAGCAGGAAACGGCATTACCGGGGCATTATCGGATTTTGAAGACGACATAGAATTGGCAGACTCAAAAAACGACATTTCAGAACGGTGGACCACATTGTATTTCCAGACAGGGCATTGCTAGTGCAGATTAAAGTGCTTCACGAGCTCACGGGCCCGCTGATTACTTACGCCTTCAAAGCGAGAAATATCGGTTCCTTCATCTGCTAAATCCTCGTTTTCAATCGACACTCGAATATGCTGCCCCCTTTCCTCAGACCATACGGGAACATAATATTTCCAATGGTCAAAAACCCAGTTGCCGCAGAAACCAAGTATAAGAAAGCTACTTACCAACGGCAAAAACCTGAACGGTTTCCTACTTATAAACTTTTCGAGCACTAGCCCCGACAAGGGTGCAAACACCAATAATACACCATATTGATAACGCCACCCGGCTACGTGTTCTAGCGGTAAATGATTGCGCCCCACCGCCAAAACCAGGGCATTACCCACAAAGAAAACCAGAAGCTGCAAAATAAGTATCCGTTGGAAGTCTTTCGCCCATTTTAGAGCCAGGAAAATGACTAGTAAATTGAGCTCGAACAATAAAATCGCCTGGCTGGAACGAATAGGCAAATCACGAATCTGTTGATACCACGGATTCAACGCTATCTGATACAAGAAATGCGTTTTTATTGATGCTCCGTCCGTTCCCGAACCGGCGAAAGCCGAACCGTTAAAATAAGAACCGATCACTAATATCAATCCAACAATGAGACTCGGAATCAGTATGTACTTTGCAGGTCTCAAGAGACGACGGTTATCAGGATCACCCACAAAGAAAAGTATTCCCCCAAGCGCAGCTACCACGACACCATTAAGCACTCCGCGCGCGAACGTGAGCGCCCCTAAGGCTGAAAGTATACCCAGAAACAGGCATAGTCGCGTCGAATAATCCCGCCGTTCCAACCAGGGTTTAAAAAAGAAGATCAACAACAGAAGCAAAAAGCCGTAGGAAAGTAGATTTGAGACCTGAATACTCTGAGATAATAACTCAATATTCGTGTAATTGAGGGCCAATACAAGCTGTGCAAACAATATCGAAAACAACCCAAACCCCCAAAGCCGGAGTAGATACCCTAAAAGCAACACCAAGACGCCATGCGCGCTGAATGACACAAAGATAAACACGTGATAATTGCCGTCACTCAAAAAAAGTAAACTGCCCCATACCAGCTTAAATACAGGAACAAAATTTTCGCCAAAAAAGCTGAACAACCATACAAAGTAACCGTTCGACTCGATTTGATGTAACTGGTCCCATTCATCTCCCTGATAGAAGAACTTAGAAAAACTGTCCCAATAACGATAAAGCGGCAAGAAACTCAGCAAGGGGAACGGAAGGATCCATACCCAAGGTATCAGTTGCCTTTCTGAGGCATTTGCTAATCGGACCGACATCGCACAAAAGAGCAGACCCTACCGGCTCAACATGGGCTAGCAACCGAATTAAATGAAGATTTCTCCATAAAAAAAGGCGCCTCACACAAGAGGCGCCTTTTGGAAAGCTTGTTCAGCTGATTACTCAGTTGGAACTTCAGCAATCGTCTTAAGAACACGTGAGCAGATCTGGTATGGATCTCCTTGTGAATTGGGACGACGGTCCTCAAGGTAACCCTTATAACCGTCCTTGATGAAGTTGACAGGCAGACGGATCGAGGCTCCCCGATCAGACAGGCCCCACGAGAACATGTCGATCGACTGCGTTTCATGCAGACCAGTCAAACGCTTGTGGTTATCAGGTCCGTAGGCAGCGATATGCTCTTCCTTGTTCTTTTCGAAAGCATCCATGAGAGCGAGGAAGTATTTTTCTCCACCCACTTCGCGCATGAATTTCGTTGAGAAATTACAGTGCATGCCTGAGCCATTCCAGTCGCCTGTGAAAGGCTTGCAATGGTACTCAACCACGACTTCGTATTTTTCACATAAACGTTGCAGAAGGTAGCGAGCTACCCACACATCATCCGCGCAATTTTTTGAACCCTTTTCGAAAATCTGGAATTCCCACTGGCCCTTCGCCACTTCGGCATTGATGCCTTCATGGTTGATGCCTGCAGCAAGACACAGCTCCAAATGCTCGTCCACAATTGTGCGGGCAATGCTGCCTACATTTTGGTAACCAACCCCTGTATAATAAGGACCTTGAGGTGCTGGATATCCTTCTTCAGGCCAACCCAACGGACGCCCATCCTGCATTAGGAAATACTCCTGCTCCAAGCCGAACCACGTATCCGCGTCGTCTTCAATCGTCGCACGATGGTTACTCGGATGTGGATCGCCATTCGGCAACATAACTTCACACATCACGATAAACGCGTCGTTCCGCCCCGCATCAGGATACAAAGCCACGGGTTTCAGAATACAATCGGAACTGCCACCCTCGGCTTGTTGCGTCGAGCTGCCATCAAAACCCCACAATGGCAAATCATCCACTGAAGTAGGCTCTTTGGAAGCGATTCTAGTTTTTCCACGGAGGTTCGGTACGGGCTGGTACCCGTCGAGCCAGAGGTATTCAAGCTTGTATTTCGGCATTTTCTTTTCGATTTATTTTTGAGTTGAAAGTCCTTTGGAGTGACTGAGTCGTCATAGGTATAAACGGTCAGTTTTAGGACAGCTCAGAGTAACAGCAAATCATATGCCTGTTTTCAACTCGAAATATAAATTTTCAGAAATTCGAGGCTGTCAAATTAGCCCTCAGCCCCTAATAGTCGCCAAGATATGAGGGAAATGAAAGACACCAAACGAGCGGAAGTCCGCATCGGATACGACGGACGGGTCCATAAGCGATACCGCGGATCTATGGCGAAAGAGCGCTTCGAAAACGAGGTTAGTGCTTTAAAGTTCCTCGAAAGCAAAGGCTGTACATTTGTGCCCAAGTTGCTTCACGCAGATCCGGAAGAGCTGTACATCATCACATCCAATTGCGGCCATATTGCGCCAAAAGTAAGTGAAAAGAAAATGAAATCCCTATTTGCTGAACTTGAAAGCTATGGAATCCAACACGATGATGCCTTCGCAAGAAACATAACCTACGACTCTCGAGAAGGCAGATTCTGTGTCATCGACTTCGAGTTTTCCAAAAACCTTGAAACAGGGGAAGGCCTCACCCTTGCCGAAGCGGAGCGCGAAATAAGAAAGACCAAATTCCAAATTTAGTATGGAGAAAATATCATGGTCCGGTCTCACCCACCCGGGACGCTTCAGAAAAAACAACGAGGACTCATTTCTAGGTATCAACCTCAACGGCCGGGAGGTCAGGTTGCTCGGAAAGGAAGGAAGCGCGTCTCTGGAAAAGGACGGCGACTTCATATTTGCCGTCAGTGACGGTATGGGCGGAGCCAATGCGGGTGAATTTGCCAGTAGAATTGCAATCGATTACATAACCAGAAAGCTTCCGAGCAGTTTCCGACTCGGCGCAATGGGCCTATCCCAAGGGTATCACGATTTCCTGAACGAGCTTTTTGAAGAGGTAAACCAACAAATGGCGAGTATGAGCTTTCATTACGAGGAATGCAGGGATATGGGAGCCACCCTCAGTTTATGTTGGTTTACCCCGGAATGGGTCTACTACGCCCATGTGGGTGATAGCCGCATTTACTACCTTCCATCCGCAGGAGGCCTAAAACAACTCTCGCACGATCACACCTACCCAGGTGGACTGTTTCGCAAGGGTCGTATTAATGAACGACAACTTCGAACCCATCCCGAAAAACACATCTTATTGAGATCTCTGGGCGGCAGGACTGACGGCATAGAACCTCAATTGGGCGCGGTGGGGTTTGAGTCCGGCGACACGTTTGTCATCAACTCAGATGGCATCAATGATGGAGTCAGGGACCGTCGACTTGAAGAACTCATTCGGAAGCCACCTCCCCGTTTCTCGGAGCTGGCGCCTTCCGAGCGACTGGTTAAGGATTCGATGGAGGAATCAGGTCGTGACAACCTCACGGCCATCGTTGTATCCATCCTTTAACAACTCATTTTCAACAAGTCCCAACCCACCCATAGCAACTATGAGAACTGGAAATCCCACTCTGAACGACAAGACCTTTCGCGTAGAATACGCATCCAGTGACGCCATGACCATCAGTGGAACCGTAAATAAAACGGCGATCCTCTTACTGTTGGTCGTACTGACTGCCATCTGGTCATGGAAGAAAGTCATGGTATTCGGGGAGCCTGGACCGATGGTCCCCTGGATGATTGGAAGTGCCATAGGCGGATTCGTATTGGCGCTGATTACCGTTTTCAAGAAGACTGCTGCACCGATCACTGCTCCACTCTACGCGCTGGTAGAAGGTGTATTTTTGGGCGTTTTGTCCGCGATGTTTGAAATCCTATATCCAGGTATAGTATTTCAAGCTGTCACGCTCACTTTTGGAACCCTGCTTGCATTGCTCCTCGCCTACAAAACCGGGTTCATAAAGGCGACCGAGAACTTCAAGCTTGGAGTCATCGCTGCTACGGGTGGAATCGCTATCATATATCTCGCTACCTTTGTACTCGGATTTTTCGGAATCAATATTCCGTTTATCCATGGAAGCGGAACCTTCGGAATCGCCTTCAGTGTATTTGTGGTCATCATCGCGGCCCTCAACCTGGTCCTCGATTTTGACTTCATTGAATCCGGTGCCGAACGGGGCGCTCCCAGCTATATGGAATGGTACGCCGCATTCGGTTTACTCGTTACACTGATCTGGCTCTACATCGAGATACTTAGGCTACTTTCCAAGTTGAGAAGCCGTTGACCAAGAACCGCACAAGCGAAGAAGAGAGTTTTTAGAAACAATTAGTGGAAAGTCAAGTAACCTGATTCTTAATAGGAAAAGCACACAGCCAATTCTACTCACTCATGCCCAATTCAACAAAAGCCCTGCTTACACTACTTGTCGCTTCAGCATTATCCAAAACGGATGCAAAAGACCTAGATTGGCCCGTCTACCTGGGGGATAGCGCATCCAGCCAGTATTCGGAATTGAATCAGATCACTCCAAATAACGTAAATAGGTTGGAGGTCGCGTGGACATTTAACTCAGGAGATGCCGCAGAAGACAACCGCTCTCAGATTCAGTGCAACCCGCTCGTAATCGACGGGATTCTCTATGGAACCACCCCCAAGATTGTCCTGTTCGCTCTCAATGCGGCCACCGGCGAAGAGCTCTGGCGATTCAATCCTTTCAGTGACAGAAATGGAGCTGGCTCACTCGGTGTAAATCGCGGATTAGCCTACTGGAAAAGCGGCGATGATCGACGCATCCTTTTCGGTGCGGGAAGTTTCCTCCATGCCGTGAATGCAGACAACGGAACCTTAATAAAAACCTTTGGAGACAACGGCCGCATAGATTTGAAAAAAGGGCTCGGACGTGAGGTCGACGATCTCTCCTACCTGGCGAATACACCGGGTATCGTTTATAAGGATCTCATCATTATGGGAGGTCGACTGAGCGAAGGTTTACCAGCGGCTCCTGGTCATATACGCGCCTACAACGTTATCACCGGTGAACAAGTTTGGAGATTCAACACAATTCCGCACCCGGGAGAGTTGGGCTACGATACCTGGCCAGAAGATGCCTACCTTCGCAGTGGAGGTGCAAATGTGTGGACAGGCATGGCCTTGGACGAAGACCGCGGCCTCGTCTATTGCCCAACCGGTTCGGCCGCGGCAGATTTCTACGGAGGTGACAGAATCGGAGCCAATCTATTTGCAAATACTCTCCTCTGCCTCGATGCAAAAACCGGCAAACGGGTTTGGCACTATCAAGTTGTGCATCACGACATGTGGGACCGGGATTTACCCGCTCCGCCCAATTTATTCACCATCAAACGAGATGGAATCGAAATTCCCGCGGTATCCGTATGCACAAAATCAGGCCACGTTTTTGCATTTAACCGGGTCACTGGCGAACCCCTGTTTCCAATCGAAGAGAGACCGTACCCGTCATCTGATCTTGTAGGCGAGAGTGCCTGGCCCACTCAGCCGTTGCCCACAAAACCTGCCCCTTTCGCGCGTCAGGTGCTGTCATACGACTTGCTGAATAACCTGTTCCCGGAAGCACGAGCCGAGCTACAGGACCGATTCGTACGCTTAAGACCGCATATGCCCTTCACTCCACCCAGCGAGCAAGGCACTATCATCTTTCCTGGCTTCGATGGGGCTGCGGAATGGGGCGGCCAAGCGACCGATCCGAACGGAGTGCTCTACGTAAACAGTAATGAGATGCCCTGGATATTGACCATGGTGAACTCGAGCAAAGGCAACTCCAACGGCGAGCGGGTATACTTGCAGATGTGCTCGGCCTGCCATGGACAGGACAGAAACGGCAGCGAAAACCAAGGCACCAAGATCCCCCCACTGACGGTGTCCAAACTGTCCGAGAAAGGCCTCGATCGAGCGGGCGTGCAGGAGAAAATCCAGAAAGGCGCTGGCATCATGCCGTCATTCGGATTCCTGGCTAAGAAAGATATCGACGCTGTGATTAAATATCTGTTCGAAGATGCAGAATCCGAATCGGCCGACCGACACTCTGGAGAAAAAGATACAATCACCGAGTACGGGCACACCGGATACAACAAGTGGACAACATCTAACGGTTATCCGGCCGTCAAACCACCCTGGGGAACCCTGAATGCGATCGATATGCATACCGGCGAGTATCTTTGGACTACGACATTGGGAGAGTTTCCCGAACTTACTGCAAAGGGCATTCCACCCACCGGTACTGAAAACTACGGAGGACCGGTCACAACTGCCGGCGGAGTGCTGTTTATTGCGGCTAGTTTGGACGAGCATTTCCGCGCCTTTGATATGAAAACCGGGGAGGAGCTTTTTAAGGCAAAGCTTCCAGCAGCGGGTTACGCCACCCCCGCGACCTACTCTATCGACGGGAAGCAGTATGTGGTGATCGCATGCGGTGGTGGAAAACTCGGAACCAAGAGTGGCGATGCATATGTCGCATTTTCACTTCCATGATTTGCGAGATCTGAATGTGAATCGCATTCCGGTTCCAGGCCGTTACCACGGCCTTCCAACTTGTTTCGAAGCGTGTGAATAGACTTGCTTAACCGTTGTGCTGAGCTATGGATAGCGGCTTATTAATTGAAGGAGCTCTTATTGCTCTTTAGCAGAACTCGGTCTTTGGCGTCGTAAATCGTTTCTGTTCTCAACGACGGCGCATGTTTAATAAGATGGAAATATACGTAGGAAACCTACCTTGGTCCGCTGAAGATCAAGACCTCAACGATGCCTTCGGCCAATATGGCGAAGTGACATCTGCTAAGATTATCAATGACCGCGAAACTGGAAGATCCCGTGGGTTCGCATTCGTTACCATGACTAACGATGATGAAGCTCGCCAGGCGATCGAAGCCCTCAATGATACGGACTTTATGGGTCGCAGCATGAATTGCCGTGAAGCAACCCCCCGTCAGGAAAAACCACGCCATGGCGGCGGTGGCGGTGGCGGCGACCGTGGAGGCAGAGGCGGATTTAATCGCGGTGGTGATCGCGGCAGAGATCGCCGTTATTAGTCTCCAATAACACTTTTTGGCCACACTAAAGACTCTCCTGAACGGAGGGTCTTTTTTTATTTAAACGCTTTTTCCAAGGCATCTCGCATTACCGCGATGGAAGGCTCGACCCCGGTCCACATGCGAAATCCAATAGCCCCTTGATAGACCAACATGCCCAGGCCATCCAACGTATGTGCCCCCTGTTGCGACGCTCTATCGAGAAAAACGGTTTGTGGCGGATTCGGAATTACGTCGCAAACAACCATCCCTTCAGAAATAGAATCGTAATCGATATCAGGAGAATCTGAGACATCAGGATACAGCCCGATCGACGTAGCGTTTACCAATACATCAGTACCTTCAGGTATACGAACACCAGATTCCCACGGGAGAAACGAAGCGGTCGTACCAGTGTTTTCATTCAGCAAATGCGTCAACGATTCTCCCCGTTCAGATGACCTGTTGATGATCGTTATCGAAGCAGCACCGGCCATTGCCAACTCAACCGTCATCGCCCTGGCTGCGCCCCCTGCTCCCAGAAATACAACCCGCTTCCCAACCGGATCAACGCCCGCGTCCTCCTTTAAACTTCTGAGAAACCCCTTACCATCGGTGTTTTCGCCGATCAGTTCGGAGCCTTCTCTGCGTACCGTATTCACAGCGCCCATCAACTTCGCGTCTGAAGCCACACGATCCAGGTGCTTAATCACTTCCACTTTGTGGGGGATTGTTAGATTAATACCCTGGAAATTCATGGCCCGGAGCCCGGCAAATGCCGCTTCAAGCCCTTCTGGCAAAACCTCTATCGTGAGGTAGCGCCAATTGAGACCTAGATCTTTAAACGCGGCTTCGATCATTATGATCGTCGGATTCTCCGCTACGGGGTGGCCAAATACACCAACCAGTTCTGACTTGTAATTCGGGGCTTCTGACATTGCACAAATGGTATCAATTTAAATGAGAAGATCAGGAGAACTTTACCATCTCTTCCTCTTCGATGCGTTTAATATATTCACTCACGTTACAAGTGAGCATGCGGGTACCGTCCTTCCTCACTTCGAGAACTTTATTTACCAGAGGATCTAGAAAGGCCCGGTCGTGACTCACCAGAATAACGGTTCCGTCAAACTGCTTCACTGCATCCTGCAGAACTTCCTTACTCTTAATGTCCAAGTGATTGGTTGGCTCATCGAGGATGATCGTGTTGGCTTGCTTCATCAACATTTTTGCCAAGGCGAGGCGGTTGCGCTCCCCTCCGGATAAAACTGAAGTTTTCTTCAATGCGTCATCACCGGAAAACAACAGCGCGCCTAGCACCGCTCGCGGATTAGTCTCCTGATTATTCGCATCAAACGCCGCTTTTTGAACCTCCTCCAAAACCGTATTTTCTGGATTCAGTTCATCGGTCTGCTGCTGCGCGAAATACGCGATCACGGTGTTGATGCCCACAGAACGCTCGCCCTCCTGATACGGTTCGACGCCTGCAAGAATTCTTGCCAACGTTGATTTACCAGCGCCATTCACACCCACAATAGCGACTCGGTCACCCTTTTCTATGTGGAAATCCAGTTTATCAAAGACACGAATGTCACCGTAGGTTTTGGTAACATGTTCCAACTCGATAACTTTCGCACTACCAACCGGAGGGGCGGGAAACCGAAAGAACATCTTTTTCTCTTCCTTCGGCATTTGCACCCGCTCCATTTTGTCCAAAGCCTTAATACGACTTTGCACCATGGACGCTTTTTTGCCGTTTGACCGGAATCGATTGATGAATTCCTTTTGCCTAGCGATTTCCTTGTCCTGATTGTCGCGCGCCTTCCTCAGCTGGTCTACTCGAGCCTGACTCTCCTTTTCGAAAAATGAATAGTTCCCGCTGTAAGAATTCATTTTCCCCAAACTCAAGTGCAAAGTACGATTCGTAATCGCGTCCAAAAAGGCCCGGTCGTGGGAAATGACCATAATGGACCCCTCATACCGCTGGAGGTACTGCTCCAACCAAAACTGTGACAGAATATCCAAATGGTTGGTAGGCTCATCCAACAAGAGCAGCGAAGGCTCTTTAAGAAGCAGTTTTGCCAAAGCGATTCGCATCTGCCACCCTCCTGAAAATTCACCGGTATCCCGTTCGAGGTCACTCATTTCAAAACCAAGTCCCAATACCATCTTCTCGATGTTGGACTTCATTTTTTCCGGTTCGTGTTCTTCCAGTTTATGCTCCCACTCCCCGATTAAATCCAGAAGCTCGTAGTATTCTTCAGAGGAGGTATCCATTTCGAGCATTTGCTCATCCGCTACATTGATCTTCTCCTGCAAGCTCAAGACATCTTCGAAAGCAGTCGCCACCTCCTCATACAGGGTGTTACCAGAGGCTTCAATTCCGTCTTGGGGCAAATATCCTAGAGACACATAGTCCGGTACGATAATACTTCCTCTATCGGCCTCCTGCTCTTTCAGAATTAATTTAATAAGCGTCGACTTTCCAGCGCCATTGGAACCGACCAGACCAATCCGGTCACGGGTTCCTATCACCGTTGAAATTTCGTTGAACAGGACCTTGGGTCCATACTGCAAAAAGATATCTTTTATTTCAATCATCTAAAGGCGCAGGACCTTAGGAAGGAATCAGTAGAGATCAATCTTCAAAACTGCCAACCCGATCCGATCTGCAAAGGCCGTGCTAACCCTCCAAGGACAAACTGACGAATGTTGCTCCTGCGAGGCGCATTACATCAAGCAGTTCGGTCATGGATCCTGCATTCGCTTTCGGCATGGCGCTGAGAATGACCGTATAGTCATTACTCGTCGCCACCAATCGCCTCACTTCCATCCCAACCCGGTTATAGCTGACAATCTCTTGCCTGATCCGGACCTCACCGTTATCGTCAAGATTCACTTCCAATCGCACGGGGTCAGACTCAACTAAGGGCTTATCGGAGTCCGGAGTCGTAGATTCGAATCCGAGTTCATCAACAAAAACGGAAGTCACGACAAAGAAGATCAATAGTATAAATACCATATCGATCATCGGGGAAATATTTATCGATGCCTCCTCAGTCTGAGCCTTCCGAAATATAATATCCTTCATATAACCCAAACGCTCCAATCCGCTGATTTATTAGTGATAACCAAAAACCCTCTTCAAAAAACACTTCATAGTTTCAGGTAACTAAAATTTTTATCTTTACCAAAACAGAATAACCATTTTATTTTTTATAACTCCTCACCCCTCCTTGAATGATTGACCCTCTCCTTCCACCTCACTCAATCCCGAACGGGCAATCTGTGCTACCCCTCGCCTCAAATAAGTTTTTCTAGTATGGAATTGTAACAGTTCCTAAGGTAACAGGCGGCGTATTTCCTGAGGGGAATACGCCGTTCTACCATTCACCTATAGACGATTTTGAGCCAGCCCTTCTCAGGTGATGGTCGATTGAACGCAGGAGGCGCTCGCGGTTAAGTGGTTTGGTTACGTAATCATTAAAACCACATTTGAGCGTATTCACTCGCTCATGACTCACTCCGTAAGCCGTTTGGGCTATAATCGGAATAACCTTGTTGAATTTACGGATTTCTCGTGTCGCTGCCACCCCGTCCATAATCGGAAGCTTCAGATCCATTAACACCAGATCAACGGATTTATCGAGACTTAACGCTTTCACCGCGGCGTCACCGTCACCGGCATAGACGATCTCGACCGATGTTCGCCCGAGAAACGCTTTCAATACCTCAACATTGGAAACTTCATCTTCAACCACCAATATTTTTTTTCCTGACCAATCAAACTCCAACAAATCAGGTGAAACCTTCTCTGTTTGATGCTTCGTATGCTTGATTTCGTTGGGTATCTGAAAATAGAATACAGATCCGACTCCAACTTCTGATTCAACCCACATGTCACCATTCAGCAATTCCACCAGACGCTTGGCGATCGTAAGCCCCAAACCAGCACCCGGGAAGAGCTTCTTTCGATCTTCTTCAATCTTGGTAAACCGGTCGAAGATCTTATTCATATTTTCCGCAGAAATCCCCACTCCGGTATCACGAACAAAGAAACGGATCGTTTTGTCCTGTTCCTCAAAACCGAATTCAATACTTCCGTTTTCAGTAAACTTGAGTGCGTTATCCAAGAGATTTACAAGTATCTGGTTCAAACGCAGAGCATCTGTTTCTATTTTTGAATCGTAGCCAGAAGGTATACTCACTTGGATATCCAGTCCCAGACCATTCACCTTTATTTTTCCGCGATAGACTTCGCCAAGCCGAATGATCATTCCAGCTATATCACAAGGCAGTATCTCAAGCTTCAACTCTTCGGCTTCAAGTCGTGCGACATCCAGGATATCCTCGATCAACCTCAGAAGTGAATGACTGCTGTTCTCTACGATATCCTTGAATTTCAGCCGATCTTTTTCTTCAAGCCGTTCATCAAAGAGTAACTGAGAGAAATTCACAATTGAGTTAAGAGGGGTTCGTATCTCGTGGCTCATATTTGCCAGAAACGCGGTTTTGAGGCGCGAGGAATCTTCAGCCTTTTCCTTAGCACTTTCCAGCTCCATTGTGCGCTCTTTAACAATTTCTTCAAGATGGTTTCTGTGATACTCCAACTCGTCGCGTTGCTTTAGAATTTGAGTATTGGTCTCTTCCAATTGCAGGGTTCTCATGGCCACCGTCTCCTCCAAAGCGGCTTTTTGAAAACGGGCTGCATTGAGCCTCAGGCGAAGGATCCCATAAACGATAATGCCCAATAGAATTATCGTTAAAGCAATAAACCACCACCTAAAGAACAATGGAGTAAGCACCATGACATTGACAGGCTGCGAAGCTTCGCCCCAATCCTGGCCTGCCACTCTAGCTCGTACCTGAAAACTATATTTTCCAGGCGCAAGAGGTGGATAAGAGATTGATGGACGAGTATCCGACTTGCTCCAGTCATCCTCATACCCCGCAAGAAATGTTTGATATTCTACAGCCGACGGTTGCGGGTAGTGAAAGGCTGAATAGTGGAAGGAAAGAACCGAAGCATCCTGTTTTACCGCAAATTCTTTTGAAAGAAGATCGACCGAAGCAATGACCGTCGTTCCAAAATAAGCATTCTCAATCCTGTTAAAATATTCGAGGCCTGTAACGCTAGTCTCCAATGGTTCCTGATATTTATCTTCGGTAGATGGATCGTAAAACAAAAGTCCCGATCGACTTGGGAAGTATATTCTTCTATCCTTTCGTATCAGACTATTGTGCACCCAAAAATATTGTGCCTCAAACCCCCACCGTGAATCGAACACGCTCGCGGCGCCTGAATTCCCATTGAAGCGAATGAATCCTTGGCTTGTTGTTATCCAAAGCAGCTCATCCTCATCATCACTGATAGCATGGATCACGACATCCTCAAGGTTCATACCTTCAGCAAATGGCCGCACTAATTCATCATTTTCATTCAGAAGAAATAATCCGTTATCGAGCAAAGCCACCCAAATCCTTCCATCTTTTGCGACGTGAACAAACTGCGCTCTAGAAGCTGAAATTCGCCGAAAGAGTTGCTCATCCTCCTCACCAACGTTCGAGTATTTGTTTTCCAGTGCGTAAAGACCGGATATCGAAGCCATCAAAATCCGGTTCTTTCGATCTTTTACAAAGGACCATATCCCACGCTTAGGAATTTCCAACCGCTGCCCTACCAGCTGGCTCGGATCCAAACTACCTCTTGAAATGGTCTCGATAACGTTTAGTCCTTTCTCCGTTCCCACCCACAGGTAATCACCGTCCAGAAATAATGACCAAATCATCTTTCCGCGTAACGAATCTGCATCCTCACCAATCGGAATGGGAGTAAAACGGCCGCTTTCAAAATCAAGCAGACTCAGTCCCTCTCCAAGGGTACCGATCCATATGTGCCCTTGATTGTCCTCCATGACGGCCGATACTTTATTACTGGGAATAGAGCCCGAATCGTCCCTGTCATGCGTAAAGCGATGAGCCCCCTCAGCACTCCATCGAATCAACCCCTCGCCGTCAGTTCCGATCCAAAAGTCTCCTCTTGAATCTTCAAGTGCAGCAAGCACCGGATATCTGGCCAGGTTAAACCCTCGACTGTCTTCAACCACAGCGTGCCTAAATCCTCTAGGATTTTGATTCACGTAAAACAGATGGAACGCATCTCCATTAAATGCGCTGAACCATATGTCTCCGCGCTCATCCTCCATCAAAGCGCTCACGGTATCTTCTCCTAACAACGGGATTTCGGGACCGTAGTGACTAATAGGTTCGAAGCTATCATTTTCATAATCATAAACCAACACACCCTTGTCTTGGGAACTCACCCATAGAAGCCCCTTCGAATCTTCATGTATATGGCGAATCGATTCACTTATCAGAAAACGATCTGCCAATTCACCCGAATAGTAATGCAGGATTTCTCCAGTTGATTCGTTCCACTTAATGATACCATTACCATGAGTTCCAAACCATATACAGCCATCATGAGTCTGTTTGATCGCTCTCACTTCGTACCCCGCAAGCACCCGTTTCAAATGCTCAAAGGCATCATCGGATTCCAGAATTCCTGACCGTGGATCAAAGCGGAATAAGCCCTCGGAAACGGTTGAAATCCAAACACGACCCTCTTGATCTCTTACAACGCGCAGAACTCTCCAGTCGTCCATACCTTCAACGGGGTTCCTGATGATCTCGGAAAGTGAATTGGCAAACAAAGATTTATCCAATACCCATACTCCAGCGCCGAAGGTCGCCACATACAGTTGTCCATTTTCCGTTTCTTCAACCCGCCTTATAGAAATAAACCTGGGTTTTCGGCTTTCTGACTCGAGCATGGGCACACGCCAAAAATCATCGGATTCACTTCTGTAAGCATGAAGGCCTTTATTGGTCCCCACCCATAATCGGTTTTTAGAATCGAGAAATATGGTGTGAACGAAATCATCGTGAAGGGACAAATCATCATCACTCTGATGCGCATAATGAATAAACCGGTGACCATCGAACCGGAATAAGCCCCGGTCGGTACCAATCCAGATAAACCCCAGATCATCCTGCTCAAGGCACAATATCTGTGCAGAATCGAACTCCTCGCCAATTCCAAATTGTTCTATCGGCAATGATTTGATGTAATCAGAATCGAGCTCACTGACGTGCGCCTGAGTCGATGAAAGCAGCACTATCATCAGAAGACAGATCTGATGCACTTTAAAGGGAATGCCTGAGGAACGTATCATTACAACCATGCCACCGTAGGGAAGAGAATGCCATATCGTCAACGGATACCTTGAATGACAGAAAGCGGCGAAAAAACCAGGGAACACAAACGCATTGATGAGAGCGAACTTCTCCAACCATTCGATTCATTCACGAGTCAAACGGCAAATAGTTTGATATGTCATGCTCAACTGTATTTTCCTTAGGTCGATGAATCCCGTATATTCAGGTCGCACTCGAATCCGAAACTGGATCCTGCTCGGATCAACGATTTTGCTGTTCATGACGGACGCCTTCGGAATACGACGAGAGTCCATACACTTCGAAACCGTGATGAGCTATGAGGAACTTCCAAACCTCTCCATCCGCGCAATCTATCAGGATCAATATGGTCTCATCTGGATCGGCACCGAAGCAGGCCTTGTTTGTTACAATGGCCACAGCTATCGCACCTTCCGCAACTCTTCGACGGATCCAACTTCTATCTCATCAAAAATCATCACGGCCATCGGAGAAGGGCCCGATGGAACTCTCTGGGTTAATACCTACGATGGATTGAATCGCTTCAACCGAAAAGAAGAAAACTTTAGACATTATAAATTGCGAAATAATGCCGGAAATTCTCTAACCCCAGGAGGTTCGTGTATGGAGTTTGATTCTAAAGGAAGAGTCCTTATCGGGACTGTCGCAGGTCTACCGATATTCGATCCATCAACCGAAACATGGGACCTAACTTATGCCACCGCACATCGATCCAAGTTATTTACAAAAGACATCCAACCCCTTGGTGGTGATAATTACCTGATAGCAACGATTACTGGCTTTAAATATTTAGACTTAAATAGCGGCCAAATAACCCTTTTACCAAACAGCCCAAGACACCAAGACAACTCCGTCATTGAAGGACGATCAATCCTCAAGGATAGCAAGAATCGAACATGGATGGGAACGATAGCCGCCGGATTATTCGTATTCGATGAAGAAGGTACTCCTCTAATCTATGAGTTTAGCCACAGAACTAATCATCCCAGCAGCTTGGGGACGATCCGCTTTGTCCACGAAGACCATGAAGGAAATATCTGGATTGGGTCACTAAACAGAGGATTAACGATCCTTCCGAATGGCTCGAATGAGTACTGGCGTTTTGAAAATGACTTGCGCGATCCCCAAACGATTCCGTCTTCAGAACTTACAGAAATAGTTCAAACCAAAGACAACCAACTCTTGGTTGGGACAAACGCGAGTGGAGTGTTTAGCTTCGACCACAACAAACAAGACTTCGATTACTATACTAGAACTAGTCCATTTAAGGATACACTCGTAACGATACCCCTAAGCCATATTGCTACCGGTCCCGACGGACAAATCTGGCTGAATGACACAACAAGAAAGCTAACGAGATTCGATCCGGTAACTCGCAAGATGACCAGTTGGATTGGCGGAGAATCAATCATTAAAGACGTTACCAATTCTATTTTCTCTTTAGCAATAGACCAAAACAACCGTTTATTCGTAATGAATATAAACGGCATTTTATACTCTGTAGAAATAGAATCCGGCCTCCTCGATACGCCTACAATTAATACTGAAGGCTTGGTGGAAAAGAGAATCGATCAGAGAGGAAAGCTTCACATCGACAGCCTGAACTACTTATGGATTCTGGGTGATCACCTATTTCGATACGACATAGAACGAAATATTATTAAGAAAATTGGCGATTCATCTCAGATGCAGAATGCTCAATTCAAACCTTCTGCAGTTTATGAAAACGAACAAAATGACCTTTGGTTCGGCTCATTCAACAGAGGGTTTTACTACTACTCTCGCTCTCAGGATGACATAACCGAGATTTACAATACTGGTTTCAATGCGGAACTATTAAAAGAATCCAGAGTCACGGGACTCTACCAACAACATGACGACTACCTATGGATGACTACAGAATCCGGGGTGGGCCGTTTCAACCTCAAGACAAAATCGTTCGACAATCCCGCCTATATCGAACCCATAGCAACGATTCCATTTTACGGATTACAGTGCGACGGAACGGGGCATCTTTGGCTATCAATGGCAACTGGACTGATACGACTGGATGACGTCAATCAGTCGCTAAGCAAATACGGCAAAGAGGATGGATTACTTGCAGTCGATTTCATCGATGGCCCGTTCGCTCGCCCTTCCAAGGATCTTATGATCATCGGCGGTAAGACCGGATTAAACCTATTTAGTCCGCAGTCGATCGGAATCAGGTCTCCACCGCCAAAAGTAATCATTACAGACATCGAGGTTCGTAGCGAAGAAGACCCCAACTACCCATTTTCAATCGAAGACGCTCCCTACCTTGCAGAGACATTAACATTACCCTGTAGTAACAACTCGTTTTCAATCAGTTTCGCATCGATTACTCCCGGTAACAGTAGTGCATTGGAGTACGCTTATAAACTAGACAGATTGGAAAATCAATGGACCTACACATCCGATCGAAATCAAGCCACCTATACCAACGTACCTGCAGGAAATTATACATTTAGAGTAAAATCGAAATATACCGGCCACGATTGGAAGGAAGATTCCACTGCCATCGGCGTGCACATCCATGCCCCGTATTACTATAAACCTTGGTTTTTCGCCTTGATGGCAATCTTGGTGCTTTTTGCTCTCTACCTGGTAATTCGATTTCGAACCTACCGTATTAAACTGATAAACCAAAAGCTGGCAAAACAAGTCTACCATCGCACCCGTGATCTTGAGGATAGTCACAATGAAGCAGTCGAGGCGCGCCAACTCGCGGAACAGGCGGACAAAGCCAAAACTACTTTCTTGGCTACGGTAACCCATGAGATAAAAACGCCGATGAATGGCGTCCTTGGCATGTCTGAGCTACTTGAAAAAACAGAGTTGGACCCCATCCAAAAAAACTACGTTGAGGCGATAAATCAGTCGGGCTCAACCCTCATGAACATCATCAACGACATACTCGACTACTCGAAGATCGAAGCCGGTAAGTTTGAGATCCAGCCCAGCGAATGCGACATTCATAAAACGATAGGAGACGTAACCAACCTCTTCCGATATGAAGCAGAGAAACGGTCCTTGAAGATCTCCATAAACATCGATACCGACGTCGCTCTCTCCATCCTCGCGGACCAAAATCGCCTTAAGCAAGTGCTAACCAATCTGGTAAGCAACGCCATCAAGTTCACAAACCGAGGCTCAGTCACAATCACCGTTTCTAACACTCCACCGCAGGGACATCACCGACTTTCCAAAATCCCGCCCCACAAAGACAGTGCTCCCCCACTAAGAAACTTTAAATCAAGACTTTACTTTTCAGTTACGGATACGGGAATCGGAATCGCACCTACAGATCTCGACAAACTTTTCAGGAGCTTCTCCCAGTTAGACAACGCGAGAGACAAAAAATTCGGTGGCACCGGAATAGGGTTGGTTATCTCGAAAAGACTGGTAAACCTAATGGGTGGCGATATCGCTGTGAGAAGTTCACCGAACGAAGGATCCACTTTCGTATTCAGCATTCTAACACAAGCAATCGAAGGTCAATTACCGACCGAACCTAAAGCAGAACCTATCGTTCGCTCATCCAACAACCTGACCGTGCTGATCGTAGATGACAATTTTATCAATAGAACCGTTGCTGAAGGGCTCGTTCAACACCTGGGGCATAAAGCCCAGAGTGTCGAATCCGGTCAACAAGCCATTCAAACCCTTCTGACGATTCCGTATCAGGTCGTTCTCATGGACATACAGATGCCAGATCTCGACGGCTTCGAGACATCCAAGCTGATCCGAACCCGCATCCCCCCTCATCAGCAACCCCTGATTTTCGCGATGTCCGCCAGCACACCGGAGGAGATCGAAAACAAAATCAAGGCCTACGGACTGGATGGTATCATCCCTAAACCCATCACCGAAGAATCCCTCAGCGAACTCTTCAAAAAGAGCTTCGAAAGAATAAGCTCGTTATAGGTTAATCCAACAACGACTTGTTCACGCAGCCATGATTCGCTTGAGCGACGCTGCTTGCAAACTCGCGGAGATAGATACGTTTCCCCGAGTAAGGCTTAAAATCACCACCGATTTCTTTAACTCCCCGAGAATCCCAATCCAGAATTCCTTCGTGGAGATTCAGATAGATCGGATCACCGTCTCTCACGTAGCCGATGGGTCCACCCACCGCCGCTTCAGGAGAACAGTGGACTCCGATAGCTCCATGAGAAACACCTGATACCCGCGTATCGGATACGAACGCGACTTTACCATCGAGTTCTGGAGTTGAGAGCGCTGAAGTCGCCACCAAAACCTCGGGCATACCCATCGCAACCGGCCCCATCCCTCGTAAGATCACAACGTGTCCCGGCCTTATTTTACCGGCAGTCACTGAATCGACTAATGATTTCACGTCGTTGAAGCAAATTGCTGTTCCATTGAAGACCGGGGCCAATCCACTGGAGACTTTAAAGACGATCCCATCCGGTGCGAGCGTTCCAAAACATATTTGCATATCCGCAAAGGCCTTGAAGGGCTTTCCAGCAGGCGCGATCAGATCGTTCCCTTCCGGAATCGCTGGTGCATCTGCCACTTGCTCTGCCAGAGAGTCCGCGAACATGGTGGGCACAGAGCCATCCAAAATTCCCAATTCGATAAAGTGCTTAATCAACATGGGAGTGCCCCCCATCTTAAACAAATCGATCATCGTGCCACGCCCACGGGGAGCAAAGTTACAATAAACAGGGACTGTGCGGAGAATCTTCTGAACATCTCTCAATCCAAAATCGGCACCGGCCTCCACGGCCAAGGCCATCAAGTGCAGGATGCCATTTGTAGATCCCCCCGAAGCTCCGATCATAGCCACCGCATTTTTAAGAGCAGCCTTGGTCACGATCTCGCGCGGACGTTTTCCCTGGCGAAGAATCTCAAGCATCCAAGTTCCAGCCAGTTTACATTCCGCCCGTTTTTCGGGACCTTCCGCAGGGTTTGATGAACTATGAGGCGGCATAAGTCCGATCGCCTCCATCGCCAATCCCCAGGTGTTAAACGACGCGGCAATGCCACACCCACCGGCACCCGGACAGGCGTGTTTTACAACATCCAGTAGCTTTTCCGGAGTTGAGTGACCGACCTCAACGGCCGCCTGCTCATCGTACACATGCTGTATCGTAAGTTCTTTTCCGTTCAGGCACCCAGGCTTTATAGTACCACCACTGAGTATGAACCCTGGTAGGTTACTTCGCATAAGAGCTAACGCAAAACCAGGTCCGTTTTTATCACAATGGTGCAGCCCGATCATTCCATCGAATCGGTGCGCAGTCGCCACCATCTCCGCACTGGATGCGATCACATTCCTGGAGGGCAGCGATGCATTTCCGCCGCTATGAGCCTGAGTGATATTGTCACTGACCGAAGGAACCCCAAAACGGTACCCGAGCATACCGGATTCGTCTAACCCTTCTTTAATCGAGTCACCGATCTCATGGCTATGCATGTTACATAGATTGATTTCGTGCAAGGGTGTCCCGATTCCGATTTGAGGCTTTTTGAAGTCATCCCGACTCCATCCCAAGCCATAATAAAATGCGTGAATGCCTATATTTTCGCCTTCGGTCAGTTCACGGCTTTTCCAGTTAAGCTCTTTTTCGCTCATAAATAGTGGGAGGAGATTTCGGTGTATAAAATTTTAGAATACCGCTGAATTCAACTTCCAAGCATTGGGAAAATCTTAGAGATGATCAAAACTTCAATCAGCCCAAACACACCCAGCGAAGCAAGCATCACCGTCCAGGTTTTAAGCGTTTCTCCCTCAGTAAAGCCACTCAACTTGCAGACGACCCAGAAGCCACTATCGTTCATCCAGGATCCTACATTCGATCCGAAGGCGATCACCGCGAAGAGGTAGACCGGGTGGTAGGGAAGATCGATGATTCCGTCTGCTCCACCAACACCAATGATTGCAGCTATAATACCGGAAGTGGTGATCATCGAAACCGTACCGGAGCCCTGAGCCACCTTCATAACAGCGGCAATGATCCAAGCCAGAATAATAAGTGAGAGGCCCGTACCTTCGGTAGCTGCCTGAACCGCTTCCCCGACGCCTGCATGCCGGATCATGGCACCAAAGGCGCCTCCAGCGGAAGTGATCAGGATAATCGTTCCAGCGGTGGCGATAGGCGCTTCCATCTCTTTCCAGAGCGGCCCCATCTTCATCTTTCTTTGGGAAGCCATCAGATAAATGGCAATCAGCGTGCCAATCGCCATTGCCAGATTCTTATTACCGAGTACCTCGATAGCAGTATTCAGACCGCTCGGCTCTCCGCTTCCAAACGCCTTTACACTGGAGGCCAAGGCAATCAAAAAAACCGGCAAAACGACAGGCAGAATAGAAACCCAAAATGCCGGCAGATCCTTATCGTCTTTGTTGACGATACTCTCAAGGTCGGCCATTTTTACCATCGGACTTTCCCGTAATCCGATATTAAGCTTCTTATCCATACGACCAGCCAGCCATACGCCAAATGCTCCCGCTGGAATTCCAAGACAAATGCCCATTATCATGGCAAAACCAAGATCCAGCTGAAGGGTCTCGATCATTACCAAAGGTCCCGGCGTTGGTGGGACAAGTCCATGAGTCAATGCCCCCCCCGCCGATACACACATCACAAAATAGACGTATCGTTTCCCCAAACGAAATGCGAGAGCCTGAGCAAGCGGGATGATCAGAAAGAAGACTGTATCAAAAAATACCGGAATCGAGAGAAAGAATGCTGCGAACATCATCGCCCAGCCTGCTTGTTTCTCGCCCATAACTTTCACCAAGCTCCGAACGATTCTGTCGGCGGCACCACTTTCCATCAGACAGATACCAATCACCGCAGCCACACCAATCACCCAGGCAATTTTCCCAGCCGTCACACCAAACTCAGTCATGGATAGCTCAATCGCTGTCACGACATGGTTGGCGCCCTCACCGCCAGGTAATGTCTCAGCCAATACCCCCACCAAGATGGCGGCCAATATCAGGGCGATAAAGGCGTGAAATCGGAAAACAGCGATGGAAACCACAATAAAGAGTATTCCAATCGCCAACACGAAGAATGGCCAGGAGGTGGAAGCAGCCAACATGGGAGGCAGTAATAGATTCATTAGAATTTGGAGATGGTATTAACGGGAAGCAGGCCTACTGGAAACCTGCGGGGTAATGGTCCACAACGCTGGTTTTGAGCCCCGTATGGTGCAACGAAAAACTCACCCCACCCACCAGCTTTTCAACCTGCTTTCACAAAATTTTGTTTTTTTGAAATACCGTGAAACTTTTCTTACCAGACCCTCGTTATCCCTAAAGCCCAACCTAGATCCTTTCTACGAATGCCCCGCTTACTTGCTGTCATAATTCTTTCGTTATCGCTTAGCTACTCATTGAGAAGCCAGGAGGCACAAATCACAGATGCCCGTACCCAAACACTGGGCTTGTCAGATGTCATATCCTTAGCCCTACGGCAAAACCTGTCTATTGAACGATCCAAACTCCAAGTGGAGTTGCGCGAGAACGACCTGCAATTCGAAGAGGCTGATTCTCAACCAAACCTGACTGGCTCGCTCGGGGGAAACCTCCGCTACTTTGGAGATGGTCGTAATCCTGTCTGGGATAGTGGTGATCTTTCAGAGTCTCTCAGTGGAAGTCTTAATTCTTCAGTAGACCTGTATACAGGTGGAGGACGGGAAGCTGCTATCAATCAGGCACGTTCCGTTTTGGAAGCCAGTATCGAGGATTTCAATCGCTCCAAGCAGTTTGTTCTATTCAATTCGATCTTCCGGTTCATGGAAGCGATTCTTCGGCAAAAAGAAATTCAGATCCAAACCGAAGAGCTAGCCTCGCGACAAGAAAACCTGGAGCGTATCCGGGTCAGTTTCGAGAATCAAATCCGTATCGAGGCCGACGTACTCCGCCAACGTTCCCTGGTAGCAGACAGTGAACGCCGACTCGCTCAGGCCAAACAATCCTACCAACGAAGCCTTTATTTCCTGAAAGACCTGCTACTGATTCCCCCGGAAACCAATATTATTCTGGATCTCACAGGAAGTGGTTGGGGTAACAACGATTACTTACCGGAACCCGATGTCCAGGCGAGCTGGGGACGCATCGTCCAACGCCCAGACCTCCTCGCTCAGGAATATAGGATGGAAGCGGCAGCAGAAAGCGTAAGAGTCGCCGCTTCAGGAGGTAAGGCCCGGCTGTCGGCTTCAGCAAGTTTGAGAACCAGCTATTCAGGCCTGGACTCCAGAGCCAACGTTGCCGGACAATTCTTTGAAACCCAACCTGAACTGTCAGGAGGGCTCAGCCTTTCGATTCCCATCTTCGACCGGAGACGAACTTCGACCAACGTTGCAAGGGCAACCATTCAACAACGCCAGGAGGAGATTGACATGGTAGACCTGAAGCAAGGAGCCCGCACCGATCTGCTTCAGGCCATTCTTGATTTTAACACCGCAAAGGCCCAACTCATATTTTCAGAAGAACAATTACGTTCTGCTGACGCGGCACTGGAAGCCGAACAGGCCAGGTTTGACGCAGGTGCAGCAACCCTTCTCGACGTAAACAGCCTGCGATCCACTCGCCTCGATGCCGCTGTCTCAGTTGAAGAATCCTGGTTCAACCTTTTCACCAACCGCCTGGATATAACGCTCCAAGACGGAACCATAGAAAAATTTCTTATCGAACAACTGAACACCCAAGTTCCAGAACTCCAATAGTCTTTATGAAAAAAGCGATCATCATCATTATCCTCCTCGCTGGCATCGGCTACGGCGGCTATCGTTTCTACACCAAAAAGGAAGTTTCTTCAGAATCGGCTCCCCAGTATAATTTCGCCAAAATCGAACGAAAAAACATACTGAATATGATCACAGCTACCGGAACTTTGGTCGCCCGTGAACTGGTTGAGGTGGGAACACAGGTATCCGGCACGATCGATGAAGTGTATGCGGATTTTAACGACCAAGTAGAGAAAGGACAATTGATCGCACTCATAGATCCCTCCGTACTGGATGCCCAAGTCAAGAGCGCAGAGGCTGATCTCATGCGTCAAAAAGCCAACCTCAGGCGCGCTCAAACCGAATACGATCGATTCTTTCCCGTATATGAACAGGGATTTTTGTCGGGTAACGATTTTCTAAATTACGACATTGGAAGAGAAACCGCTGAAGCTGCAGTACTCAGCGCAGAAGCTGCACTGGAACGAATCAAACGCAGCCGGGAATTCACTGAAATCCGAGCCCCCATAAGCGGCGTCGTCATCGACCGGAATGTGGAAAAGGGCCAAACGGTAGCAGCCAGCCTAAATACTCCACGCCTGTTTATTATCGCCGAAGATTTGGCACTCATGGAAATCCTGGCAAACGTTGACGAGAGTGACATCGGTCAAATCAAACAAGGCCAGGACGTCCGGTTCACGGTGGCAAGTTATCCCGACAGAAATTTTACAGGCAGCGTCGTAGAAATCCGACTACAACCCGCTGTGGTCCAAAACGTAGTCAATTACACCGTCGTGGTTGAGACCGAAAACCCGAGACTGGTACTCCTGCCCGGGATGACAGCGACCCTCGATTTTGTCGTAGACGAGGTCGAGAATGTTTTATCTGTTCCCGCCTCAGCACTCAGTTTAAAGTTGAGCGACGAAATGGTGACTGCCCAACAGAAACTCCGCGAGGAAGCATTGGCCAGAAGGCAAGCTGCTGGAACAGATGGAGAAGCCAGACAACGAGGCCAAGCCGGTGCGGAAGGCGGTCAACGCAGACCACGCGGCCAAGGAGGCGGTTTTGCTGGCGGTAACGGTGGCCCGGGAGGAGCCGGCAGCGGTCGCGGAACTCGTCCCTCGATAGGAACCATTTGGTACAGAGATGACGCCGGAGAGCTCAAAGTCATGCCCGTGCGCACCGGAGTTACAGACGGGATTACGACTGAAATTATGGCATTACGTGACGAAGAACCGCCTGAAGGACTCGAGGTTATCACAAAGGTCCTCACGCCTTCGACAACCGAATCCACCCGCCCCAACAACCCATTCGCCGGAGGAC
>CAYGQM010000064.1:0-40116 GCA_964352065.1 uncultured Opitutaceae bacterium
AGAACTGCTATTCTCTTTCATTGTGGTAAGCTTAACATGTGCCCACTAAAAACCCGGTAGAACCTTTTTTTCAAACTATTTACTGGATGACTATAGGTAGCCCGGATTTATCGATTCTAAGGTCCTTGGATGAAATGTTGATGAACCTTTCATTAAAACTTTTTCATTAGAGCCTTATAAACGGCCTTTTGTTCAACTATTTCAATCGATCCTGGTTTCAAAAGGCGTTTCGTGCGTTGCAGACTTCATTCTCGTAAAGGTTTATGGTAGAAGCGAATAGAGTTAACTCTGGTATTTGGGTTTATAGTTCGCCTGTATCTACTACGGGTGCATTATTCCGTGCCCAATGGAGAGGGTAGCTCAATTATTTAGGCGGTTGACCTGGCGTGGAAGGGTGCTTCCGGATTTTTTTGATTATCGGGGCCCAGAAAGCAGGCACGACGAGCCTTGCCTACTATTTAAGCCAGCATCCTCACTTGGTAGCATCACACGAAAAAGTAGTTCATTATTTTGATGGAGGTATCGTCGAGACAGTTGATAACTATCTCAAGGGTGAGGCTTGGTATCGCTCGTTTTTCCCCAGAAAATCAACGATGGCTCCAGAAGCGCTTTCGTATGAGGCGTCGCCCCTCTACCTATTCAACCCCTGGGTTCCTGAAAGAATCTTTGAAATGAATCCCTAGATGAAGATGATTGTGCTCCTTCGCAATCCTACAGATCGAGCGATATCCCAATATTTCATGGGAAAAAAAGTTCGGACAAGAATCGTTATCGCTTATGGAGGCGATGGTGAGTGAAGAAAGACTCTTAGGCCCCAGTCTTGAAAACGAAGACTATAAGAGTGTCGAATTCAGGTGTCACAGCTACAAGGCCAGGGGACTTTATTTGGAGCAATTGCAGCGCTATTGCCAACTGTTTCCGCGCGAGCAGTTATTGATTCTCAAGTGCGAAAGTTTTTTCAATAACCCTCGGGAAGTATTGAGACGGACGTTTTCATTTCCAGGCGTCGATTCGGCTTACGGGATAGCCGATTTGCCCAAGGTGAATGCGGGTGCGAAAAAGGAAGAACCTCCAGCTGAAGTAGTTGCTTATTTGGATGAGTTTTTCGGCCTCACAATCAAAAGTTGAAAAAGGAACTCGGACCAGAATTCTCATGGTAGAGTGCGGGAGCTTTTAGGTATCAGCGGAATCCGCAGGGTAAGCTCCACTCGATTCCATTGTTGGTTGCTTCTTCGACAAACCAAGGTAGGGCTTCGTCCAAGGGGTCGAGAGCGAGTCGGTAAGATCCGAAATGAATGGGTATGACACTGGCTGAATTGAGATCTATGGCTGCCTGCACTGCTTCGGGAGGGTTGAGGTGTTTATCTTTTAGGAACCAGCGTGGAGAATAGGCTCCGATGGGAATTAGGGCCAGATTGATTGGGTGCTCGTTTCCGATATCTTTAAAATGAGCTCCGTACGCTGAGTCACCGGCATAGTAGATGGAATATTTGCCATCTGAAATCCAATAGCTGACTGCAAGGTAACCCTGTTGCCATGGATAACGCCATCCCCCATGGAGGGCTGGCATTGGCCTAATCGTCAGGGGTCCGATTGAAATGGAGTCACCTAAGGAGACTTGAGTAGCTCGTTCACGGTTGAATCGACTTAGGAACGTTTCAGTTTTATTCGGAAGGTAAATCGAGGACTGCGGGTGACGGGAAAGACTGGGGTTATCGAGGTGATCCATGTGGCCGTGACTCACCAGAATCGCGTTGGGGTTGAGTGCTGCTATTGATTTCGGGACCGGGACTCTCCGTGGAACGATTCCGATATGCTTGGCGAATACAGGATCAATCAGGATCGTTTGGCTTCGCCAGCGAATGACAATACTCGCATGCCCCAACCAAGCTACCTTGGGTATTTCAGAGTAACTCGAGAAGGTTGATAAATCTACAGAGACTATCTTTTGAGCAATTGTCTCATGGCTTAGCTTGGGTACGCCGAGGTATTTTTTCCAATTCTCTTTCTTCGCGATTGTGGATTTCTTAGCCTGTTGCATTTAACGGAAGGCAAATGGTAACGACGATGCCGTTTTGATCCTGACGATTCTTTAGACGCAGATCTCCTCCGTGTAATTGGGCAATGCTCTTACATATGGGCAGGCCCAGTCCGGAACCTCTTTCGGCTTTTTTCGATTCCTGAAAAAAACGTTCGAATACCCGTTCGATCTTATCTTCCGATATTCCAGGACCTTCGTCTTTCATTTCTATTTCCCAGTATTCGTTATTGGATTTTGATATCAGGGTGATAGTTCCTTTTTTCGAGGAGGCGGCAATGGCGTTCGATAGCAAATTGAATAGGAGGTGCCTCAACCAGAGTGGATCAAACAGGACGGAAGCTTTTAGGCTGTTGTTAGGTAAAAATACCAATTGCTTGTCCTCGCAGAGCACTCTTGCGTCCTGTGAAAAATCGTTGAGGAAGTCCTGACAGTCATGCTCGCATTTTGTCAGTTTCAAAGCGCCTGCATCTGCTTTCGCGAGGATGAGTAGGTCATTGATGACTTTGTTGAGCGCGTCAATCTGTTCGAGTTGCTGTTCTATGGCTTCAGACCTGACATCGGCCGGCTGATCGAGCTTATTCAGCATTTCTTCAGTGTTGATTCGAATCAATGACAAGGGAGTTTTAAGTTCGTGAGATGCATCAGCCGTGAAACGCTGCACCTGTTCGAAGGACGCCTGTAGGCGATCAAACATCGTATTTAAGAGAATCGCGAGTCGAGCCACCTCATCGTCAGTGTTAGGCAATGGAATACGTTCGCTCATGTTCTTTGCCGATATGCTGGATGCTGTTTTTTCGATAGCTGCAATTGGCTTCAAAGCGTAACGACTGAGCCCATAGCCGATACCCATGCTAGTCAGGAAAATCGCAATCAAGCCGATGGAGGCAACTCTTAGTAGATTGCCTTCCAATACCTCCAGTCCCTGCAGGGAAGATGCGATATGGATGTCGTACCCAGCCGCCTGATACTCGCCAACTCTTAACGTTCCCAGGTTGCTGTCTTCTATGCTAATTCTTCGGTTGCCGTGAACAGATTTCGGAAGGATAGCCCCGTTCAAGTTGCTGGAGGTGTAGAGTGGGTGATTATGATCAGTTCCCACTTGGAAGAAAAACAAGGACGCGTCTAGTTCTGTGTGTTCTCTAATAGCATCGATGGCGGCATCAGGATTGTCCTTTTCGAGATGGCTAAAAATATTCGGTAAAATATCACCAAATTCCGTGTCGTTCAGGACGTCCATACTCGCTATGTAGTTCTGGCGCAGGTGATAGCGACCGAATAACATAAAGATGGCAGCGGTCACAGTTACAGAAACCGCATACCAAACGGTTAACCTCGATGACAGGGTCTTCACTGAATAGAGTAGCCGACTCCTCGAACGGTCTTAATGAGAGGCGGATCTTTGTGCTGGGGAAACACGTTTCTAAGCTTACGTATATAGACGTCTATCAAGTTGGTCTGCATATCATAGTGCGCATCCCAGATCTTTTCCCCGATCTGGGTTCTCGTGAGGACGCGTCCTTTGTTTTGCAAGAGTATCTCGAGAAGAGCGAATTCTCGGTTGGTGAGGTCAATGTTCTGATCGTCAAATGAGATAGTGTGGGCGAGCAGGTCCATCTTGATGCCACGGTGTTCCAGAATAGTTTGTCGAACTTGGCTTGAACGTCTCAATTGAGAGCGGGTACGGGCCAGGAGTTCAGAAAAACTAAAAGGTTTGGGCAGATAGTCATCGGCACCGATATTTAAACCTTTGACACGATCATCCAGCGAATCGCGTGCACTTAGAATCAATACGGGTTCGTTGAATCCGCAGGTTCTCCATTCACGAAGAAGACCAAGGCCATCTCCGTCCGGCAAGCCCAGGTCTAGTATTATGAGATCGTATTCTCCTTCCGAAAGTTGGTCGTTTGCTTCCTCACAGTTTTTGGCCCAAGTCGTGGTATAGGCGTTTTCACGCAGTCCTTTTTCGATAAACCGGGCAACTCTTACCTCATCTTCTACGATCAATATTCTCATGTAAAAAAATGGATCTTCTCTCCACTGTTACAGCGTAATAGAATCCAGATAGGCCATGAGATCGACAACGTTCTGATCCGTCAAATATTCATGTCCAGGCATGGAAGTGCCAGCCTGACCGTATTTGATCAGTTGCGCCACCCGGTTTTCTCTTTGGGGGCCTGGCATCGATTTAGGTGCAAGGCGATAAAGTCCGTGTACGAGATCGGCAGGCTTTGTCGTAAGGCTGGGGGCAATGGGTCCATCGCCTCTCGCTTCATTTCCATGGCACTGAGAGCAATTTTGAGAAAACAGTTTTTGGCCTGCATTGACACTGCCTTGCTTGGATTCGGTTGGAGTCCAATTGTAAACGGTGTTCCACCAAGCTTCAAGATCCTCTGTCACAAGCGATTCTAAATAATCGAGTAGCGCCTCTCCATCGGCTACTTGTTCACCATCAAAAAGGTGCCCATAACTGGGCATGCGGCTTCCCGGGGAGAGCAGTTGAGGATTTATGAGGTGTTGGCGATTCCATTCGCGGGACCGACGGGCACCGATATTGGATAAGTCGGGACCTTGTCTGCGGTTTCCGATAAGCACGGGCTGCGCAGAGTAAGATAGAAATAGGGTTGCAGGACCGGAATTTTCCAAATCTGCCGAATGCGGACGGGCGTATTGAGAATGACAGTTAATACAACCTTCTGCGATGTAAACGCGTTGTCCTGCTGAAATTGTAACCATTTCTGTGGTGTTTCGCTTGGCATTGAATCCGAATATGCCGCAGCCAGCTACAATGAATAGATAGACAAACTTCATTCCAATGGTAAGGGATTCAAATACGTGGGCTCTTTGACCTCAGCCTTTTTGCTGACGATAAAGCTGATACCGGCGACAATAGTGGCTACGACGAAAAATCCCAAGGGTATCGTGTGGAGGTCTTTAGCCATTCCTATTCCCATGGCTGAACCGAACCAGCCAGCAACAGCAAATACCCAGGCGGCTCTAGTTTGTATCTTTGGCGTATTACTGGAATCGGGACGCAATGCGGCATATGCCACCAAAGCGGTCGAGTAGAGTGATACTCCGATGACGTAGGCAAAAACGGGCCAGTGACTGTCAGTATTGGGTGGGTGGTCGATGCCCCATCCTCCAAGCATTAGCACGGCGAGCGCAATCAGTAACAGATATTGAAGCCAGCCGCGGTCCAGGAGCCATCCCCCCATTAACGCAGCAGCAAAATGAATGCTGGCCAGCATCCAAAGCTGACGATCGCTTGACCAGGTATGGCTCTTCAGTCCTTCTGTTTCCTGGATGATGAAAAAGGCTGCAGAATCGAGCCAAATAAGTGCGAGAAAGCAAGCCACCATGGCTACCAGTCCAGCTTTGGAAAAGTGAACACGTGGAGTTCTATAGTTTGTTGTCTCGATATCTGCCAAAGGCTTTTCGATCGACGGCAGATAGTTGGAAAGGACGACTCCGAGTACGCAGGCAGCCCCCCCGATGATACAGTGATCCTGGGCTGTGCTATTGAATATTAATGGAATGTTGCAGGTGGCGTAGGCTCCACCGACGCCCAGCGATATCCAAAAGCCAATTTTCTCCGGAGCAATCGTCCGTGAGATCACTGGCACCATGATTACGGTGAGGTTGCCTAGAAAGAGGCCCACGCAGAAGGCTAGAGGAATCGCGATCCAAATGTTGGGAACTGCTGCGATTGCGGTAGCAGACAATCCACAGGTAATAAATCCCGCCATCAGCCAGGATTTGGCGTGTTGGTATGTGAAACAACGCACTGCGAGAATACACCCGCAGATCCCTCCAAGTCCAATTCCGAATAGAGCTATCTCGATAAGGTGGGTGGAAGGGGTCGATTCACTCAAACGATGCAGAAATCCGAACTGGGCAAAGATCAGGAAATAAATGAATACGCTGGCTACGATGAGTGTCGTCGTTGCCTGCGACTTGAGTGTTGGTTCTGATGAACTAGTCATCTTTGGGGAATCGGTTGGATCTGATCCAGTATAGTTGAATACCAGCAACAAAGAGGTCTGTGATCGGCACGGAGATCCACGCCAACATCAATTGCCCGTTTAGAACGGATACACCGGTCGTAAGGCCTACGCAGATTCTTACCCAAGCTGTGACTAGCCAGATATGCTGAAGGATTAGCCATGGAGATTGCCTTTTTCCGATTACCAGGGCCCATAGGTACAGGCTTCCGTTTGCGAGGACGAAAGCACCGATAAATCCAATGAGAGCGGGCGGGTGCATCTCTCCCGGAATTCCCATCAACTTCAGGGTCATTTCTGGAAACAGAATCAGCAGCAGGCCTGTCATTGAATCCATCAAGCCCACGAGAAGGGAAAACACGTGAATGAAAAGCTGGTTTTTTCGAGCGTTAAGCATGGTCCAACACGGGAGTTGTTTGAGAAGAACTCGTTGTATATTTCGAAGAACGGCTAAAACAAAATGCCATGGCCCAGGCTTGTAACCAGAGACCGTTTGCAGCGATCATGCTTACGCCAGCAAGAAGTCGGATGTGGTAGGTGATCGATGTAAGGCCATCATAGCCAAAAAGCACCTGAGGGCTTTCGCCTTCTCGCCATCCTTGTAGGGTCATTACAACCACATATAAAAGGCAGCCTCCATTCCAAAGATAGAACGGCAGTTTTCTGGAAAGAGTTACACGGATGAGATCGCACCCACTCATATGAATGAGGATAATCATGTTAAGTGCGCTCACCATACCTCCCATGGCCAAATGACTATGTGCGACCAATACGTTGGTGAACTTTACCGTATCCAGCACCCCCGGAAGGAAGATTACCCAACCATCGATTGCCAGAAGCAACCACCAGAATACGAATGCACGGCGCCAGTAATTCGATGTCATACTCCATGAGTAGGAGCTCCAGAGTTTGAAAACGAGAAACGGCCAGGCTAGCAGGGTGCCCAACCCGAATATCTGATTAAAGCTGCTGTTGGAAGCGTTTCCGTGATCGATGATCAAAAAGATGACAATAGAAGCCGCGAAAAAGCCCCAAAAATACCGGGACGCTTTTTTGAGTGAGCGCGTGTTCGCTGGTTCAAGTGTTAGTATCCAACCTGGTAATACTCCCATCAAGAGTACCAGGCTCAACGTGGACAATAGCAAGGAATGTCCCGTTGCCCCGCCACTTTCCGGGTTGATTGGAGGATAAACTGACGGGTCCGAGGTGAAAAGAAGTACTGCCGGTACGCAAATCAAAGCCAGTAGGGCTATTGCCTTGATCGTTAGTGAGATCGTACTCTCTTTCAGCTGATGTCTGTTTTTAAAACGTTCGTAGAAAGCCCTGGCTAACAAACTCCAAATAGTCAGTTGAGCCAATGTGAATACGAGACCGCTCGAAGTATTCCAATTGAGAAAAACCTTCCCGGTAGCGCCTCCGCTTAACCAGGTATAGCCGCCGAATAACAATCCAAGTGACCAGAGCGACAGGCACAAAATGACGGATTGTGACCCTTTGCTTTGATGATCGAAAAAGTGGGTGCAGATAAGTCCCAGTAATGGCAGGAAACACCATCCGTATAGCTGCCAGTCGAGGTGTAATGGAATCCAGCGGCCGTAGGTAAGAGGAGAAATGAAACGGTTTAGCTCGGGCCACAATAGAAGTGATGCCAGCAATAGTCCGACCAGGTTCGCCATAAATAGCCAGGCGAGACTAAATCCGGTAGTCGCGATTTGGATACGACTGGAAGTGGAGTTGTCGGTTGTGTAGGCTTTCATTGGTAACTGTCTAGATCTCAAAGGATTGACCGTCGCGTATGTGAAAGATGCGGTCACAGGCGTCAGCGAATCGGCGTTCGTGAGTGGCCATGACGATGGTAACGTTTTCGCGCCGAGCGAGTTGTTTGAGAATCTCAAACACGAGTTCGCCATTTTTTTCATCCAGCGAGCCGGTAGGCTCGTCTGCCAAAATTACCTTTGGGTGGTGCATGAGCGCTCTACAGAGTGCGACCCGTTGGCGTTCGCCGCCGGATAATTCCTGGATCCTTCGATCCTGGCGGTGATCAATACCGAGCTCCTTAGCCAGTGATTGAAAGCGATCCATGCATTCAGTCTTTGGAGTGCCGGTAGCCACACCGGTTACGAGGCAGTTTTCCTTCAAAGTCAGGTCGGGTATGAGATTGTGCAGTTGGAAAACGAATCCAACTTTCTTGCGTCTCAGTGCGAGTCGATCGCTCTCGGCTGCAGGATCCAAGTCTGCTACTTTGATAGACCCGGAATCTGGAGTATCGAGCCCGCCCATAAGATGAAGGAGGGTCGTTTTACCTGAGCCTGAAGATCCCCAGAGAGCTGCGATGTCACCTTCCTTGATTTCCAAGCATACATCTTTGAGCACGGGGATAGCGCCATTATCGAAACTCTTGTGAATGTTCCTGGCAGAGATGATTGACGGAGTGTTGCGGGTTTCGAAACCTTTATTCATAACGAAGTGCCTCTGCGGGTTGAATGCGCGTTGCCTTCCACGCCGGGTAGAATGATCCCATGGCGCTCGTAATGAAGGCAACCAACGCCACACCCGTTAGTATAAGACTGTCGAATACGGGTTGTATGTATCCATTCAATTGTGGGATATCCGACATGATCCTGAGTGCGATGAAACCAAATAGGAACCCAGTCAAGGTTCCGAATATTGCCAGTATAATCGATTCTCCAAGTATCATGGCCCCCACCTGTTTCTTTGAAAATCCACAAACCCTCAGGATAGCGATCTCCCGTATGCGGCTAAAGACAGACATGAGCATGGTATTGGCGACTCCCATACCTCCGAGTAGAAAAGCACAGATACCGACTGACCACGCGGTCGCGGATAATATTTTGAACTGGCTGTAACTTGAGCTGAATTCTTCGTTCTCTAGTGCAATCAGATCCGGGTTATCGGTTTCCACCCGTGTTTTAAAGACGTCACCCAATGCAGTGTCTGTCAGTTTTACCGCGACGATAGAACTGTATCCCTCTTTGCTAAAAAAGTCCTGTGCGAGTTCCAGGGGCATGAATACACCACCGTTTTCAAATCCGTTTTCAAGTTTGAGTATTCCTCCGATTATAAAGACATCATTGCCGATCGGTACTTCTTCGCCCAGTTCGACTTCTGCAAATTCAGCTGCGCGGGAACCCAGGTAGATCGTTTGTGGGTGTTTACCGAAGGAGGCGCGATCGCCAGCCAGCCATTCGGCGTCGTCCAGGCGTGGATCATCATTGGTGATTCCGAAACAGGTGATCACCGGAGTATCTTCGGTGGATACCAGTCCAAAGAGAATCGGATTCGCTGACTCCACCATTTCAAACTTCCTGATTTCATTGACGGCCTCTTCGGGAACACTGCTAAAGAAAAGGTCTGAAACATTCCTTTCGAACACCAGGTAGTGACTATCGTTGGAAAGTATACGCTCAAACATGTTGATGGCACCTAAAACAATGCTCAGAACGGTTAGCATCGCAGCTACACCAAATGCGATACCTGCAGATCCGATGATCGCCCGTATGCGGTGTCGGGTGAGGTTGATAAGAATTAGTCTGAGAAAACTCATTCGAGCTAGGCTGCAGCAAAGGCACTCAGCAGGGGTCCTACTTTTTCGCTGAGGTGATCCTGGAAGCTAGCCAAGGTTTGGTAGGTCCCGCTGCGAGAGTTTTCGAGAGCTTTGATCCGCTTATTTGAGCGGTTCATTAGTTCAGATAGAAGTTTGGCGGCGGCTGCTTCGCCGATGGCCAAAGCCATATTGGGTCGACCGAGCTCCGCATCCTGTTGGGGCGTCTTACCAGACATTTCCTCACTGTAGTAAAGGTCCTTGAGATCGTCTGCTATTTGGTAAGCCAGTCCCCAATCATTTGAAAGGTTGAACAGTTGGAGTTTTTCATAGCGACTTGCTTGGCATAGTATGGCCGGAAGCATCAAGCAGAGCCTAAGGAGGGATCCGGTTTTTTTCTCGGCTATTTCCGTGACGAGACTGCCGTCATTGTATGTGAAGTAGTAGTGAATGTCCTTGGATTGACCGTCCAGGATTCCTGCAAATCCAAGGCAATCACGGGTTAGTTTTGCAGCCTCATCTTGGATCGTTCCTCCGCTTTCAGAGAATAGTTGCCAAAGGTGAAAATAGGCCTGGTTTATGAGTCCCAGTGCGGAGAGGATCGTTGTGTTCTCCCCGTAGAGTTTGTGAGTGCAAACTGCGGATCTTCTAACATCAGCATTGTCCATGCAGGGAAGATCGTCGAGTAAGAGTGAAGCCAGGTGAAAGAGTTCGATTCCTGCTCCCAGTTTTTCTGAGTTAGCCTTCGAGAGTCCCAACCCGTAGCTTATACCACAGGCGAGCTTGGCCCTGGATAAACTTCCTTCGGTTGTGAGTGCGTGAAGCGTTGCTGATCGAAGAGATTCTTCGATGGATCGAGATAGGGGAGTGAGTCTTTTTAGGGTATCGTTTTCGATAAAGGAAGTTGGCATGGTTGGATTGTCTTGAGTTCGAGCTTTAGGCGGATTTTAGGAGAAATTGTCTGATCAGAGTGGTTCGTTTGAGAAGCCTACCTTCCATGAGGGACCATGGAGAAAAATTCTCAAAGGGGGTGTTTGTGCTAACATCACAGGCGTCGAAGAATTCAGTGGCCGACACCCAGGCAACAGAGGCTACTTCGTTTTTATCAGGGGTTATCGCATTGGCCGATGAGCAAAAGCCGACAAAGACGGGGCAAATTTCGTTTTCCATAACTCCATCGTGAATCGCTTGGTAACGGAAGTTTGGAAGCACTAGAGTCAAATCGATACCGGTGAGTCCGAGTTCCTGCTTCATGCGGCGGGTGGCAGCAACTTGGTGAAGCTCACCTGGACTTGGATGACCGCAACAGGCATTGGACCATATTCCAGGCCAGGTATTTTTGGAAAGAGCCCTTTGTTGTATGAGCATTCCTCCGTTCTCGCTAAATAGAAAAATCGAGAACGCACTGTGAAGAGGTGTATCCATCGTGTGGACACGAGATTTTTCCATTGTTCCACAAGGATTACCAGATACGTCGAGAAGTATGACTTGCTCGGTTTGGTCGCGAGTGAGAGAAGTTTTCATAGACTATGAACCTTGAATAGTTCCCTCGAGGTGAAAGCGGACATTCAGTTCGGGTCTTACTCTGAAAATAAATAGCCGGATGATCTCGAGGCCCCAATCTTCGTAGCTGAAGTTGGCGCTCCCATCGATCGTAAAGGTATCGCCGTCTTTCGAGACTAGGAAAGGAACATCGACTGACTTTTCGATGCCGTGCATGGACAATGTCCCTTGAGCTACGTTTTGTCCGTCAACGGTAGTAACATCGCGCATTTTAAACACAATTTGTGGATACTTATCACTCTCAATCCACTGGTGCATTTTCTTGTCCCGTTTCTCATGCTCAGAATCCAGGTCTTTCAACTGGAAGGAAAATGTGGCGTCCGATACAGAGAGAGATTTGGGATCGACCTGAATATCGCACTGATAATCCCGAACATAGCTGGTCACCGTGTGTGGTGGGGAGGCTTTTGAGTCGACCAGGATCTCAGAATCGTCAGCATTTACCTTGAAGTTTCCAGCCTGTAGGAGGGTGGAAGAAAGAATCGACACTGCAATAACACGAAGAATGTATTTCATAAGCGAGTAGTCTACGCTCAACGTATGAAGGTTTAATGAACCCAACATGAAAATAAATTCATCCATCGTTCATTTTCCGTTAATCAATAACCTCTAGGATTTTAACATGATAAAATCGCTTTTTTCGAAATCGTTAACGATCGTACTATTAGGTTTCTTAGTCTCCGGATTATCCGCCGATGATGGGGACGTTGTCTTGTTAAAACCGGGAGACCGTTTTCCTAGCTTCGAAGCGAAGGACCAGCACGAACAAGACTATCCTATGGCCGAGGATACGGAGTATGTTTTTGTGACCTTTGACATGGGCACTGGTAAACGGGCGAACAAGTTTTTTGAAGAACAGGGAGCTGATTGGTTGCCCGAAAACAATGCGGTTTTCCTTTCCAACATATACGGAATGCCGGGAATCGGCCGGGCGTTTGCACTTCCCAAGATGCGAAAATACCCGCACCGCATTATGTTAGCCGATGAAAAAGGACTATTGGACAATTACCCAACGGAAAAAAGTATGGTCACGGTCTTCAAACTGGGAGTAGGCAAGAAGATCGCTGAGATCGCCTTTTGGGACCCCCGTAAGGGAGCTCCTCCTCTAGTTTCAGAAAAGTAAGACGTATATATCATCTTATGGCCCCCCCCTAGGCGTAAACGGGTTTCGGTCTACCTAAGGGCGAATCAGATTTCGTTTACTTCGGATTTGTAACGTTTGGCTCAGGAGCTCGACAAGGAGTTGAAAAGCAATAGACTGTTTCTATCGGTAACGCCCAGCCCCAGATGTCCTATGAATAGAAGACAGTTTTCAAAAATCACTGCCTTGAGTGCAGTGGGAGCCGCATCTTCGAGCTTTATTTCCACGATCGCTGCGAACAGTCATAACGCCGCAAAACGGTCTGCGAATGAGCGAATACAGCTCGCATTGATCGGAGCCAAGAATCAGGGAGGAAGGATACATCTCCCGACACTGGTAAGTTCTGAAGATTGTCAGGTTGTGGCGATCTGCGATGTTGATAGTCAAGTGCAAGCGGATGCCATTGCGGTTGCTTCGAGGCAATATGCAGAGCAGTATGGGAAGAGCGAATACGAAGGGATTAGAGCAGTTCCGGATTTTCGCGATGTCATGGCCGACAAAAGGATCGATGCGGTGGTCATCGCCACTCCTGATCATTGGCATGTTCCTATCGCCAAGGCGGCCATTTTGGCGGGAAAGGATGTATACGTTGAAAAACCCTTATCTCTCCATATCGAGGAGGGAAGGGAGTTGGTAACTCTGGCTTTCCAGCATAATAAAATAGTGCAGGTCGGAAGCCAGCAAAGGTCTGACGAACGTTTCGTGATCGCCTCAGAAATGGTACGCAATGGTTTTATCGGAGAGGTCAAGCATGTCGAGGTCTCCATCAAGACACGGTCTGGCAGCGCTGAGACCTGGGAGCCTGAGCCAATCCCACCCGAATTGAACTACAATATGTGGTTAGGACCAGCTCCCTGGAGTGAATATCATTCCGAACGGGTGCACTACAATTTCCGTTTTATTCCAGAGATCTCTGGCGGTGAAATTGCCAACTGGGGTGCACATTTTCTGGATACTGCGCAATCGGGTCTGGGGACGGATGACACAGGACCTGTTTTGGTTCGAGGCATGGGTGAGAGGAATCCCTTTGGTTCACGCCACACGTCCTTTTTTGATATTGACGTCGATTTTGAGTACGCCAGCGGTATTACCATGCATCTAAAGACGGGTGATAATGGCGTTACTTTTTACGGCACCGAGGGGCAACTCTATGTAAACCGAGGTAAACTGTATACGACCCCGAAGGAGCTGATTCGTCGTCACACCAAGGATTTACCGATTAAGATGCGGCATACCAAGGGTGGTCATCTGCAAAACTGGTTCGATTGCGTGAGATCGAGGGATGTTACAAAGCTGCATGCTGGTGTAGAGTTGGGACACCGATCAGCCACGCTGTGTCACCTGTCCAACATCGCTATCGAACTGAAGCGTCCCTTGCGGTGGAATCCTATTCGGGAAAGTTTTGTGCAGGATGCCCACGCCAATGCTATGCGAAACCGTCCGGCAAGAACTGATTGGGCGATTTGAGGCCCCAACCAGAGTGTAACACGGTGAGCTTAGACAAGGCCAGGTTCCGGGTTGATCACTCCGTATGTTGAATGAACGAATCCGCTCTGATAGCTTTTCGACTTGGTAAGTCTCAGTTGAGGATCTCGGCTGGTTTTTCCGATCAGGGAAATACCTTGTCCGAGTAGAATGGGAACGATTGCCAGGTCGATTTCCTGAATAAGTCCTGCATTGTGGAACGAAGCAGCAAGTTTCCCACCGCCCATGAGCCAGACACGTTCAAGGTTTCTGCGATCAAGCTCGTCGCAGATTTCCGTTGGGGATTGGCGCGTCAGTTGTATGCAGGGGTCGAGCAGTTTCAGATCTCGACCTGTAAAGACCCAGGTGGGGATTCCGGGGGACATCCATTGCCCGTAGTCTAGGGTGAAGTCATAGGTTTTTCCTCCAAGCAGGATCGCATCGAACGATTGCATGAGTTTTGAGAAATCGGCCATGGCCTGCGAGTCTTTCATGCCTTCGAAATCGTTTAGCCAGTCGACTCCGTGATCCTTGTCGGCTATAAAACCGTCCAAACTAGTCGCTACGTGATAAATAATTTGGGGCATGCTCAACGTGAAATCCGTAGAACATGTTTCACAAGCTAATTAGTTCTCGCCGATCGATAGTCGGGACATTTGAATACCTACAGTTATGAAGTGTATCCCCTGCGTTCAACTTATTCTTACCCCGTTAGTATTCGTTTCAATATTGGTGACTGGGTGCTCAAAGCCGGAAAGTTCGTCGAAGAAGCTCGGACGGCCCAACATCATTTTCGTGATGACGGATGACCATACGCATCATCAAATGAGCCTGACGGGGAATCCGTTGATCAACACCCCGAATCTGGATCGGCTCGCGAATGAAGGCGTCTGGTTCAAAAACGCTTTTTGTACAAATTCTCTCTGTGCCCCGGCTCGGGCGACGATTCTGACGGGTTGTCTTTCGAACGTGAACGGAATTCTGGGTAATTCGGAATCGAAAGACAAAACGGAGCAACTGGATCCAGACCTGCCCACCTTTCCCTTACTCCTGCAGAAAGCTGGCTATCAGACCGGAATTGTAGGCAAGTGGCATTTGCCCCATGATCCTCGCGGTTTCGATTACTCCTGCATTCTTCCGGGACAAGGGCTCTACTTCGATCCAGAAATGATCGAGAATGGTGTGCGCAAGCAATTTGAAGGCTACGTGACCGATATTATTACCGACAAGGCACTCGATTATTTAAAGGGGCTGAACGACGAAGATCCATTTTGTCTGGTCTATCAGCATAAAGGGCCGCACCGACCGTTTTCGCCTGCGCCCCGTCACCAGGACCTATATTCAGATATGGAATTCCCATATCCGGAAACCTTCAACGATGACTACGCCACCCGTCTGGTGGCAGGTAAGGCCGCCGACATGAAATTCGAGCAAAGTATTGCCCGCGACTACGGCGATATCTTTGGCGACATGACTGAGGAGGAAAAAAAGAAATGGATCTATCAGCGTTATGTGAAGGACCACTATCGGGCTATGCAAAGCATCGACGAAGGGTTGGGACGGGTGCTCGACTATCTGGATGAAACGGGGCAGGCCGAAAATACCTTAATTATTTACACCACCGATAACGGTTTCTATCTTGGGGAGTATGGCTGGTATGATAAACGTTTTATGTATGAGCCCTCGTTGAGAATTCCGTTTCTTGTTCGCTATCCGAACGCTGTGGAGGCTGGCAAGGTCGAGGAGCGTATGATTATGAATATCGATGTTGCTCCAACGATTCTGGATTTTGCCGGGATAGAGGTTCCGGAAGTCATGCAGGGAAAGAGTTTGAAGCCTCTACTTCACGATCAACCGGTCGAGTGGCGCGACCATATCTACTACTCTTACTACGAAAATACCTGGGCGATGCGGGCGCTCGAGCAGGCCGAGCTGAGTGATCCCTCTTTTAACTTTTTCACTGCTCACCGCATCGGGCCGCACCGGGGTATTCGGAGTGAGCGGTACAAGTTGATCGAGTATTATAGTAATAACGATTACTGGGAATTCTTCGATCTGGAGAACGACCCACACGAGCTTAATAACGTGTACGCAGATCCTTCATACACCGGCTTGGTTGCTTCGATGACCAAGCAGTTGCGCGAGACGCAGGAATACTATTTGGATACCAATACTTGGGATCACCTTTCACTACCTAATTACTCCGATTAAATGATACCCTATTATGAATAGACGCGAAGCTCTCTCTCTCCTTACTACCGGATCAGCCGCAGGAATCCTCGGCAATTCTCTGCTCAGCAATTCTGCTGGCGCTCAACGCTTCAATGATCGAACTCCGGCTATGGAGCCGATCAAAATTACTAAGGTTAAGATCATTCACACGTATCCTAATGGCACAGGATACGGTGTTGTAAAGGTGGAGACCAGTGAACCGGGACTCTGGGGAATTGGCTGCGCTACCGGCATACGACGTTATGCCACGCTGACAGCGGCAGTAGAGGAATACCTCGATCCCTTGTTACGGGGTAAGGATCCTGATAACATTGAGGACATTTGGCAGACCGTGAATGTGAGTACCTACTGGAGGAATGGTCCCATCCTTAATACCGTGTTAGCCGGACTGGATCAGGCATTGTGGGACATCAAGGGCAAGCGTGCAGGCCTTCCGGTTTATCAGTTGCTCGGCGGTAAGTGTCGCTTCGCAGTCGATTGTTACGGACATGCCAGCGGCAGAGATATGGCTGAGCTGAAGGACAGTATCACCAAATTCAAAGAACAAGGGTTTCGCCACATCAGAATTCAGTTCGGCATATACGGTTCCCCGCACTTGGCAAAAGGCGAACCTGACTTTCGCAAGGCCGGATTCGGTGTCGCGACCGATTCGGTGATGGAGATCCGTCCCTACATGAAGATTGTCCCCCAGATTTTCGAGATGGCGCGCAATGAGTTCGGCGATGAGCTGGAGTTTCTGCACGACATCCATGAACTACTCCCGCCGATCGAGGCGATCAATCTGGTTAAAGAGCTGGAGCAGTACCGACCCTTTTTTATCGAGGATCCTTTTGCGCCGGAAGATATCGGCTACTTCAAGATCTTACGCGAACAAAGCTCCTGCGCTCTTGCGATGGGGGAACTGTTCAACAATCCACACGAGTGGGTAGGGCTGATTACCGATCGTCTGATTGATTTCGTGCGTATCCATGTTTCTCAGATAGGGGGAATAACGCCGGCGATGAAAGTAGCGCGTTTGGCTGAATGGTTCAATGTACGGACGGCCTGGCACGGCCCTGGAAACACTTCGCCAATAGGGCATGTCGGGAACGCCCATATGGACCTGGCCATCTGGAATTTTGGGATTCAGGAGCAGACTTACTTCGGACCAGAAACACAGGAAGTTTTCAGCAACTGCCCTACATTCGAAAACGGCTACATGGTGATCAATGAAGCACCGGGCTTTGGGATGGATATCGATGAAGTGAAGGCCGCCAAGTACCCGCTCCCGAAAGAACCTTGGTATCGCCCGATCATGCGTCGACCTGATGGGACTCCGGTGAGGCCGTAAGTGAAAGACAACAGATTGAAGGATGCGGTAGGGATAAATAGCCGTGCGGCTCGTTATCTGATTTTATGCGTGTTGGCCTCGGCTACGCTGTTGTCTGTGAAGACCGTTGGCGCGGAGCTGATACTCGATGTCATGAGTTTCAATGTGCGCTGGGATGGGTTGGACGAGGGACGCAATGCCTGGATCAATCGCAGGCCCGTGGTAATTGAATTACTCAAAACGACCGCTCCCGATGTCTGCGGATTACAGGAACCGTCGTCCGCACAAACAAAAGACTTGGATAATGGACTCGTTGATTACACCTATTTTATGGGTGAACATGAGCGGGATGAAACCATCCCCATCCTGTTTAAGACTACCCGTTTCAGGCTACTGGACGCGGGATCGTTCTGGCTGGTGGATAAATCGGAGTTTTCTGGAGGCACGCGACGCTGTGTCTGGATTCGCCTGGAGGACAAAGAGTCGGAGCAAGGTTTTTATGTATACAATTGCCACCTGGACCACCGGGATCCGGCATCGCGTTTGCAGAGTGCGCAGGTTATGGTGGAAACGATTGCAGGGCGTGATTACGAGTACCCGTTTGTGATCTGTGGAGACTTCAATGAAACTGAAAAGGGTAGGGCTATACGCTTTTTGGCAGGCGAACGGGCCATAGAGTATAGCGAGAAGACGTTTCCCAGATTGATGTTAATCGACAGCTTTCGATCCTTGCACGCTCATAGCAATGAGCAGGGAACCGGGCACGGTTTTATAGGTGTCAGGAATCGAAGTAGAATTGATTACCTATGGACCAGTGAAGATTGGGATATTCTCCAGGCCGCCATCCTCTATTACAACCAAGCCGGTTTCTATCCTTCCGATCATTTTCCAGTAGCTGCCCGAATTAAGCTTAGAGATTCGTAGTGCTAGCTATTGTTTCCAGAACGTAGTTATGGTCTGTTTTTTGCAGCGAAGGGTTTCACTGTGTTGAAGAGCGCGTTCTCGACGGTGTCTTTTTTTCTCATAATCGGGTTTGCGACACATGCATGGAAGTTGACGGTTCCCCCGCATAGCTGATAACGATCGCTGTCGCAGTTTTTGACTTCTTCCCAGATAGAAGACCATTTCTTCCTCCATCTGAAGTCCCGGTTGCAAACCGGGCAGCGTTTAGTCGGTAGGTTACACTTTTTCATTTTTTAATGGAGTCCTGGAAGTTCGTCTTGGGTTGGTCTCCCTCGAGTAGTGGGTCGTTTTCTACTCGACAAACGATTCCGTGTATGGGTTTTCAAGATACGTTGTCTTTCGGTCTGGACCAGTGAGTCTTTTCTATGACCCCAAATCCGTTGGCGGGCAGATCGCGCTGCTTCCAAAACATCCACAGATGGAGTGGGGTAGTCTTGCCCCAGGATGACGCGGCAGAGACTCTGTGTCTTCAAATCCATTTTCCAAGGCTCGTGGATGTATTCCACCGGGACTCCGCGAAGCTCAGGAACCCACTGCTTTATAAACTGCCCGTCGGGATCGTGCTCAATCGATTGTTTAACGGGATTGTAAATACGAACGGTGTTCGTGCCCGTCGTACCGGCTTGCATTTGAAACTGGGTATAATGAATCCCCGGTTCGTAGTCCAAAAACAGTTGGGCGAGATGATGCACGCCGTTTCTCCAGTCCTGATCAAAATGATGACACAGGACGGATACGAGCATCGCCCGCATCCTGAAGTTAATCCAGCCGGTTTCTGCCAGACAGCGCATGAGTGCGTCGACAAGCGGGAGGCCGGTTTGGCCCGCTTTCCAGGCTTTCAGGAGATTGGGATCATTAGTTCTCTCGAGACTCTCATAGCCGCGGTTTACGCATTGGGTTTCGTAGCTGCACTCGACTTCGAACTTTTGGATGAAGTGACAGTGCCATTTGAGTCGCATCAAGAACGCGGAAAAGGAACGCTTGTTTTTCGCGTAGTTGGGATGGTGTTTGATGAAATGGTAAGCCTGCTGAATACTTAGATTTCCCCAAGCAAGGTGGGCAGATAGTCGCGAACAGGATTCCCTGCTTTGCTGGGGTTTTGAGATACCCTTGCTGTAGTTAAATCCGCGTTTTTCGGCAAATGACTTCAGCGTGTGGTGGGCTGCGTTTTCACCCGGAGTTTGCAGTTCGGCGGGATAGGCCAAAAGATCTCTTTCCAGCGAATGGGGCAATGGAAATGGGTGGTCCAGTTTTGGAAGGTCGGTACTCGAGTATTCGTTTCTCATGGGGGGTTGCAACATCGTCGCGAACCACTGCTTATCCCAACCCTTTCGATGGGTGATCCCACGAACGATTCCGTCCCTTTGAAACTCCTTCCACGAGACGCTGCGCCGATCAAGGAGAACCTTGACCTGTTTGTCTCGATTCCAGGTGAGTTGGATGCCACTCTCCTGATGACTGAAGAGGCTCTTAACATGGCAAGCATTCAGTAGCCACTCGAAGACCGGTTGTGCGTCGCCATAAAACAGGTCCACTTGTCGATTGTAGCAAAGGAGATCGCGGTTCATTTCCTCGATACTCTTGAAAACAAACTGCAGATGGCGCAGAGACGTGTCCGGTAGACCTACGAGAGATGGTTCAAATAGGTAGATGATCCGGTAGGGACCTCCGTCTTTTTCAGCCGCGTGTAAGGCAGCATGGTTTTGCAGGCGAAGATCTCGCTTTAGCCATACGATGTTGATCCCTGGTGTAGTCATGAGACCGATTTCTGACAGGCCTTCCAGTAAGAGAAAAAAGATGGGTAGTAACGGTTTACTGGGTACATCCAGTCGCGTGGATCCTCATGACCGATGTATTTATTTAGTGGGTGTTCCTTAAAGTAAACCGCGCTGCTTCCCAGTTGAGCGTGAAGCTCGGAGAATTCTCCTGTAAATGTCTGGAGATCAGGAATGTTATTTCCCAAATCCATCAAGAACTGAAGAGATTTATTTGAGATGGGATATTGGTCGAAAACGCTGGGCTCCAGAATGAGTATACGGTTGGCTGATACGTCTTCCCTCCATTTCGGATCCATGTTATAGAAATTGTAAAGCAGAGTAGGGAGGTTCTTGTCGATAGCCAGTGTATGAGAATCTGGCAGTGAGGTATTCAAGTCAGGTAGAACGGTCTCTTGTAGTTCCGGTGGGATCGGCATGTTTTCCAACTCCAAATAGGCCTTATTCAGGAAACTCTCCTGCTGGTTGGAGTGGCAGTATTTGTTGATATTTTCCTGATTAGCCAGATAGGTCTTGCGACTGTTGCTGCCCGCCACCCATTGCCAGCTGAGTGCGTTACTCGCCCAATCAGCATCCAGGAGGTGGTAATACATCCATCTCGCCGGCTGGTACCAGTGGGCGCGCCCGATGTTACAGGCGAGTGCCGCTGTGTACATCCGCACATGATTGTGAAGGTAGCCAGTTTGATAGAAAGAGCGGATTTGTTCGTCTATCGCATCTATGCCGCTAGTGGCAGTTACGATAGCCGCAGGAATTCCATCTCTTTCAGCCCGTGGTTGGGGGCGCTGTAGGTCCTTATCGATTTGATTCCCCTTGTGAATCCAGACTTGTTGCCAATAGTCTCGCCAGCAGAGTTCTTGAATGAATTTCTGGATACGAGAGGCCGTATATCCTCTTGCGAGCATATGTTCGCTAACTTGCTTGGTGGATAAAATACCCCGTGAAAGGTAGGGAGACAGGTAGGAGACAGCTCCATCCACGAAATTCCTGGATCTGCCATAAGAGACGGGATCGATCGTATCCAATCGATTCAATATCTCGGCGTAGGTAATTGGAAATGTCATCACAGTATGAGCCCTTCAACGATCAAGTTCTGGAAGTTTAATACATTGTCGTGGTTCGTCTTGGACGTGAATACGTTGAACCAATAGAGTTCATGGTCACCGGTAATCTGACTTCCTTGCTTCTGGAGGGACATGTAGGCCGCGGCTTCCTTGAGAACAGAATGCTCGTTCCAGTTAGCGATAAGGTCCCGTTTTCGTAGATAAGTTTCTTTGTCGTAACTCAATCCGCTTTTTTGGCCCAGTGGACGCACCAGATCGGTTTGGGATTTTCCCAAGACTTGGAGAATAGCAAAGTCCGTTTCTTTAAGGATTCTCTGCGTTTTTGAACGGAGGTCTATTGCTATCGCATACATCTTGGGCTTCATGCTTATAGCGGTCACGTAGGTGCAGATGTTCATGTTGAAACCATCGTTGGCATAAGTGGCCAGACTATAAACTGAACTATCGGTAATGTTCCAAGGGCGTCGCATGGAATAGCAGTGAGTATCGCGACTTCTGTTTCTGGCAACAGGAGTCAATTTTTGATCCGCCAATTTTTAATTCACAACTGATCCGTCGATACTAATACATCAATTTTCAGAGTATGATACGACCAATGGTTGCATTTGGTTCAATCCAGTTTTCGAATTCGAATATCTCTAAAATAGTAGACGCTTTCGGGGTCGTGTGCTTGAAGTGCGATTGCACCACCCTCAGAATTCAATAAACGTCCGCTCCGCTCGGGCCTACGTTTCGGGTTAATGGGTTCCGTGTAGTCGACGACGCGTTGTTCGTTTAGGAACACTTCGATTTTTTTATCGACCACCTTGATTCGTATTTTGAACCATTCTGCTTCATCAACGGATGAGTTTTCTAGCTCAATGACGGAGTAGAGGCTTCCTGTTTTGGCTTTTGGGTTCTCTCCGTCAATCAACTGCACTTCATATCCGTTTCTTAAATGCTCCTTGTCGTCTCGGGGAGTCATGTCTGTATGGAAGAAGATGCCAGAGTTGGAGTCCGGCTCTCCGCGGGCAAATAATTCGAGTTCAAAGTTTTTAAATGTAACAAAATTCTCCTTGTTTTCTCCGACAAAAAATAGGTGGGATTTCCGTAGGTCGGGAGCCTTGCAATGGGCTTTGATTGCACCATTCTCCAAGGAAAACGACTCAGGAAGAATGTTTGCTTTCCAGCCCGATAGGTCCTTGCCATTGAACAACGATTGCCACTGAACACTGTCTCCAACTAGAGACGGCGTAATCCAACAAAGGAGAAATAGGCTAGTAAGGGGTCTGACTGATAAACGCATCTTTCTACTTGGAAAGATGTTTATCGAACCAGGCTACAAACTGTGGTTCGTCTTCGACCTTATTTTTCCAACCATGCTTGGCGCCTTCTTTGACAACGAGTTCAAATGGCACGCCGTTTTTCTTTGCGATCTTGCCAAAGCTTTCCGCCTGAAAGAGCGGGACAACTGGGTCCATGTCCCCGTGGATGATGTATACAGGGGCTGTGGTTCTACTAATGTGGTAGATTGAGGACATGGCATAGCCCAATTTCTCTCGTCCTTCAGCGGTTTCCGATTCCGGACCGAAGGCAGGTTGCCAACGTGCCTGTTTACCCACTCCAACGGCCATGTCACCGGGCTCTGCCCAGTTGCGGTAATCAGTCGGCGGATAAAAGACGGCTGCCGCTTGGACAGCGCTACTAGCTCGATCGATCGGATCTTTAGCTTCGGGGTCTCCCGGTCCACCTTGGGTTGCGAGAATCAAACTGAGGTGTCCGCCTGCACTGCTACCGGTTACGCCGATACGATCAGGATCAATGTTCCACTGGTTCGCATTGAACCGAATGAAACGTACGGCCCGGTGCATAAAGGCCATGATATCGCGCACTTTGTAGCGCGGTTGTGATCCATGGACCACGGCGAACACGGTGTAACCGCTATCTGTGTATGGTGCTGAGTAATCGTCGGAGACTCTATCGTGACTCGATTTCCAGCCGCCGCTGACAATCTTGATGACCGCGGCACCATTGGGTTTCTCCGGGACAAAGACATCCATCGTCAGGGCCACGCCTTCGGATTTATGATAGATAATATCCTTTATGCGCTCTACATCCGCTGTCAGGTTTTTTGCGAGGAGGGAAGAAATTAAAAGAATAGCGACTCTAAACATAATTTGGGGAGTTGATAGGTAGGTGGTCCGATTGAATCAGAAAAATCGCAAACGGGAGGGCTAAAGAGTGCCAAGGTTTTCCCCATTAATTCAAGGTATATTCCCTGCCATTATTGGGCTGACTACATCGCTTTACCGGATGCGGCGGTGATTTTCTATCAAAAGGTGCGTTTGTTTATGGGAACTATACTGGTCGTCAGTCGTGCTAGGGCCATTTTGTGACTTTCTCTACAATACTTAGACTCTCTTCGTCATCTTCAGAGCAAAGGTGACTTTGGCTGGCATCTTCCTATGGTGAACTAGTCGTGCACAAAAAAGCCCGTTGGGCTACGGGCTGATTTGAAATGGCGGAGAGAGAGGGATTCGAACCCCCGGTACCTTACGGTACAATGGTTTTCAAGACCACCGCATTCGACCACTCTGCCATCTCTCCTTGGTCAAAGGAGGGAAAACTTAGGACTCAGGGTTTTGGCAGCAAGTAAAAAGTAGTGGAAAACGATCACAGCCAGAATTGCGCGAAAAAACGGTGGTTGAAGACGAATCGTACGGGATCCTGCGAGTTTCCTTCAGATTGGCTGGATTCCGCTGATCCTACTGGTGGTGTCAGGTTTTTGGTCTTCTTCAAAAGGCAAGGCTCAGAAGCTAAGTTAGCATAGCCGTTCCACGATGATACGTTTTTCTCACTTCTTTCTCGGGCTAGGTTAACCAGTCGATCCACAGGTGGAAATAGGGTTGGAGAGGGAAGGTCCTGTTCGTATCGGTATAGTCCCTCTTGGTTGCATGCGAGGGTATACCCTATTGAACCTGCGTGTGTTCAAGTAATTTGGAAATGTGAAATGGAGGCCTGGATCTACAGCTGTGGTCGTCGATTTGTGTTTTCGATGAACCGTAGTTATTTCTTTTTGTCCCCGTACTTTAGAATGATCCACCCATTATACATATGATGGAAAAGGATGTAGAAGGTAGGGCCCATGGCTATGAATGGATTCAGGTAGGTCAGGCTGAGCCAAATGGAAAACATCACATTCTTTTGGCCCAGAGACTGAGATGCTTCGCGTCGAAATTGTTTCCCGCCTAACAAAGCGCCTAACAAAAATCCAGCAAGACAGAGGCTGAATGATATCAAGGCTGCAACCGCCAGTTGTGTCAATGAGGCCTCGTCTTGGCTTTTTAAATACACGGTCGTTTTTGCGACTGCGATCCAAATCAAAATGATCCATATGTAAAAGCTTAAGGAACTCAGTCTCTTTATTACTGCCGCACCTCGAGGATATCCGATCCGGAGTAGAAATGCCAAAGCGAATGGGATAAGCATGACAGTAAGCACGTTTAAAACGATACCAGAGACGCTAATTTCCATGGATGCTCCCACCATATAGGGAAGGGTAAATGGTATGATGAATGCGATCCCGAGGTTCGTTATTAGTACCGATGTTGCAGCGAAGGAGACGTCCTTGTGGATGAGAGATATAATGACCGGCGCAGCAATTGCGGTGGGTGTGATACCGGTTATGAACGCGATTAGGGCATAATCTTGTGAAATTCCTTTTAGCGCAAAATAGGGAATGAAACCCAGTGCCAGGTTCGCCAGTAAGACCCAAAAGTGAGCTGGCTTAACCGGATTGCCAGTCAGAGGCATTGTCAGGAATGAGAAGAACAGCATTACCATGACTGCGTATTGAATGATGAACGAAAGCGAAGCCATCTGGGGAAATAATACGCCGAGTACGAAGACGCCATAGATGCAGATGGTTCGGGAAAGACCGTTCATTCGCTTTTGAACTGATCAGAACTTCTGATTTTTCCAAGTGATTTTATTGCTGGGGTTTCAAGAAACTTGATTTACGGAAATTTCAAGGCCATAAATTGTGACTTCAGTGAAACCTCAAATTGTAGCAGAAATAGAAGGTGAGTATGGTCCTTTGACCGTAACAGAGGAATTGGTGCAAAAAATCTGGGCCCGGGGTGATTTCAGGCGGACTGATCTGCAAACTCAGGAAGGAGCTGATTTAGAGATTCTTGATTTGGGAAACTGGAATCGGTTGGCAGGGCCTGACTTTAAAAACGTTCGTATCCGGGTGGATGGTCACTTGTTGAATGGGGATGCGGAACTGCATTTTTTCGAGTCCGATTGGACAGCTCATGGCCATGAGGGGGATCCTGCTTTCGCGAACGTCATTCTGCATATTCTCGTTTTTCCAAGTAAAAGTGGAAAGCGAGCGGTGGGTTGCTCGGTTAAGCATTCGTTTTTATTCTTGGATGCGCTTCCACAGAGTCTAGAAAATTATGCCGAAGAAGAGGTCCTTGGCGCTTTAGCGGCTGGCGAAGAAACCGCATTAGAGGATTGGCTGCTGGCGATTCCAACCCCAGAAAGGCTCAAATACCTGGTTGAAGCGGCTGAAAAACGGTGGCATGCGAAAGTTAAATACGCAGCGCGTCGGATTTCGATGTTAGGTTGGGAGGAGGCCTGTCATCATACGGGTTTGGAGATTCTGGGGTATCGCTACAATCGAGCTGCGATGTTATTTATCGCGGGCGATTACTCCCTGAAAGCACTTCGGGACGGCGATTTCTCTGCTGGTGATCTTTATCGAGCGGGAGAAGGTCGTTGGCGTTTATCCGGAACGCGGCCTGCAAACCAGCCTTTCCAACGACTCGTGCAGTATGAGACATGGGTTAAAAAGAAACCCTTTTGGCCGGATAATTTGAGCGCTTGTGTAAGTTGGTTTTCAGAATGGGGTGATCGGTCAGTAACAGATACGAGCCGTAAATTACTGGAAATCAGCAATCTACGGGCTTATATTTCAGACAACGTCGTCGCAAATTCGGTAGGTGGTACACGTATTGAAAATCTAATTTGTGATGGATTTTTTCCACTATTGGCGGCCAACGCTGGGATCCCGTTGTTCGCTCACTGGTTTCATTGGTTCCCGGGAGATGTTCCCTCGCCGCTGAAAACCCTGCTAAAGACGACCTTGGGGGAGGCTGATCCGAAGTTACCTCTGTGTAACGGAAGCATCCAGGGGGCGTTGCAAAGAATGATCGAAATTCGAGGCACTGAGTTAAGAAAATGAGCCATTGATAGTCGGTCCTCAAGGATACTTGACATGGGTTGAAGCGGGGTCTATCTCTTCTCTCCTTTCACACTTTACCAACACTGGGAAGTGGGCTCTATAGCCCGCTTTTTTTTATCACTTTTTTTGACATGAGCAGCGAAATTTTATCCGTCCTGGAATATATGGAGAAGGAAAAAGGCATCAATCGTGCAGATATGATTGGGGCCATTTCATTAGCCATAAAAACTGCGGCCAGCAAAGGCGTAAACTCCGGCCAGGAACTCAGGGTTGAGATTGATCCCAAGTCCGGTGGATTAAAGGCTTGGACTATTCTGAAAGTCGTTGACTCAGTGAGTGATCCGAAAACGGAGATTCATTTGGAGAAAGCTAAGTTGATCGATAAGGAAGCCGTTTTAGGAGGCGATATTGAAAAGGAGATCGATCCGGCTTTTCTGGGTCGTATTGCTGCCCAGACTGCCAGGCAGGCGATCATGCAACAAGTTCGGCAGTTCGAAAAAGAGCGTATTTTTGACGACTACAAAGATTCCATTGGAGACGTGGTTTCGGGGATCGTCCGTCGTCGTGAACGGGGTGATTTGATCATCGATCTTGGCAAGGCTGAGGCATTGCTGCCTGGGCGCGAGAAAGTTCACGGAGAAGATTATGCACCGGGTGAACGTATCCGTTGTCTGTTACTCGCGATTGAGCAAACGAACCGGGGACCCGAGCTTATATTGACGCGTGCGCATCCCAAATTTATCCGGCGACTTCTGGAACTTGAAGTCACGGAAATCACCGATGGGACGGTTGTGATTAAAGCTTTGGCCCGTGAGCCCGGGTATCGAACGAAGATCGCGGTTGCGAGTAAGGACAAAAAAGTAGATCCGGTAGGTGCCTGCGTAGGCGCTCGTGGGGCGCGTGTTAAAAGCATTGTTCGCGAACTGGGTGGTGAAAAGATCGATATTATCCGACACTTTGATGATCCTCAGGAAATGCTTGCTGAAGCGTTGAAACCGGCGGTTCCTTTGAATGTTCAAATCGATGAACGCAACAAACGAATCCATTTTGAAGTAGCTGACCGTGACCTGTCGGTTGCGATTGGTCGCAGGGGGCAAAATGCCCGTTTAACCTCCCGCCTGATGGGCTGGCGCCTTGATATCAGTAAGGAGAAAGTGGCTGGCGGTTTTGAAGATCGCATGGAGCGAGCGATTGCGGGCCTTAACCAGATCCCGGGAATCAGCGATGATATTGCAAACCGTCTGGTTGCTGTTGGTTTAATCAGTCCAGATGCCTTCACGGGTGTTGAAGGCTCTGATCTTGTTGATGCAGGATTTACGGAGGAAGAGGCTAATGATATTTTAACCAAAGTTAAGGAGTTCCTCTCCCAACAATAGATTTTTTAGGTCCTAACCCTACTGCCAGTTAGTTGGCGGATATATTATATGAGTGTTCGAATTCACGAAATTTCAAAACAGACCGGTGTTTCCAGTAAGGAAATCGTAAAGATACTGAAGAAGAGAGGGTATGCAGTTTCTACCGCTTCCAGCGGTATCGACCCTATTTCAGCCGAGTCGCTTATCGAAGAGCTTGGTAAAAAGGAGGAGCCAAAGACAGAATCTCCCGTAGCGGATGTCCCTGTTGAGGAAGCCCCCAAGGAGGTGGCTCCGCCTGTGGCCCCTCCGCTTAGCGCTTTTGTTCGCACCAAAGAGGACATTGAACGTGAGAAAGAGGAAAAATTGAAGGAGGAAGAGGCGAAGCGTCAGCCGAGATCTGCTTCTCCTCCGCCAACACCACCTCCCCCCGCTCCTGCTGTTAGAAAAGTACCGCCAGCCCCTCCACCTGTATCTTTAGCACCTAAAACTCCGCCAACGGCGCCGCCTCTTTCGGCGACTCCTGCACCCGCTGCACCGCCTCCGGTTGCTCCGAAGCCATCGGCGCCGGCCCCACTGACACCACCACCAGCGGCACCACCTGCCGTTGCTGGACGTCCGCCCGCCACCCCTGGAATTGGTGCGCCACCTCCGGTGTCGTCCGATGAAAGTGGCGACAAGGTTGCTGATGGATCCGATACTCCTGCCGCTGAAGGTGAGGTTCGTATGGTGACGGTTAAGCCACCGATCGTAGTTAAAGAATTTGCATTAGAAATCGGATTAAAACCGTTTAAGCTTATATCTGAGCTCATGGAAATGGGGATTTTCTCATCCATGAATCAGGTGATTGATGAAGAGGTTGCGGTTCGATTGGCAGAAAAGCATGGCTTCCTTCTTGAGGTTAAGCACCGCGGAGAAGAAAAAGTACCGGTCAAGAAAAAGAAGAAGATTGAAATAGACCAAAGTCAGTTTCTCGAGCCGCGTCCGCCGGTGGTGTGTATTTTGGGACACGTGGACCACGGTAAAACAACGTTGCTTGACTATATCCGAAAAGCGAACGTCGTAGCGGGCGAGTTCGGGGGTATCACGCAGCATATTGGCGCATACCAAGTCGAGCACGCAGACCATAAGATTACCTTTCTAGATACTCCCGGCCATGCGGCCTTCTCGAAGATGCGTGAACGGGGTGCTCACGTAACTGACCTGGCGATTTTGGTCGTGGCCGCGGATGACGGTTTCATGCCTCAGACGGATGAAGCACTGAAGTTTGCACAGGAGTCTGGAGATCCTATTATTGTAGCGATTAACAAAATTGATTCCAAGGGCGCTGATTTAGACAGAGTTAAGACTCAGATGCAGGAGCGTAATATTGCCCCTGAAGACTGGGGAGGGGAAACAATTGCTGTGGCTCTTTCAGCTCTGAAGGGCGAAAATGTCGAAGAGCTTTTGGACATGATTAATCTTCAAGCGGAGGTCATGGAGCTCCAGGCGAGTCCGAAAGGACCTGCTTCGGGGACGATTATTGAGGCGAAGATGGAAGTGGGGCGTGGTCCCACAGCGACAGTGATAGTTCAGCAGGGAACCTTGAAGGTAGGGGATGCAATCATTTGCGGAATCAGCTACGCAAAGGTCCGGGCAATGATGGATGATTCTGGAAAACCAGTTAAGCAGGCATTGCCGTCGACGCCGGTTAGTATTTTGGGATGGTCCGATATTCCGGCCAGTGGTGGAGAATTCACCGTGGTCAAGAATGAACGCGATGCAAAACGTATGGCAGAAGAACGCCTCACTGAGCTTAAACGTGAAAGTATTGTCGTTGAGGAAGACGTAGAACAGAAGCCTGCAACGCTCGAGACTCTGTTTGAGGCGATTGAACAAACTCGGAAAAAGGTATTTAAGCTCGTGGTTAAGTGCGATGTGCACGGATCGATTGAAGCCGTGAAAGATGTGTTGTCTTCTATTAAGAGCGACAAGGTCGACCTTCAGGTAATTTCAGCCGACGTCGGGGCGATCAGTAAGCAGGATGTTGATCTTGCGAGTACATCGGATGCTGCCGTATTGGGGTTCAACGTACGCCTGGAGACCGGAGTAGCAGCGATTGCCAAGCATGGCAGTGTAAATGTTATGCAGTTCAATATCATCTATGAGATGGTAGAACAGGTCATGTTGGCTATGGCGGATCAGCTCGATCCAGAGCTGGTTGAGAAGAAAATGGGTTCTGCGGAAGTTCGTCAGATTTTCCCGGTCGGCCGCTCCAAGGCCGCAGGTTGTTTGGTTACGGATGGTCGCATTGCTCGCTCAGCCCGTGCTCGGGTACTCCGCAAGAAAGTCGAGATTTTCAATGGCAAGGTATCGATGCTCAAACGCTTCAAGGAAGATGTTACAGAAGTTCGCACCGGTTACGAATGCGGAGTTCAGCTTTCCGATTTCGGCGATTATGAAGAAGGCGATCTCATAGAATGCTACGAGATCGAAAAGAAGCGTGCAGCTCTCTAGTCTTTGTAATTTCACAGTGATCTTCATTTAAACACTGCCGTTTATGGGCCAGAGAATCTTACGGGTAAATGTCCTGATACGTCAGGAGATAAGCCAGCTGATGCATACTCGATTTCAGGGGCAGACGGTATTTATTACGGTCACGGATGTTTCTATATCCCCTGATCTGAGGACTGGAAAAGTATACTATTCAGTTATCGGAGATGCGACTGAGAAGAAAAAGGCTGAGAAGTTTTTTCGACAGAATGCACATGAACTCAGAAGGCTTATTAGTAAGCGAATTGTTCTGAAATATATTCCCTTTTTAACCTACCTATATGACAATTCGATTCAGCGCGGCGTTGAAGTAGTAGATCTGATAGAAGAGATCACTGAAGACGAAGTTCCGAACGAAAATAAAGAAACGTGACCTACTACCCAAACTCGTCTCCCCAATTTAAAACACTAGCGGAATCACTGGCTGGACGAAAAGTGGCTGTGATTGGCCACCTCCGTCCGGATGGCGACTGTATCGGATCCCAGGTAGCTTTGTGTAGGGTTCTCAGGTCGTTAAATATAGAGTCTGTTTGTGTAAATCAGGATGAGATTCCAGGGGTTTTGAAGTTTTTGGCGGAGAACACTCCGTTTTTTAGAGGTACGGATTTTGATTTTGAAGGCTGGGAGGTCGTGACCGTCGATTGTGCGGACCATAAGCGAATTGGTGCCGATATCACTTCCAGGGCACCGAAGCCGCTGGGAAATATCGATCACCATATTTCCAATACCCAATATGCTGAGACGAACCTTATTGAAGGTAGCTCATCTGCTACTGGAGAGATCTTGGCGGGATTTTTCCTCGATTGTGGCTATGAAATCGATCCCGACACGGCCAATGCTTTATATGTGGGGATAGCGACTGACACCGGACAGTTTCGTTTTCCGTCTACTACCAAACACACGTTTGATTTGGCGGGTGTTTTAATAGAGTGCGGTGTTGATCTGAATAAGGTGAACCTTGAACTCTATGAGAGGGAGAGTTTTTCGCGGCTGGAACTCATGCAGCGTTTCCTTAAGTCACTGACCCTACATTTAGATGGAAGAGTTTGCGTAGGGCTTCTTGAAGAGGGTGTCTATGAAGACGTGGGCGCCAAAACCGAGGATTCCGAAGGATTAGTCGATTTTGCACGATGTATTGATGGCGTGGATATCGGTGTACTGCTTGAGGAGCGTTCCGGTAAGATTAAGGGTAGCCTGAGAGCGAAGGAGCCCCGTTTCCGAATGGATGAGATCGCCAAACTGTTTAATGGAGGAGGACATGCTGCAGCTGCGGGATTAAACGTGGAGTCCGATATCAACAATTTTCTTCCGATTCTTCTGAGTGCGATCGAGACTCAGTTTAAAGCGGTCGACTCGAATTCTTATTCTTCTTAGGATATGGCTCAGGTACTAAATGACTTTGAAGGAGTCCTCCTCATTGATAAGCCTACGGGTATTACATCTCATGATGTTGTGGATCGAGTTCGCAGGAAACTGAAAATGAAACGGGTTGGGCACGCGGGTACGTTGGACCCCCTCGCGACAGGTTTGCTGATCATACTGGTCGGTAAAGCGACGAAGTTATCTTCGCGCTTGATGAGCCTGGACAAAGAATATGAAGGGACTGTGGAGTTTGGGAAAACGTCAAACTCCTACGATATCGATGGAGAGATCGTCGATACACAGGACGTGTCTGATACGATTACGTCTGAGCTTATACAGGAGCAGATGAATACGTTTGTCGGCGATCAATATCAGACGCCACCCATGTTCTCCGCTGTTAAGATAAAGGGAGTACCTTTATATAAGCATGCCCGGAAGGGGAAAGAAGTGCCGCGGGAGCCACGATTTATTCGTGTCTCAAAATATGAGCTGCGGTCTTGGAACTGCCCTTTCGGAGAGTTTTACGTGTATTGCACAAAGGGAACTTACATCCGTAGCTTGGTTCATGACGTGGGACAAAAGCTCGGGTGCGGCGGAATGCTGGTTCAGTTGAGGCGTATCGCTTCCAATAATCTGTCGATCAAGGATTCGGTTACCTTGGAGGATTTCGAAAATGAGCCGCTTTCCGAAATCAGTAAATATCTTATTCCTGGTTACCAGGCACTCAATTCTGGATCAGAAAGCTGACGTTGGTGCTGGAAACACTACCCATTCGATTCAACCACTTGGAAGGCGTATTACTTCCGGATAAACCTTTGCATTTGGCGGTAGGGATGTTCGATGGTGTGCATCTGGGGCACCAAGCAGTGATCGAGACAGCGAGTCAGTCAGCTCATGCATCTAAAGGTATATGCGGGGTCCTGACGTTTTGGCCACACCCCAGCCGCTTTTTCAATCCCTCGGATCCGGTGCCAATGATTATGCCACCCGAAGTGAAGTATGCAGTGCTCGGGACTCACCAGGTGGACTATGTTATAGAGCAACCGTTTGATAAGGATTTCTCATCGATTGAGGCTAAGGACTTGGTAGCTTATCTGAAACGTTGTTTACCATACCTGAGATCTATTCACGTGGGAACCAACTGGCGTTTTGGTCGCAAAAGAATGGGTGATATACCTATGTTAGTCAAATTGGGCCGTGAATCAGGAATTCATGTAATAAATGTTGAGCGGGTTAACTACGATGGAAAGCCTATTAGTAGCACGCGTATCCGAAAACATCTTACGCTCGGTGAACTCGATGAGGCTAATGCCTTGTTGGGGGAAATCTATTTTGCCACAGGCGAGGTTACGAGGGGGAAGCAATTGGGGTCTCAGGTAGGTTTTCCCACTTTAAATCTGCCGTGGTCAACCGAGTTAAAGCTTCCCTACGGAGTTTACTGTGTGGAAGTCGAGGGTGAAGAGGCTGGCACGACGGTATATAAAAAGGGAGTCGCGAATTATGGCGTTCGGCCCACGGTAGAGGATACCAATATTCCCGTTCTCGAGGTGCATCTTTTGGAAGACTGCCCGTTTAAGACCGGGGACTGTCTGAAGGTTCGGTGGTTTAAGTTTTTGCGCCGCGAAATGAAATTCGACGGTATTGCTTCATTGAAAGAACAGATCAGTGAGGACGTCGAGACTGCCCGGTCTTACTGGAAACTTTAGCCTTTTCGTTCGGCATCATGGGTGTGGTTGAGGCTAGCCTCTTCTTCACCACTGTTGATGATGACCCGGAAGTTCTCTTTCTTGAGGTCCTCGAGGTTTTGCCAATCGAACGATTTAGATTCGTGCAATTGTTTAATGATGGACTGCACCTTTTCGGGCAATGCTTTCAGGGTTTCCTCGTCAGGCGTTTCACCTTCGTAAATAACCGTTTCGCCCTCGCTGATGTGGTAATGTTTATTTCCGTCAATAGTTTCCATTTTTGCGGTGATGCCATCTTTGATAATTGAGATTTTGTGAGGCCCGCGACCTAAAGAGGTTACCCGTTTGCTGCCGTCTTCTTCTTCCCGTTCGATAATGATCTCCGGTACAAATTGTAATGCTTTGTTTCCCATTTCAGCCGCTTTTTCAGAAAATTCCTCCATCCGTTTTTGAAATTCTTCCGAGTCAAAATTAAAGTTCCATTCGCCAGGAGACGGGAAAGGTTTCGACTGTGGCATGCCTCTTGGCCTTCGATTGAGCGTGGTGATCTCTTTCTCACCCAGTTCCACTTTTAGGTTCTGCTTCGAGCCTTTACGCAAAATCTCAACCTTTACAGTTTCACCTGCTTTCTTCGATTTGATCAAGGTACTCAGCTGATCCTGATTGATAATGATTTGATCATCTACTTTCAGAAGAACATCGAATTCCTGAAGTCCGGCTTTTGCGGCCCCCGTGTCCTTGGCAACATGATCGATAATCAAACCAACGCCTTCAGGTATATCGATGTGATTACGCAGTGCCTGGCTGACCCTGCTGGTCTCTATACCCAGGAACGTGACTCGCTCGGTTTGGGTTGCTTCAGTATCCGTATCGACGGGTAGGGCCATCGAGAAGGTCGGAGTGATGAGGGTAAAAGCCAAACTGAAGGTAACGATTGATTTGTGGAAATTCGTTTTCATATCGAATAGGTTATTGGGATTAAAGTAGTGTGACGGGTACGAACAATATTTCTTCTCGCGGGATCTCCACGGTGAAGATGCTACCGTCGTTTTGATTAACCATGGTAACGGTATCGATAAATTCGTAGCGCAGTCTGCGCACAAGTTCATCGTTTGCTGTTAGGACAACGCCCTCGTCGATTGCATCGAGAAGGTGTTGTTCTGCCTTAATAGCTTGGAAGCTATCGGGTCCGGCTATCGTGTTTGCAAGCAGGGTTTTGGGAGCTCTTTCACTCGTAGAGTCGGGAGTTAATAGCTTGAGAGTCACCAAAAAACAGGCAGCGGACGCGAGCGCCACGATTGGCCAGAGTTTTATCAAGGGACGGGAAGCTATTATCTTTGAAGGCTCCAGCTCTTCCGAGATTCTCTGCGCCAGTATCTCGTGCGGCTGAGTCGGTACGAGTGCCGCCAATTCGTTTTCAAGTTCTTCGTCAGACTGGTTCATATCAGCGATGGTGAAATTTCTTTTTTCAAATGGTCTAAAGCGTAGCGATATCTGGAAGCTGCTGTATTTTGAGAAATACCGAGTGTTTCAGCGATTTCGTGGAAGGTGAGTTCTCCCCAGATTTTAAGAATAAGGACTTCTTGTTGGTCCTTGGAAAGGGTTCGGACTTTCTGTTCCAATATTGAAGTCCTTTCGTTCTTTTCCAGACTGCGCTGGAACCATTCCAAGTCAGTATTCTGATCCTGATAAACGGTATTCTCTCTGATTTTTCTACGGGACATGGAACGCGTATGGTCGATCGCAGTGGTTCGTACGGCTGTGTAGAGTAGAGATTTTGAAATGTCTTTTCTTGAGTCATAAGTCTTCCAGACTTTTATGAAAGCTTCCTGTACTACATCTTCCGCATCGACGAGGTAACCAGTTTGCTGTCTGGCGAATAGCAGGAGCGAAGGTCCCCATTCATCGAAGTAGATCTTCCACTGGGCGGTATCTGTAGCCATTGAGTGATTTTACTTATAAAACGCCACCATAGGGCTGATTTGTCTGAAATACAAAAAAAAGCCCTCAGGAAGAGGACTTTTTTGAAAGTGAGTTGAGCCTGCGAGTGTTGTTTACTCAGGAATTAGTTGCACCCGCAACCACCACCGCCAATGCCTGCACCACCGTGCGAAGCCTCGCGAGTGTAGTTAACGTGTTCAGACATCGTGGTCTCGAGCGGGTCTCTCTCAGTCATCATCGAGTATTGTGCGAGTGCCCCTTTTTCCCATGGTTCGACAGATTCACATCCCCAGAGACCGATTGCAACGAGTGTGAGTAATAGTGATTTTAAGATAAACGATTTCATGATTATTCAGCGAGTAGCGATTTGATTTCCTCCCGATAGCTGTTAATAGTTTCCTTGCCATAGTATCCCTTATGGATGGAGCGTATGTTCCCGGATTTATCAATCATCAGCGAGGTGGGCATGACCTCAATCGCGGCAGCAGCCACGAGTTTTTTCTCCGCATCGTGCACGAGTGGGAAGCTTACTCCTGATTTCTCGGCGAATTTGTCATGGGCCTTTTGCGTAGAATCGACACCAACTCCGAGAATGACGACTCCTTTGTCTTTAAATTCCTGATAGAGTTTATCCATCTCCGGGAACGAAGCTTTGCAGGGCGCGCACCAGGAAGCCCAAAAATCGATCAGGACGACCTTACCGTCCATGTCTGGTAAATCGCCAACCAGTCCAAACTCCGATAAATCAGGGAGCGGGTCGGATTCGACCAATTTTGCCTGTAGGCCGGTTGTCGCAATCATCAGGAAGGCGATGAGCGTGAATAGTGGAAGTTTAGATTCCTGTAACCATGTATTGGTGTATCGCATACGAGTCTAAGCGTTTGAATTCAGTGTGAATACAGCCTTCTGCTCCAAAGAAGGTATTAATAAGTTCCATGCCCTCAACCTCGCCCAGCAAACAAGCTGCGGTTGCGAGAATTCCGGCTTCTGTGCACGTGCGGGAAACAATCGATGTGTGTCGCACCTTGTTGGCGATCGGGTAGCCTTTTCGGTGATCGACCATATGACCGTAGCGTTTGCCGTCGATTTCAAAAAAGCGGCGGTAGTCGCCCGAGCTGGCTACACATAAATCGGTCAGTGCCAGACTGCCCCAACAGGTGCCAGGCTTCCCGGGGTCCTCGATGCCAATATGCCAATGGCTGTATTGGGGAGGGCTTCCCAAAGCCGCGATATCGCCGCCAAAGTTGATCAAAATATTTGTGATTCCGTAATCGCGAGCAATGAGTGATACCCGGTCCACCGCGTATTCTTTACCGATTCCACCGAGGTCGAGGCCCATTCCTTTTTGCGACAAACGAATCTTACCCGGGGTGCGTTCTACTTTATCCCAGCCAACCAAGCCTTTCGCGGCATCAATTTCAGATTGGTTCGGGATACGGGGTGTTTCGGCTTTGTAGTCCCACAGTTTCAAAAGCGGTAAACTGGTAGGATCGAACAGGCCTTGGGTTATAAAATGAAACTGGCCGCACAGATCAAACAGCGCTTCTGCTTCGAGGTCGATCGCGACCCAGGCTTCACCGGCTGCCTGGTTAATACGGCTGAGCAGGCTGTCTTCTTTGTAACGGGAGTAGGTACTTTCGAAATTATTCACCCAGGTGATGGCGGTCGACTTGAAGGCTTCAGCCTGTTTTGTATCGTCGCTTCGAAACTGGATTTCACACGGGCAACCCATCGCCTTAAAACGAATTTTAAAGAGGCCTTTTTTAAGGTCACTTGTAGAAACGCTCTCGATTCCGAGTTTCGACTGTGGGTGTTTTAGAACCACCAGCGACCTCCCACAGTAAATATATCGGCGTCGCTGTAGGCACTCGGGTGAGTGATGTTATCGAGTCCTTTCATTTCGTAACGGTTGAACTTCACGTTGAACTCGAGCGCATCGCTAATGAACCAGATCAGTTTCAATCCGTAGGTATGAGTCTCCATTTTGGAGAGTCGGTGGTCGGATGAGTAGAACGGACCAACCCCCCGAAGATCCCGGTCCGGAAGGATGCTGGTTTGATCGAGATCGTAGAAATAGAAATTGGCGGCTGATTGTTTGTAGTAACGGTAGATGGGCTTGAGTATCACTTTTTCCGATAGTTTCTGAAACCATTCCACAGAGAACGTGTGGGAGTCGATTCCGGCATCGTCGGAGAAATAGCGGTAAGAGGCCTGTATACCGGCTCCCAATTTATCGAAGTCGCGCAATGCTTCGGTGAAAAAGATCCATTTCTCACGCGACCGAGGGCGGTTTTCGGGAAACAAAATGGGTAGAAAGAATTCAGGCAGTATCTCAACACTCTTGAGCACTCCTTTGTAAGGATCGGCCAAGTAACCGTTCTCCTGTCCATAGGCGATGTTAGCGCGAACAATGGTGGATGGATCTACCACTTGGGTAACACCAAAAAACAGATCGTGAGAAGTCTTGGCCTCGGGTTCTGGCAATGAAAAGGCAGTCAACTCATCGTCCAGTAGTGAGTAACCCGCTTGGAGGGTTGTGTTGTTCTTATTTAACTCCCGCTTATAGGTGATCGTGCCACCCTCGGAAAGGTAATCGCTTTCATCACTATGGCTGAATTCAAAGGTGAATGCATGGTCACCAACCCTTTGTTCGAGATTGATGACTCCTGACTTCCGTTCGTCTTCCAAATACTCCAGAGGTACCTGATTCGGATCCTCCGCCTGTATCGGTTCTCCCGTGGGGGACGATCCGGTGATGGTATCGATCAAGCCGATAGCACTGATGGTCGTATTGGCTCCCAACTCTTTTTCTACGCGGACGTAGTGTGCCACCACGCGTATGCGATCGTTATCCTCCTGATAGTCTTCGTATTTGTAAGTAACGGAATCTTCTCCGACTACCAGTTTTGGTGTGCTCGACAGCAGATACAGGGCTAGTATGACGCTCCTTATCTGATTATTTAGAGACTTGTTGGGAAACATTATGAGAAAAGCGTCCGATGACTTCTGAGAATGACGAAGAGATGTATCTTTATCATAAGTGATGTTAGTATTCTTTTATGTGAGACTTGAAGCGCTAAATCGTTCTCTGGAAAATAAAACATTTAGCAGAAAGATAGCGTTATTGAGCGATTCTGCTTGGATAGGCGGCACAGTTCTGTGTTTTTACTGACTTTTTATGGCACCCACACCGATTTTAATTACCTGCCCCAAGCGCGGCACAACCTACCTGGAAGCTGAGCTTAAGGCTCTTGGGTTTCCTGTGACTAAAGTCGTTGATGCCGGCGTATTTACCAAAGGAACTCTGGAAGATTGCTGGAAACTGAACCTGCAACTCCGAACGGGGCTGCGAGTTTTGTTCCAGATCAGCGAGTTCGAAGCAGAGGATCCGGACACGCTTTACGACGAGGCTGGTAAAGTGCCTTGGAATGAGTGGATTGCGGAAGATGGATACCTCTGTGTGATCAGCTCCGTGATTACTTCCAGCATCGATAATACGCAATTTGCGAGGATGAAACTAAAGGATGCGATTGTGGATCAGATTCGTTCGATCAACGGTATACGCCCGGATTCAGGTCCTGATCAAACGAAGACAGTCATTTTCCTCTATTGGAGGGAAACAAAAGTGATTCTCTACTTCGATACCTCGGGTCGTCCACTCAGTAACCGTGGCTACCGTATTCATCCCTGGAAGGCACCTGTCAGAGAAACCCTTGCTTCCGCCATCATCTCGGCTACGAGATGGGATGGGAACTCTCATTTCGTAAACCCGATGTGCGGAAGTGGTACGATCGCTATTGAAGCTGCATTGATCGCGCTGGGAAGGCCTCCGGGATTCTTACGGGATAACTTCGGGTTTATGCACCTGCTACCTTTCGACCAGATCCGGTTTCAAGAGGTTCGGGATTCGATTCCACGTTCCAAGCGCAAAACCCTTCCGTTTTTGGTTCAAGCCTCCGATATTGATCCCAAAGCCATCGAAGCTGCCCGGCACAACGCTCAGTTGGCAGGTGTTGAGCATGTTATCGAATTCTCGGTTGCAGACTTTAAAGACTTGGTGCTTCCCCAGGCTCCCGGTGTCGTCGTACTAAATCCCGAATACGGTGAACGGCTTGGTCAGGATAAGGAACTCATGGCGCATTACCGGGACATTGGAGATTTTTTTAAAAAAAGTGCAGCTGGCTACTGGGCTTATGTCTTTACCGGAAACCTGAATATGGGGAAACGTATCGGGCTACGCACTACGCGCAAGATTGAGTTCTTTAATGGCCCGATCGATTGCCGCTTGCTGGAGTTTGAGCTGTATGCGGGTACGAAGCGGACTTCATTCAGGCCGGCGGGATAACAGTGTTTTGTCGAAGTTACAAATCCGTTACCTATGAATGCTCTTTGACGGTCATGGAGTTTGAGGCTCGACCTGTTCCAGGCCCATCAGGAAAGTAGAGACGTTTTTTATGAGTGATCTAACCTTAGTTATTCTTGCAGCAGGATTGGGTAGCCGCTACGGCGGTGTTAAGCAAATGGAAGGACTCGGCCCTTCGAACGAAGTGCTTCTCGACTATTCGGTCTACGATGCAGTTAGCAGTGGATTTAATAAAGTCGTTATCGTGATTCGCGAAGAAATGGAATCTGGGTTTCGGGAACGTATCACCCGTCGATTTGAGAAACGGGTCGCTGTGGAGTTTGCCTACCAGACGCTGGAACGGGCTCCTGAGGGGCGAACAAAGCCGCTGGGGACTGGCCACGCTTTATTGTCAGCCTCCGATCGTATAAACGGGCCTTTCGCAGTCATCAATGCGGACGATTTTTATGGCCCCACCTCATTTCGCCTCTTGGCGCAGAGTCTTTCGGGGATTCCCAAACGGTCGGGAGTGTTGATTGGATTCGAACTGGATAAAACCC
>CAYGQM010000065.1:0-38515 GCA_964352065.1 uncultured Opitutaceae bacterium
CTTAAGGAGTTTCCATTAGACTGACCCAAAATGTTCGTTCCAATACGGTTATTGTTCAGTTCATTCCCGACAGAGCTCTCGCCTAAGATATGAATACCGGCCCCGATATTGAGTCCAATTTCATTGGCACCATCCGGCCCTGGAAATCCGATGCGATTAAAGACAGAACCGTCAACGATGATACCTGCTGGACTGTTACGACGACTGCCTCCAACCGCACCGGGCCGACTGCCGATGGTGTTACCCACGACATAGTTCTCACTGCCTCCCTGGATGTAAACACCACCTAAGGCGGGTCCTTGTTCAAGTCCATTACCTGAAATGTTGTTACCTGGCCCGATACGGTTTCTTTTACTCTCAAAAATAAACACGCCAGCCTGTTGGTTTTGCAGGAATGTACCGCTGGGAATACCGGCAATTGTATATCCTCCAATATCGTTGCCCAAGATGATGTTGCCATCAGACTCTTCGACCGCGATGCCAATGAGTCCGCTTGAGATTTTATTACCATCACCTGGACGTTCGCCGCCAATAATTTGCCCCTTCGATTCGTTAATCAGGTGGATTCCCGCCCCTTGAATTGGGTTAGTTCTCGGATCGGGTATTACTCCCAGTGATTTGCCAGTGGCAAAGATATCATTACCGATAATGAGGTTGGCCCGTTCGGGCCGAACAGCGACCAATCCATCCAACAGGATTCCCGTCTCTACATTATGATAAATGCGGTTGCCATCGGAAACGCCCCGACCTCCTATACGGTTGGAAAAGGCTGAGCCTTTTAGAAGAATGCCCACCCGGTTACCCTTGCCTTCATCACCTATCTGGTTGTTAACTACGACGTTGGCGCCTTGAGGAGCAAAGGGCACCTTAGGATCAGAAGGAATCGATTGCCCCGGATCACCCCCAGATTCAATCTGGATACCTACGTCATTATAAAAAATTTCGTTCCCCGGGACGTGAAACCCTTCCAGTGGGAATGCCAGTAATTTCCGTTCTCCCGGCAGCCCCACCTGATTTCCCCAAGCTCCTCCTGTGATATGAATACCGACGGCGTTGCCACCTTTTTCGGTCCCCAGATTGATAGCGGCCGAGACATCAGTGAATCCGATAGATACTCCACGAATCAAGTTTCCAGTCGTTTCAGATCCATCGATAAATATGCCCGCTCCAGAATCATGGTTTGTAATGTGAGTTCCATATACACTGGAACCATCACCAATCTTCACGTTGGTCGCACCGTTCACTAAAGCAATGCCGTGGATTCCATTGGGATAAATGGCCGGACTCTGATCGCCATAGAAAACTGTGCCTATGGTAGCTGCGTTGATCTTTATGTTTTCCTGAGCTCCTTCAATTAGGATTCCATGATCTCGGTTGCCGCCTATGCTGTTGGCGTAGGCTTCACGTCCATCTGACGACGTATTACCGAGAAACAAATGACCCACACCGGGACCCACATAGATACCAGAACCATCGTTGCCATCCTTGCCCCCTGTATACGCGTCAAATCCGATACGAGAGGAGGAAAGCGACGAGTAATCGGCGCCCGCGCGAAACTCAATGCCGTTACCTTCACTGCCTAGCACATTCAGGTATTCCAATCGAGTACCCTCAGCTGAAACAGTCACACCCGGGCCTCCGTTTCCACGAATCGGAAGAAAGGTATCCGTTCCTGTTTCCCGGTAGCCAATTATATTCCCGGCACTTGATTCGCCTTGGATATAGATTCCTCCATCTTCAAAATTGGTTATCGCAGTTTCGAGACTGCCGAATTCTCCTCCTATCCGATTGAAACTGGCTCCGCCCTCAATCAATACCCCATAATTACCCGCTCGAGTAACCTGATCGGTCGAAAGACCGTTCATGCCCACCTGCAACCCAATTTGTACTGTATTTCCAAACACTCCACCACCCGACATTTGGACCCCGTTTTCCAAGGGTCCTTTTACGGAGATCGTAAAGTTGTTTCCACTTGCCGAATCCATAAAGGCCAGTCCGTGGCGGAAGGGTCTCTCGATAATAATTCTCCCTCGGTTGTTCTTGGCGCCATTTGTCAAAAGTACTCCGTCCTGAGAAGAATTGAAGACTCGCAACAGATTGAGAAAAGCTCCTTGAGTTCCATCGAGAATGAAGGGCTGTCCTTCCACTTCAAAACCATCGATCCTGAGATTATTGATCTCGTCAAAGTTCGTTACGGAAGGAAGAGGCTCCGTTAACAATACCGGACCTGCCAAAGAGTAATTGATAGTGTTTTTGCTTTCGGCACCTAATTGAGCATTAAACACAAAATCTGCCTCACCAACGATTCCCGGTTCCGACTTTTTAAGGTCTCCGAGGCTTAAGGTCCCATTAGCCAAAAGCATGGCCTCACGAAGCGTCAATTCGCCATCACGCACATTATTGTCGCTAGTTGAATTAACCTGCATAACAAGCCCCTCAGGCGGCGTGGGAGGTTCCAGGACATTGATGGGAAAGGCTCCAATCGTCCTATCCAACATTTTGATATATAATGCCTGCTCACCATAAACGGCCGGCGTGAAGACATACATCTCCGTATCCGACTTTACTGTTGGACGAGAATCGAACGTCGCACCAGAGAAGCGGAGGCTGATTTCTATATTCTGCTGCGCAGGGAAATTGCTACCAGTTATTCGAAGGGGAAATCCGCCCGTGGGGCTGACAGGATCAGTAACTTCTATGATCGGATCCGGAATCACTCTATACTCGTAATAGGGATCCTCGTTGGGGGCAGTGGATGCTATTCCCTGTCCCTCCACAGCCACAGTGATGATCCCAGTTACAGAATCCTCAGGTATCTTGACCAACAACGTATTCTTAGTTGCACTCAATACTTGGGCGCGCGTGGCCTCTCCTACTCCGTCCACACTGGTAAAGGACCTGCCAAATGTGACCACATTTTCTTCGGGAATCGTTGAAAACCGGTCACCGTAAAGCGTTACATTTGTTCCCCAATATCCTTCGGTTGGTTCAAAAGAGTCAATCGAAGGAGCCCAGGGATTGCCCACCACCACCAACGCATCCTCGACCGTATAGACTACTCTGGCATTACTAAAACCAGTCAGATACTGAGGCCCATTAGAAACGGCCCCTATCCGTTCAAGGTACTTTAATGCCGTAAATATTGTGTGTATGCTGCTTAAAGATTCAGTAGAGATCTCCACAGAACGTGCAAACCTCTCACCTTGCCCCAGTCCTCCTATACTAAAAAAACTGGCTTTTACTCGCTCAATATACCAATTTTGGATCGCCCTGGAAGCCTCCAAATAGGCTCCTTCGACAGCCTCCGACGAAAGCCTTCCCTGCTGCCTTTTTCGTAAAAGCGAAGCTTCGATACTTTTATTTACACTGTAGGCAAACTTCCTGAGCTCTGTCTTGCTTATCAGAGCCACTTTGTTTGTAGCCAATCCCGCACCGTCTAATGCTGCAAGGTATACATTCAACGCCAACATTGAATTTGCCTCAAATATCCCTCCAGGCAACAAGGCTATCAGTTCGTCTTGCTCAGGATAATCCGCTCCACTAAAGGCTCGGATGATGTAGATGCCGGTTTGATCCGTCGGCACAGTCAATGCCTCCTTCAATTTAAGATTTTCTGGAATGGGGGATAGCTGTCCCGCGAAACTGTTTTCGTACCCCGAAATGAGTAGTGTTTTCAATCGATCTTCCAGATCCCCGAAAACAGCCGAAATGGAAGAGACCAGTATTCTGTCAATCGACGCAAGTTTAACCCGGTCATACACATAGTGCCAATTGGCATCTTTTATGTTGTCCACCTTGTCCGCAGAATCCAGAAGAGGATCATCGATGTCCAATTCATAGAGATTGGCAGACCAATCCACAGGATTGCCCCTGAGTTTTCCCACCAATTGGTTAGCGGATTGCCATTTTGCCGTCCGAAACCTTCTTGCTTCCATTTTGATTTTCTGGACCGGTGTTCCGCGGCTTCCCGGTCCCGGAATTTCTATATCCGGTGTCGCTCGCAAACGATCCAGGAGTTCCGAGGCATTCGCCTCCAATTCCCGAGGGTAACCTTGTCTAAGGTTGTAAAACCCTTCTGAGAAATCATAGCCGGTCTCTGAATTTATAAAATCGGTTCTTGTGGAACTCGCAGTAACAGAATCTGTTTCCTCACCTTCAACATCATAGGTGCTAAAAAACTCCGTTAACATGGCCTCCAATGTGGAGCTGACCGTTTCGGATTCGTTCCAATTGGTTCCGGCTTCAAGATGACTTTGAACCTCTTGGACTGCGGCCTGAAAAGTCGACTGGTCTCTCAAGAAGTCGATTCTGGCGCTAAGCACAAATGGATCCCCTGAATGGAAAATCCCTGTCATCAGGGCGTAGGCCTCGACCGTGCTTTCCGCTCCGAGAACCAGAGTTTCTCTGTCAGTTCTTGCGATGCCGTAAAGCGGTGATCCGGTCGCATTGTCTGCATCCGCCATGACAAGGGAGTGATTTGCTGTATCAATTTGCAGAGCATAGTCTGATCCACCTCCTGATTGAGCTGTTGAATAGAATGTGCCCATATCATAACCCGAAACATCGAAACCAAGACCATGCGCATACGAAACCGAGATCTCTGTGGTAACCAAAAATGCCCGTTCCGTTTCAAAAGATTGAATACCGTCACTTACAACCCAGAAACTACTACGAGCTCCTTCGGGAACAGTAATGCGAATCCTATTTTCCGAGACATATTCAGCCGACACTTCAATATCTCCCATGGTTACCATGTAAGAGGCATTCTCAACAAAGCCATCACCCGTGACATCAACTTGAGAACCGATTGGACCGATCAACGGATCCGGATCATTCACAAAAAAAACGGCAAGAGCTTCGAAATGGACACAAATCCATAAAAAATTAATGAGGAGTGCTTTCAATTTCATGACTTGAGAGTTTTTATTTTAATACGCTGCAACAGGGGCTACACCGTCTGCTGAAATTATGGAAATTTACGGCCTCTAGGAATACAACACCAAAATCTTTTTGACCTTCCCATATAACTTGAATTATGTACAAAAAAGTAATCTAATATACTGGTTTTGAAGTGGAAGGTTTAGCTCGGAAGCCCTACTCGTTTTCCAGTTAGGGATTCCGTTACAACGTATCCTTATAAAAATTGATTCCCCTTGAGATAAGGAAAATTCTTTGGGGCATGCAACTAGCCCTGAAAAAATACGTTCAGGGACCAACGATTTGCAAGTGACCTATTCTTCAATACGTTTACGTTCAACTCATACTTACCTTTTCTTACCATTGTCTTGTGTGCGGCACATGATTGCAATTGCCACGATCAAGGTGGGACGGAAGAACAACAACTTCAACAAGCGGTTCAACGGTCGCTACAAATGGAAGCCAGTCTAGAAAATGATCCTTTTGCTGGCATCACCATAGACAGTCCGAACAGATAAGCGGTCAGCATTAAATTATCAATTATTTGCGGGTTAATAATTACTAACACGATGATCCTTTTTCGAGCCAGTAGACACCACAAGCTGAAGTCACCGCCCGAGCACTTCCCTCCTTAAGCTGGTCTATAACGAAGTCATTCGAAACTGAATCCTCTCTCCTCAAATTCGAATCTGATTTTAATGTCGCAGTTATGGCATGTCTCCTCATCCCTTTAAAATATATTTCGCCATTCACATGGCCGTAAACTTATTCTGATAACAAGCAGCCAACCTCTACCCCGACTCGCATTGCTCTCTCGGTCGTTTTTCCGAATCCAACTTACTTTAAGGCTGACAGAATTTAAACCAGTCATCTCAATTAAACCCGTAACTTTGATATTTTGAGCGAGCACGTTTCAGGAACCCTCTTATTTTTATGCACCGGCAACACTTGCCGTAGTCCCATGGCTGCGGGTTTGGTGAAACATGCATTGTCGATTAAGCCGGCGCCTCTGAATCAGTTGGAGGTATTATCAGCGGGTGTGGCAGCCGGTAATGGATACCCGGCCTCGACCAATTCGATCGCGGCTATGAAAAAAGTGGGGATCGACCTAAGGGATCACGAGTCTTGCTACGCTTCCGATGAACTTCTGGAAAGGGCCGATTTTATCTTTGGTATGACTGAAAGTCATTTGGATTCTGTTCGCTACCACCTGGGTGACTCCGCCAGCCAGAAACTCTACTTGATGCGTCAATTTGTGGAGAGCGGAGAGAGTATTGAAATCCCCGATCCTTTTGGCGGAAACTTTACTGCCTACGAAAATGCACGCGACTCCATGGTGGAGGCGATTCCCGGCCTGATTAGATTTCTGGCAAGACAGTTTCCCCAAAACCCATGAAGATCAGTGTTGGAACAGACCACGGCGGAGTAGAAATACGGCAAAAGATCGTCGATTTTCTCAAAACGGAAGGGATGGAAGTCATTGACCACGGTGCGTTTGACGAAACTTCCGTCGATTATCCTGACTATGCGCAGATGGTCTGCAAAGATGTAATCGACCACCAGGCAGATTTCGGAGTGCTCATATGTAAATCTGGTATTGGTATGAGTATCAGCGCCAATAAGGTCCCCGGAATCAGAGCTGCCTTGGTGGCCTTCGATGAAGATGCGGCGATTACCCGCCAGCACAACAACTCCAATGTCATCGTGCTACCCGGCAAACATGTGACGGATGAGCAAGTATTTGCGCGGGTCAAAGCCTTCATCTCGACCGGGTTCGAAGGTGGCAGACACGCCCGCCGGGTAGACAAGATGGAGCCGGGCTCGTCAAAGACCTGCTAATTCGGCCGTTCCGTGACCAACAAAAAACATTTTAGAATTGAAACACCCCCTCAGACAACGATCTATTTTGAAACAACATGAATGCTAGCATCGTTCGGGCTCATCCCACCAAGAGAGGTTTTACACTCGTTGAACTGATTACGGTTATTACAATTATCGGGATTCTAGCGGCACTCCTATTCCCTACGATCACCGGTTATCTCAGACAGGCTCAAAGAACTACGTCACTAAACAACCTCAAGCAGATCGCATCGGCCTATGTACAATTCAGATCTGACAATAAGGGCCGGAACCTGCCCTTAAGAATTTCCAAGAACCCGTCGTCAGGTCAGGATACCGCATTCGAAATCACCAACGTCTATCACATCGCCTACGAGTTTGCCTGGCGCGGATACCTGAACGATGCAAATGTCTACCAAATACCGACCGACTTGCACGTCGAGCAACAAGGAGTGAATACCCAGGCCGTAGCCGAACGGGACGCCACAGACTCACCTTGGGTTCTTTCACAGACTTTCCTCAACTCACCGGTTAGTTTCGATTTGGTCGCCGGTCTTTCTTCTAACGCTCCCTCCTCGACCCCCGTCGCCCTCACCAGAGGACTCGACCCACAAAACGGGGAATGGAGCAGTGACGAGACAGTATCCCCCTATGGAGCCGATGGCGGTCACGTCGCCTTTCTCGATGGCCATGTTGAATGGTACGAAAACATTAACGGCGAGCTGTCCAATCCGGTCACGCGCAAGCCAGCAACCTCTATCCTACAATCTATCTCCCAAGGAGCAAAGTTCTTTGGAGATCCCGATAAAAGCCTTTTGGACGGCAAAGAAGGAATATCCGGAAATTAGTAGCCGAGCTACCAACACGCTACCGCCATCCAATCCCAACTCCTCCTATTATGACGGAACCGATCTATGTTATTGGTCACAAGAATCCAGATGCAGACTCAGTTTGTTCAGCCATCGCCTATGCGGATTTCAAAAATCAGTTTACCAACTCCAGCAATTACGTCGCTGCACGCTGCGGAAACTCAAACGCTCGAATCGATTCCATCCTGGATTATTTCAATCATTCGTTGCCCATTTTTAAAGGGGACGTAACTCCCAGGCTCAAAGACATTATGATAAGGGAGGTCAGATCCGTACGACCGGAAGCCACCTGTATCGAAGCTCTCGAGGTCATTGATGAGTACGATGTACGGTCATTGCCAGTCGTCGAAGAAAATGGCAAAGTTCATGGACTCCTTTCGATTTTCGAGATGGGAGAATTCTTTATACCCAAAATTCGCGAGCCAAAATCCATGCGCCGGGTAGTCACGTCAGTGCAAGCGATCATCAATGCGACAAACTCAGAGGTACTAAGTATCAATGAACCTGAACGTTGCGAAGAAATGTTCGTGCGGGTTGGCGCTATGGATATTCGGTCTTTCGGAAGTTTTACCGACGAGGAAAAGATTCTTCCGGAACAAAGTATCATCGTTGTGGGAGACCGCTACGATATTCAGTCAAAGTCCGTCTACAGCGGTGTTCGATTACTGGTTATTACAGGGGGCCTCGAGGTAGATCCTGAAATCGTGGAGCTCGCGAAGGAAAAAGGAGTCAATCTGATCGTAAGTCCTTACGATTCTGCGACGACTGCCTGGACGATCCGTTCTGCCACTCTTATTACCGACATGATCGATACCAAGATCTCAAAATTTGGCCCCGAAGAAACGGTGAAAGATGTTCGCAGGAGAACAGCCCTTATTAACAACCCGGTTTACTTCGTCATGGGGGATGACAATAAGATGATGGGAATCTTCAGTAAGACCGACCTGCTCAGGCCGACGAAGACCAAAATCATTCTGGTAGATCACAACGAAGTGGGCCAAGCTATTCAGGGAGCGTCTGAGGTCAATATTCTCGAAATCATTGATCACCACCGCCTCGGCAACACCCCGACCTCCCAACCCATTCTATTCCTTAACGAACCGGTTGGCTCCACCTGCACGATTGTGGCAGATCAGTATCGGCGGTATGACAAAATCCCTTCCCCAGAGATTGCAGGAATCATGATGTCGGGTATTATTTCTGACACCCTACACCTGAACAGCCCGACTTCCACACCGAAGGATAAAGACATTCTGGACTGGCTATCCACGATCGCTGGCGTCGAGTCACAGGACCTGTCTCAGATCATCTTCAATGCCGGTTCCATTATTGTTTCGAATAAGCCTCACGAGGTTATTACTGCCGATCAGAAGATCTATACCGAAGGAGAACTCCGTTATTCCGTATCTCAAGTCGAAGAACTCGGGATGGAAAACTTTTGGGAGAAGAAAGATATTCTGTTGGATGCACTCAAGGATTTTCAACAGAGCCAAGAGCTCTATATGGCCGCCTTGCTTGTGACGGATATTAATTCGCAAAACTCCTTATTACTCGTCGCAAGTGCCGAAGAATTCCTCGATCGCATATCCTACCCGATCGTAGAGTCGAATTGTATCTTTGACCTACCCGGAATCGTGTCCCGCAAGAAGCAGTTGATACCTTACCTTACAGGCATCCTGGAAACGTCCGCCGTTTAACGCTCGAGCCCTCTACCAAGTAACAGAGCTTCAGGTCCCCCAAGGATTGTGAGTCTGAGACTCTCCAAAGAGTACCTTCCTGTAGAGCTCTTCATAATCCATCGCTGACAATTTCCAGGAAAAATCACGGGCCATGCCTCGCTTCTGCGTGGCTTTGAATTTCGACGGTTCTTGGTAGAGCTTCAACGACCGATTGAGTCCATCCCTCAAACCAGTTTCATCCGGACTAAAGACAAACCCCGTTCCGGTGTCCGGATGGACATTCACATCCACAACCGTATCGGCTAACCCACCGACACAACTCACCAGCGGAATTGTGCCATATCGTTGGCTATACATTTGGTTCAAACCACACGGCTCGAATCGGGATGGCATAACAAAGAAATCACTACCAGCTTCGATCAGATGACTCAAAGACTCATCATAACCATAGAACGCAGAAACTTTGTCCGGAAGCTGTGTCTGAAGTCTCTTCAAACCCTGCTCCAGCTTGGGGTCGCCGCTTCCAAGTACTATGAGACGAACATCATTATCGGCAAAAAACGCTTTTTGTTTGAGCAGAAAATCTACGCCCTTCTGGTCGGTCAGGCGAGTGATTGAGCCATAGATCGGAGCCTCATCGCCTGCCTTAAGCCCAACTCTCTTGAGCAATGCGGCTCGATTGACCGCCTTGCCATCCATTTTCTTTTGCGAATAAACCGCTGGAATCAGAGGATCTTTTGCCGGATTCCATACAGTTGTATCGATGCCATTGAGAATGGCATGGATGCCGTCTGCCCGTCGAGCCAGCACCCCTTCCAGCCCACACCCAAACTCAGGTTCGAGCACTTCTTTCGCATAGTTGGGACTTACGGTTGTCACCGCATCCGCAAAGAAAATACCCCCTTTGAGAAAGTTCACCTGACCGTAGAATTCCAGACTATCGATTCCATAAAAGGGAGCTGGTAGATTGGTTAGCGAGAAAGACCTCTCTGGAAACACCCCCTGAAAAGCCATGTTATGAATCGTCAGAATACAGCGAGCACCTACTTGAATGCCCTTTTGAGCTTCGGCTACACGCGAAAATATCGGAATCAGGGCCGACTGCCAATCGTGACAATGCAGAATATCGGCGTGAAAATTCTCTAAAACCAGGGTTTCGACTACGGCCTTGCAAAAATAAATAAAACGGGCATCGTTGTCGCTGTAATCCCTGTCCTTGGGTCCATACGGGTAACTTCGGTCAAAGAATTCATCACGACCAACCAAAAACAGATCCAAGTGCTTTCCTACCTTTAGTTTATAAACCTCACCTACCAGAACCTCATCCCCAACCTTAATGGCCAGGGAGTGCAACCTCTGAGCTTTTTTAAAAGCCTCCGATTCTCGGATTGCTCGATAGAGAGGAAGGAATGTGACAACGTCATGTCCTTGATTTGCAGTATGATGTGCAAGCGCCCCCACTACATCGGCCAGACCTCCGGTTTTGATAAACGGAACCTGTTCACTGCTGATGTGAACTATTTTCATGGGGGCTAAACTGAGTCAATAAACCTGCTTAGCCAAGCAAAAGCTCATACATTTATGAAATTTAAAAACAAGATAATCGAACTCATGAGTTCACCCGATTACGTCCCATTAAGTGGGGGCGCCATCGCCTCCGCATTGGGGATTAAAAACAGTTTCCTACGTAAAGAAGTAGAGGAAACACTCACACGATTGCTCTCCATGGGGCAGGTCGTTCGGATTAAGAAAGGCAAATATTGCCTACCGAACGACGCAGACCTTCTAAGCGGTATCATTCGTTTCCGACAAAGTGGAAGCGCTATTCTAATACCCGAGATGATACCCGGTGCCAAACGCATAGATCCTCTCCCAATTCGATCCGAAGATACGGGCATTGCCCTACACGGCGACCGGGTAATCGTACGAAGAATGACAACGCCAAAACGCCTCTATGGACGAGGCAAGGGCGGCCGCCGTCTTTCTAAAGAAAAAGAGACCACCGGACGGGTCATCAAGATCGTCGATCGTAAGAACCCCAACATGGTGGGAACTCTTCGCAAAGCGCAGTATTTCTGGTACGTAGTCCCCGACAATCCACTCATTCACAAAGACATCATCGTCAATCCTCCACAGGAAACCGGCCTGAAACCACTGCCAGAAGTCGGCGACAAAGTGTTGGTGAAGATGGAATCCTGGACAGACCGTCATTCAAGCCCGGAAGGAACCATCATTGAAGTTCTCGGCGAGACATTTTCGCCAGGAGCCGAATACAAGGGCGTCCTCCGAAAATTCGACCTGAACCCCAGTTTTCCGCACGATGTACTGGAAGAAGTCTCAAAGTTTTCCACAACCGTTCAAGACAAGGAACTCGTCGGGCGCCAGGACTTCACAAACCGTTTTACCTTTACCATCGACCCGGACGACGCAAAAGACTTTGACGACGCCATTTCAGTCGAATACCTAGAAAACAACAATGTCAGGATCGGCGTACACATCGCTGATGTAGGAGCCTATGTTAAACCGGGCACACGCCTCGACCGTGAGGCGAAAAACCGTGGTAACTCCACCTATCTGGTCGGAACGGTAATTCCGATGTTACCCGAACAATTATCCAATGGTCTCTGTAGTTTAAAAGAAGACGTTATCCGGCTCACCAAGAGCGTCCTTTTCACTTTTTCAATGGATGGAAAGATCCGCAAAGTGAACTATGCGAACTCCTATATAAGAAGCCGAAAACGCCTCACCTACAAACAGGCCTATACGCTACTTAAAGACGATAATTTGCAGGTCGCCCGCGACATGCCCCTGCCCCCCAAACACCAGACGGGTTCCACAGGTCGGGCTCTGAAAGACCTGCCTGACAAGGAACTTCAGGATTTGCAGAAAGCCATCCGTACCTGCTGGACCATAGCAGAGAATCTCAGACGCAGACGTTTTGAAAAGGGAAGTCTCGACCTCGATATGCCCGAGGTAAAAATATACGTCGATGAGAAGGGATTCGCCGATCGCATGGAGCGGGTCGAAAACGATGAAAGCCACCAGCTTATCGAAGAGTTTATGTTAGCCGCTAACGATGCGGTTGCCCGGGAACTAAGACGGAACAATTTTCCGGCTATTTATCGCGTTCATGAAAAACCCGACGAACAGAAACTCTACGAGCTTTCAGAAACCATGATGTCGTACGGACTCAACACCGGGGACCTCAACAGCAAGAAAGAGGTAGTGAAGCTCTTGGCAGCCATCAAATCTCACGCCTACGGTTATACATTGCGCATACAATTTTTGAGATCTCTGCGTCAGGCCTGCTATATGGCAGAACCACTGGGACACTATGGACTACACAAGACCAACTACACTCACTTTACCTCCCCTATTCGACGCTACTCCGACTTGATCGTTCATAGAATCTATGAAAACTATCTCGTTAAACACAAAGGCCAACCTGCACTACCCGGTCAGTCGGTTAGCTATAAGCAATCGCAACTTGCGGAAATCGCCCAGCAGGTAACCCAAAGTGAGCAAAACAGCACCGAAGCGGAACGCGAATCCGTGAAGATCAAACAGCTGGAATTTTTCGAACGTGAAGCCAACAAAAAGGAAAAAACCATTTTCGACGCCGCGATTTTGGAGATCAAAAACCACGGTATGTTTGTTGAACTCAAGGAATCACTGGTTTTCGGACTCGTCCCTACATCCAGCCTCAAGGATGACCTTTACCACGTTTCGAACGACGGGACCGAACTTTTTGGTCGACGAACCAAAAAACGCATCCGTGTTGGAGAAACCGTGCAAGTTATTGTGTCCAAGGTCGACAGATTCAAGAGGCTGATCGATTTTAATCTCGCCAATACGGATGAGAAGAAAAAATCATCACCCCAAAACCCACGAGAAAGACCACCTAGAAGAAAACGAAGGAATTAGCGCAATGAACCACTATACATTTCATACCCGTCTCAAAGAAATCTGGCAAAAAGGATACAACGACTACCAAGCCGGAGGTCGTGTGCCCGGCGCCTATCTGACAGAAGAAGACCAATCTTTCCTCGCCTCTATCGGCGCTAACCAGCAAGACGTTTTCGACTTTACCGATGACTATATCCGCTACGGCGCTCCAGACTGGGACACTTTTTGGTCCGTCCAATCCATTCGCTTTAACTACTTTCAATTAGTGATGAAAGGCCAACCGGGGACCTACATACGCCCCATCGAGGACTACACTCCTAAAGATGCCGAACTCAACGGGATCCGTTGGCTTCCCAGAATTATTGAAAAGGCCCAACACAAGCTTCGCGGTGAACTCGATCCCGATGTGATGTATGGCTGTGGAGGAGATCGGCAGTTCTTGTCTGACCACAATCTTCACCCTGCAGAATTTCTTCAACTTGTTTGGTTGAATTTCGATAATCCTCAAGGAATTGCAGCCTATCTGGAAGAGCACTCACCCGTCTTGCAGCAGGCTTAATCGAAGGTGGAAACACAGTCGGCAAACAATTTAAAGCTGACTCCACATCGCACTTGCCCACCTATGGGCAGTCATCTTTAGTTTCGATTATGGATAAGGAGGTTATACCAGTTACCATCAAGGGTCTGATTCCCACCAGTACCGGTGTGGCGGTTTTTCTGGGCACCGATTTCAAGACGTTTGTCATCTACATTGATCCGGCTGTAGGACAGTCGTTATCTCTCGCTATTAACGACGTTAAACGAAGCCGCCCCCTGACTCACGACCTGATCACCCATATACTCATGGGGCTGGAAGCGAAACTCGACCGCATCATCATCAACGATGTTGATGATGACAAATTCTTCGCTCGATTGATTTTAAACATGGAAAATGAGTTAGGGAAAAAAATTTTGGAGATCGATGCCCGCCCCAGTGATTCGCTAGTTTTGGCAGTGCAAAACAAGCGCCCCATCTATGTCGCACAAAAGGTACTGGATTCCGTCGAAGATATGACCTCTGTATTCGAAGAGATCAAGAACCGCAAAGACGACAGCGACGAAACTGACACCGGAATCTAATTCCCCACCGCGACATGCCCCGGCCTCTGCCAGAACCTATACTCACGGACAGCCCCTGCACCGCACTCGCTCCGATGCAGGATGTCACTACCTGGGAATTCATGAAGGTAGTCGATCAATTCGGTTCACCCGACTACTACTTCACCGAGTATTTCCGGGTCCACGAGACTTCTATTCTAGAAAAACATATACTTTATTCAATCACGCACAATCCGACAGACCGGCCGGTATTTGCTCAGTTGATTGGTGAGAATCTAGAGTATATCGAACGTACCGTAAACGATCTGCGCCCCCACCCGATTGCAGGCATTGACCTGAACCTCGGGTGCCCCGCTCCGAAGGTCTACAAAAAGAAAGTCGGTGGTGGCCTCCTGCGCGACCTTGATCAAGTCGATAAGATTTTCGGTCTCCTGCGTGAAATCTCTCCTCACCGCTTCACCGTTAAAGCCCGTATCGGATTTGACGATACTGCTCCATTTGAAGGGCTCATTGAATTAATCAACAAACACAACGTCGACCTACTCAGTCTTCACGGTAGAACCGTGAAGGAGATGTACTGGGCCGATGTACACTTTGACTACATAGCCCATGCTGTTGCCAAAGCCCAGTGTCCGGTATTCGCAAACGGAAACATCACCAGCTATCAGAAGGGCGCCGAGGTTCTGAAAGAAACGGGATGCTTTGGCTTGATGATAGGCAGGTCTGCTATACGCAACCCATGGATCTTTCGACAAATCCGCGAACATTTTTCAGGCCAAGCAGTTTATCAACCGACCTTGGGCGATGTGTATGAATACTCTCATGCGCTTATCGACACTCTCTTCAAACCCAAGATACCGGAAACCAATCGGGTGAACAAACTGAAGAAGTTCTTCAATTTCGTAGGACTCAGCGTCGATCCGGATGGCCAGTTCCTACATGAGATTCGCCGCGTAAGAGATTTTGAATCGATGGAAGACGTACTCAAAAGACACCTGCTCGATAAAGCAGAACTTCCATATTCAAATGAACCTTATCCGGGTTTGGTCGCACGCCCCAATAGAGAAACCCAAGTAAAGCCGCTAAACGAAATGGTTGCGCAGTAGATTTCGATTCGCCGCCTAAAATGGTAACTTCCTGATCCCCGCATTCGTTTTCCCTATAAGTATAAATGCTGAGTTAGCCCGCTTCCGTCTTTTGTCCTTACCAGCCATCCTAATATGCGGTCTCATGTTCTTCCAGGGAACCATCGGGGCAACCCAGGTAATTATCAAGGCTAAGGCGACCAAGGAGTACACGACAAAACTGGCAGAAAGAGATTCAGACCAACCGATTAGCTATCATTTCCTGAAGGGATTTTTCTATCCGGGCAATATTTCCGACAAGAGTTTGGCTGAGGTGGATTTCATGGATATTGCCACTAATCTTGCGATGCATCTTACCAAGCAGAATTATTATCCGAGTAAAGACACCGAAAACAATGATGTGATCGTGGTTGTTAATTGGGGAGTCACGGCCGTCGAGGATGACGTCATGGATATGTGGAATATTAGTTCACAGGAAGAGTATGAAGAACTTTATGGACTGGGCGATGGTACTACCGAAAACAGCCAAAGGCTGCTCGAAACCTTCGGTCCTTCCGAGACTCCGAACTGGGGGACGGCTGATCGCCGGAAAAACTCCGGTTTGCTCGGCTTTGAAGAAACTCTTCAAAGCACCAATGTGATGCCACAAGATCAATACGATCTGGAGTCTGCCCTCAATCGCGAGCGGTATTTTATAGTAGTCATGGCTTACGACTATCAGAAAATGAAACAGAACAAGGAAATGAACCTCCTATGGATAACACGATTCAGCATGAAATCCACTGGATCCAACTTCCGTGAAGCCTATCAGGAACTTACTTTTGCTGCCAGCGACTACTTTGGAAAAAATATGAAAGGACTCCAAAAAAAGCGTTCGGGTGACCGCAGCAAAGTGGAGGTGGGTGAAATAGAAGTCCTAGACACGGTAAAGGAATAGCCCTCTCCTCGACACTTATTCTTTTCTCACTATAGTATTGAGGCAAAGCCATGGGATGCCGATGTTCTGAGCCACCATGCAGGACTCCAACGCCATCGTTACCCTGATCATCATCGTAGGATCAGGCATACTCACTTTCCAGGGACTTAACAATCCGACATTCTTTCAGAAGTTCATGTTCGACAACCGGGCGATTTCCGGTGGCAAAGAGTATTATCGAATGTTTACTTCGGGGTTTCTCCACGCCGACTGGATGCACTTCGCCTTCAACATGTTCAGCCTGTTTTCCTTCGGCAGCGTTATCGAAAGGAATTTCACCTCCACGAATCTACTTCTCATCTATTTCGCATCGATTCTGGGCGGCAATATTCTCTCATTGGTTATCTATAAAAAGATCCACTACCGTGCGATTGGTGCCTCCGGTGGAGTCTGCGGCGTCATCTATGCCTCGATATTTTTAATTCCTGGAGGAAGCATTTACATCATGCCCATTCCGATCGCAATTCCGTCGTGGATCTACGCAATTCTGTTCCTGCTCATTTCGTTCTATGGCATGAAATCAGGTCGGGACAATATCGGCCACATTGCGCACCTCGGCGGCGCGCTGGTAGGTTTGGCGGTCACTTTCCTCCTGTTTCCGAGAGCCGTCACGGCACAGCCAGAACTCGTTGGCCTGATTCTGCTGATATCAGCAGGCATCGTGGGATACGAAACGTGGAAGAAAAAGCGAAACGCCTGAAACTGCCGTTCTGAGATAAAAAACTAATCAAGAATCTTGATTTTGATATCCTGGTAGTGAGCTTCGCTATCCGGATCATGCGCTTGAAGTGCGATCGTTCCACTCCCTAATACGCGACCCCTCATGCTCTTACTGGGACCTTCCCAACCCTCAGGCTGAATCCAATTTACGGTCGTTTCCCCGTTCACCTTGAGAGTCACAGTATCGTCAACGACGATAATATGGTAATCAAACCACTCTCCATCTGAAGAAGGAGCCTTGTCTTGCCATACTTGAGCTCCAGATTTGTCAACCTTCACGATAAACGGTTCTTCTGGTTTCATCGCCACGTATACATTCGCGACAGCGTAGAGACTTCCCGTTTTCTTCGGGTCCTTATGGGACGTATTTACCTGAGCTTCAAACCCCTGGTCAGGCCAGCCACTGTCCTGATACTTTGTATGGAAATAGACTCCGGAATTCGAATTCGGCGTGGTCTTTACACGCAACTTCAGCTCAAAGTTTTTGAAATTAGCCCCCCCCACTTTTCCGGTATAAAAAAGGTGCGATCGCCCTCCTTTGAGGACCAAAGTGTTATTCTTAACTTTATAGGAGTCAGGATTTTCTTTGCTGGCTGTCCAACCGTCGAGATTCTTGCCGTTAAACAAAGAGACCCAGCCTTCGCTGGACTTGTGGGCTCCCCCAAATGAAAGGGAGGCAGAGATCAAAGTAATAAGGGCAACAGTGAATAGAGTAGAATAACGCATAGAATGATAGAACTAAGTACTGACTAAGGATTTTCCAATAGCAAAAATGGCGAATGCACGATGATAATACCTAGATCATGAAGGCACAGAACCCACGATTCGAATTACTACGCAAACAGCTGAACCTGGCCGACTTGGATCATGAGGCTGGTTTTTTCGTATTGGCAAACCTGTCGGACGTTCAAATCAGCGCATCCGATGGCCTCTCACCTGCCAGCAATGCGATCTACTACGCACTCAACAAGGAACAGCCACAAAACCACCTTCATCACCTTTTCTCCGACGACTACCATATTCTCATTGAAGGGGGTCCGGCAGATTATTTCGTTTTTCATCCGGATAAACGGGTTGAAAAGTTCACCTTGGGACGTGAAGTCGAACTGAATCAAAGACTCATGGTCGCAACCCCAGGTGGTTGTGCGAAGGCAATCCGACTCCACGATACTGCAGACTACTTGTTGGTAGGATCAGTCGTAACCCCCGCCTGGAAGCCCGATCGAATCACAATCGGTGCGGGGCAATCGTTTATCGATGCTTATGCAGGCACCGCTGAATGGGCCACACCCGAATTTTTGATATCTCTGATCGGCCCCAACTGGAGGGACTAACCAATGAACGTTTTACGTGGCAGGAACTGCGCGAATCCCAATGAAACCACCGCAACCACCGCACCTGCGTAAAATATGACTTGATACCCAAAGTGCATCCAGGCAAACCCACCCAATAAGGGTGCTGCCACTGATGAGATGTGATTGAACATAACTCCCATCGACAGGCTGGGTTTCAGGTCCTCAGGTGGCGCCATTTTGTTCAGATAGGTCGTCAGAGCAATCGCTCCGAAAAACACCAGATTATCGACACAGTATAAAACATAGAGTGTCGGCCTATGCTCGATGGTTCCATAGCCTATAAAAACGAACGTTAAAACGATGTAGCTGATGCTCATCATTATTCGCTCACCAAATCGATCGATCAAACGCCCGAACCACGAACCGGTGAGGGAGATAAGCAATTGATTTATTAAAACCAGGATCATCGTTGTATGAATCTGCATGCCATGCACTTTGATCAGCGCGAAGATAGCAAACGTGATAAAGATCTGTTTGCGGCATCCCTGAAGAAACTGGAGCGTATAATACAGCCAGTATTTTTTCCTTAACAAAAAGCTGCGATCGACATGCGTCACTTCTCTACGACTGACTCCAAAAATAGAAAAAGCACCAATCACACACGTGATCCCCGCAATGCCAAATAACCCCGAATAACCAATAGAGGAAAAGGAAGCCATGCAAACCAGTATCATGAGCAACCAGGCGAAACTCTCTACTGAACGCAACTGGCCCAGCGCTTTCCCCTTCCCATGCTCTCCGGAAAACATGAGCCCCATACTTTGACTCAAGGGATGCCATGCATGAAAACCGATACTCCATACCACCGAGAAAACCGTAAACATAATCACCGTCTCTACCTGAGAAAATGCCGCGATTCCCACACCCATTAATAGTAAGCAAATCGCTGCTGCCACCGGGGGCGACAAGGCTATCATGATCGCAAGAAACACAAAATTGAAGAACCCCGGTACCTCCCGGAGCGCTTCCACATAACCAAGTTCATTCGGTTCGATTCCTAAAACTTCTACTATGAAGTTGTGCTGAATTGTCAGTTGAACTCCAAAAAACACTCCGACAGCGGCAGCTGCCACAGCAAGGCGTCTAAAGTCGGGGCTCCATCCAGCCAAGGTGCTTCTTACAGGAAACATAGCCGAATTAGGAAGAATCAACTATCGACACTCAAGCTAATCAATCGGGTTTATGAAACTGCCTCAGAGCTCGCGCGGCACTGGCATTCGATCAATAAACCCTGCGTCTTTGGCTTTGAGTTCTTTAACCATACGATTTCGCAGTTGCCGGAGTACATCCCGATAAGACGGATCAAGGGCTAGATTCGTTAGTTCACGGGGATCGCGTTCAATATCATACAGCTCTTCGATCTCATCAGCTACGAGCGTACGTATGTATTTGTAATTCTCATACCGAAGAAAGACCCACCAGTCGACATTCTGATTCGGCAGACCTTTATCAGGATTCACAATCGTAACTCCGATATCGGTGTCTGATCCAAAGCTTTTACTGAAGTTTTCCTGCAGAATCGGCCGATCCCATTCAGTAGTTGGATCTTCCAGCAGAGGCCGAAGATTGTCACCGTGCATCTCCCATGGGAGATCAATACCCGCGTAGTCAAAAAACGTCGGAATCAGATCGATGACATTCACAGGGTCATCGATCACGGATCCAGCCGATAATCGTTCGGGCAAACGAACAATGAACGGAATCCGGATATTGTCATCGTAAGGCGCTACCTTGATCGTCATCCCATGGTGCCCCATCGCAATTCCCTGATCCGAGGCATACACAATAATCGTATTTTCCAATTGGCCCGTTTGCCTGAGCGTATGCACCAAATCACGTACCCCTTCATCCAGTGAGAGTACGCCGCTGTGATACTTTTTAACCAAGTCCGGCAAATGCATATGCTGGCGTTCATCGATAGCCCTCCCCGCTTCATCAGGGTGCAGCATCTGGTAATTCTGCATGTACCGCGGCTTAGTAGGTCTGGGTGGATACAAATCCGCTGGATAGGGTTCTGGAGCTTCAGAATCATAGGCTCCTTGATGCCGATCAGCTGGAGTAAACGGGGCATGAACCGCATCGTAACACAACCAAAGCATCCAAGGCTTATCGTGATCACGTTTGATAAAATTTTCCGCATAGCGGGTGTAATTATCTGTTGAATGCCCATCGACCTCCGTAAAGTCTCCTCCGTCAAAGCGCAGCTTTTGGTTCCGGAAATAGTCACCCGATTTTTCACCCCCCAAGCGTTCCCAAATAATAGAATGATCCCAAACATCGCCGTGGCGATAATCCGAAGCCAAATGCCATTTCCCAATCACCGCTGTTGTATACCCATTCTCTCGAAACACCTGGGGCCACATACGAAAGGTCTCCTTATCTTCGCGAATAACCGGGTAGTCAGAAAAATCGAGCCCCTCAATTCCATGGAGATGTCGCCCTGTCAGGGTCATCGCCCGACTCGGAGCACACCAAGGTCCCGCGAAGGCATGTTTGAAACGAATCCCTTCTTCAGCCAACCGATCAATATGCGGTGTCTTGGCCCAACTTAGCGCATCTTCATAAGCCGAAACCGTCCGGTGCGATTGATCGTCGGTGAAAATAAAGAGGATGTTGGGCCCAACCTGGGATTGATCAGTCACAACTTCCGGCGAACAACCTGTCCCGAGGAGCGTTGCTCCCCCAATAAGTAGCAAGTAATTGAGTATTTTGATGAATTTCATAAATCCTTTTCAGCTAGGATAAAACTAGATTCGGAGCACTACTGTTCAAAGGCAACCAATCCTGATTAGAAAGTCCAAACGAGGTTGTAACTTCGTAGCCCGTCGTTTCTCGCTCAGAAATAGTAAACGGTCTAAGATCGAAGACTGCTTCCTCATCATTTTCTTTCTGGGCATCAATAGAAGACATAATCATCTGAAACAGTTCAGCCTCGGCGTATAGGTCACTATATACCAACTCAAAAACGCTCATCGGCTTATCCATTTAATGCTCAATACATCTAACCGAGGACCGTTCTCTAAGCTCTGCTTGGAGGGTTATCCTCGGAGCTGACCGATTAACAACCCTTACTTCATTCAACAAGAGACTCACCACTTGCTTAGCCAGTTCGTCTATGGGTTGAACGATTGTAGTGAGTGGGGGCTTCAGAAACGATGACCATGGTTGTTCGTCAAAAGCCACTACCGACAAATCATCGGGCAACTGAACGTCCATTTCGGAGGCGACCTCCAAAAGACTTAAAATCCCCTGGCCACATAAAGTAACAAGCGCTGACGGACGCCTGATCGGATCTAAGATAAATCGTGCACTGCTTCTACCCGACTCGCGCGAGTAGCCACTGCCGCGGATAATTTCCTTATTCACTGAAACCCCATACTCCTCCAATGCTGCCGTGAATCCGCGCAAACGTTCAGTATCAGCAAATGACCCCGGTTCTCCACGCAAACAACCAATCTTGCGATGACCTGCCTCCAATAGATGTTTTACCGCCATTCGACCCGCTGAAAAATTATCAAGACACACAGACGGTACTTCCAACCCAGGTATGATGCGATCCACCATAACAACGGGTGTACTTCCGTTGTTGACAACCTTTTCAAGTTCGACCGAACCAGCACCCACTGGAACCAGAATCAGACCATCCAAACGCCTCGCCAGCATTACTGACAATTTGTCCCTTTCGGTATCAACATCTTCGTTGGAATCTCCAAGTAACACCGCCAACCCAACATCTCGTAATTCCCTTTCTATGGCCCGGGCTAAACTGGAGAAGAATGGATTCGTAATATCCGGAAGCAGCAGACCAATCAGCCCTAATTTCCCCTTTCTCAATCCTGCCCCCAGAGCATCAGGCCGTACATCGTATCTATCGGCGGCCTTCAAAACCCGATCCGACGTGGTCTGACTTATTCGATACTTCGCGGCTGTTCCACTCAATACACGAGAGACCGTTGTTACGGAAATCTCGAGTTGGCTGGCAAGTTCACTGATATTCATGCTTTCTAATAGAATAGGGCTGAGCCTAATAATTAACTTGCGCAAACGTTCGCGCATTACAATCCTTAAAAAACACAATGACTATCCATCCCCGTTTTACCCTGCGCTTTTTAAAAAACATAACTCTAGTTTTCCTTCTATTTCTAGTGACCTCATGCGGAGGTGATAAGGAAAGTCAGACATCTGAAAACTCGCGACCCACGGTTGCGCTCATCATGAAGTCGCTCGCGAATGAGTTCTTTAAAACCATGGGTGAAGGAGCTGAGCAGCATCATGCCGAAAACCCCGAACTCTATGACCTGATCGTCAACGGAATTAAAAACGAGTCCGATGTTTCAGCCCAGGTAGATATGGTTGAGCAGATGATGTCACGTGGGGTCGATGCAATTGTCATCGCGCCGGCTGATTCAAAGGCCCTTATTCCTATCCTGAAACGCGCAAGGGACGCGGGAGTCCTCGTCATCAATATCGATAACAAGCTCGATACGGACATCCTCCAAGACCTCAACTTCAATCTACCTTTCGTAGGGCCCGATAACCGGGAAGGAGCTCGCATGGTGGGTGAAGTAGTAGCTCAGCAACTACAGCCAGGTGATGAGGTCGCGATCATTGAAGGGATCACGACCACTTTCAATGCGATCCAACGTCGCATGGGATTCGAAGATGCGATGACAACGGGAGGCATGAAGGTTGTCTCCAAACAATCCGGTTACTGGGAAATGGAACCAGCCAACAACGTCGCTTCCGCCATGCTGAACGAACATAAAAACCTAAAGGCCCTACTCTCCGCAAATGACTCCATGGCACTGGGTGCAGTTGCCGCAGTACGTGAGGCCGGACTCGAAGGAAAACTACTCGTTGCGGGTTTCGATAACATCAGCGCCGTTCAACCGCTTATCATGAATGGACAAATGATCGCGACAGCTGACCAGCACGGGGGTAAACTCGCCGCCTTTGGAATCCAGGCAGCGCTGGACATCCTGTCAGGCGGAGAAAAGCCCGAAGACAAGCAAACTGTTGTCGACTTGATCACCAAAGAAACGATCAGCCAATGAACGAGCCGCTTCCCTGCGTACTCTCGGTCAAAGATCTCAACAAGTCTTACAATGTTCCGGTATTAAAGGCCTTTGATTTTGAACTTAAGAAAGGCGAAGTCCATGCTTTGATTGGTAGCAATGGAGCCGGCAAATCAACCTTTGCAAAGATACTCACCGGATTGACTCCGCTCAATAGCGGCCAAGTCCTATTTCAAGGAAAAACCTACAGTCCATCGAATAAACAAGACGCGTCCGCAGCAGGTATCAACATGGTGCTGCAGGAACTAAATATAGTACCTACTCTCACCGTTGCTGAAAATCTGTTTCTTCATGACTTGCCACAGCGCAAAGGTATCATTCAAAGAAAAGAACTTTATTGCCGATCAAAGGAGGCACTTAATCGCCTGGGTCTCGACGAACTGGAACCCGACCAACTATCCAATACACTAGGCGTCGGACAACAACAACTGGTGGAAATAGCTGGCGCGCTCGCACAGAACTCGTCAATCCTCATCCTTGATGAGCCCACTGCCGCACTGACCGGACCGGAAATCGAACGCCTATTCGAAAATGTCGAACGCTTGCAGAAAGAAGGCGTGTCAATGATCTACATCAGCCATCGCATGGACGAAATCTTCAGAATTGCAGATCGCGTGACTGTCCTGCGAGACGGGCGTCGTATCAACACACATGATACAGGCTCTGTTACTATGAATACCCTCGTCCATGAAATGGCCGGCAATGAGTTGGCGGAGCGGTCACCACACCTCGACACCACAAACAACGGCCCCGGCCTGACCGTTAAAAACCTGCGGGCTGCTCCAGCTGTCAAAGACATATCCTTCTCCGTTGGAAAGGGAGAGATACTCGGAATCGCTGGCCTCATCGGATCCGGTAGAACCGAAACCCTACGCGCTATTTTTGGAGCCGACCCTAAACAAAGCGGCGATGTGTTCCTGGGAACAAGCTCTACTCCCCTATCCATTACCAATCCCCGAGATGCCGTCTCTGCCGGTATCGGCCTTATTCCAGAGGACCGTAAAAACGACGGCCTGCTCCTCGATAAATCGGTTGCACTGAATACGACACTTTCAACACTGAAACGCTTCTCAAAGAGAGGCACCATAAACCATCGCGCAGAGCTAAGCGCGACACAGATCGCTTCAGACAAGCTGGAACTTAAACGAGATTCAGAAGAGCAATCCGTCAATGAGCTGAGCGGAGGCAATCAACAGAAGGTAGTCATCGCCCGCTGGCTCCTACGTGATAGCGCGGTACTATTGTTTGATGAACCAACCCGGGGAATAGACGTAGCTGCCAAAGAGACGATTTACAACGCACTGGACCAACTGGCCAGAGACGGAAAGGCACTGGTCGTCGTATCGAGTGATCTTCTGGAACTTATGTCTATTTCGCACCGTATGATCGTCATCTCCGACGGATCAGTAGCTGGAGAATTCACTCCTGAAAACTGGAATCAAGAGGCCATTACAGCAGCCGCATTCAGTAATTACCTCTCAGCCAAAACTCCATCCACCACTTAATGAATTACAAACGCTGGTTTACCGACTATGCCCCCATGATTTTGATTTGGTTGGGTCTGGTATTACTATTTGGAATTTTGAGCGACAACTTTTTGACCTCTCGAACCTTGGCAACGCTCGCCAGTCAGGTTCCTCCACTGGCGATCATCGCCTGCGGGATGACACTGGTCTTGATCATAGCTGGAATCGACCTTTCGGTCGGCTCCACACTCGCACTCGCCAGCGCTATGCTTGGAGTCGCATTGATCGATTGGGAGCTTCCATTGATTCTAGCTATACTCGTTGCTGTTATTACAGGCGGTTTGACGGGACTGTTTAATGGAGCCGTCTCCGTTTACCTTCGCATTCCGTCATTTATCGTTACGCTGGGTACTTTGGAAATCGCCCGCGGACTCGCCTACCTTGCAACCGATTCTCAGACAAAATACTTGGGCGTAGCGCTAGAGCCCATGGCCCGACCATTACCCGGAATCGGTGTCCCACTTTCGTTCTTAATCGCTCTCGTTGTTATTCTCATAGGCCAATTCGTTCTTTCCAGAACCACCTACGGCCGGTATCTAATCGCGATCGGAACCAATGAAAACGCCGTACGACTGGCGGGCGTTCCCACCGCCAAAAAGAAAATTTTGGTATTTGCGATCACCGGATTGCTAACTGGTCTGGCTGCAGTCTTCTTTACCTCCCGTCTCGGGTCGGCTGATCCGAATGCCGGTGTGGGCATGGAGCTCTCAGCCATTGCTGCCGTCGTCATCGGAGGAACCAGTCTCATGGGAGGCCGCGGTTCTATCATTAACAGCTTTATCGGTGTCTTGATTATTGCTACTCTCGGTGCCGGACTTGCCCAAATAGGAGCCAGCGAACCCTCGAAGCGGGTCGTGACCGGACTGGTCATCGTATTGGCTGTGACCATTGATGCCCTTCGTGGCGGATTCCTTCAAAAACTAAAAATGCGATTCAACCGTTAAATCTGTCAACCCCATGAGAACCTTCCTCCTCTGCCTGGTATTCGGCTTCCTGGTATCTGCCGCAAACGCGCAGAAACAGCCTAATTTCCTGATCATCGCCATCGATGATCTCAACGACTATGTCGGCTCGCTGAAGGGGCACCCCAACGCTTCCACCCCCAATCTTGATCGCTTGGCTAAACAAGGCGTGCTTTTCACGAACGCCCACTGCAACTCCCCCGTGTGCAATTCCTCAAGAGCCTCATTATGGACGGGTCTAAGACCCACCACTACGGGAATCGTCTCCAATCGATCAGGCTGGTTCCGAGACCGGCCTGGATTCGAAGACATTGTGACGCTTTCACAAGCGGTCATTAATGGTGGATATCAATCCATTGGATACGGAAAACTCTACCACCTCGGAAGCCAGAATAAAACTGAGGGAGAGTGGCAACGATTCAACCGCTATAATTATGGCCCCAAAATAGAACCCAAACTCAATTCCGAAGGTCGCGGAGACCGCCTCACTGACTGGGGTGTTCCTCCACCGGGAGAAGAACCCAGCGACGACGAAGCCATAGCCAACCGAACGATCTCCGTCCTGGAAGATACGCTCAACTCCCCATTCTTTCTCGGTTGCGGATTTTTCAGGCCACACACCCCACTCTACGCAGCCCAACACTGGTTCGACGCGCACCCGCTATCCACCATTCAATTACCACCGGGCGCTGTCAAAGGGGACCGAGATGACCTCGTTTATTTTGGTGCAAGGGAACGTCGCCCGCAGGATGTGGAAGCACCGGGTCTCTGGGATCAAGACTGGGTTGAATCGACCGGAAATTGGGAAAACATTTTGCGCGCCTACCTCGCTTCGACCTCGGCGATGGACCACGAATTGGGTCGCGTCATGGACGCCTTGGAGAGCAGTACGTACTCGGATAATACCTACATCATTTGCTTCTCGGATCACGGTTGGCATCTCGGCGAAAAAGAACACTGGGGGAAAGCCGCGCTTTGGGAACAAACCACAAGGGTTCCCTTTATCGTGGTCGGTCCGGGTATCCCTCAAGGGAAAATATGCGACAGGCCCACCGAGCTGCTCGATATCTATCCCACCGTAATGGACTATGCGGGAATTGAGCCGCCTCACAAACTACAGGGGCAGTCTATCAGACCGCTGCTCGAAAACGTCGATGCAGAGTGGAATCACCCGGCGCTTACCACCTTCGTTGATCACCATGCTATTCGCACTGACCGGTGGCGCTATATTCGCTACGCTTCCGGTGAGGAAGAACTTTATGACATGGAAAATGATCCTCATGAATTTAGCAACCTGGCTGTTACAGACCCGCACAGCCAGCTTGTTCGCAATACCCTGGAGACCCATAGATCCAAACTGCAAGAACTGCTCAAGCCTCATAAGTTATGAAAACTCGAATCCTCCTCTTTTTCACACTGCTTATCTCCTTGGTGTCCGCGCAGGCGGACCCCCTACCAATCATATTCGACACCGATATCACCGGAGACGTCGACGATGTCCTTGCACTGGCGATGATCCATACCCTGGCCGACCGCAAAGCGTGCGAACTATTAGCGGTCACTATTTCCAAAAAAAATGAATTAGCCGCCCCGTTCACCGATGCGGTCAATACGTTCTATGGCCGCCCGGACATCCCCATTGGTATCAATCCGAATGCGCCTCATCGCGATAGCAAATACCTTGGACTGGTGAACGAGAAAGACGGCGGGGAGTTCCGCTACCCTCACGATATCGGCATTTCTAAAGATCCGGAAAACGCGGTTGCGCTACTCCGTAAAACCCTCGCAGCTGCCCCGGATAATTCTATCACCATTATTCAGGTTGGCCTTGCAACCAATCTTGCCGAATTGCTTCAAACGAAAGCCGATAACTATTCACGGTTGAGCGGACCAGATCTCGTAAGAAAAAAAGTTAAACTACTTTCCGTCATGGCAGGGGCCTTTGAAACCATCAGCAATAGCAATCGTTACCTGGAAGCCAATGTTCGTAACCATGTCTCCTCAATGCAGCAGCTGGCAGATGAGTGGCCAAATGAAGTCCCTGTCATCTGGAGTGGTTTCAAGATCGGAATCATGGCGCCCTATCCGCGGAAAAGCATTGCCCAGGACTTCGACTACCTACCCCACCATATAGTCAAAGAGTCCTATATACTGCACAGCGGTCCCGATCACGACCGCCCCACCTGGGATTTAACAAGCGTGCTTTATGCCGTGTATCCGGATCGCGGTTACTTCGACCTTTCCTCACCAGGTAGAGTAACCATTGAAGAGGATGGTTTTACCCGATTCGATCCCGGACCAGGGACTCGCTTCATGCAACCCAAGGACCTCGCCAGCGTGGAACCCTCCATGAAACGGGATCAGTATTTACTTATGACAGATGAACAAGCAGCCCGTGTAACCGAAGCCCTGGTTAACCTAGTAGTTCAACCGCCTTCCCGTTAAGACACTGCGAACGAAGAATCTTCAAAATCAGTTTACTTCCAAAATCATGATAATCCGTATTGCCCTTATCACTATACTACTAACTCTCGTCACACAGGCCGAACCCGTCCGCCTCATATTTGATACGGATATGGGTAACGATATCGACGACGCCATGGCCTTGGCCATGATTCACAATCTGGAGAAACGCGGAGCCTGTAAATTACTCGCGGTCACATCCACCAAAGATCATCCCAAATCCGCAGCGTTTATAGATGCGCTAAATACCTTTTACGGAAAGCCTGATATACCGATCGGTGCCGTTCGCAACGGCGTAACACCGAACCTGGGTAAATACAATGGACTGGCCGACAAGGTTCACGCTGACGGTACACTGGTTTACCCTCACGACCTCAGAAGCGGCAAAGACGCACCCGAAGCAGTGGACTTGTTAAGAAAGACACTTTCCGCCCAACCCGATAAATCAGTCGCCATCGTGCAAGTTGGCTTCTTCACCAATCTTTCTCGTCTACTCAAGTCGGAACCCGACCAATACTCGCAGTTGGCCGGGCCGGAATTAATCGCCAAGAAAGTAAAGTCACTGGTGATCATGGCTGGCGCATTCCAAACTATCCGGGACAATACGCGGCACCTTGAATACAACGTCAAGATGGACATATCCTCAGCTCAGGAATTCGCCAAAGACTGGACGGCACCTTTAATCTGGAGCGGTTTCGAAATAGGCATCGCAGCCGCCTACCCTTGGCAGAGTATCATGGACGACTACAATTACGCAGAAAATCACCCGGTAAAAGAGGGTTATCTGGCTTACGTTCCACAGCATCCCCACGACCGACCCACCTGGGACCTGACTGCCGTGCTCGCCGCCGTGTACCCAGATCGTGGCTACTTTGACCTTTCCGCACCGGGCACAGTGGCCATCGAAGACGATGGCGCGACACGTTTCGATCTTCATAAAGATGGTCTACACCATTTTCTAAAAATGAATAGCCAGCAGACCGAACGGGTGCGGGAGGCGTGCGTTCAACTTAGCTCCGAACCCCCTCAATAAGAAAAGACATAGCTTCCAATCCAGTATCGCTCATGACCCCACTCATATTCAGTACAATTCTGATTCTATTGTGTTTCGCACCCCTCTGCCATAGCACCCCTACCAAACCCAATGTAGTATTTATCCTGGCAGATGATTTGGGCTACGGTGACCTCAGTGCTTACGGAGCATCAAAAGTAAACACACCAAATATCGATAGTCTAGCGAAGGAAGGACTGCGTTTCACGGATGCCCATTCGCCATCCTCAGTCTGCACACCAACCCGCTACAATTTACTCACTGGTAGGTATGCCTGGCGCACTTGGGTCGGTGGGTCTACGGTATGGGCCAATGATCCACTCCTACCCGACCCGAATCGCTATACGCTTGCCGATTTGTTCAGGGAACAAGGTTACGCAACAGCCTGTATCGGAAAATGGCATCTGGGCTTTGGCCAACCGGATATGGAAGGCTGGGACGACGTACTGGGTCCCGATTACAATCGCGATCTTAAGCCCGGCCCCCTCGAACTGGGATTTGACTATTTCTGGGGATTTCCTCACGTCGGTCAATTTCCGCACTTCATCATAGAGAATCACCGGGTATTGGGTCTCGATCCGAACGACCCGATACGAATGATCCCGGACGCACGCCCGGGCTTTGAGTTGGATTATCTTCATCGACCACGTGCTGGACTGGCAGCTGCTCTGCGTGTCGAAGGAGGAAAACAGGCAACCTACAAGCATGAGAACCTGAGTAACCGTCTCACGGAACGTGCCGTCAACTGGCTAGAAAATGTAAGAAAGGATCAACCTTTCTTCCTATACTTGGCGCATCGCAATATCCACGGCCCGCTGAGACCCGACCCGCGTTTCGCAGGGACAAACGAGATCGGCAAACGAGGCGACTTCATACTCGAGCTCGATCACTCAATCGGGGAGGTACTTCAAGCAATCGAACAGAATGGGCTTAAGGATAATACCCTTGTGATATTTACCAGCGACAATGGCGGTATTCATAAATATGAGCCGATAGACCACGCCGAAGATAATGGACACTTTATCAATGGATCTCTTCGTGGACAGAAAACATCCGTCTATGAAGGTGGTCAACGGGTGCCGATGATGGCTCGTTGGCCCGGCCATATTCAACCGGGACAGACCAATGACGAGCTGATCGCTCTGACCGATGTTATCGCAACCTTCGCAGACTTCTTTCAAGTTTCCCTAGCACCCGACGCAGCCGAAGACAGCTTCAGTTTTCTCGGCTCACTCCTGAACAAACCTGATCAGCAGATTCGCAGGACCACCCTCGTCAATGACAGTTTTACAGGGCTTCTTTCCATACGCGAAGGTCCCTGGAAACTCATTTTAAGCCAAGGCGGTGGCGGAGCTAAAGCCTCCGATATACTTGATCCTCTGTTACCACCGATGCAGTTATACAACCTCGAAAGTGACCTTAGCGAAAGCGAAAACCTATTCTTCACTGAACCCATAAAAGTTCAACATTTGCAGCACCTCATGAATCGCTATCACGCAGAAGGACGCAGTGCACCGATCGATCGTCGCCTCTTTGTCAACTAATAGGCCATGAACATCCGCATAAAACGAATACTCCCGTGGCTAGTAGTTGGCGTGTGCTTTTTCACTCAATACACATTAGCCCAACCTCCGATACCCGTCATCTTCGATACTGACATGGCCAGCGATTGCGATGATGCCGGGGCATTGGCCGTGTTACACGCGCTAGCCGACTTGGGAGAAGCAGAAATCCTGGCCGTCGTCACTAACAGAAAGGATAAAGGCAACGCTTCCGCTGCAGCTGTGGATGTCATAAACACTTACTACGGTCGACCCGATATCCCCATCGGTACCGATAAAGATGGCGCGAAGATAGCGAGTCGCAATCCAAGTTCTTTCACCGGAATACTGCGTGATCGTTTTTCTCATGATTGCGCTCCCGATTATTCCATGCCCGATGCCTTGACGGTTTACCGAAAGACCCTGGCAGCTCAAGAAGACGGAAGTGTTGTCCTATGCAGCGTGGGCGCCCTGAGTAACCTGGAAGATTTGTTGAGATCAGGTCCCGACACAATCAGCCCATTATCGGGTAGCGAGCTCATACTGACAAAGGTCAAACAGACGGTCATCATGGGAGGAGGATTTCCCAGAACGGCCCAACCGGAAACGAATCTCCGACTGGATCCGCCAGCAGCGATTGCCGTAACGAACGAATGGCCGGGAGCCATACTCTGGCAGGGTTATGAAGTCGGTGCAGCCCTTTACACCGGCGCGGAACTCAAGGCACTTTCAGATACCAATCCAATCAAGATCGCTTTCGCATCACGGCCCTTCCGTGGTATCAGCGCGTTAGAAGCCGGAAAACCCAGTCACGACCAGGCAGCTGTCCTGTTGGCAGTTCGGGGCATTGAACCTGATTATTGGCAGCTGACAAAGGGCGGACGGGTTGTAATCGATTCCGACGGTCACAGCCAATGGATGACAGACAGGCCCTCTGATCACGCTTTCGTTTCAATAAAAAGCCACCCCAGAGATTTGACGTCGATCATTGCTAAGCTTATGACCGTTTCTCCGAAGACAAAATAGACTGTAATTTTCCAAAAACCGAATACTCCAATCAGCTACCCTATGAAACGACTACTCCTGTTCTACATTACCCTCTTACCCATCTTTGCCTCGATCGCGTTGCAAGGCTCCCAACCCAATGTCATCGTCGTTATGACCGACGATCAGGGCTATGGAGATTTCGGTTTCAACGGAAACCCCATCGCGCTAACACCGCATCTCGACAAGCTGGCCGGAGAAAGCATTCGCCTTACCGATTTTCACGTAGCTCCCATGTGCACCCCCACCCGCGGACAGCTACTAACCGGTTTGGACGCGTTTCGTAATGCTGCGATTAACGTCAGCAGCGGCCGCACTCTGCTCAAAGCTGGTGTCAAAACCATGGCCGATGTATTCAAGGAAACCGGCTATCATACCGGTATTTTTGGGAAATGGCACCTGGGTGATAACTATCCGTTTCGCCCCGAAGACCGAGGGTTTGATGAGACCCTATGGTTTCCATCATCCCATATCAATAGCGTCCCCGATTATTGGGACAACGACTACTTCGAAGACACTTATATCCACAATGGTGAACGCAAGAAATTCAAAGGTTATTGCACTGATATATTCTTTGATGAAGCGATCAAATGGATGACTAAGAGTACAAAACACAAGGAGCCCTTTTTCAGTTACATTGCCCTCAACTCAGCCCATTGGCCTCTCTTTGTCCCGGACCACTATCGTGAGCCCATTCGGAAACAGATGGCGAAACACCCGGAGGTAGTAAGCCACCTCAACAAGGATCGTAAAGAAGCCCTGATTAGCTTTCTGGCGATGGGGGCCAATATTGATGACAATGTTGGTAAGCTGAACGCTTTCCTTGCTAAAGCAGGATTGGCTGAAAATACCATCGTCGTTTTCCTGACCGACAACGGAAGCACCTTCGGCCCGGAGTATTTCAATGCGGGAATGCAGGGCAAAAAAACCACGCTCTGGGAAGGAGGCCATCGCGTCCCCTGCTTGATCCGTTGGCCTGATGGAAATCTCGGCGAATCACGAGAGGTTAGCGAACTCAGTCATGTTCAAGACCTACTACCCACATTGGCCGACCTCGCAGGTGTTTCAAACATCCCTGAAAACCTGGATGGCCAAAGCCTCGCACCTATTTTCAGGAAAGAACGGTCAACACTCGACGACCGCATGCTCGTGATTAACTACAGCCGTATGCCCACGTTCAAGGTCACCTACACGGACGGAAACCCTGCTATTCCCCAAAGAAACGGTGCCGGTGTTCTTTGGCGTAATTGGCGACTGCTAGAAGGCAACCAGCTTTACGATGTGCGGACTGATCTGCACCAGGACCACAACGTGGCCAAGGAATTCCCTGGCATCGTCGCCAAGATGAACAAGCACCTCGATGCGTGGTGGGATCCGGTGAAAAACGATGTTATGGAACCCGAGCGAGTGATCATCGGAAGTGAGTCCGAAAACCCAAGTCGACTCACCGCCTGCGAGTGGCTCGATGTGTTCGTTGACCAGCAGCGGCAGATACGCCGAGGCGATCTGAAGAACGGAGTTTGGCACCTGACCGTTGCTAAGTCGGGTAGCTACAGCTTCAAGCTTCGTCGTTGGCCACAGGAATCCGGACTCAAGCTCACCGACGCTCTTCAAGAAACGGTAGTTACCGACGGAGTCTATGTACCCGGGATATCCTTACCCATCGCAGGAGCGAGTTTGGAGATCAAGGGGCAATCCCCGCAGACCGCCACCGCAAATTCCCTAGACTCTCAGATCAAGTTCTCTGCAACCCTTTCGGCGGGACCCACCGAAATAAAAGCCACGTTCACAGACTCAAAAGGCAAACCCATCGTCGGTGCCTACTATCTCGAGGTTGAGCGCACCGACTAACGCCACTTATACGTAAAACGGCTTTTGTAAGACGTATGTAGTAGATGGTATTTTTACGATCAATCACTCATGGCCGTATCCGGATGATAGAGACCCAACGTTTAGATACGTAGAACTGTGAAATCCAATTAGCAAAATTTCCGTCGTTCTTCGATAACACTGAGCATTCCTGCCAACCAAGAGCATTTGCGGACAAAGAACTTAACGTGTTAACAGATCCTGAAAATACGTTACAATCGGCACACACCAATGTAAGAATTATACTCCGACATCCTTCAGGCCCCCACTATATAGTTTGCACCATTCTATCGATCAATGTTATGTTTCTGAACTCGGCTTGCACGACTTCATCAAAAATTCAAGATGGAGGTACACGGAGCTACAGCACCACTTGACAACAATATCCGCAGTAGCCAGAATGATGTGGATGCAACGATTCTGACGGTTATCGTATATAGAGGACCTGGGTCGTGGAAACAAAAGGCGTTATGGGACGAATACGTCGTCAACATTATAAATAATAGCGAAGAGCAGATCACCTTTGATCATGCTGAGCTTATCGACATTGAAGGTAATCCTCAACTCTCTGGTATGGATCCGTGGATGCTGGAGGAAACCAGCAAAGAAAACTGGAAACACTATGGAGAAGCAGGCCTGAGCCTTACCATGGGTTCCCTAGGAGCTGCCGGGGCTGCCGGCACTCTCGGAGTTTTTTACTATTTGGGAGGCAGCGCCTCCGCTGGAGCGGCTCTCGCCCCGTTACCTGTAGTCGTGGTTACCGACGTGGTTTGCGTGCAAGTTAAGAACAAAAAAACAAAGGACTGGTTGAAAATGAGTTTAGTCGGAGAGTGATTGAGACGCCTGTCCCTATACCTTCAGGTGAGTCAATTTCCGACAGTATTTTTCTACCTCAAACTCCCGCCCCCGAAAGCCTCACATGGTTCTTTGTAGACGAAAACTACAGGACCGAACTACTGTTTGATCTCAAGGAATCGCCGCTTGGCAAATTCCATTTGTAAAACGACTGGCAAACACCTTGCCAAAATTTACCCTTGATCACCTTTGCTAGTTTTCAAGACTCACCCTATGATATTCCCCTCCTCCAACCGTCGAGGTTTCCTGAAGAAGAGCTTGGCCTTAGGCGCACTTGGACTAACGCCAAAAAGTGCATCGTTCGGCGAAACCCTCTCACTGAAACAAAACGCTGTTATCGAAGAGAATCTTCAGTACGGATCCTTGGAGTGGCAGCTCCGAAAAACCCGTGTAACGCCACCTGTCAAACTGTGGCATATGTACGGCCTGCGCAGTCCTTGGATCGAAGGCTACTGCTCTCACCCATCCATTTCAGTTGGAGAAACCCTGCAGGTATTCGTTTCCACCGATCCTATATCCGAGTATACACTCGACGTGTTTCGCATGGGCTACTACGGCGGCGCTGGAGCGAGGCGCGTCGCCTCCTACGGTCCGCTAATAGGCGTAACGCAACCCACTCCGATTGAGGGAACCAACCGGGTTATCGAATGCGCATGGGAACCGTCCCTCGAGATCGAAATCCCGGAAGACTGGTTGAGCGGCGTTTACCTTGGAAAACTGAAGGAACTGAAAAACGGATTGGAGAGTTATATCATTTTTATCGTTAAAGATAATCGCAAAGCTGACTTCCTATTCCAATGCAGTGATATGACCTGGCAGGCCTATAACCGTTGGCCGTACAATCATTCTCTCTACTGCGACGGCGAACGGGACTGGCACATTGGATCTGGAGTCGATGTAGGAATCGACCGCCCCTATGGCAAGTATACTCAACTGGTTGACCAACCGCTTACACTCGGAAGCGGGGAATGGTTTCTAACAGAATTCCCGCTCGCTTATTGGATGGAAGAGCAAGGTTACAATGTGAGTTACATTAGTAATTGGGATACCCACTATGATGGAAATGGTCTCCTTAGAGCCAAGGGATTTTTATCTGTAGGGCATGATGAGTATTGGACCCAGGAAATGTTCGACAACGCCAAAGCAGCTATCGATCATGGCGTGAATTTTGCCTTCCTGTCTGGCAATTCCGTCTTTTGCAAAACGAAACTAAAACCAGGTGCAGACGGACGCCCCGATCGCGTATTCGAAAGAGACGGTCGTTTCGATCCGCGCGAAAATACGCTGATGGGTGCCCATTCAACCGGCCCCGTTATTGGTGGCGCACCCTGGACGTGTAAGAAACCCGATCACTGGATATTCGAAGGTACTGGCATGAAGGATGGTGATGGTATTCCAGGCTTGGTCGGTTGGGAATTTCATGGCGATCCGGCAGATATACCAGGACTCGAAATCGTAGCTTCCCATTGGACCGATAGACAACGTCACCCGTCTACAAATAAAGAACTGGGTGATATCGGTGAATTTACTTCAACGATCTATCCCGGCCCTAAAGATAACTTCGTTTTCAATGCGGCTACCTGCTGGTGGGTCGACGGCCTGAGCGCTCCCCCCGGTTACTTGAGGAGTGACTGGTATCAACCACGAAACGGACCGGATAGTCGTGTTCAACAGATAACGGCCAATATTTTGAATCGAATGATCTCCTAAGGATTTCGTCGCCGTTTATGTCAGTTCATCGAGAAGTCGATTCCGTAAACACTTTCACCACCTTGCCCCCTGAATCTTTTACATTCAAAGTCCTTCAAATACCCCCAAGGCACGACTGACTTCACGCATTGCTGTTTCTTTCTCAATTTCGGTTCCGAAATTGGCAGCGGTTGAGAACCAATGCTCAGAATAGCGCAAATAAAGCGTAAGATAATCGATCGATTCCTGTACCCGAACGGGCTCACCGTCCTTCAAAAAGTAGATCGGATTTGCGTGGGCGAAGACCTTCATGCGCCTGGGCATGATTGCCTCCCCCTCATCCACTCGAGCGGCTACCCGCGCAGCTATCCATGAGCTTTCTTCCACGTTCATGGGAAACTCGATGGTCGATTCGTAAATACCCATGCTATTTCTAACTGCCGGTGCCTCGGTCGCGACAACCTTGCCATTCATCATGATTTCCAGTCTCGCGAAGTTATGTAACGAACGCGCTTTACACCGGACCACCATTTCTTTCCGACCTTCAAAACCCACGACCTCTCCCGAGTGGTAATCATCGACTGAAAACATCAACAACGGTCCGTTCGTTATGAATCCGTTCCCCACTTTTAATCCTTCGATCCACGCATCATAACTCCGGTCCCCCGCGGTGTTCACATAGAGACGGCTACTACCAACCGGAATGCGGTCTGACATCTTGTCGGTGCCAGCAGCCATCGGAATCTGAAAACCGGCGTTCAAATATTGGTAGTAAAGCTCTATGCCAGCCAAAGACTCCAACCGGGGTAAATGATCGGGTTGCTCCATGCGCCACGGCTCCCAATGCAGCGGCGGCTTTGTCGGATCTCCTTGAGAAATAAGATCCACCGCATCAATCAACCCCAAGGAAATCGCAATTGGAGACTCCGCGCCCGGTATATCACCAAAGTGCGCCCAGGTCACAGCAGCATCTTGCGCAAGTGCTTCTCGCGCTGCAGGGCTGACCAACATATGAGGGTGTGAATTATCGCGAAACGTACCGCCAAAGGGTTCTACCGGTTCAACCAGCTCACGAAGTCTCAGCAGATTAATATGCCCCTGCTGCCAATCACGAAACTCCTGCCCTACATAAACCCAATGACCGGGCGTTGAGATCGGGTCCAAATCGCCGCTAAACTTGTGCACGTCGTCGGTAAAGTCACTCGTCAATAAATTGAGAACCTCGAGATCTTCAGCCCGCATTTGCAGGTGACACTGTTCCAGTTCCAAAAAATGAACGTGAGTGTCCCCACTTATGTAACCCTCTTCTTTCATATTGATCCAGCGCTTCAACCGAAACACCTGTTCGGGCTCATTCCCGATCGTAGTTTCCAGAGGTATGGTTTCCAGCCCTCTGCGAATAGTCATATTCAGACCCTCCGAATCGGGGCGTTCAACCTGGATCTCCCCGTCAACATAGCACCATCGGAGTTGCAAATATTCCACGTGCGCATGCTCACCCTCAATCTCAACTAATGCACCTGCCTCGTCGGTTAATCTGACTGTCGCAGCGACGGGCTCACCCGTTTCCTGAGAAACGATCTGACCGACAAACTTTCCCTGACAAACTGACTGTCCCCCTAACAATGACGCCGTAATACATGACGCACGAACAACCCACCGCATTCTGAATATCATAGAAGTTTTCTGCATCTCCGCAAAAAGGACGGCTGAAGAACCCATTTCTACCAAACCCAGAATCGTCTATCAGGCAAAAAAAATCCACGGTCTACCATCAAGAATGAACTGACCAGCATCAAAAAGATCAGCCAGCGCCCTCGAGATCCTTTCGCGTATCGACATCTTTTAGAACGCCTTCCGACTTCACTTCGATCTCTTTGACTGACTCACCGTATTTCAAAATAACCGCCTTTGCACCCATATCTCCAGACAACCCTTTCAAATCTGAAATCAAACGAATAGGAAAAATAACCGGGTGCCCCCTCGACCCCTGATA
>CAYGQM010000066.1:0-38506 GCA_964352065.1 uncultured Opitutaceae bacterium
GCTGAGAACGATACCGCCACCAGTTTCTATCCGCAAGGCTTCCTCGGCTTCGATGCGAACGGCAACCGGCTTACCACTCCGGGAACCGATTCTGAGCTTACCCCGGATACGATTCCGGACAACCGCCAGCGCAAGAGCGGAACCGATGCGGATATCGTAGGTATCCAATCTTTTCAGGAATACTACGACGCCATCATCGACGCCGTGCTTCCTGAACTGCAGGCGATTAGAAACCACCGCATTGAACGGGATGAGAATGGTCAGGCAATCGATGTCAGTGATCCTATCCGTGGGCTCAATTCCACCCGCGACTTCGTGGCCAAGGGTAACGAAATCGACATCGTAGGTCGGATCACCGACAATATCTCGGTGTCCATCAACTGGGCCGAACAGACCACTGTGACTTCCAACACCGCTCCGGTCGCTTGGGATATTGCGCTTAAGCAAGCTGAACGCCTGCAACGCGTAGTACCAGCTTCCGATGGAGGTTGGGCACTGTGGGACCTGCGTGCGTCTCCCTTCCAAGTGGAATCCGACCAGATCGGTGTTCGCTTCGAGAATCAGGTGCTACGGCCTATACGCCTAGCCAGAGCTCTCGACGGCACCCAGAATCCGGAACAGCGCAAGTACCGCTGGAACGCCACCGTGCGTTACGACTTCACCGAGGGTCGCCTCAAAGGTCTTCAAGCTGGGGTGACTGCCCGTTATCAGGACAAGGTGGCCGGTGGCTATCCTAACATCCTGGACGTGGACGGAGAAACGATCCTCCCGGACGTCGCCAACCCTTGGTTTGGCCCAGACTCCCTCGACGGTGACCTGTTTGTGCGCTACAGCCGCAAGCTGACCGACAAGATCAATTGGACCGTCCAGTTCAATGCACGGAATCTCTACCGCAGCAATGGTTCGGATGATATCCCAGTTACGATCAATCCAGATGGATCGGTTGCTATCATCCGGGTTCCGGTGGAGCAGCAGTACTTCCTGACGAACACGTTTAGTTTTTAGTATGGTATAATGTAGTAGTTATATTCGTATTTGTGGGACCAGTTTGTTGTGAGGACTGGTCCCACTTTATGTACGGGTCCTGCCTTCCAGATTGATCACTGTGGGATCCCTTACCAGCGATAATCTCTACACGGCTGAGCGGGTTGGCTGACGACTGGATTAAAAACGTTGTGGCAGGGTTTCACCTTCTACCCAGATCGGTTGAATATAGGTGTGTCTCGGGTACAAGGGAGTTCCAGTGTTATTGGTAACAAGCGTCTCAATGACTTGATTGGCGGCACTGATACCCACTTCCAGCCAGTTCGGGTTCACCCCGGAAATGGGCCCCGTAGTGTCAGACAGGCCCAAATGAATATAGCCGAGATCGTCAGGAATGGAATATCCCAGTTCATTGAGGTCGGTGATGGTGGAGTCCAGCGCGGAAATGATGACCTCGGGCTGGTATTTCTTGAGCCATTTTTCGAGGATCGGTTTCCTCTGTGAATCCTCAGGAGAAAAGCTAAGTTGAGGGACCTTATCCTTGGCCAGGAGGCCGTCCTGCCCAAGGAGGAAGGCGGCCCGGCGACGGTCTTCATTTGAGGTTAGACTGAGTGGGTCGGCCAAAAATCCGAAGCGATTGTAGCCGCGCTCTCTCAATTTTTCTACCGCCAGTCCGAATCCGGAAATATGGTCAATCTCAACCCGATTCAGCCGAGGCGTTTTTAGGGAAGCACTCACGCTGATTGCTGAAAACGCTTCGAGGTTGATGTCCAATTGAATGTTTCCCCTGGGAAAGGGTTCGAAGATCATACAACCGATACCGCGGGATGTGATCATCTGGACTAACCGTTCCGGAGTCATACCGGCCTCGTTGATGCGAAACGTTTCCACTTCGAAACCTTGGAGGTCCGCACCGATTTGAATACCGTTTCGTAAGTTGAGCCGATTCTGTGGTGTGGTTTTCCCCAACGGATCACATTGAATCAGGGCAATGGCGGTTCGGAAATTCGCGGGCCGTTTATGCCTGAGAGTAGTCATGAGGGCGGTGATCAGCGGATTTTTCCGGTAATTCAGTTCCGCAGCGATCTTGAGCACCTTTTCGCGCGTCTCGGGGTTATGATTCGGGAAATTCCGCAGGATTCGACTGACCGTCATTTTCGACACGCCGGCTTTCTGCGCAATTAATTCAAGGGAAGAGCTCATCTTAGGGAATTAGTGGGATTGTTCGATAGTACGAATCTGTTTCAAATGAAAGCAGGAACGCAGTTACTACTTACCAGATATAACGGAAAAAGGCGAACGGATGTTACACGGAACATCAATAAAGTACTCATTGATTGAATATGGATTTTTATCCCTGCAAAGTACGCGAAGCCACCGGTGTTCGGCAAAGTGGTGCGGGCATGGTCCATCAGGTCTTTTTCCACCATTTTGAACCCAGCCCTGCGAATTTCAACGGGCTCACCGACCGCTCTCTTTGTGTTCCGATACGATTAGGGGTGTCTGTGGGGTCCGCGGATGGGAGATAACAATCAGGCGCTTATGGAGAAACCGCCTGGCTCGATGTTTTCTTGCGCCGCCAGTTGGTGTAGAAGGGGAGAATCAAAAAGAAGATCGCAACCAGCACGAAGACCAACGAAAGCGGTCGGGACAGGAGCGGCAGAAAAGAGCCGTCCGAGGACTGAAGTCCCGAACGAAGATTCTCTTCCAGAAAGGCCGTCAATACGTAACCAATGACAAAGGGCCCCAACGGGAATTTTGCCTTATCCAAAAAGAAACCAACAACCCCGAAGGCGAGGACCAACCATACGTCGAAAATCCGGTTACTCAGTGCATAGGCGCCAATGACGCAAAAAACGAAAATGACCGGAACGAGATAGGCACGATTGACGTTAATGATCTTCGCGACCAACCGGGTTGAGAAAAGCATGATCAGAAACATGAGAATGTTCGCTACCAGATAACCTCCCATGAGTGCCCATACGAGGTCCCCATTGGTTTGGAAGAGCAGGGGACCCGGCTGTATACGGTGCATGATCATGGCACCCAGTAATATGGCATCCACCGGTGCACCCGGGATACCCATCGTAATCAAGGGGATCAGTGCTCCACCCGCGTTGGCATTGTTCGCCGCTTCGGACGCGACGATCCCTTCTTCGTGGCCCGTGCCAAATTTTTCCGGTGTTTTACTGAACGCCTTGGCCATACCGTAGGAGACCATCGATGAAATGCTCGCCCCTATACCTGGAAGTATGCCGATCCAGGTACCCACAATCGACGATCGCAGCAGGTTCACGGTATGTTTTTTCCAGGTACTGAGTTTGGGAAACAGGCGGGAGTTTTTCAGGGAGATACTTGTGCCCCTTTTGTTGAGCTCAACGGTGTCCTTGATGAGCTGACTCATGACAAAGATGCCCAATAGGACTGGTAGCAGGTTGAATCCATCTGTCATGGATTCATGGCCAAAGGTGAGGCGAAGTTGTCCGTCCGAGGCATTCAGACCGGGAAGCGCCGCTGCGATTCCGAGCATGGCAGACAGAAGACCCTTTAACATCGTTCCCTGGGAGATGGATGAGATCAAAACCAGCGCCATGAGCACCATGGAAAAGTATTCCCACGGACCAAATTTCAGCGCGAGGGTCGCCAGAGGGGGCGCAAGAATGATGAGAAAAATTGCGGAGATCAGTCCTCCCAGGGCCGATGCTCCGATACCGAGACTGAGTGCCAGGCCCGGGTTTCCTTTCTGGGCCATAGGATGCCCATCGAAGGTCGTCATCATCGCAGAGGGTGTACCGGGCATTTTCAAAAGGGTGGCGCTTATAAGACCCCCTGACACGGACCCGACGTGCATACCCATCAATAGCAGAACGGCATGGGTCGAATCCATGGAGAAGGTGAGTGGAACGGTCAGGGCCATGAGCATACCCCCTCCGAGCCCCGGAATGGCTCCCACGAAGATACCGCTGGCTACCCCGATCATTAGCCACATCATGGGTGTGGGAGTGAGCAGGTATTGAAAGGCTTGTAGTAACTCCATGAATACGGTCTCCTACTGGGGAAGGTCTATGTAGAACAGGTTGGTAAAGAGCCAGTAACCGCCGATGCCGAAGGTCAATCCGATGACCAGGCTGATCGCCATGACCTTGATGTTTCCTTTGGCGAGGGCTGAGCCGGTTGCAAAAATATAGAGCACCGTTCCCCACTTGAATCCGATCCAGCCGGCACCCATGGCCAAGGTGTAAAGAACGGATAGTCCGACCACCGCCAGCGCGAGCAGGGGTTCGTGCCGGTAGGCCTCCTCATCTTCATCAACGACGGGGGCATGGTTTTCGAAAAACCGGCGGAGCGAAATACCCAGAGCCAGGACTATCAATACATAGGCGCACGCCTTGGGTACGGCAGCCGATCCTAACGGGTCAAAAAACGGAGGCGGTATGTCTCTGGCTCCCCACAACATGAGACCAGCCAGAGCGATCGTGCAGACACTGATTACGTAGTCTTGAACGGACTGGTAGAGCGTCTTCATCAACGGACTGATTTTGCCTTGTCTACGAGGGGTGCAACCCGATGGAGCAGGTTATCCAACATGGGTTGGGCCACCTCGTACCCGCCGTAGACCGGCACCACACCGAGGGCCCTCATTTCCTGAGCGATTTCCGGATCCTGCATGACGGTTGAAATGGCGTTGCGAATCAATTCCAGGATCGGTTTCGGCGTTCCTTTCGGGGCGAGCCAGGCCCGAATCTCGACGACTTCTACGTCGACGCCGATCTCTTTGGACGTAGGAACGTTCGGAAACAGGGGGTCCCGTTCCCCTGAGAACGTGACCAGTGGCCTCAATCCGGAATCACGGAAGTTTACGAAGGCCATGGTTGAGAGTAGCGTAGCATCACTGTGTCCCCCGAGAAGAGAGGTGAGCCGTGGGGCGCCGCCGCCGGTTTGAATAAAGCGGAATTCGACCCCGGCTTCCTCCGCAAATAGCAGCGGGACAAGGTGGACTGGCAGTCCGATGTTGGTTGAGATTTTGACGGACCTCGGCGTCGCGCGGGCAGTTTCCAAAAGGCCTTCGATCGTATCGAATCCCGAGTCTTTGGTTACTCCCAGCAGGAGCTCGGTATAGCCGGACATGCAGATCAATTCGAAATCGTTGTGGTCGTAATCCACAATGCCCATTACTTTGGAGGTCACGATTCCGGAGTGCCAAAGCCCGATGGTATACCCGTCCGGTTCGGCTTGTTTGATTTTCCGGGTTCCCAAGGTCCCACCGGCACCCGGGAGATTGATGACGACCATTTTCTGAGAAAGCAGTTTTTTCTCCGCGATTGAGCGCTGTATCAGGCGAGTCAGGCTATCGGTCTCACCGCCCGCGTTGGTCGGCACAATGACCTTGATTGGTTTTTCCGGATAGACTGCGAATGAAGAGAGGGGATAGGTCAGCAGCAGAATGACGGCAAGTCCGAATCGGTTCCGGAAGGGGTGGCGTAAAGGAAAAAGCAGGGCGTTCAAAGGCTCGGGGAAGGCTGATAATTAAGGAGGCGTTATTATTGAAAGATGGAATCAAGGCTAACAACCTTTAATTCGGTGAGTTCAGCTGTTCATAAAGATTACATGTAACAACGCCATGGGATTTTACGACGTTGGTTGCATTTTCGGAGCAGGTGTATTGGTTGTGCTTGATGAGCCATTTGACCATTTCTTCTGCCCAGCTTCATCATCAAATGAGCGACGGATCTGCGCCGCCGATCATTCACGTCCTTTCCGATGAAGCGTTCGACGAGAAACGCATACCGGGTTCAAAGCATGCCTGTGTGTACGAAGTCGCGTTTCTCGATGGAGTGGCAAAATTGGTGGCAGATCAGTCCTCTCCTGTGGTGGTGTATGGGTTGAGTGATGATTTTGGTGGCGCGAAGCTGGCATGCGAGCGACTTGCGGCTGCCGGGTATGGGGAGGTTCGGCAATTGGAAGGAGGGCTCAAAGCGTGGGAAGCTGCCGGGTATGAACTCGAAGGGTCCAGAACGGATGCGACACTGCCCCCGGATGGCAAGTATGGGGTTGATACCGAACAGAGTGTGTTTCGTTGGACAGGGCGTAATCTGTTTAATCAGCACAACGGACGCATCGCGTTTAAAGCAGGGTCATTGGATATACGGTCGGGGAGACTCCAGGCGGGAACTGTGACCCTCGACATGACAAAAATCACGTGCTCGGACCTTAAAGAACCGGGTATGATTGCCGGGTTGATCGGGCACTTGGCGACCGATGATTTCTTTAGCGTGAGCCAATTCCCGGAGGCGAGTTTCGAACTTACTCAATCCCAGCCGATCGAGGCGGCAACCTCCGGCGGACCCAACTTGGCCCTCAAAGGGGTGCTCACGTTACGGGGTTCGACTCAGCCGGTCACGATGCACGCTCAGCTTACCTACCTCGGTGGCAAGCTGGGACTACAGGGTTATTTTGATGTCGACCGCACTCGTTTCGGCTCCGTTTACGGAAGCGGCAAGATCTTCGAGAAGCTGGGGCAACATGTCGTCAACGACAAGATCAGCGTGAGTTTCCAACTGATCTGTAGCGCGTAGTCCAAACTATTTATAATCGCCGAGTTGCCACCGGTAGAAGGCCGGGTTTACCCAGATGGTGAAGGTCTCGAGCGACCATTCCGCGCTCATAGAGGATAGCCTGTCTTGTTTCCTGGAGGCTTCTTCGGGAAGCGATATCAGATTGGCTCGATAGCCATTGAAAGTGACGAGCATCACTGTGAGAGGCTGTCCGGTCTTTGTCGGTCTGAGGGTTCGGTAAAAGGGCTGCCACCAGGAATCGTAGATCAGGCCGGGCTCATCTTCGGAATCTTTCTTGGCGTAGCGGGTGACGAGTTCGGCAAAGCGTTCCACATCCGCCGGTTTATCGAATTCGATAAAGAGGTCGTATTCGTTTTGGACGACCAGGCGCTCGCCGTTTTCGAGCCTGACCAATTCCATCGTTGGTTCTCCCCAGTCATCGCGGAAGAGAAATGCGGACTGTTTGATCAGCGGCGTGACCTTGGGTCTTAGGCCTTTTGCGTTTAATAAAGCGATGAGCTGGCGTGCGTGTTTCCAATCATTGTGACCGTAGATAACGGTGCGGTCTTTATCAAATGATGGCCAGAGAGACGTCGGGACGATATTGTATCCACTCGTAATGTTTTCTTCCAGAGGCTTACCGAGGAGCTGAATGAAGCGGTCTACGATGACTTTATCGCTCGTGAACCATTCCGGATTTTCAGGAGCGGTCAGGTCGGTATGGATCGGGTGCCGTTCCCAGGCCTGGCGGATGTCGTGCTCGTTACCGTTAAGTCCGAGGGTCTGAAGGAGAGCCCAGGCTGCTCTTTCGCCATCAGGCAGTTTTTGTTTTGAAAAGGGCAGGACCGCGTTGATCTCGTTCTGAGTCAGTGTTTGAGCGACTTCGGTAAGCCCCCACTCATCGACCAGTTCCGTGAACTGCGCGGTGGCGATTGTGGAAGCCGTGGTCGCTAAAACCAGGGTTGTCCAGAAGGTCTGCCAAGGTGAGCGCCCGATTAGGGAATCGAAGAAGTGGGTCATCGTTGAGTCGTCGAGGCACGTCCTGTGCCAACCTATACCCAATCAGCAAAAATGGGCGGGGCAAGCTTGGGAAATCCTGAGGTTGGTCCTTGAGGTCTTGAAAAGCGTATAAAAAAAAGTTTGAGCATCGTTGTGCGGTCAGCACCCGTGTTTAGGTGGCGTTTCCATTATGCCACAACTCGATATCGATATCATTTTTCGCAGTAACGAAACGCTCAAGGCAGATGCTGTTCAGCGTCTGGCGGATGCGGCTGGCAAGGTCTTCGACACGCCTCCGGGTAAGACCTGGGTGAAGATCAATCCGGTGCCCCGCAACTATTGGGCAGAGAACAAAGTAACGCTGGATTCCTATGTCGGGCCGGTGATTGTGAACATATTGAAACGGCGGGTGCCTCCTCCGGATCTGATTGAATTGGAAGTAACGGAACTCACACGTGCAATCGCCGGAATCCTGGACCGGCCCCACGAACATGTGCACCTCAAGTATGAGTCCGATGCCATTGGGCGGGTTGCCTACGGCGGGAAACTGGTGAATTAGTCATCTTGAGTGGTTGGAGTTGAAACGGTGAAGATAGGGGTTTTCCGGATGGGGCCTGCTCTTTCAAAAACGAACTGAATCGATAGCCAGTCAGAAAACGGTTAGTCTCGTTTAGAACGGATAGCCAATTGTGAGGTGAAGGGTACCGCTGGGGTCCAGTTCTCTTTGATCAAGATTGTGCCCGTATTCGAGGCGTATGGGTCCCATGAAGGTTCTGAAACGAATCCCCAGTCCTATGGATGAAAGGTATTCGTCGGCCGGATACTTATCGACGTTTGCTGTCATGCCGATCGCATCGTAGAAGGCGACAATGGAAATGGTATCGGTGAGTCGTTGTTCCAATTCAAGGTTCAGGAGCAGGTAAGACTTTGCGCCGACGTAATCGCCCGCTATATCGAAGGGAGCTGCGCCGCCACGTTCATAGCCGCGGACGGAGTTTTCACCGCCGGGAAAGAGCAGCTTGTTATTGGGAATCTGGGATTGAGATTTGTAGAGTGAGCCGACGACTGCGTGCGAGAGGGAACCATGCCAGATGAGCCCCCGTTTGATTTCATCGTGATAGGAGAGTCCGATTTCGGCGGCCTGGTAGTCGACTTCTCCGCCGAGCGCCTCTGAGCCCCATTCAAAATCAGCAAAAAACCGGTACCCGGATTGCGGATTGAGGGGATTGTCCCGCTTGTCTCGACCGAAACGCATTTCAATGCTGCCGGATCGAACGTTATTGGCCTCGTCTGTGGGGGATCCTCGATCATTGATACGGGCCTCCAGCGATTCGAAATTGTAGACGGCGTCCATGTTCAGGTCCAGCGCTTCCAGATATTTGGAGGTTCCGAAGGTGATACCGAACTCTTCTCGATCGAACGACAGTTCCTCGCGTTCCAGGTAAAAAAGCTTGGTGCTAAACGGAAACTCCGTATCAAGAAAATCGGGGATCAGGTAACGGCTTTCGCCTAACAGACTCTTGGTGGATACGATGGATTTGAACTGGAGACGATGGCCGAGTCCCAGGGTATTTAGTTTTTCGGCAAAGAGACCGAGGCGCAGATTTTCGTAACTTCCCCAACCCAGCAAGGAGTCCAGTTCCCAGGTGGATCGATCGGTCAATTGAAACGTCAGTGATTGGTGGTTGTCCGGGCCATCCGCCAGCTGGTAATCCACTCTTTGAAAGAGGCCGAGCCGGGAAATCTGGAGGCGGGACTTGTCGAGCTCACCCGGGTTTAAGAGGTCACCTTCTTTCAAGGTGAGATGTTTGCCTATGAGCTTCCGACGGATGGTTTCAGCACCCTGGAACGTTATCTGGCCCACCCGTTGTTGAGGGCCGGGTTGGATGGTGATTTTAAGTGCAACCTCGACGACGCTCGGTGAGAGAGGAGTGGCCGTTATCGTAGGGTCGAAGGTCACCGTCGCGTAACCCTCTTTGTGAAATGCATTGCGAATGTCTCTTATTATATCCTGACGGATAAATACGTTGTAGGGCTGATTTGTGTAACCCGATAGGTCGTAATCTGATAACTCCGGAAGTGGATTCGTAACCTCGACTTTGGCAAGTTTGAATAGCGGGCCTTCGTTAATAACTATGCGGACGCTGGCTGCGCCCGTTTCCTCATTGAGTTCGATAATTTCGGATCGAATGCGGGCATCCTGATAACCGAGAATTTTTAAGTGGGCCCTTAGGTTTTGCGCGCCCGATGTGAACTGAGGGGGTGTAAATACTTTGGAGGTATCGCTTTCGAAAAAGTAGGGTTCTGAATAGAAGAATGTTTCTGCGGTTTCCCGATCAATGACGGGGTTCTCTTCGACCTCCAGTGACGCATAGTAGAATCGTGGGCCGGGTATGACTCGAAAATCGATTCGCTGTGCCTGGGTTTCTTTAGGAAGAAAAATGTCCAGGCCTTTATCCCACTCGATAGTCGCTTGCTCGCCGTTGGGGGCTGTTATGGTGCCTACAATTCTCGCTTCGAGGTAGCCGTCACTCTGCATGTCGGAGATGAGAATCAGCGCAGCATCTTCGATTTCGGTGGGTCCAAACAACTCTGCGGGCGCGTGAAAGATTGATTTCAATTGTTGAGCGAGGAGGCGGTCTTTAAAGAAACCGGCACCGTCGACTTTCATCGTGGGTTTGGGGGCTTCTTCTACCGCGACCAAGTTGTAGGAACTGAGAGACAAAGCTATCAAGACGGAACTGTATGCGATCAGCCGTCTCATTCTTTGACTTCCCCGGGTTCAGGGCTGAGGACCTTGCGTTGGAGGATGCGCCAGCGAAGCCCGGCATTCCAAAAATCGTATTCGTCGTATTCACCGACAAGCTGGAATTGGTCATTGATCAGGTATTCGATCTCCATCGTCTCTTTACCCTGCTCGGACAAGTTTTCTCCGGAATCCAGACTCAGGCGGCTCAGGAAGCTACCGCCCGATTCGCCGCTGGCGAATAGCCCCTTTGAAATATAAGTACCGAGTTTGGAGGCCCGCTGAGTGCCGGAATAATCAAACATGCCATCCGGGTTTTCACCCGCCATGACCATAAGCATAATTTGTTCGGAGGACAGGGGTGGGCTGGATGAAAAATGGACCTGGGGATCGTAGGCTGAGCCTGTTATTTCTACCGAAATGTCGTAGCCAAAGCGCCGGGACGAACCGAGCATCTCGACAGTGGGTGTGTAGGGATCGCCCACTGGAAGCTCAGCAATGCCATAGTCGACGGTGAAGCTGGAGAACGGGAAGTAGAGATTCCCTTCGTCAAATTCCAAGCGCCCGGTCGCGAAAGGTTCCTTGAGCTTGCCTTGCAGTTTCATATCCAGCGATAAGGTTCCGTCGGCTGCCGGGGTTCTGACGCGAATAAAGCGGTCACCCGTGACGGCCAGATCCAGATTCCAATCCGAAAGGGGTGGCGCCTCGATGGAGAAGAAAGGAGGTCTGGTTTTCGCGGTTCTCCCGCCGGCGGAACCGCCGCCAAGTATGGTATTTCGATTGAGCAGAAACAGCCCATTCTTGAGGCCCACTTGGCCGGTGACGGTCGTAGGTAACTCCGTTTCTTTGGTGATCGCCAGGTCCAGATCCGAGCGGAGCAGTAGACCGGGTTTTCTGATTAGTGGTAAGTCGCTTCCCTTGATCGTAAAACGGTAGGTAGGATCTTTCCAGTTTCGGTAGTCAAGGGTGCCGGTTACGGTGACGGGTTCGCGTCCGATGAAAGCGGATATATTCCTGAGCTTTGCCTGGCTTTTTTCGAAGGCCAGATCCGCCGAGATCTCACGAAGTGAACCAAAGGGGAAAATGGCGCGTGTATTGACGTCTTTGATACGAAAGTATCCTGCGATGCCTTCGGTTATGCTTCCCGTAAAATCGGCTTCGATCTCTCCGCCGGTGCTCAAAAGCTGTGGAGCCAGATAACGCAACGGTGTAAGTTTTGACGGGGGAATCTTCAGGTTAAAAACGGTCTCTTCCCAAGGAACTTCGGTGTCTGGATTGTCCAGCTTGTTGATCAGAGTGGTCGGTAGCTTGATCGATCCGCGCATATTAAAGCGCTCTTCGGCCACGGCGACTGCCATGTTTGAGATGGTAAGCAATGTATTTTGGATGGTTCCGAGGGCACGGACGGAGGTGGCTGGCATACCGTGCTCTGCTGGGCTTGCAAGGGTAAGCAATTCGACCTCAAAATTACCGGTTAGGTCGTTGAGTGCTCCTTGCAGCTGAATCTGTGATTTGAATTTTTCGAAATCGAAGGGAGTGATGCCGGAGAGCCAATCCAGCCAATTTTGACTTTCGGTACTGGTGAATTGGAGGTCGATGGCCTCACTCTTGCTGATGATAATAATAGGATCATGGCCGGGGTGTATCCGAATCGGCGCTACGCCGGCTATGTTTACCCAGGGACCGGCTTGATCCGAGATTTCGATATTCTCAAACTCTATGGTTACACCGTCGGAGGACAGGTTTCCTTGAGCCGTTATCGGATTTTCTTCCTGGGTCACCGTGGTCTTAAAACCCAGATCGAATCGGGCAGGTCCGTTGTCCCAACCCCCGTTGGCGGAAAGCTCGTAGATCGTTAGCGACGGTGCGGGCTGTTTAAGCCAAGGGCTTGTCCAGACTTGTGGATCCAAGTTCTCGACTTCCAGCTTAACAGTCGCCGAGTCGGGGTAGGCGACGTCTCCGTTGATAATGAATACCCCTCCGGGTCCAGCCAGTGTCAGCGACTCAATCGTAACACGGGTTGCATTTTTCGGATCGATGGTCAGGTATGCAGGTCCTTCCAGCGACGCAAGCCGGTCACCATGAGAGTCCAGTTGGAGTTCCTGGATTTCCCAGGTCATGGGCCCGGATGCGATTTGACCGGCTCCTTTTAGACTGAGCTCTCCGGTTTCAGACGTGGCCATCAGTTGAACGGACTCGAGAGTTTCCTGAGTGCCCGCCCACTTGACGGAGGCTGAGAGCGGCATGAGCGTTGGGGTTTCCAGCGAAGCAACGGTGAGCGACCCTTGATGGGTGATTGCGTTGAACGGGCCCGACGCTTCCGCCTGGAAAGAAACATTACCGAGCGATAGATCTTCAGGAAGCACTTCCGACAGGGTTTCTCGGGTGAGTATTCCATTGAGAGCTGCGGTCATCAGCTCCCTGGTTTCAAGGTCCACTTGTCCGGTCACGTGTGCCTGGGTCCCTGTGGTCAGCACTCCGTCGAGCGTCTGGATCTCGAGTTCCGGCCAATCTAGCCGTGCTTGGATATCAAGAGTCTCAAATGCGAAGGACTGCAGCTTCACGTCGTTACCTTGCAATGTAAACTGGCCCGATGGGTTGCCAGCCTGTTCTCGCAGGTCGAGGAAGCCGACGAGTTGTCCTTGAAGATCGTCCCGTTTAAGGAGAGCCAAATCGAAATCAATATCGAGGCGCAGGTCTCCTGTCATGGCTCGACTGCTCAACTCATAAACAACCGGTTCAGTCATGCGGGCGGTTAAACCCGGTGCGTCAACGGAAAGCCTCGAGACCGTGAGCGATTCAAAGTCTCCCCCTATTTCTGATTGAAAGTCGATGGGAGGAATGAGGCCATCTGAACCGGTAGCCGAGGGTAAGCTGCCGTCCAGAGTATTGTTGATTCCATTCTGATCCCAGCCACCGATGAGGCTAAAGTTGAGCAACGGATACGGGGAAGTGACTCCCAGTGTTTCCAGATTTAAACTCCAGTTTTGCAAAGTCCAGGTAGCCGATTCGGGAATCCAGCTCTGCTTGGTGAATCGGGATGACAGGATCGCTGCATTCTCCCGAAATCGGATGCGTGCTGACGCGATGTAAGAGTCTTTCTGCTGAATCAGAGTGGCGTTGAGTGCCAGATCGGCATCGGGTATCAGTACCTCGATGACCGGCTCCATTGCTTGAAAGTTGAGGACAGAGTTAAATCGGTAGTCAGGGTAATCACTCAATTGTCCGGTGAAGCTCAACCTGTGATCGGCCCATTGGGCGTCCATAATTTCCAATTGGCGGGATCCTTGAAGGATTTGGATCTGGCCGATCGAAGCTTGCGGTAGCCACGTGTCCGTTTGGGTCAGAACCTTTTCCAGCAGTGCGAGGGCGTCGGAAATATTCTGAGGTCCGCTCGATGTTTCCGCTTTAGGGGCGCGTGGTGGGTCTTCGGGCAGCGTGACGGTGAGTGTTTCAATGCGCAGGAAAGATGTGTCTGTGTCGGACTGCCTCGCCTTGAGGAACCATACGGCTGGCGTAAAAGCTTTGAGACGGTCGATATGGATGGTCGCCTGAGGGTGTTCGATGGCAAGGCCCTCGAGTTGAAACTCGCTATACCCATTTCTCTTGTATTCATCAAAATGGACCTGCTCATCGCTGGTAGCCAATTTGAAGGCAAAACCTAGCCAGAAGGGTAGGCTCAACACCACAAACGCCGCTAGCAACACCCCGGTTAAGAAGAGGAGTAGGATCCGTTTCAAGAGCTTGAAACGTCTTGTTTTATTAGGCGTTGGGGCCATGCGGCGTTTAAAAGGATAAAAGGCGGGAGATCTTCCGCTTTCTCTTAGTCAACTAAAACGCAAAATAGTTCAGACCGGTTTTTAACGGTTTAGTGATTGCGCCAGCTTGAGCCTGGGATCATTATCTTAATTACCACCCCAGTTATGATACTCCAAGCCCTGGCAAAACGCGCCGAAGACTATAACCCGATTAACGTGGGCATCATTGGTGCCGGAAAATTTGGCACCGCCTTGGTGAGCCAAATATGCCAGATGAAAGGCATGGAAGTTCGTTTGTTGGCGGACCTGGATCTGGAAAGTGCCAGAGCTGCATTTATTACGAATAAAGTCTGGGAATCGGATATTGTACGCGCCCGTTCAGACGCAGAGGTCGAAGTGGCGATATCCAAAAATCGACCAGCGATTACAACGGATGGGATGCTCGTCTGCCAAAGTGAGTCGATCGATGTGGTGGTTGATACAACCGGATCGCCGGAAGCTGGCGCGGTATTTGCCCGGGAAGCGCTGTTGAACAAGAAACACGTGGTGATGGTTAATGTGGAGGCGGATGTATGCATCGGGCCCTACCTGCGTCGATTGGCGGATAAGCAAGGCGTCGTTTACACTCAGGTCGATGGCGACCAGCCCGGTTGTGCCATGAATCTGGTTAATTGGGGCAGGTCACTGGGATTCGAAGTGGTCGCTGCCGGACGGGGGACGATTTATAAAGAGGGAGACTTTGAAGGTACGCCCGATACGGTGGCGGAACGTTTTGGATTTACCGAAGAGCTGATTAAGCGTCGCCGCATCAATTTACAGATGTTCAACTCCTTTCGTGATGGAACCAAAGCCCAGACCGAAATGGTAGCTCTGGCCAATGCAACCGGGTTTGTTCCGGATGTACGCGGCATGCATGAGCCTGCTGTCAATCTGGCTGATATCCCCAGACGCTTCAGTCTTGAATCAGAAGGGGGTATATTGAGTCGGCATGGCGTTGTTGAACTGGCAAATAGTGTGGCCGAGGATGGAAAGGCTCTACTGCCAGATGGATTGGGTATGGGCGTGTTCGCAGTACTGAGGACGGAGCACCCGGATATTGCCGAAGATCTGGGGATGTACTGCCTGCATGGTGGGGGAGACGGTAAGAATTTCTTGCTCCAGCGCCCTTACCACCTGGTGGCAGTAGAAGCGCCGATTTCGATTGCTCAAGCCGTTTTATTTGGTGTTGCCACAGGATCTACCTTACCGACTCCCACGGCGGAGTTGATCACGGTTGCAAAGCGGGATCTTAAAAAAGGTGAGATCCTGGATGGGGCTGGGGGATATACAGTGAATGGTTTGTGTGAACAGGCCGAAGTAGCGCAGAAAGATTATCAGCTTCCCTTGGCATTTGCGCGAAACACGAAGGTCATCTGCGATGTTCGAAAAGGAGAAATGATCTCCTGGGATATGGTGGAGAAAATAGAAACGTCCGTACTTTTAGAGTTGCGAAGAGAACAAGACGCCATGCTCTGGGATGGATGAAGACCCGAGCGGCTATTGTTTACAAATACGGCGAACCAGTCGTTGTTGAAGAGATCGATGTGCGGCCACCACAGCGCAGTGAGTTGTTAGTCAAAATGGCTGCGAGTGGCATCTGTCACAGTGATTATTCAGTGATGACTGGAACGATTCCGCATGAACTACCTGAAGTACTGGGTCATGAAGGGGCTGGAGTGGTCGTCGAAGTGGGTCCCGGTGTCACCGGTTACCAGGTTGGAGATCGTGTTATGCTACCTTTTGTGTCTTCCTGTGGGAAATGTGACCGTTGTGTATCGGGGCACCCCACGCTTTGTGAAGTTCATTTTGCCGGAAAACGGGGGGCGCTTATTGGCGATACCTGCCGGTTTCACAAAGGGGATCAGGATATCTATCAATTTTCGCGTATAGGTACCCTCTCGGAATATAGCGTCGTGCATACCAATTCTGTGCTACCGCTCCCGGACGGATACACCTTCGAACAAGCTGCGCTGCTCGGTTGCGGCGTAACGACGGGTTATGGAGCCGTCACACGGACTGCCAAGGTCCCTGCGGGAGCGACGGTTGCCGTGATTGGCTGTGGTGGTGTTGGTCTCAACGTCATACAAGGAGCCAAGCTTGCTGAAGCTTCCAGAATCATTGCGATTGATCAGGTGCCTTCCAAGTTGAAGCAGGCTGCCCATTTTGGTGCGACTGATTGTATCAACTCGAAGGATACGAATGTTGTGGATGTCGTGAAAGAAATGACTGACGGAAAAGGGGTAGACTTCTCCTTTGAAGCGATTGGATTGTCGGCGACAATTGAGATGGCTTACAACCTGTTGGGCATCGGTGGAAATGCCATTATCATAGGCATCACGGGCGTCCGGGATACCATAACTATCCCCGCCGTGTTTATTCCGGTTTGGGAGCGCAAGATAACCGGGTCTTTTTTCGGCTCCTGCCTACCTGGTGAAGACATGCCCTATTTGTTGGATTTGTACAGGCAAAAGAAACTGAAGCTTGATGAGCTCGTCTCCAAATACTACCAACTGGAAGATATCAATCAGGCATTTACGGATATGGAAACGGGCGAAAATATTCGCGGGATGGTCCTGTTTGAAGATTAAGTTTCCGGCATTGGGGGTTGAGGAGCCACCAGTGAATCACTAACGAATCCCAATCTGCTTTCTACTGCAGGATAATCTGAGGTAGGAGGTTTCCCAATCGGAGTTTTTCGCTATCTTCCGAGTTTTATAACCATGCAAAACGCTTCCCATTCCACTGCCCCTATAATACTCTGGTTTCGTCAGGACCTTCGCTTGCAGGACAATCCTGCGCTGCAAGCGGCGCTACAGACGGGTCGTTCACTGGTGGTCGTTTACATTTACGATCTGGAAAGCGAAGCGCCTTGGCGTCCTGGCGGGGCGACCCGTTGGTGGTTGCACCACGCATTGGAGGATTTGAATCGTCAACTGGAGGCATTGGGTGGAAGGCTAATACTGCGTGAAGGGGATACTCTTGAAACCCTCCAAGGGCTGATCAAGGAAACGGGGGCTGAGTCTGTATATTGGAACCGCCGGTATGAACCAATAATTATAGAACGGGATACTGATATCAAGCACGCCTTGATCGACGATGGCTATGAGGTGAAAAGTTTTAACAGCGCCCTGCTTCACGAGCCTCATACTATCACCAAAAAGGACGGCACACCCTTCAAGGTGTTTACTCCATACTGGAAGCACTGCTTGAAACAGCCCAAAGATTTACCGATAAAGGTGACATTGAAGAACGTTTCGTTTCACGAGCCGGTGCCTCAGTCAGTTTCGATCGGTTCGCTTGGTTTGCTGCCAAAGATCTCCTGGGATGAAGATTTTTACAAGGACTGGGATCCGACCACCCAAGGTGCTAACAAATTACTGAAAGCCTGTGTGACTTCAAAGGTCAAAGGGTACGAACGCGGCCGCGATATCCTGGGTGAGGATGGCACCTCACGGTTATCGCCTTACCTGCATTTCGGACAACTGGGACCCCGTCAAATTTGGAAAGCGATCAGAGACAGTGGCGAGGATGGTAAAGGCGTTAACCGCTACCTGGCCGAGATCGGATGGCGGGAGTTTTCTTATGCGCTGATGTATTATTTCCCGCATACTTCTCTGGAGCCTTTGCGGCCGGAGTTTTCGGACTTCCCATGGGAGAAAGACGAGAAACTTCTCAAAGCATGGCAAACGGGGCAGACCGGTTTTCCGGTGGTGGATGCTGGTATGCGCCAGCTATGGAAAACAGGGTGGATGCATAACCGGGCGCGGATGATAACGGCCTCTTTTCTTGTCAAGCACCTGCTTCAGCCCTGGCAAGATGGTGCGCGCTGGTTTTGGGATACCTTGGTCGATGCTGATTTGGCTAGTAATTCGCAGGGATGGCAGTGGACGGCGGGTTGCGGGGCCGATGCGTCTCCCTACTTCCGGGTGTTTAATCCCATACTCCAAGGGGGAAAGTTTGATCCCCAGGGCGACTATGTCCGGCGTTGGGTGCCGGAGATTGCAAGGCTACCGGATGACGTGATTCACACTCCCTGGGAAGCGGATGCTTTTGCGTTGGCTGAAGCAGGCGTTGTTCTCGGAAAGGACTACCCCTATCCCGTGATCGAGCATGCCGCCGGGAGGGCACGGGCTCTCAAAGCCTACGGATTGTTCAAAGCAACGACTAAAAACTAGGGCGATTGCGTTAGGCTATTGACCCCCCATGTCGAACGGTTTGATCATGAGGGTCATTTAACCCCTGAGTTATTTTTTATGAGTAAGAAGATTTTGATTGTGACCGGTGACGGTGGTGAGAGTTACGAGGTGTTGTACGCGCTACACCGTTTTCAAGAGGCTGGGTATGAGCCGTTGATTGCCGCGCCCAGTAAGCGTAGTTTGAATCTGGTTATGCATGATTTTAAGCCGGGCTGGGATACTTATTTTGAAGCTCCGGGTTATGCCTCCACCGCGGATCTGACCTTTGAAGAGGTGAATGTGGATGATTACCTGGCAGTCCTCTTGATCGGTGGTCGCGCTCCTGAGTACCTGAGGAATAATCCCCGAGTTATTCAGATCACCAAGGAGTTTCATGAGAAGGGGAAATGGATTTACAGTATTTGTCATGGTATCCAGATCCTGGCGACAGCGGATTTGTGTAGGGGTAAGAATATTACCTGTTATGAGCATTGCCGCCTGGAGGCAGAAACCGCCGGTGGAACCTGGATGTCTGACGAAGCATCGATCGATGGTAAAATTATATGCGGGCAAACGTGGATGTCGCACCCACAGTTTTTCCGGCTGATTTTCGAAAATCTTTGATGAGGAAGCTGGTTGCTTGGCAGGGAGGAGATCCGCTATTGGTGGATGACGACGGAACCGGAAACGGTTTGATCTGCCTGCATGGTCTGGGCGGCGGAAGTTATTTCTTCTCTGGGTTGACGAAGGCTTTGAGAAATTCGAGACGGATCCTATCGTTTGATATGCCTGGCACGGGTTTTAACGAAGAGTGTGTGGCGGCCTTTTCCATCGAAGCCTGCGTTGAAGCAACGGTGGAGATGATCGACCAGTGTAAACCTGAGCGTGTTTCATTGCTGGGCCATTCCATGGGGACGATAGTGGCTTTAAAAGCGTATGCTGAAAGGCCGGATGCGATTGAGTCGCTTATCTTTCTTGGAGGGCTTCCACAGCCAGTTCCAGCAATTTGCCAAAAGCTTATCGCACGGATCGAAAAGATAGGGAAGGTAGGCATGTCAGGAATAGGGGAAGAAGTCATGCCGGGTATTTTTGCTGAGCGAACCCTAAGGGAACGGGGACAATTGGTTGGAACGTATCAGAGATTGCTGGAGCTCAACTCGGAAAAAAGCTACATCGAATCCATACAGTGTCTGGTTGCTACGTCGGCGACCGATGTGGTGGAAACGGTCAGGGTGCCGTGTTTGGGGATCACCGGTGAAATGGATTTGTATGCTGCTCCCTATGATGTGGAAGCGTTCCTGGCTCTCATTTCGGCCGAGACGACCTTCGAGGTGTTCGAAGACTGTGCGCATATGATCTTCTATGAGGCTCCAAATCGCCTTTATAATAAGGTCTCCACATTTCTTCACTCCTTGAGCGGTGACTGGGATTACACCTATGGTGGGGAAGAATAAAGACCCCGTTCAAATTTTGAAATAAGTATGGCTGAAGTAACTGATGATTTCCTCGCAAGTCTGAGGAGGGTGCGCGGTGAGTTTGAGAACACCCGAGGTGGGAAAATAGGAAACCGAGTACTCGCTCATGTTTTCTCGACCCTCTTCCCGTTGTTTTTCCTCGTTTATTTTGTGTTTTGGTCGCGCCCAGGCTGGCCGCTTACAAGTGAACAATGGCTGTTTCTTGGGATCGCATTAGTCACGTTCATGATGGGACTCTTTATTCACCGGTCGATTAATAGTCGCTTTGTTTTCGATGACGAGGGAGTTCAGGAGTGGCGAGGGAATACCAGACTCAAGGGAGCAATCGCGTGGAAGGACTTGAAGCGGGTGGATTTTCGGGAGAGTCGGGGGATTCGCACCTTTACTCTGGTGTCCGATAACGGATCCATTCAACTGGAATACTATAAGAGCCTGAGTGAGGCGATTGCAGACTTGAGTAAGCGCTAAAACTTCGGGAATGAAAAATCAGGTAGGCAGATTTTGGGTCTGCCAATCCTTACCTGATAATTCAGAGGCATCATTCGCAACGACGGTCGGGTTGTAGATGACATCTTCGCCGTTGATCACGCGACCATCTCTTAGGTGATACAAATTGCCCTGAGTCTTTTGCTTCGCTTTGGGAAACTTCGTTTCCAGCTCAACCGTAGCTTGGATGCGCTCCTTCTCGGCGGCATCAAAGTTGATTGAATCCGCCACATAGCTACGAAGCTTATGCAAGACTTCAAGATCTTCCGCCAGAAGATTGGATTTGGAGATATCCGATTGTTCCAAGGGATCCTTTCTGAGATTGAAGCATAGTTCTGAGCCGTCCCGAAAGCCCACGTATTTGTAGTCTCCATACCTGACCATGCGGTATTCAGAGCCCTTTCCCCAGCGTGGGATGAGATTGTCGCTGACTACGGGAACCAACTCCGGTTCGGTCCCGTTTTTCAAGCAGTCGCTAAGATCGCGTCCTTCGCACTCGGAATAATCAGCACCCGCCAGGGCGCACAGTGTAGGGTAGAGGTCTATCAGTTCGACGGGGGTTTCCAACTGGGTTGCCGCTAAAGTGCCATCGCGGTGTTCTGGTAACGATATCATGAGCGGTACCCGGGTGCTTGCTTCGTGAAAGGTGTGTTTCCACCAACTGCCGTGTTCGCCGGCCATTTCACCATGGTCCGATGCGTAGACAATGATGGTGTTTTCCAAATCACCGCTAGCCTCTAGTCGGACTAATAGGTCGCCCACGATTTCGTCCATGTAGCTGACACAAGCGAAATATCCCGCACGCATGCGCTGCTGTTCGTCTACGGTCAACTGATCCACGCGAAACCCTTTTCGCATGGCGGTTGTCATCGGGTGATCGAAACTGTCGCCGGTAGCTGGTGCCCGCGGTTTGGAGATTTTGGCAGCAGGGTATTTATCAGTCCATCGTTTGGGTGCGGTCAAAGGGAAGTGAGGGCGACTGAAAGACGCCAGAGCAAACCAGGGATTGTCAGGTGCCCGGGCTTTCTGTTCCCGGATCCAGGCGATCGTTTCCTGAGCAGTGACCTGTTCCTGCAGTGCACTTTCCGGATACTTCAGCTCGCCAGCGCCATCGAGTCGCCAAGTAAATTTGTCTCCCTCATAGCCTTCGGGCACTTCCTGTCCCTGGTGTCCGGTTCCTCCGGTCAAATCACCGTAGGGGCGGTGTTGGAAACCCGCGAATTGGCGATTTCCGCCGAGGTGCATTTTTCCAACCAGACAGGTTTCGTAGCCCGCCTGGCGCAGGGTTCCGGGGAGAGTCACCAGATCCGGAGCAAGGGTGGAATCGTTTTTCCAGGCACCGGCTGTGCGAGCGTGTTTCCCACTTAACAAGCAGAGCCTGGAGGGCGTACACAGGGCCATCTGGCAGTAGGTGTTATTAAATTTAACCGATCGTTCCTTGAATTTGTCGAGGTTTGGAGTCTCAACAGATTCGCCTCCATCTTTTTCGGGGAGGTGAGAGAAAAAGCGGAAGCTGTGCTCGTCGGTCAGGAGGAAGAGTATATTGGGGGCTTTCATTAATTTGAGGTGCTCCCAGCTTCCTGTATCGGGAGGTCTATTACCAGTCTAGTTTTTCTGGGAGGTACTTTTTAATCAGGTCCACGTAGTAGGGCTTCAAATCTTCCCAAACAGGGGTTTTCGGAGATTTGGTATAGAGGTCAAACGGATTAAACTTCTTTACCCAGGGAAGCATCTTTCGGTCATGGTCATCCAACAGATATTCGTATTCACCCTCTCGGTGCCAGGCGTAAAACGAATGATAACGAATCATATAGAGTGCCTCGTCCGGGAGGTAGTCTTTCATCAGGTGATACATGTATTCATCATGTCCCCACGACATTTCGACATTTCGTAAACCGCAACCTTCTTCGTAGATACCCAATCGCGTGTTAAACAGTGGGTTGTTGGAATCCGGATTGTCTTTGAAGAACTCGGGGTAAACGATCTTGTCACTGTGTTTGCATCCGACCGGAAAGGTGTCTCCTACCACAGCCCATTGGGGTTCACCAAACAGGCAGAGTACCTTACCGAGATCGTGTATCAGTCCGGTGAGTACGAACCAGTCCTCATGGCCATGCTCGCGGATTGCTTCGGAAGTTTGTAAAAGATGCTGAAGCTGAGGCAGGTCGATGTCAGGATCTGAATCATCCACCAGCGTGTTCAAATACATGACAGCATCCAGGATACTCATTTCGCGCTTGCCGGATGTATTGAATACAAACTCAGCCTTCTTGGATTTTACGAATTCAAAAGTCTGGTATTTGTGGTTCAGACGGTAAAACTCGCGGACGGTGTCCCGGGCAGGATCGTCGTAATTACGGTAATCTTCCTTGAGCTTATGCTCAGGTTCCGGATATGTGGCGGTTTCCACAAAATCTTCCCAATGCTCTATGTTTTTTAAGGGGGTATTTTCGTCGGGTGTGTGCTGATTCATAACGATCTGATCTTCAAGGCACTCAGTGAAATTCGTTTTACCCGGTGATGCAATAGGATAAGTCCAGACTTAATTGTTTCGTGTGCGGGATATGGGACGTCTTGCCGGAGACGGTTGCGCTTTTTGGAGCAAGGTATCTACGTGCGACCGTAACTTTCTGGTCGACCCGGAAATGCAGAGTAGTTTAGGTAGTTTATACTATGAGTCTTACTGACTGAAGTTGATACCCGAACCCCTATTTAATTCATGTTAAAAGTAACCCCTAAAATATGCCTCTATGTAGCCTTGGCTTTTTCGTTCCTTGCAGGTCAAGCTGCCTTGTTTGCGCACGAACAACAACTCTACCTTTCCCGCTACGTACCGAACCTCAAGTATGGAGACGCCGATCTGACCAAAGAAACCGATACGGCGAGGTATAAACCGATTTTTGGCGAGGGTGACAAAGATGAGAAGCATCTAAATGCGATTAGCCGCATGGGCGAGTTGACGGTAGATCCCGGTGGCGCCAGTGCCATCGTGAGCCGAAAGAACGAGGAGTACGTGCTCTATGTAACCTCCGGGAAAGGCACTCTGATCTACGATCGAGAAGAAGCACCGTTGCGTAAGAACGATTTTCTCTATGTTCCTGCGGGAGTTAGGCATGGAGTGTCCAATAACACAAAAGAGCCGATCAAAGTTTTGATTATGGGCTATAAGCTCCCCAAAGGAATCGATTATGAGCCGAACATGGCGTTGGAGATTGCGAATGCCGATGAGGTGGAACTTCAAGTGTTAGGCAGTCACGGACCAACCACGCAGTACAAACTCCTTATGGGCGACACCACCAGTACCCGTGATCGTTTGGCGAGTGCATCTCAGATGAAAAGTTTGTTCATTATGGATTTTGCTCCCCATGGGACCAACAATCCGCACAGGCATGCCACGCAGGAAGAAGTTTACTTCGTTTTGCAAGGCAGTGGCTACATGGTGGCTGGGTTGGATCAGTATGGTAATGTAGAGCGGCATCCCAGCCAGGTAGGTGATGCGTTTTACTGGGCTGCCGGCACGGAGGTAGGATTCTACAGCTTGAACAAGGAAGGCGAAGAGCATTCCATCATCCTCGCGATCCGCTCCGATGATCCTACGAAGAGCAAGTAATCCCTGAGCCTATTATAATGTTGAAAGATAATCGACGGAATTTCCTGAAAAAGTCTATGCTTGGCGGAGTTGCCTTGGGAGGGTTGTTTAACCTCCCGATGGATCAAGTAGCAGCGGCTGCTACGTCGAACGTCAGGCGGGCGTCCAGTCCATCGCAGTTGAAGATAACAGATATGCGGTACGTGACCGTGGAGCACATGGGGCGCGCTTGTTCGATTATCCGCATTGATACCAATCAGGACATTTATGGGTATGGTGAGGTGCGGGATGGTGGCGAGGTCAAGCATGCGCTTATGCTCAAGCACCTGCTCCTCGGCGAAAATCCGTGCAATGTTGAGAGACTCGTGCGTTTAGTAAAACCGTTTGGAGGACACAACCGTTTGGGGGGTGGTGTGAGTGCTGTAGATATGGCACTTTGGGATTTGGCCGGCAAAGCCTACGGTGTGCCCGTATGGCAACTGCTCGGGGGTAAGTATCGCGACCGGGTGCGATTGTATGGTGATACCTTTTCTGATAAGGATCATGACATGATTCGTGGCAAGGTGCTTGCTCGGGTCGAGCAGGGGTTTACTTGGTTAAAGATGTTGCGGGTTTTCCGACTACTCGAAGATGTCCCGGGCACGTTGAGCGATCACAAAGACGGAATGCTCACGGAGAAGGGAATCGCGATTGTCGTCGAGTATCTACAAATGATTCGTGACGCGGTGGGTTATGACATCCCACTTTCTGTCGATCACTTTGTCGGACGCAATCTGGACAATATGACTCGGCAGGCCAATGCGCTGGAGCCCATGAAGCTGGCCTGGATTGAAGAACCCATCAATTGGGCTGAGACACAGGATTTGAAAGTGCTTCGCAATCGCATTGATACGCCGATAGCGACTGGAGAATCCATGTATGCCCGCGAAAGTTTTAAGATACTCTGCGATCATCAAGCTGTCGATTACGTGCATCCGGATCTGGCTACCGCCGGTGGGATTCTAGAAACGAAATTGATCGGCGACTATGCCGAGGATTATGGGATAAAGCTTGCGCTGCACTATGCGGGTACGCCGGTTTCATTCATGGCCAATGTCCATAGCGCTGCGGCAACGCACAATCACAGAGCGCTGGAATTTCATCCGGACAAGGACGGCTATTCCAGGTGGGCCAATATGGTTGAATCTACGAGTGGTCACTCATTAACCAGTCAAGGGTTTGCTCCGGTTCCGGACGGCCCGGGATTGGGTATTGAACTGAATATGGATCATATAAAGACCGTGCTTCATCCTGATGATAAGACTGTGTTCGCTTCCACGGAAAAGTGGAATTCTCTGTAACGAATATTTTAATACGAATAGAATTATGAAACGATTATTCACTTATTTATGGTTTCTTGGACTTGCCGCGGGAACTTTGGCTAACGCTCAAACGATCTCTCGCGACGAAATGGTCTTTCTGACGTCCGCGTGGAAAGGCGAACGTTTCGAGGATGGGCGTCCGCGTATTCCTGATGACCTGATTGAACGGGCCGCGAAAATTGGAATCGAGGAAGCTTGGGTAGTGCTCTACAACGCGGGCTACAAGAATCAATTCGAAGGGAACTGGAAAATGATTCACGACGACGTGCCGGTGATTGGCCGTGCGTTGACCGCTCATTATATGCCGAGTCGGCCCGACGTTTTGAAAAACATCATGGACCGGGGTAAGAAGGAAGGCCGCTCAGGAAACCACAATTCCTGGCCCATTCAGGCCCTTCAAAAGGGGGATGTTTACGTGGCGGACTCGTTTGGGAAAATTGCTCAAGGCACCCTGATCGGTGACAGTTTGGCAACAGCGATTTTTGCGAAGACCGGCACGGGAGTCATCTTTGACGGATCTGCCAGGGACCGTTCTGGCATGGCAGAGCTCGAAGGCTTTAATGCCTTTGTCCGTGACTTTGACCCTACGTTTTTGGAAGAGGTCGTCCTGATGGGATTAAATACTCCGATCCGTATTGGAAAGGCCATAGTGCTCCCGGGAGACTTGGTTATTTCTGAGCCGACTGGGGTTTTGTTTATTCCCGCCCACATGGCAGAAGAGGTGATCCTGACTGCCGAGTTCATCGGGGTAAGGGATGCCTTCGGTTACGAGATGTTAAAGTCCGGAACCTATGACTCCGGTCAGATGGACAGTGCCTGGACGGATTCCATCAAAGAGCACTTCCTCAGGTGGCTGGATGAAAACCCGGATCAACTCCCCATGTCCCGGGAAGATTTGGATAAGTTTATGGCTAATCGGACCTGGTAGCCTAGGTGTTTCGCTGCCTACTGCTGCTGATACCAATTCCCGTCGGGGGCCTGTAACCAGACGCCTTTAGCGGATCGCTTGCGTAGCTCCTCGGCTCTACCTTGTCCTACCACATTAACGGAAAGCTTCAGGCGTTCAGCCAGAATCTCATACAGCGCCCGGCGATCTTCGTTTTCCCGGTTCAAAACGTTGGTCTCGTCTTTGGACAGCATGCCTCGCTGCGTCAGTAGTCCGACATTGTTTTCCCCCACTTTGCCGGTGAGCTTCAATTCATCGATAACCGTGACGCGTTGCAGCATGTGCTGCTTCAGCTGGTTTTCAGTCTTTGGTGCGGCGGAGAGGGAGGAACTGAGAGCCAAAGCCCCCAGTGCCAGAAAAAGGATAAATGTATGTCTTTTCATAAAAGTAGATGAGTTGATTATTCTTCCACGACGGCATCGGAGGCCGCGTCGAGGTCTGCAAAAGCATTTTCGAGCTCTTTTTGAAGTTCCACCTTCAGATTCACATCAAGAGTTAGGTAGATGGGCTCAATGGTGCTATGTGTTTTCACGCTGATGCAGCCTGAGAGACATAGTAGCACTGGCAGCAGAGAGGCTGTGAGGCAGAATTTTGTTAAATGGGTAAAACGAGTCATCGTGTGATATATACACCACTAAACTCTGAGAGTTTCAATACATGATTACAGAGAGCCTGAGCCAATGGTATTTATCCTGACGAGGAACTCAAAAAGTTCCTCCAACGTTCCATTGATGTTCGTGTCCAAACGCATGGGAACCACGGTTTTTCCAGACATGCCCTCACCAGAAAGACGAATGCGGACCGGCGTTTCCGGCGTATCACTGGAAAGCAGGTCCACGCGGAGTTCGGTTACGATCATATCGCTCAGAGCGTCTTCGACCAGCTTTTCTGGTGCGAGCTTCAATTGGCCGATGATGCGGTTGGTCAAACGTTCAACAAGCCCCGATTCTTTAGGCGGGTCCCGTCTGAGCAAGCCTTTCGTTTTGTAGCGCAATCGAGCAGGTTGGTTGTCTGTGAGTGCGAGAAAACCTTCTCCAGAAAGGAATTTCTTCTTGCGGTAACCGAGTGGCAAAAAACCGCTGATCGCGCCTTCCATACTTCCGTCAAAGAAGGCCATGTTGTCAGCGATTTCAGCCAGGGAAAGGCGTTCGAAGTGAATGGCAGTATCGAGACTGAGGGGATCGCGAGTCAGGGTGGAGGGATCCAGTTTTAGTAATCCCTTAAAAATTTCTGTCTGGCCTTCAAGGATCTTGAGGCGGTTCCCTTCTACGAGGTCGAATCGCAGGTGGGTATTTGAAAATTCGAGGTCTCCAAGGGTCGTGGTTTCTATGGCGAGAAAGGAAGCGTTGGAGGTGCTAGTAATTTGGTTGAGCGATTCGAAGTCGAGAACAGCTCGAATTCCCGTCGCCGAGAGCTTCTTGGATGGAAGAGTCGCGAAACTGTCTTCTAGGCGAATGGTAGCAGTCGCATCAGCTTCCCCTAAGTTGTAGGTGTAAGCACCCTCAGCCGAAATGTTGCCGGAGAATGACAAATCCTTCAGTGAGGGGATGTGGCGTCCGATGATATCAGAATAGCGAAAACTGAATGGCTCAAGTATGTAATTCCCTTCGAGAGCTAGGTCATCGAGCGGGTCTTCAACTCGCTGAGTTACGGTGATGGCTCCAGTCGCTCCATCCAGAAGGAATTTAATATCTGCTGTGCTTTGCAGCTGGTTTAAATTCCCGACAGTCGCACATCGAATGTCCAACTGCTCCAATGTTTCATTGCCGAAAGTGGCAATGCCGCATGCGAGAACTACTTCTGCCGAAATCGTGCCAGGGGCATCTTGTGATTCAAATGAAAGACTACCGGAACTCCATTGCAAATTGAGAGATCCGTAGCTGATCTGATTTGCGAGGATGGATAGCTCACCCTCGATACTATCCATGATTTTCGGGAGCAGTGTTTGCGGGCTTAACAAATCGATGCCGTCGAGGTTTATATCGGCGAATCCCAATTGTGAGCTGACGGTGACCTCTTCGAGTTTCCAGTCGGGACCGGTTGCATGAATACCAGACAAGTTCATTGCCAGACCTGCCTGACTTCCGTCTTTCGCGAGGCTGAACAGTAAAAGTCCTGAGGGGTTCAGCAGTGGTTCCATATTCATAATCACTCCGCCATCTTGAGAGGTAGCGACTGCTTGGAGGCGATTTGCTGCAAACACGAGGGAATCGTCTTCGGTATTGATCGAACCGCTCCAGTATACATCGGTGAGTCCGGTGGTTTGAACCAGCTGAAAGTGTCCCTCTTTGACCTCAATCCGTTGCGCTGGGATCGTGGTCAACGTTTCCACTGTCAGTGGGTCCTCACTGGCTTCCAGTTGTTCAGGTGTCACCTGAACAAAGAGGCGATCCAGCGTAACCGAGTTGACTGTTTGTTCTTTTACGACTCGGGACAAATTGTAGTTTACGAAAGAATCTTCTAATTGAACGGACCACCCCGCGCCATTAATGGTGGCGGACTGGATAGAGAGCGATTGGGTGTTGGCTTTGGAAATTCTAACAAAGCTTTCGGCGTATCCCCGTTGTTCAAGTTGCTGTTCTGCGATTGCATTGAGGACCTGTGGGAGTTTCCACCAGGTGAGACTCAAGAGCACCAGAAGAACTATAATCAGGGCGGCGCCGAGCTTGGCCAGCAGCTTTGTGTGAGTGCGCGCCATGACTGGAAGGATAGTTGAGTGGGTTTACCGGTAATAGGTAAGCTGGGCAGCGTGCTTCAGTCCGGCTATGGGGTCATCCCAGGTCGGTATAAACTCGTGAGCGATATAGCCTTCGTACCCGGTTTCCAAAATCGCCTCGAGAATGGGCTTGTACTGAATTTCCTGTGAATCGTCGATCTCACCGCGCCCTGGATTCCCCGCAGTGTGGTAGTGAGCGATACGATCATGGTAGCGTTTGATCCGACGTATGATGTCACCGTTCATGACTGACACATGGTAGATATCGAATAGGAGCTTGAAGTTTTCAGAGCCTATCTGATCAATCAGACGGATGCAGAAATCCACGTCGTCGCCAAAGTATCCTGGGTGCCCCTTCATCGGATGGCTGTCGTCGCGGGAATTGAGGTGTTCGAGTACGAGGGTGATCCCTTGTTTCTCTGCGTGGGGCAATACCTCCTTCCATGTATCCATGCAGCGTTGGGCGGCTTGCTCGTCGTCCATGCCTTCAAAGCGCATACCGGTGAATGTGATCACGTTCTTACAGCCGACTTCTTTGGCCAGGTCGATGCCGTCGGTCAGACCCTTGACGACCAGGTCATGGTACTCCGGATTGCAGGGGCCTTTGGCAAACCCATGGTTTCCTGAAACTAGCGAAACGTTCAGCCCCAGATTTTTTATGAACGGGTAATGTTCGGCGCCGATGCCTTCCATCGCCACGAGTCCAATTTCCTTGCACTCCTTGGCCAGGGTGGGCGCATCAAAGTGATCTCTGAAGCACCAGCCCATGATCGATTGATGAAATCGGCCGTCTGCCACGGATTTAAATGCCGGTTTCGAGTCATGGTGTTTACCGGCAGTCTCTCCAGCAATGAGTCCCAAAGTACCTGTGGCACCGATTTTGAGAAGTCTGCGCCGTGAAATGGAATTCTCATTGGACGGGCAATTTGCATTTTCAGCTGGATCGGATACGTCTTTCATACGTGAACTCAAACAGAATCAAATCTGCAAGAAAACCATATTCGTCGAGTTCGGAATTTAGTAGCTTTTAAACGCCTCATTTCTATGAGTGGTATGATGAAAGGATTAATAATAGGAGCAGTTGGCCTGACAGCGATCGTGATTGGGTTGTTGTTCATGCCCTCGAATCAGGAAGAAGAGAACTGGAATCGTGAGAATAAGATCGATACCTATTGGGAGATCGGTGATTTCGAACTGACGGATCAAAACAGTAGAACTTTCTCTTCGGACGAGTTAAAAGGAAAGATTTGGGTGGCGAATTTCGTGTTTACGTCTTGCACGGCGGAGTGTCCGTTACTGTCTCAGCAGTTATCGTTGGTTCGACGCAACATCGGCGATCGTCCTGATGTTGCCTTCGTCTCATTTAGCGTAGATCCTCAGACTGATACGCCCGAAAGGCTAATGAGCTATTCGGAACCTTATGGACCCGATCCCCGATGGTCATTGCTTACGGGAGAAGTCAAGCAGGTCACGGAGCTGGTCACCTCCAAGTTTTTGGTGCCCATGACTCATGATGAAGAGGCCTCCCGTAAGGCGGGTGAGCCGATCATTTCCCACAGCGACAAAATGTTGGTCATCGATGGTAAGGGTGTGGTGCGATATTTCTGTAATGGCTTGAACCAACGGACCGTCCAGTCGCTTACCGATGTCGTGCAGGTACTCTTGCAGGAGTCGGGGGTATATTAATCGTATCCTGTTTGGGAGAACCGGTTCGTTTTTTTACCAAGGCTCTCTGGTAGGCGCCTGCCAGCTTTCTTGATACGTCAAGCCAATGAAAGTGTTGTTTGAGTTTCGTATTGTTCGGCCTCCGGTTGAAGGTATCGTCGGCTAGGCCCTCTGCTATGGCATGGAGCTTGGTATTCCAGCTGTCAAAGTTGGGTTCGCAGAGGTGTATGCCATCGACGATTCCCGCGACGGTAGCGGTTTCTCCAACGTTGCTGGCAATAACCGGAACGCCGGCAGAGAGAAAGTCGGTTAACTTGATCGGAAGTCTATAATGATCAAATGCTCCAGTACCCATGGGTAACAAACCCAGATCGATGGAGTATCGGAAGTCGTCGAGCTGATCACTTTGCAAAAACCCTAGGGCATCAATCCGGTCGGCGATGTCCGGGTAGTTCTTGAGGTCATCGGAAGGTTCCTGTCCACACCATGCGATCCGGATGTTCGGATAAGTTTCCTTTAATGAACGAAGGCTTTCGAAGACCCAGGACTGAATCCCTGACCACCCCATCATTCCAAAATAGACCGCATTCGGATCAAGTTTTAGTCTAGCTCTGGACTCGGCCTTGTTTTTCCGTTTTTCATCCCAAATGCCGTTGTAGATCAATTCGGTGTTCGGGGAGCAAAACGTGTTGGCCAGGTCTTCAATCTTTTGGCTCAAGGTTGTTAAAAGATCACACTTCACCGGATAGCGTTTTTCCAGATTGCGAATCCAGAACGAGGCCATCCGGTTGTTCAATCCTTTTGGCTGAATATACCCGGTGTGATCGTTAATCCAGTGATCATCCCAATCATAGGCGAAGATTCCGCTTCGCCGTCGAGCGAGCGAGAGCCAGTGTAATCCTGAGGATGGGAATGGCTGGAATAGGTGATACACGTCGGCCTTATGCACTTTGCTCAATAGGCGCCGGACAATATTTCCGGGGTGAACAGGTGACATCATCCACCGGTTTCCGGGAACGGTCGGACGTAAAACAAACTGAATACCCTCCCGTTCCTCATACCGGGTTTTGGTCCTGCTCTCATTCGTCTGGGAGTAAACGGTGACGGTATGGCCTAATTGCTTCAGTCCGATCGCCAGATTCAAAAACCGGTAATACGTTCCCGATTGACGATCTTCCGGGACTAAAAATGCGATGTCCAAGCTGTCTGTAGCGTAGTTGTTCAAGGAAGCGGGTGATTTTTGTAGGGAAATCGCAAAACCCGTAAAGAGCACGAAATCGGCCAAATTGAAACAGTATTCGTATGATTCTGAGAAAACCGGCTTTAGGTTGACGGTAGGGACTGATATCAAAGCGAAGGATTTCGATGATGAATTTGCCGGGACGGAGATCTAAGCGATCTCAAGACTTACAAGTCCTCAACCCCCTGGACAGCAACCGGCGTCTGCGGCTTTGATTTCTGATACGAGCCTGGCAGGTTTCCATGTTTCATCGGTGAATATTTTGGTGATCCTCCCCTCAGCATCAAGGACGACGGTTCTGAGGTTGTGCGTGTAAATGGCGTTGTTACTCTTGCCGAACATGAGGCCCACTGATTCTCCGAGGGATCTCACCTGTTCGGAGTCAGGGGTGCTGAGCAGGTCCCAGGTGTGGGTGCTGCCTTGACCGAATTGCTGGCCGTAGGCTTTCAGAATGTCTGGTGTGTCAAAGCTGGAATCAAATGAAACAGTAAGTAGCTTGTAGCTCTCTGGGGCGTTTGCGTCTTCTTTCAACAACCGGTCCACTTCGCTGAAATTACGCATCATGGCAGGGCAGTATTCAGGAACTGGGCAGCGGGTGAAAATGAAGGTGAGCGCTATGATGGAACCCCGGTAATCGACAAGGTTTACGGCGTTGCCGTCTTCATCAAGCAGCGCAAAATTGGGAAATGCGTCTCCCGGCTTCAGCAGGTTGGATTGGTCGGACTTCGCGGGAGCAGCTTCGATCATTTCGGTGTTTCCGGTTTTTGAAAGGGTTTCGATCCAGGACGACAATTCTGCGACTTTGTAAGTGAATTCGATTTCATCTCCCGGAGCGATTCCCTTGGCCTCGACGGGGTCCTTCAAACGAAACGGCATGGTCATAGCGCCCATATAGCCCGGCATTTCCTCGTGCTTAATGACCAGAGTACGGCCTTCGTTTTCGATACGTATAAGAACCCCTTTGACGGTAAATTCCTTAAGCACCTCAGGGCTCGCGGTATTCTGAGTCTTGTTCGAACATCCGATAGGTCCGGATGCTATCAGCAGACAGGTGAAACAGATAATCAGCAGGGATCTCATGGTCGAGGAACTTCACGTTTCAAGCCCAGGGGGTGTCAACGGATTTCAAATGACAAGGCCTAGCTATTCAGATCTCTAATGTAAAGCAGTAGGGGCGAATTCACTGCAAAAGTTTCCGGAGTTCTTGCGTTTCATTTATTTATGAAAAGAAAGATAGTCGGTAGTGTGTCGGTCCAAGCTTGCCAAGTCAGTGTGATTTTTTTCGTTTAAGGTATGAAAAGTTACCTTCTTCTACCCTGCAAGTGTACTCTGTCTTTCCAGTTGCTCGCGTTTCTTCTGCTGCCTTGTGGTGTTTGGGGTCAAACCGTCTACGAACAACTGGTGCTGCGTAGCCCTTTGCCAACCTTGAACCACTTCAACAATCTCAAGTTCGAGAATGGCAAATTTCTAGGGACCGTGGATGGCGGTGGTATGGTGATCAGCAGTGACGATGGTATTAATTGGGAGGTTCACCAATTGGGTTACACGGGCGGTATTGAGGACATTGCCTACGGAAATGGGATTTATGTAGCCACCAGTGCTGGGAGCGGCCCTGCCTTTTACAGCACTGATTTGGAAACTTGGACACAAATATTCAGCAGCTTGCTTCCGAGCAACAACGACAACGTCTATTTTTACAACGGAGTCTTTTATTTTGGAGGCGCCCAGTTCAAAAACAATGAGGGCGAAGTCACGACACCTGGAATTTCTACGACCACCGACGGTGTGACTTTCTCGGAGTTTATCGTTCCTGGCGAAAGTACCTCACGCGATATGGTGTTTGCGAACGGACAGTTTGTTTCTGTGGGTGAAAATCTCCAGATTATGACCAGTCCGGATGGAACCAACTGGACCTTGCAGACAGTAGATGTAGGCATTCCAGAGGGCGATTTGGCTGAAGGGTTGTTACACATCAATTACCTCAATTCCATGTATGTAGTCGGAGGAAAACAGGGTACTATTCTCACCAGTCCCGATGGAGTGACCTGGACCAAGCGGGCATTTTCGGAAGATACAAGTTGGTTTTTCGATAGTTACTACGAAGGTGGTACGTATTATTTTCCCGGTCGTCGGGGTAATCTATGGAGCACCACCGACTGGGTTACCTGGACAGGCATAGATACCGGTGCCAGCGACGATATTAATAGTATTGAAACCAATGGGAGTCTGTACGTCGTGGTGGGACGGGACGGAGAGATCTTTACCAGCAACAACCTCACGACCTGGACGAATGGGAAACAGGGGTTTACCGAGAATTTTGCCGCTGCCGCCTACGGAGGTCAGTCGGGAAGTGAAGTGTTTCTTATAACGGACTTCGATGGGAATATTTATAAAAGCGCCGATGGCATCGACTGGGAAACGGCTTTTACTCCGGGCATCAATTTGAGTATGCAGTTTCTCGTCTACGAAGACGCCAAGTTCGTCGCTATGACGAGTAAAGGAGAGTGGATTCTCAGTGTTGATGGAGACTTGTGGTCTTTGCCTACGGATGGCTTTGACGGTTTTCCCAGTCTTCAGGAATTGAGATACCTGGATGATCTTTGGTGGGTGGTTGGCCGGGACGGTTTCCTCCGAAGCAGCACGAATCTGACAAATTGGAATACCCGTGATATAACCACTACCGATGACTTTCAGGATATTACTCTTGGAGGGGGAACCTTGGTTGCCGTAGGTGAGAATGGAGCCATTCACAGCAGCCCTGACGGTGTCGCCTGGACAGAAAGGACCAGCGGCACGACCAACCGTTTGAACGCGGTGGTTTACGGAAATGGAAAATTTGTCGCGGTGGGATCATCCAGAACGGCTCTTACAAGCGAAGACGGGATCACCTGGACGGATGAAGGCCAATCAGGACAGCCGTGGAATCCTCTCGGTATCACTTACATCAATGGGCAGTTTGTGATCCGAGAAACCTCGGGGCGATTTTATTTGAGCAGTGACGGACTGACGTGGACTGAGGTCAGGTCAGGAATTACTACCAATATTCAGGGGACAGCCCGGAGTGACGCCTTGCTGGTCGCTGTGGGAAACAATGGCCTGATCATGACCGGCGATATTCCTCCTCCCAAGGCGCTCACGGTAACCATCGAGGGAGAAGGTTCGGTAGATATCAGTCCTGATCAGGACGACTACCCGCACCTCTCTATGGTGACATTGACAGCCGTCGGAACGGCGGATTTTGCATTTTCCAATTGGTCAGGAGATGCCTCTGGCAATACCAATCCACTGGTTGTGACCATGGATGCGGATAAGACCATCACCGCGAAATTCGTTCTGGCGCTTACGGGGTATGAGCTTTGGCGCTATATTAACTTCACGAAGGAACAGCGTGCCAATGATGCCATCAGCGGACCCGGTGCAGATTTCGACGAAGATGGACTGACCAATAACGACGAGTATCTCCTGGGCACGAATCCGAAGGAGAAGAATGGACCGCACACCCTTACGGTGAATGTCGTCGGTAGCGGTTCGGTTGAGCTAAGTGCTCCGGGAGAAAACGGCTCTTACTCCTACGCAACCGAAGTCACATTGACTGCAACCGGAGCCCCGGATTTCATTTTTACCAGTTGGTCAGACGATGGGTCCGGTAGTACTAATCCTTTGGTAGTTACCATGGATGCTGACAAAACGATTACCGCCAATTTTTCACTAAACGCAGAGGGATATACCCTGTTTCGCTATAACTCTTTTTCAGATGAAGAACGGGCCGATGAAACTCAATCTGGTCCCCAGGCGGATTATGACCTCGATGGGTTAACGAATCTTGAAGAATACCTGCTTAATACGAACCCCAAGGCTCCTGACTTTGGAAAAGGTGCGACTCTCGGAGTCGTTGAAATAGGAGGTCAGCGGTATCTTACGATCAGCTATAACCGGTCGAAGGATATTTTCGGGATTTCGCAAACGGTGGAAGTTGGCAGCGATTTGGATGGCTGGCTCTCGGGTCCGGCTTATGCAGAGGCATACGAGGTGAATGACAATGGTGACGGAACCGAGACGGTGACGATGCGGGTATTGGATCCTATAGGTAATGAGCCAAGGTGGTTCGCTCGTCTGGTATTGGAAGAATCCTAGGTTCCTCGAAGGTCTGAGCCGCATAGACTGAACAGGAAAGTGAGGCCGGAATTGACTCTCCTGGGGCACTCCGTGGGGTCTTGTGTTTTTAAATCCCCGATAGTGAGAACTCTCTTCCTACACTTGGCATTTTTATTCGCTGCGTTGATCTCGAATGCCGATAAGAAACCCGTGCACGAATACCTCTGCTGGGAACTGCCGGATAGTGGCCCCGGTTAGCAAACGGTGCGTTGGGGTACTTGGAGAGTCCAATAGTTTAACTCAGTACGATACGATAAAACATGAGTTGTTTACGCTCGCTTATGAGTCGGAAGAGAAGTTCAACTTGTCCTTCAAAGCCACTGGCTCCTTCGTAGTTTGATTAAAGAATAGTTGTTAATCGACATTCCGCCGCGCTTTGCTCAAAGGAAAAAGCCGCCCCAGAGGGCGGCTTTCAAAGGGTGCAGCTGTGTTGGAGCTGCATATTACTAACCCTGAGTAAACTCAGAATTTGTAGACAGCACCGAGGCTGTAAAGGTATGGGTCAAGCTGTGCGTTCGTTAACGTTGCTCCGGGAGCCTTAACGTCTGAATCCAAATTGATCCATTTTACACTCACATCCAGATCCCACTTGTCATCGAGTCGGTAGGCAAAGCCAGCGCCCAAGGCCAGGCCTACACTCCATTCATCGAGGTCCAGATCGATCCCTGCAACAGTGAGCCGGTCTTTGATGATGTAGGTGAAGTTGGCACCCGCAGACACGTAGGGCGTGAAGGGGCTATTCGTATCGAACTCATACAACAGGCTCAATGTCGGAGGCAGGTGTTCCAAATAGCCCAGCTTGCCAACGCCCGCGAGCGTTACGTCGTGTCTTTGCGGAATAGTCAGCACGAGCTCGGCTAACAGGTTTTCCGTGAAGGCGTAAGTGACGTCCAACTCGGGTATCCACTTATCCTCGACGGAAATTGCGTTAGAAGGAAAGTCTATCCCCAGTGCGGAGAATGCGTCAGACTTATCGGCTGTTTCCAGATAGGCAGCCCTGATTTTAACCTCCCATGAACCCGGAGTAGCAGCTTGTGAGGAAGCAGTGAGCGTTAGTAGTAATGCAATGCAGGATACGTATATTTTTTTCATGAAAATTCTAGGTTTAGAGTATGATGCGTCTCAAGTTTTCAGGTTATTCCGAAACCCCAGATTCATCAATTATGAGGAAGGGAAATAAAGCCGGTATTTTGTCAACTTATGCTGACCATTAAGTTTTTTCTTAATAAACGAGATGTTTGAAAATCTATGGGAGAGGGATTTTCTCCGTGGCCACAACGTCTTTGTTTTTCCTCGTGTAGTGGTACTATTACTACGAAGTATGCTCCCGTTAACTGGCCTCAGCCAGTTTGAAAATCCCATAAAGTCAGGAAACAGAATAGGTCGGGATTCTGTATTTCTTTGAGAAACTTACTTGAGGGAATTGATAAACTCATCGGCAGCATGGCTGCCCGAAGGCCTGTTTGAGTCTACGGCTGAAAGATCAGTTCATCGAGCGGGACCGCATGGCTCAATAGATCGAACTGTAAGAGCAGGTCTTGCATGGCTTGCCATTTTTTTGTCGATACCCACGGCATGATTTCGCCACCTGAGGGTCTCACTAATCCTTCGATTTTCGCAAGTGAACCCAGTTGATATTCGCGGTTCAAATCGGGGGTCCACTTCTTCAAAATCAAATCCACGGTTTCTTCCTGATGATCCAGCGCGTAAGCCCAACCTTTTCGGCAGGCCGCCATTATCTGGAACACGATCTCGCGATGATTTGCGATAACCGATTCCGAAGTAAACAGAACCTGAGAATAGGCGAGATAGCCGTTTTCCCCGGCCAGAAGGATCTTGCCCGTTCCCTTGGTCAGGCGCTGGAGCTCTATGTATTCGTCAATTACATACGCTTGCATCAAGTCTATTTCTCCAGCTATGAGAATGGAAGGATTGTAACCGACTTCCACAAAGGTAATGTCATCGAGACTCAGGCCAGCGCGGGCCAGTGCGACTTCAAGTATTTTTTCTCCATCGCCATGGATCCCAATGCGTTTCCCTTTGAAATCCTCTACGGAGTCAATGTCTGACTCGGATAACGACATCCATCCCATTGGAGTGGTTTGAAACATCGGTGCCAACGCTACGACAGGTTGCCCTTTGAGTCGCTCAACCAGTAGCACGCTGCTTTCCGAGGTTCCAAAGATGATCGCGTCGTCTTCCACGACGGTGTCAATCACACCAATACTCTTGGGAGCCTTGATGAGCTCGACTTCGATATCGTGTTCGGCGAAGTAGCCTTGTTCGATGGCTTGGTAAAGCCCGGAAAACTGGGCGTTGTAGATCCAGTCTAATTGAATTTTAACCTGGGTGACTCCGAAGGAAAAAACAGGACTGATAAGTAACAGGTTGAGTGTAACCAGAAGCGTCTTCATGCGGTTTCAGGTGCAGTTCTTATGCCAACGTTGTGGTTTCCTAAGTGGATCCTGACAGTAGGCGATTTCAAGCTTAGTGACCTATGTATGGTACGGGTAGGGCAGGAGCTTCGTGTCGTGATGCGGTCCAGACTTTATTAAACTACTGATAGTGGTAACCCCTTATGAAAAACGAAGTAAATAGCATAGGGGGTTACGAGGTA
>CAYGQM010000067.1:0-37429 GCA_964352065.1 uncultured Opitutaceae bacterium
AGCACGCTGGAAAAAAGCAACCTCAATCTGAGGGGCAGACTTTGGGTCGCTTACGCTAAAAATGCGACCGCAAGAACCTAGTCGACCGTATACAAATAATCAAAAAAAAGGGGCCATTCAAAGATGACCCCTTTCGAAAATTGATAATAAGGCTTATAAGACTATTCCGGGAAGTCGTATATCTCTACGTTTGCAAAACCAGTTGTGTCATTCACTCCCCTAACAATGATGGAATAAAACCCAGGCTGATCTAATGTAGCTACTAAAGCCGGCTCGACATCAAACTGTGGAGCCAACGTGGTCGATTCAATCAATGCCTGTTGATCTGACTTCCAACTATCGTTTGAAGCGATAAGTTGGTTGTCTGAGACTCTCCTGAGCTCAATAATAGGGTCCAATAGAGGATCAGTAACAGCACCGGCAATTGCAGGACCTCCGACTCTCGCAAAGATTCTCTGCGGTGCATCTCCAGCAACCAACAAAGAACCGATAAGAATATTGTCACCCACACCGACAAATGCACGATTTGAAAGGTTTATTAACTTTCCAGGGCTTGCTATTGTTTCATCTGGAAATTCATAAATTTCAACGTTAGCAAAACCAGTAGTGTCGCCAACGCCTCTTACGATAATCGAATAGAATCCTGGGTCTGTCAAAGTCGCGACCAAAGCGGGTTCCACATCAAACTGAGGCGCCAAAGTGGTTGATTCAATCAGCGCTTGCTGGTCAGATTTCCAACTATCATTTGAAGCTATGAGTTCATTGTCTGATACTCTCCTTAGCTCTATGATTGGATCCAATAAAGGATCAGCTACTGCACCAGCAAGAGCTGGACCTCCAACTCGAGCGAAAACCCGAAGGGGTCCGCCGCTCAGAAGAAATGAACCGATTAATATATTGTCACCTGTTCCAACTAATGCGCGATTAGAAAGGTTCGTAAAGCGAGCGGATAATGCAGAGGAAGATACAGCATCAGACAAAGCACTGTATGCTGAAAATGAAGCACCTCGAATTGCAACCACACGGTAAAAATACTCTAACGAAGAACCAACTGTATCATCAATATACTGGCTGACATTGGCAACTGTTGTTCCGAGAATCTCCCAAGCGCCGTTTGCGCCCTGCCGTCTCTCAACCCTAAATCCAGTTTCATCAGAAACGTCCGTCCATGAGACGATGATAGTCGTTCCTTCCGCCACACCTGCCACACCCGTAGGGGCAACTGGAGGTGTCCCAGGAGTAACCAGATCTGCAATACCAGCATCTGCAGGCGTTGAACCTCCTCCAACAAATAGCGTTTCAGCGTCGGTTGTCGCAAAAATCAGATCGTGAGCAAGTGTTCCATCTTCGGGCGTAACCCATGGATCAGTTCCATCGGCGGCTCCTGATTCAGCTCTGAATTCACCGTAGGGTACTGCTGCTGCTGATACAGCAGAAGTCAGCGTAGGAAAAAAATAGACTATCAATTCGTCACCAGCGCCCCAATCTCCACTAAAAGCTAAAGGCCCAGTTGTTCCCAAAAACGCACCCGGCACATTCACTCCAGAAGAAAGGCTCCAAGAAGCCACCAAGAAATCATCTCCAGCAATAGACGAATCTGACGGTCCAGAAAAACCATTACCATCAGCATCGGCTACCAACGCGATTATTCCCGATACCGCCATATCGAAACCACCCGGGTCTTTAAGTTTTTCAGTTGATACGTTGATCGTAATCGTGCCGAAAACTTGGCTTACAGAAAAGATCAGCCCGAAGAGGGACAAGAGACTTGGCTTCAGTATTTTGTGGCTCATAAATTGTTGTGGTTGGGGGAGATGATCAGAGTTCTAGATTTTCTTGAATGTTAGTTTCCGTAATTTGGGACGTTACTCCAGTCGATTTCTGCTAATCCACCACCGGCAGCTTTTCGCACAATGAAACCGTTGCCCGGAACCAGAACAGGATCATTTCCAACATCGGCATCGACGCCGTCTTTGATCCACTTAGAACCATCCCACGTGAATACAGACGCAGTGCTTGCCAGACGGTTTTGTTGAGCAACCGCGTTATCCCATATAAGCAATTCGTCCCCAGCTCCAAACGCGGATGAGAGCCCTGATTCATTCAGAGTCATTTCAATCGGACGTTGAAGACCGATCGGGTTATCTTGCTTAGAAGAATCACCCAAAACAATCGGGAGGGATAAGTCACCCATGACCACTTCCCCGGTAAAAGTAACCGTCGTGCTCGTTGCGATACTGTTACGCAAGATAAAGTAAGAATCGGGCGCCAAAACCGTCGACCCAAAATCCTCAGTCAAGCTAGAGCCTACTTGGCGCCACCCACCATTATGGTAGTAATAAGTAGCCTCAGCCGCATTGTTGATTCCGATGTCGAATGCCGGTATGAATATCTCAGAAGTTCTCGCTCCTGGTGAAGCAGACGCATGAACACCGGACCCATTAGGAAACAGTGTATCTAGGGTTAAAAACGGATGTATAGAAAAACTGTCGGAAGCAGAAGGTCCATCTACAAGGAGAGAACCGTCTCCGACATCAATTGTGATTGTATCAGCCGTATTTCCAGTGATCTCACCGTAAGCCCCTGCGATAGACCCGCTTCTGACAAAAGCATAATAGCCGACTGCCCATTCATCGATTGTCCAGCCAGGTGCTCCCTCCGCCTTAATTGTCGAGGCACCCACTTGGTTAATGACTCCATTAAACACGGCAGGCTGCTTCAAAGGGATGGAAACTAAGGTGTCAGAATTCCCCAAGGCGGTCACTTGAATAACTCCTACAGGATTGGTCGTGGCTTCAATACCAAAGGAATTTACGGATGTTAACCCTACCAATAACGCAAGGAGGGGGAGGCGGGATAGCTTATATAATCTCATAATTTTTAAATAATTACGTTTGTTACAACAATGATGCAATAGTTTATGCCGGTTCGGCAACTTTTTTTTTGGCACTCTTTTCGTGTGACTGAGATAGCCACGATTTATTTCAACGACTCATAATTTCACCCAGACTTTGGAACCATTCAGTATGAAATTACCAATTCTGCATTAGACCGGGTCTTTCTTGACGGAAAATTTACCCGGGACTCCCCAACTCGTCTTTTAGAAGCTTGAATTCGGCTGCATCTAGTAGTGCCTCAAGGCTCGCAGCCACGATATTATCGCTAGCTCCTACGGTCCCCCAAATATCTTCCCCATCACTAGATTCGATAAAAACACGGGTCTGCGCATCGACTCCATTTTCCGACTCGAGTATACGAACCTTAAAGTCACGTAGCTCCACGTCATTAATGGCTGGGTAATCGCCGGCTAAGGCAAACTTAATGGCCTTATACAACGCACTGACGGGGCCCGTAGACTCTGCAACACAATGGTGCAACACTCCCTTTACATCGACCTTCACAGTTGCTTCAGATACAACGGGCTGGCTGTCGTCACGTCGCCCTTCAATAACCCGATATCCTTGCAAAGAGAAAAACGGAGTGTGATGATTCAGAAACTTTGAGAGCAACAGCTTGAACGATGCATCGGCGGCCTCGTATTCATAACCTTTATGCTCCAAATCCTTCAATTGATCCAGGAACGCTTTCATCTGAGGAGACTTCTCATCAACAACCATGCCCAACTCTTTTGCTTTCATCATGAGGCTGCTTCGTCCCGACATATCGGAAATTAGGATACGCTGTCGATTACCCACTTCCTCAGGCCTTATATGCTCGTAACTTCTGGCTACCTTAAGAGCAGCATTCGCATGAACCCCACCTTTATGGGCAAATGAGGAGGAACCCACGAATGGAGCCCTATTGTCCGACCTGACATTTGCCAGATCATCGATATACAATGACAGATCCCGCAGCTCTTTCAAGCGGGCCTTGCAATACATATCTCGACTCATTTTCAGAATAAGATTGGGAATAATCGTTGTAAGATTGGCATTCCCGTTGCGCTCCCCATAGCCATTCATAGTACCTTGTACCATAGTAGCGCCCACCTCTACGCCTGCGAGGCTTACAGCAACCCCCACCCCAGAGTCATTGTGACAATGAACACCGACAGGGCATTTAGGAAAACTCTCCACAACATTTTTCGTAATCGCTTCGACTTCAGAAACTAGTTTCCCGCCGTTGGTATCACAAAGAACCAGGTATTTTGCGCCGCCGGCCACAGCAGCCTCCAAGGTCCTCAAGGCATACTCAGGATTATCCAGATACCCATCATAGAAATGTTCTGCATCGTAAATCACTTCCCTACCCGCCTCCCGCAGAAAACGTACCGAATCTTCAATCATAGCCAGATTTTCTTCAGCGGTTGTCCGAATGACCTCAGTAACATGTAATAACCAGGTTTTTCCGAAAATCGTTACGACTTCCGTTTCCGCGTCCAATAATAGCTTCAGTTGCGGGTCATCTTCAGCTTCGAGATTTGCCCTTCTGGTAGAACCGAATGCCGCAACCTTTGCATGTTTCAATTTTACGGACTTTACGTCTTCGAAGAATGCCATATCCCGCGGATTCGACCCCGGCCATCCACCTTCAATATAATCCACGCCAAACTGATCCAACTTCTGTGTTATAAGAATTTTATCGGTCGACGAAAACGAAATACCTTCACCTTGCGTGCCATCCCTTAAGGTGGTGTCATAGATCAAAACGGGGTTCTCTTCACTCATAAGTTATTATCGGTTTCTCCTAGCAGTGGGCCTTTATAAAGGTCTCTACAGCATCCGCGGAGGATGCAATCCTATGTTTCAAAACCTCCCTTTCCTTAAAAATTTCCAGAGTTGGGTGGGTGGGAGTAATACCCAGACACTTTTCAATCGTATCTGGAAATTTCGCAGGGTGAGCCGTTGCCAACACGACTTGTGGACAAGAATCTTCACGGAGCAGATCTGTCATTCCACACGCAGTATGAGGATCAGCGATATAACCATATCGACTGTAGGCTTCCTTAATAATCAATTCAATCTCACCATCATTTGTGCGACTACTTGAAAAACTGCTCCGATCGAAAGCAGAGAATTTATATAGCCCATTATCCTTAAAAGTAGCCATGATTTCGCGCACCCTCGCCGCATCAGCATTTTCTGCATAGAACAAAAATCGCTCAAAATTCGAGGCAACCTGAATATCCATGGAAGGAGCCAAGCTCGGATGAACCTCAGACACCCGATACTCGCCAGAAGTGAATAAACGGTATAGTATATCGTTTTGATTGGTCGCTACCCTGAATGATCGGATCGGCAACCCCATTTGCTGAACCATCCAGCCCGCCAACACATTTCCAAAATTTCCGGTCGGAACGACAAACTCAACCTCTTCACGAAGGTTCTCTGGCAATCGCCAAAATGCGTGGATATAATATACACATTGCGCCAAGACACGCGCCAGGTTTATTGAATTAACCGCAGAAAGATTGAACCCTACACGAAAATCCTGATCAGCAAAGATCTCCTTCAGCACTCTTTGAGTATCGTCAAAACTGCCTTCGATCGCCAACGGAAATACGTTGTCGGCTTGCGTGCAGGTCATCTGACGTTCTTGTAGCGGCGCGACACGGCCATCTGGATATAGGATAAAGATATTAACTCCGGACTTTCCGAGGAGCCCGTGTATAGCGGCAGCCCCGGTATCCCCTGAGGTAGCGCCAAGTACATTAATCGATCTGCCGGTAGTCTCTATTTGATACTCGTAAAGATTACCTAAGAGCTGGAGTGCGAAGTCCTTAAATGCGAGCGTTGGACCGTGAAAAAGTTCCAACACCCAGAAATCCTCCCCCAGTCTTTTCAATGGCGCTCTTTCAGGATCTGCAAAGCCAGCATAGGATTTCGCAATCAATTCTTTCAAAACCCCGGTATCAATGTCAGTCGCGAAGTATTTGAAAAATTCGAAGCACGTTTCCTCATAAGTCTGATCTTTCCAATCAGGAAACACCTTCGCAAGATTCGGCACAACCTCAGGAACATAAAGGCCTCCATCGGGAGCTAATCCGATCGCCACCGCTTCAGAAAAGCTAACGGGATCCGTCTGGCCACGTGTGCTGACGAATTTCATCCGTTCAAACGATCCAATCCGAACGCCTTATGCGCCAATTGTGCTCCCAGATCCGCATGTTCCAAATCAATTGCGACAGAGATCTTTATCTCGGACGTTCCAATAAGTTGTATATTAATACCTCCCTCAGCCAGCGTCTCGAATAAAGATGCAGCCACTCCCGAGTGACTACGCATACCAACGCCAACGACTGATAACTTTGCAATATCGGTTGAAGAAGTGAGAGAGCCTCCCAATTCCTTAAAGACGCGGTTAACAACGCCCTCCGCTTTTAACGTATCTTCTTTCGGAATGGTAAAAGTCATGTTGGCTTTCCCTTTCCTTCCAATGTTTTGAACTATCATATCAACCAGCACATTGGCTTCCGCCAATGCCGAAAAAAGCTTGGCCGCAGTGCCCGGTTCATCCGGGAGATCGCTCACTACTATAAGCGTCTGACTCTTATCTACAGCGACTCCTCGAACGAGAACGTCTTCCATCGATTCTACCTCTTCTTTCACAATCGTACCTGGTTTGTTATTAAAACTGGAGCGCACTTCAAAAGTGACCTTGAACTTCTTCGCAAATTCAACAGCCCTCGCTTGCATTACTTTGCTACCCATACTTGCCAGCTCAAGCATTTCGTCGTAACTGACTTCATCCAACTTCACCGCATCCTTCACGACTCTAGGATCCGCTGTGTAAACCCCTTCAACATCGGTGAAGATTTGACAGAGGTCCGCGTTCAAGCCCGCAGCCATTGCAACCGCACTCAGGTCAGAGCCTCCCCGTCCCAGGGTACTAATTTGACCAGACAGGTTGATACCTTGAAAACCCGCAACGATTACGACCGTTCCGGCTTCCAATAGGTTCGGAATATCCCCTCCTTCCACTCTCAGTATACGAGCTTTGGTATGAAAATCATCAGTAATCACACCTGCCTGAGCACCGGTTCTCGATTCTGCGGGAACTCCCAAAGCATGCAACGCCATCGCCATGAGTGCGATCGTCTCTTGCTCACCCACAGCCAGCAACATATCCATTTCGCGTTCATTCGGTTGCGGGTTCAGGCTTTTGGCCCTGGAAACCAATTCATTTGTGACTCCTGATCTAGCGGATACGACCACCACTACCTCGTTACCTTCATCGTAACAGGCTTTGATACGCTCAGCAACCGCGCGGATTCTTTCCACCGTGCCGACCGAGGTCCCTCCATATTTTTGTACAATTCTAGCCATCTATTTAGTCCTTAAAATCTGCGATCCTTAGAAGGAACGGATTTGATAAAACTGGCCTCAAACGTTTGAGAGCTGCGGAAGCCTTGGCAATCGCAGATTCAGAACATTGATGGGTTGTCATCGTAAGAACCGCACTCCCCCTACCCTTGCCTGATCCGTTTTGATCCAGATCCTGTACGATACGAGCGATACTTATTTTCTCATTGGCCATAACTGACGTGACTTGAGATAAAACACCCGGTTGATCCACTACCGATATCCGAAGATAAAAACACGACGTCACCTCCTCAAGCTTCGCAACCCGCAACTCCTTCGAACTGGCAGCCAACGGATAATTTTCCTCGTCTATCAAATTCATTAACTCAGAACCCTGTTCCGAAAATACAGCGTCGGCAATATCTCCGATAACCGCGCTTGCAGTGGCATCCTGTCCGGCCCCGCGACCGATATGTACCGTCGTACCGACAACATCTCCGCTCACACACACCGCATTGTAAACATCGTCCACCCTCGCTAGGATATGGGTTTTTGGAATCAACGCAGGATAGACCCCGACAAAGAGACTGTTCTTTTTCGGATCACATTCCACGGATGCAATGTGCTTGATGCGATAACCCATAGCGTCAGCAACCGCCATGTCTCTCGTCGTGATCTCACGGATACCATCAATCAGCATTTCACTCATTGAAATCCACTTCCCGTGCGCAAGGTAAGCAAGGATACCGGCTTTGTGAGCGGCATCGATTCCATCCACGTCCAAACTTTCATCCGCCTCCGCATATCCAAGCGCCTTGGCCTCCTCTAAAATTTCAATGAACGGTTTCCCCTCAGCTTGCATACGGGTGAGAATATAATTGCAGGTACCGTTCAAGATTCCACTGATACTCGGGAAACGATTAGCCACAAGACCCTCACGAATCGACTTAATGATCGGTATTCCACCCGCAACACTCGCTTCAAAAAAGACGTGACCATTTGATTTCTTCGCAGCCCGTATGATCTCGTTCCCGTGTTCGCAAAGCAGTGCCTTGTTGGCTGTCACCACACTCTTCCCATTTTTCAGAGCTTGAAGGGTCAACCGCTTTGCCAATTTCGTACCACCGATAAGCTCACAAACGATTTGGATCGCAGGATCATTTACCACCTCGGTTCCATCCTCTGTCAAAATCTTGGGATTTACTTTCACTTCCCGTTTTAGCGATTTATCGCGAACCGCGATTTTGGTCACCTTTAGTTTCACCCCCAAGCGCGACTCGAGTAGTTTTCGATTACGATTGAGGTGCTTGAGAACTCCTTGTCCCACGACCCCAAGGCCGAGGATTCCGATGTTTACTGTAGGTATTGTCGCCATGATAATCAGCTCCTTTTAGAACTATTTAAAACGATTTTCTGTCCCCCTCATGAGACGGCCGATGTTCTGTCGGTGCCGAATAACCAGCAAACCAGCGATGAGTCCACAAAACCCAAGTACCCAAATGGATTCATTGAGAAAATAGGCTGAAACCGGGAGACTCGCACCAAATAGTATCGAGGCCAACGACACATACTTAAGCGAATAATAAACGACCAGCCACACGATCAGTCCGATCAGTAGCACCCACGGCACCAAAGCTAAAAACCCTCCCATGGTAGTGGCCACTCCTTTTCCTCCTCTGAATCTCAAAAAGATCGAAAAGCTGTGTCCCACGATAGCAGCTATGATCGAGATGATCGCCAAAAGCTCTCGATTCTCGACAGGTGCAAGTAAGAGCGGCAACACAGCAGCGACAAAGCCTTTAATAAAATCCAAAGCAAAAACAGTGTTTCCTGCCTTTTTTCCGAGCACCCGTTTCACATTGGTCGCCCCTGGATTGCAACTACCCTCTTTGAAGATATCAATGCCATGCTTCTTGGCTATGAGCGTCGCGAAAGAAACAGATCCGAGCAGATAGCCGACCACGCATGCCAGAAGTATCTGCCAGATTAGTTGCATAAATGAGGTTCAGGAAATCGGTGTTCTACAGGGACACCACTAACGCTGATTTGATATGATCGTTGGATTCAATCTCTTTAAAGGCTACTTCACTCGGTGCAGTGTCGAGGTTCACCACATTCAACGCAAGCCCCCCCACATGATTTCGGCTCAAAGACATGGATGCTATGTTCACCCCGCTTTTACCCAAGATAGATCCTATCATTCCCACTATTCCAGGCACATCCTGATTCTCAAGAACCAGCATCACACCCTCAGGAGACGCTTCAACATCTCTTCCGTTAATATGTACGATGCGGGGAATTCCAGTCTTACCAATAACAGTCCCTTGCACAGAATAAACGACGCCATTCGACCCAATGGCCTCCAAAGCTATGAGCTCATTGAAATCACTTTCCTCGCTGGATTTAACTACCTCGTTTTCGATCCCCAACTGTTTCATCAACGTAGGCGCGTTCACCGAGTTTACGCTCTCACCACTTATATTCTTCAGGTAGCCCTGCAGAATGCTGCGCGTCAAAGGATTGGCATCTAAATCCACAATTTTTCCGAAGTAGGTAATCTTTATTTTATTTACCTGATCCGGAGTAATCTGCTGAAGGAAATTCCCTAAATTCTCTCCCAGATGAACGTACGGAGCAAGAGCCTTCAAAGTCTTGCTATCCACTGAAGGCATATTGATCGCGTTCTGGATAACCCCACCTACAACGGCTTTCGCCACAGCTTCTGCAATCTCAACCCCCACACTTTCCTGGGCTTCTTGCGTCGAAGCACCCAAGTGGGGCGTGAGAACCAAATTATGTAAACTACGCATCGGGCTGTCTTCAGCCAACGGCTCATTTTCATAAACATCCAACCCGGCATAGGCTACTTTTCCAGATTCGATCGCTTCTATGAGATCCTCTTCGTTGATAATACCACCCCGGGCACAATTAAAAAGACGCACACCATTTTTCATCTTCGCAATGGATTCTTTGTCGATCATATTGCGGGTAGCATCTGTCAACGGCATATGAACGGTAATGAAGTCGGCCACACCAAACACATTTTCCAAAGACATAGCTTCAACACCCATCTGTTTTGCCCGCGCTTCGACCAAATAGGGGTCATAGGCCACGACTCTCATACCGAAGGCTTGAGCCCGAGATGCAAGCTCGGCACCTATGCGGCCGAGCCCCAAAATACCGAGTGTCTTTCGAAACACCTCAACACCACCATACACCTTACGGTCCCACCTACCAGCGGTCATCGAAGCATTTGCTTGAGCCACCTGGCGAGCGCCACAGAGGATATGCGTGAATGTAAGCTCAGCCGTAGCAATCGTATTGCCTCCTGGAGTGTTCATGACGACCACGCCATGCTCGGTAGCGGCATCAATATCGATGTTATCGACTCCAACACCAGCACGCCCGACTACCTTCAACTTCGGAGCTGCCTCAATAACCGCACGCGTCACCTTCGTTTCACTTCGCACGATAATTCCCGACACATCTTTTGCGAGTTCCAGAATGGTTTCAGGAGAAGATCCATAGGCTTCAATAACCTCAAGTCCTTCTTGGTTTCTAAGGAATTCGACTCCGCTGGCGGCGATTTTGTCTGCGACAAGTATTTTCATCAGGTTTGGGACAGAAAAACCGTTGAATACAAGAACCGGAATTTTTAATTGCAACGACGAAATACGGCAACTTCCACCCCCGAGAGACCTCTCAACTACTGGTGGTCTAGATCGACCAGGCTTTCCGTCATTCGGCTTAGCAGAACCTCGAGCTCTTCACCTGTCGCAAGGTTTTTAAGCTTTGCGGCTCCCCGGCTATATTCATCCTCTCCGAAAATGACAGCCCACCGGGCTCCACTCTCATTGGCCGCTTTAAATTGTTTACTAAAGCCTACCAGGCGAATCGGATAGTCCACTGAAAAACCTGCTTGTCTCAGTGATTGGATTTGCGCGAGAGCCGCCTGTAATACTGATTCATCGCCGATCACTGCGTATACATCCGGAGTTTGAACATAGTGCGGCAGAAGTCCTTTTTCTTGCAAAAGATCTCTAATGACCACGTCTCCCATAGCAAACCCCACCGCCGGAAGATCAGGACCTCCCAGCTTTTTAACCAGGTGATCATATCGACCTCCTCCCGCGATGGCTCGGTGCTCACCTTGAATATCAAACGCTTCAAAAACGAACCCAGTGTAATAAGCCAGACCACGTACGATCCCAAGGTCGATTCTAAGAAAGCCCCCCATACCCATAGCAGTGAGTCTATCGACTAAGGATCTCCAGGCTTCCAATCTTTCCTGAAGTTCATTCGCAAGGTCGGCATTTGCGACATGGGCCTCAAAGAAAGCCACCAAGTCTGCAAGGTCTCGAATCTTGATAAGCGTGTCCACTTTGACCAGGAAGTCTTCAGTTGCATCGTTGAAATAAGGAACCAGCTTTTCTTGCAAAACTTCCGGCGGCATACGCTCCAGCTTATCAATCAGGCCCAAAACAGCAAAAATCGACTCCTCCTCCAATCCCAGGCTCTTCAGATAGATGACCCAAAGATGCCGATCACTGATACGTATGACGAAATCATTCTCCGTTAAACCCATCACAGATAGGCTGTGTACTAAAACCGCGATAATTTCAGCATCAGCTCCCGGGCCCGGTTCACCAAAAATATCCACATTGAACTGGTAAAATGACCGGAGCCTCCCCTTTTGTTTACGTTCATACCGAAAGTTTTCTTCGATACAGAACCATTTGATAGGTCGCTTTAGCGCATTCGCCTTTGCACCGATCATGCGAGCAAGACTCGGAGTCATCTCAGGCCGCAGTGCAACGGCACGACCGCCTTGATCTTCGAACGCAAACAACTGCCCGACAATCTCGTCACCTGATTTTTGCTTAAACAACTCCAGAGGCTCCAGAATCGGACCATCGTATTCCTTAAAACTGAATGCCTGCGCGGTTTGTCTCCAGATGCGAAACTGGTGATTCCGTATTGAGCAATCTTCAGGATAGAAATCCCGAAAGCCTGGAAGTGTTTTAAACATGAGGTGCAACCGTAATGTTGCGCACTGGTCAGGCGATTGCTGTTAAAGCCCCTCTAACTCGAGATCTTTGAGGTTCGCCTTGAGCTCCTTGCCCGCTTTAAATTTAACCACCGCACGGGTAGGAATCACGACATCTTTCTCAGGACGATTCGGATTTCTTCCTATTCTTGCCTTCCGGACTTGTATTTCAAAGACACCAAAGTTTCTTAGCTCAACATTCTGACCTGAACTCAAAGCCTTTGCAATCGCGTCCAAAGTCAATTGCACAACCTCCTTGACTTCTTTTTGTGGATAATTGGTTTTCTGGTAGATATCCAGAACGATATCACGCTTTGTTAAATTGTCTGACATAAGGCCTGTAGCTCAGTTTGTAACATCAATAGGACAACTACCAAAAAATCCGAATTTCCATTCGTCAATGGCAAAGAAAAATTTGCCTCCGAAATTTCCAAGTACATGAGTGACAAAGACACAAAAAATCCTTTCGAAGAGATTCAGAAACAACTTCAGGAGCTCCTTAAAACAAACAATCCGAACGTAACGGTTAATCCGTTCACTCCACAAAAAGAATCTCCACCCCCCGCCAGCGCTCAGGAGGAAGGGGCCGACGACAACGAAATTATAAAACGCATTCGTGCCTTCAATCGTAAGCCAAAAGAGATCCGAGACTATCTTGATCGCTACGTAATTCGCCAGGATGAAGCCAAGAAGGTATTGTCGGTAGCAATTTGTGATCACTACAATCACGTTCGCCAAAGTATCGAGGACCCAAAACTGGCGGAAAAGGAATATAGTAAACAAAACATATTGCTGCTAGGTCCGACCGGTGTCGGAAAAACCTACCTCATGCGCAATATCGCGAAGCTTATCGGGGTCCCTTTCGTAAAAGCTGACGCCACCAAGTTCAGCGAAACCGGTTATGTGGGAAACGATGTGGAGGACTTGGTTCGCGACCTTTACAAAGTCGCTGACAGCAATGACGAATTAGCCCAGTACGGGATCATCTATATTGATGAGATAGACAAGATCGCCGGGAATTCCTCGAGTGGAGGAAAGGATGTATCCGGTCGCGGTGTTCAAATAAATCTGCTGAAACTCATGGAGGAAGCGGATGTCAATCTGTTCAGCCCTCACGATATGATGAGTCAGATGCAGGCTATGATGAGTATGGGGCAAGGCGGAAAAAAGCAAAAGCGCACCCTAAGTACAAAGAATATTCTATTCATCGTATCTGGAGCCTTTGATAAACTGGCTGAGAACGTTCGCAAACGGCTAGATCAAGGACAAATCGGATTTTCGTCAAAGCGTGACGATAGCTCCGCTGATGACTCCCATTACTTAAAACTTACCGAGACCAGAGATTTTATAGACTACGGATTTGAGCCTGAATTCGTGGGTCGACTGCCCGTTCGTGTAGCGTGCGAATCCCTCTCCGCCGAAGATCTGGCCCAAATACTCAAGAATTCAGAGGGCAGCATTCTGGATCAATATCACCGCGACTTTAACGGATATGGAATCGACTTCACGATCACTGACGAAGCAATTCTCGAAATCGCAGACCGCGCCTCGCGCGAAAGGACCGGAGCTCGCGGCTTGATGACCGTGCTGGAGAAAACCTTTAGAGACTTCAAGTTCGAGCTCTCTTCGACCTCGATAAAAAACTTTGAGGTAAATTCTGATACCATCGAAAATCCGAACAAGGCCCTGACCGACCTACTCCTGAATAACAAAGCGGCGTTAAATGAATTTCTGTTCAAACGCGTTGAAGAATTCAAAAAACAGTTCAAAGAAACCCACGAACTGGATCTTGAATTCTCTAACGAGGCCTGTGCCAAGATTGTAGAAATGGCTTTGTCGCAAGATAGATCAACCAGTTCGATCTGTGAACACTTATTCAAGGACTACGAACACGGCTTAAAAATCATCAGCCGCAACTCTGGGAAAACCCACTTTCTGATCGATGCGGCTGCCGTAGAAGATCCAGACGGTGAACTCTCGAAATGGGTAATCGAAAGTATCAAGAGCCAAGAATCCTCCCAGACACCAACTGATAACGACGCAAAAGAATCCTCCTGATTATGCCCGAAGCTGAAGCGGTCCGCAGCATGTTTGGTGGTATTGCCAAACGTTATGACTTAGCCAACCACCTTTTGAGCGGTGGGATTGATTACTGGTGGCGTAGGGTATTGGTTAAGAAAGTAAAACAAACCAAACCGAAACTGGTGGCAGATCTGGCTACGGGAAGTGGAGACGTAGCCTTCGCACTCAAAAAGAGACTCGGTGACCAGGTCGAAGTCCGCGGACTAGACTTCTGCCAACCCATGCTCGACGAAGCGATCAAAAAGCGAGACTCCAGAACACCATCACCTTCTATTTCATTTGATATTGGCGATATCCTGAATCTGCCTTTGGAAACCGATTCTGTAGACGCAATGACCGTAGCATTTGGGATTAGAAACCTGGAAAACCGCCAACAAGGCCTGACAGACATCCGCCGGTCTCTGAAGCCTGGCGGGAAACTCTTTATCCTTGAATTCTCTCAACCCTATCGATGGTTTCGCCCCTTTTATTATAGTTACTTGAAATATGTCCTGCCAAAATTAGCTGGGTGGCTAACCGGTCGACCGGAAGCCTACGATTACCTAGGGGACTCTATCGAAGCATTTCCGCCCCGCCTGCAACTTATCGGTGAAATGGAAGCTGCAGGCTTTACGAATGTCTCCGCTCTACGAATGACTCTCGGTATCGTTGCGATCCACGAAGGAACTGCCTGACCTTATATTAATAGCCCATCAAAGGTGTGACATTCGGAACAAGTTCTCACTCAAAATGACTCATAAGAGAGTATTTTCATACTCGGTCAAACTTGTCTCCGATTGAAACCAAAGCTTGAAACGTCTGGCTTTTTGGGTTTCTTAACAACTTTGCCATCCACATTACTACCACTATGAAAGCAAAACACCTGACACTCCTTCTTCCACTCCTCCTGCAGCCAGCTTTCGCTCAAACCGAAACCAAGGAAGACTCAGAAGGATTTAAGGAATCGACTGTCACGGATTACCTGAACTCGAAATACAAATGGGAAGAGCTCAAGGAACAGGAAAAAGAAAGACCCAAGGTCGTGGTAGAAAACAAGACACCTTTTAAACCAATCGATCAAAAACTCGAAGAAATCGACGCGGAAGTGGAAGCTCGCCTCAGACCGACCCTCGACATTGACGACCCCAATGAGGAAATCCCACTCGATGAACGGGGTCTGGATACCGTGGAGCTAAGGGAATTTCAAGTCAGTGAGCTTTATTCTCCCCTCATGCGCATGTCCGAGCTAAAAGACCTCGAAACCCTCGAGCCCGGTTCTGGGGGCGCTTACTTGAGCGAGCAATATTTTTCCGAACTGGAAAACAAATATCTAAACCGTTGGCACATACCCCTCATCGGCAAATCACAGGAGCAACTCGCCAAAGAGCGCTACGAAGTTGAAAAGTATCAATCCTTTTTGGGTGAAGTTTCGGGCACAATTGACGGTCTCAAGAGTCTCGACCCAAGCCTTTCCAAGGAACTGAGTAAAGAATTTCGCGACACTCAATACCAATACAACGCCAACAACAAAAGGGACGATCTTCGATTTTCCGGCCCCGACGCAAAGTTCTAGCGTTCGTTCGGCATTGCCCCACAGCAATCTTCACCAATTGGTGCCATCTTGACCGATGGTAAACCGCCGAGCGTTTTTACTGCCACGGTCAACAGCGTCTGCATCTTTACTGAAAACCGTCCTTTAAAATACGCTTAAATGAGGCCGAAAGATTTCAACCTATTAGACCGCAGGATGCCCCTGCGATCTATGTTAGTGGATGAATCCAACCATAAGGAAACACCTTCAGGGCCAGACTCGAATCAGTCTCCCGCTCTAAACCGGCCGAATATTCTTTTCTTACTACCCACCGATTCAGTGCTTCTCTGAGTAACACGCTCTACGCCATCGCCAACCGTTTCACTCGAAACTTCAACCCCTTCTGTCACTGTCTCAAATTCAACAGATGAGCTAAACTCTGCCTTCAGTGAGAGATCAGTAATGGCCGTATTTTTTGGAAAGCTGATAGCAAAATATTCTTCCCCTTCTACCATTACGGTTGATGGAGTGACTTGAGGTAACGAAGACGCATCATTCGCATTCGTTCCCATCAGAAATTCGATACCGCTGTAAAAGCCATCAAAATCAGGATCGTCCATAAACCCCCTCATATTCCCAGGAACGTTGAGAGAATCCAAATACGTTGCAAATCCTGCATTCTCTTCCTCGGCAACGGATAGAGTCGCGGTACTACTTGTCACAGATTCAGCCCCGCTTGAAGCCACAACATAATAAACTCCAAGGTTAGATTCTGTGATATTCGAAATTAACAAGATTTCGGATGTAGCACCTGTTATGGAACCAGTATTCATAATCGCAATATTGTCCTTGAACCATTGATAGGTGATATTTGAGGCTCCGGTGGCAGTTACAGACAAACTAACATTTCCCCCGAGAACAACTGTCTGGCTAGACGGTTGAATAGTAATTGTGGGAGGTTGGATGTCAGGCTCCGCCCCGACTTGAGCTTCGTGGTATGGCAAAGGATACTGAGCCCCGTTTGTGTTGCATATACTCGTATCATAGCTTCGAGAATTACCAGCACGGTCGGTTAGGTTGATTTGAAAGGACAGAAAGTCGCCAACAATTTCAGCAGCTGTCACCGGAATTTCGAAGGTAAAAGTTCCATCGTATCGATTACCAGTGCCGGTGCCGCCGTCTTCTGGCGGCATAAACATGAAGGTACTTTCCGGCAGCGGCGTCCGGAATTCGTCGGAACTAAAGATACCGTTTTGAAGAACGATCGCACCAGATTGTAATCCCGTGCCCCCCGCCGCCGTAAGACCGTCCGTCACACGCATCGTTACGTTCAAAGTGGTATCCGTACCTCCAGGTACAAAGTTCGGTGATACCGTAAAATCCACAGGCACGGGTGGTGCGAAATCGACAGGGCCGTCATTGATTATTTGACAGGTCCCAGAGAAATCTCCGGGAAATGGCATGGAGTCGTAATTGAGTCCATAAAAATTATTTGAACCACTACTATTCTCCAATTTTACTTCAATACAGTAGGCTCCCGGTTCAATCGCGCGCTGTAAGGGAATTTCTACTTGGTAAGTGCCTGGGTTCAAGAAATCCTGGTCGAAAAGCCCGAAGGTTCGGGTTACGTCCGTTGCGCCAGTTGGGCTGATAACCCTAATAAAACTCGAACTGCCGACACCAAAGAATGATCCGAAGGCCAACTCCGATTCTGGTTCGGAAATCGTCATGGTTATCTCAAGTACTCCTGATCCCGCAGCAAAATTATGATCACCAGAACCTTCAGCATTTCCTGTTTCGTAAGTTCGGCATACAATTGAATCTAAGACAGGCGCCGTTAAATCCGGAACCGAGTTATTAACGACTGAAAAACCCTCTTCCGACGCAGGCGGCAGAGACTCTGGTAATAGTGATGACTCAGGCCTCACCGACCCATAAGTTCGTTGCCGAAACGCATTATCATATAGTTGAATCTGGTAGGAATATTCGCCAGGAGTTGCACCTGGAACTACAGTGAGAGGAACCGCATAAATACCCATCTGAGCATCTCCACTCGTTAGAAAATCTTCCTCAGGAGCAAAGAACGCTTGTTGAGGACGGGCGTCCGTATCGGTTTTATGAAATGCGGTAATGATTCCAAAACTAAGCCCTGACCCCTCGTCCATGGCCGAAAATGTGAAAAGGATATCGCCCGCGTCATCGGTAACATCGACAGATTCCGGATCAAGGATCACAGGACTGGTAAGAACCGGGGGTTCCGTGTCAGCATTCGGGTTGATTACCTGTACTGTTTTCTGAACAGCTGCAGACAATTGAGCCGTCGGCAAGGCAAAGGAATTTCCATATTTGTCCTCTGCGAATGCACCGGTAAGATTATAAATCCCCTCTTCAGCATAAGGAAAGATCTCACCTTTTCCCTCAAAAAGCCCATCATTAAGAGTGCCATCAACCAAGCCAAACATATCAGCCTCAAGGAACAAAAAGTCGCCAATCGGACTATTATAGACAAGTGCCACCGTCTGTATACCTTTACCCATGTCAGACGCCCGAACCGTTCCGGGAAAGGTAAATTCGTCATCCACGAAATTTGCTGGAATTGATACCGGGTTCCCTTCATTTATCTCAGCTTCCGTGATGGCTCCGGGCGGCATGCTGTCAGGGTCAACGTCTTTTGGCCCATAAAGACCAACTTCTCCAATGGTATAAACCATTTCAGCCCCGCCACCGTCACTGGTTCGCATTTTGAGCAAGAGTTTTGCCCCTTCCGTATACTGGTCCCAGAGAAAGTCGTTGAATACCTCTAATACTCCTTGAACGGTCGCACCACTGCCGTCCCCCTTAATAATCTCCACTTCGGCATCGTATGAATACCCCTCAGGCAGTAGTTGGGCGTTCTCCAAAAAAAACTCAATATGGTCGGCTTCAATTGGACCTGCACCACTTAGATCCACCTGAACGTAAATCTCGGCAGAAGCATCCCTCCCAAAAAGTGGATATATATCGAGGTATAATGGATTCTCACCTTTCGTCATCCATCGCGCATCCCCCACCAATTGCGGCGGTGCGGCAAATAGGGTTGATAAAATACCAAGTGATAGAAACAGAATTAAGATAATTTTTTTTGATTTCATTAGCTGTAGACTGCAGGAGAGTTGAATGACGAAGCCACAGCTTCAACAGTTACTAAAACTTTCCATAGGCTGTCAATCAGCCCTTTGAAAACTGAGAAATTAGTTAAATATTTAGTGCATTCCCTAAAAACCAAATAGGCATTTGGTTACTGCTATATTAAGGACATCAAATGATACGGCTCAGTAGTAAGGTTTCGTCACTATACCAAGGAACCAATATAAAAACCTATCTCCTACCGTATTTGGCTAAAACACCGTAGACAGAGCGTTAGAAAAAGTGATGAAACGGCACACCTACGGTCAATCTGCCTCCAAAAGGTGAGGGGTTGTGATTATCTGCAACGATCTATTTGAGTTGATATGGGCGCCATTCCAACAAAAACTAGAACTATGAAATCCACCCCTGATGCAAACAGCCATAGCCGACGTTCATTTGTCAAAGGGGCTCTCGTCTCTGCGGGAGCTCTTTTATCGACAAGTTCTCAGACAACTGCCTCGGAAAGTAAGCAAACATCCCGCAAGCAACACCCGATCGAATGGCGAAACAAGCAGGCAGGAATGGCCTACCGACAGTTAGGCGCCACCGGGCTGATGGTCTCCGAAGTCGTCCAAGGCGGGAGCGGTCCGATGCTTCCGGAGACCTATATGCGATTTAACTATGCGATCGAACGGGGTCTAAATTACTTCGATACCAGTTCGCGCTACAGCGGAGGCAAGAGCGAAGAGGGCCTGGGTTTGCTACTTAGCCAGCCAGGAGCGCGAGACAAGGTGTTCGTGTCCACCAAAGTAGCCAGCTATACCGCGACCACCAACGCCATCTGCGACGAGATACTCAAGGGTCTGCCCGGAGAAAAACAGGAAGCGCTTCGCAAAAAAGCCGTCGACATGCTAAACGAACGAGGGGTGCGCAAACCCGGCTACTTCTATCCTTATTTCGGAGGCCACTATGAAAGCGTCGAGAAAGACTATCTCACCCTCGTCATAAAGCAGGAATATGGTTACAAACGGGAATGGAAGACTCGCATCAAAAAGGCGATGTTTGAAACGTTGGAAACCAGTCTCAAACGGCTAAAGACCGATTATGTCGACATCCTCCACTGTCCTCATGGAATTCGTTTACCCGAGGAACTGGATGACGAGATCATCGACGAGTTCTTCGAAAAAGTGAAACAACAGGGCAAGATCCGCTTCACCAGTTACTCCTGCCATACGGATGCACCTCGTATTCTCGAAAAGGCAGTTGCTCAAAAATCCCGCGATCTCGCGATGTCCACATACAACATTGCGAATCAAGGCAGCATGGAAGGCCCTATCGAACGAGCACACAAAGACGGAATGGGCTTCATAGCCATGAAAGTCGCTGCAGCCGTACAAACAAGATTTAAACCGCTCCAGCCCATCCCGGAGTGGCGAATCAAAAAGCTGGAAACGACCGTCCAGGGGGACTACTCACTTCCAGCGCGAGCGTATCTCTGGGCTCTTCAAAACCCACACATATCAGCGGTTATTTCAGAGATGTATGATCAGGAAATGATGATAGATAATTTCACAATCGTTGGTAAGAAAATCGATCTCCTCCCCGCGTAGAATGAAACACTTCGTCGCCTATATACTCATTTCTAGCGTTTCACTCCACAGCTGGGCCCAGTCCCCTCAACAGCAACAACAGCTCGATCGATTCAAAGACCGATCCCGAGAACAAGAGGCCTCGTTGGAGAACGACCCCTTTATCGGAGTAACCACAAACGGAACCGTCAAACCCGATCTTTTCAAAATCAAATCTACTGGAGTATCGACGAAGCCCATACGCATAGCAGCTGACAATTTCATTTCGACGCTGACCAAAGCTCAGCGGCAGAAAACGCTCTTCCCAGTCGACGACAATGAGTGGCGTCATTGGATGAACCAGCACTTCTACGATCGCGCAGGAATCGGATTCGAAGAAATGAACGAAGACCAGAGAAAGGCTGCATTTTCCCTTTTAGAAAGTTCCCTCAGCGAGGAAGGGTTTCAATTGGCTAGAGACATCATGAAGCTGAATCATACACTCGGTGAAATGCAGGGCGATATGTTCCTGCTCGGCGAGTGGGCCTACTGGATAACGATCATGGGCACACCCTCTGCCACAGAACCCTGGGGGTGGCAAATCGACGGCCATCATCTCATCATCAATTTCTTCGTTCAGGGAGACCAAGTAGTTGCAACTCCAACATTTGTTGGCTCAGAACCCGTCACCACCGACTCCGGCAAATACGCAGGGATAGAGATTCTACAGGATGAGCAAAACCAAGCTCTTTCCTTCGCGCAAAGCCTTACGCCAAACCAACGAAGCAAGGCAGTTATTTCAGAGGATAAACCTGGAAACGACAACCAGACTGAAGCCTTCAAAGACAATGTCGTCCTTCCCTATGAAGGAATCAACGTGACCGAGTTGAACAGAACTCAGACAACAGACCTTAAAGCTCTCGTAGCTTTGTTCATCGGTAACATGAAAGAAGGACACGCGAATGTTCGCATGGAAGAGATCCTTTTGCACTGGAACGAAACCTACTTTGCCTGGAAGGGTACAACCGACGATGATGCCGTATTTTATTACCGAATCCACAGCCCCGTGGTACTCATTGAATTCGACCATCAAAACCCGGTTGGTCTGAGACGCCAGTTCCCCAATCGTTCTCCGATACGCCAACATGTCCACGCGGTGATTCGCACTCCCAACGGAAATGACTATGGCAAGGATTTGCTCAGGCAACATCGTGAACGCCATCATCACTAGGCATACCCGCTATTCAGACGATAAAACTTCTCGCCAAAAACCGAGTAAGCAGTGCAGATGCATTTTAAACTGAATGGGTAGAACACCGGAATTATCGGGCTATAAATCCTGGAGACACTTCGCCTTATGGTTGGTGCTCATTGGCATCTTGATGACTCGACTACCCACGTTCTGGCTTGCGGGTGAATTTGTCGCTGAGGATGCCTGGGTGTTTTTCGCAGAAGCCTTCAACACCTCTTGGACAGGCTCACTGCTCACACCGTATGCAGGCTACTTTCATCTATTGCCTCGCATCTACGCTGAGATAATTTCAAATTTTCCTCTCGGTACGCAGCCTTATCTTTTCGCGATTGTTGGCTTAGGAACCAACGCGTTCATCTTCAGCCTGTTTTACCTGCCTCACTTTCGTCATTTGGTAGCCTCGGATACCGCCAGAGCTGCAATCTGCTTTACATTAGCCCTGGTGCACAACTCCGAAAACATGGGATTTATTATGGGGCAGCACTGGTATCTGGCCTTCTTACTACCGATGCTCCTGGTTATGAAGGCACCGGCAAACGGATACGGAAAGCTGGGAATGATGAGTGCTTCAGTGCTTAGCGCCTGGTCAACTCCCTCTAACCTAGCTCTTATACCGTTCCTCTTTGTTTCTGCACTGAAAGACAAAGACCCAGGCAAACGTAAGTGGAGTGCTTTCACATTGATAAACCTGGGGGTAGTCACGGCGTTTATACTACTCTTGCGTATTAGGGATTCAGAGCGCACCGGAGAATTTGCATGGTCGCATATACCTGTTGCATTAGACCGTTTGATCCTGCGGGGATGGATGGGGACGGGACTTATCGGGCAGCCTATATCGGCCAAAATTGTGGCAATCCAACCTTGGTTACTCGATGTCTTGGGAACCATCATTCTCGTCGCAGTAGTAGCCCTGCTTTACGCATATAGACGGACCGTCATCGGAAATTCAGGAATCACTTTACTCGGAGCGTCGCTCCTGATGATCGGGCTGAGTATGACCCGGTCGATCTACCTCGCCGATCTCGCCCAAATCGAGCTCCCCAGACATGTCCGCTACCTAACCACTCCATCCCTATCAATCACCCTCTTTATGTTGATCATAGGCTTCGACCGGTTAAAAACGAAACCAAGGTTCTGGTTCTACGTTACCTTGGGCTGTTATTCATTCATACTCGTAACAGGTCTGCCGTATCTTAATCACTGGTCGCGTGAGCCTCAATTATTTCGGTTCAGTAATTTTGTAAGCGACATCAAAAGCTTCGAAACAGAATACCGGTCGACCAATACCCCCGCTCAGCTTTATGTGCCCTCCGACGTACCGTATTGGGGACCCGTGCTGAGAAGCGGCGATCAGCAAACAATGGATGAGGACCTTAAAGAAGGTTTCCATTCCGTCACCGACTCTGGAACAGCACTGGCAAACTGGTTGGCGCCATACCTCAAACAAACCCCTTCAGCTGTGGCTAGCGGGCAGCACTTGGGTCTGCTAAGATTTGATGGATTCGCAGAGGGAAGAGTTTGGTTTCGCGACCCAGAAGACAGGTTACTATTCACAAGCGAACTGATGTTTCCAAAAATCTGGAGGATGTCAGGTCTCAGTTTTGAGTTACTGGACATAGAAGACAAAAACGCTGAAATAATAGTGCCTTAGTTAAAGCCGCTGATTTCCACCTCTCAGACACCTTGGATACGCCCACAAATTTCTTATTTGCCTCGCTCCCGAAGAAACAGATTTTCTTTCCAGCACGCCCGATCCCTATTTATCTCTCCTGACCAAGCATGAAAGTCTCCATCGTCATTCCCTGCTACAACGAATTGCCCACCATTGAAACGCTCTTAAAAGCCGTCCGGGATTCTGCCGTAGCCGACAAAGAGGTCATCATAGTCGATGACTTTTCTAACGATGGAACTCGGGAGCATTTGCAAAATAACCTTGGTCATTTGTACGATGAACTCCTGCTTCAGGACACGAACCAAGGCAAAGGCGCAGCGCTCAGGGCCGGATTTGCAAAATCATCGGGCGATGTCATCCTTATCCAGGACGCTGACCTCGAGTATGACCCTGTTGAATACCCCACTCTGCTTGACCCGATATTTACGGGAAAAGCCGACGTCGTATATGGCTCACGATTCATGGGAGGCAGACCCCACCGGGTTCTCTATTTCTGGCACCTCGTCTTGAACAAGATGCTTACCTGCCTCTCGAATATGATGACCAATATAAACCTGACTGACATGGAAACCTGCTATAAGGTCTTCACCCGGGACGTAATACAAAGGCTCACTATCGAAGAAAACCGTTTCGGGGTGGAACCCGAAATCACTGCCAAAATCTCTAAACTCGACGTCAGAATTTTTGAAGTCGGCATATCCTACTACGGAAGAACCTACAAAGAAGGTAAAAAGATCCAATGGACGGATGGAGTCAGAGCGATTTATTCGATCATCAAATACAACCTGTTTCGCTGAACTATCCGTGGACTTGCCAACCCCTTATAATGCCTACCAACCATCCCACGCAGACCTGCTCTGCAACAGTTATGAGCGCTGGACAGGAAAATCATTGATTACCGAAGACTTCGCCTCGGCAAGTAAAGCAGAATACTTATTTAAAGCACCCTTTGCCTTACTCTCCCACCACAAACCGCTACAAGATCCGATCCTCAACTACGGCAATCTGACAGTACTGGAACTCTTTGGACTGTCGTGGGACGAACTTCAGCAAATGCCATCCAGGCTCACGGCAGAACCCCAGGTACGACAAGAACGGGCACGTCTCATGAAACGCGTGAGTGACAACGGATTCATCGATGATTACTCGGGGGTAAGAATCTCGAAATCCGGAAAACGGTTTCTCATAGAACGAGCTACCGTATGGAACCTGATCGATTCAGACGGTATCTACCAGGGACAGGCAGCCGTTTTCTCAGACTGGATCGAACTCACCGAAAAAGTTGGCGATTGAATTGTCAATCATGCTGCAAATCCTTACGTTCATACCATGTATTCAAGGTTAGCAATCTTACTTCTCAGCGTTCTGGCCCTTCAGACTTCGCTTGAAAGTCAATTACCCCAAAAGTCTCCGCATACCCTTTCTGGCGAAGCTCTTAATCCGCTAGTACAGTCTGAGTCTAAAGCGATTGTCCTCATCTTCCTTGCATCCGACTGCCCCATATCGAACCGCTACGCACCTTTGGTTAATCGGATTTACGAAGCTTACAAAGAAAAGGGCGTGGAATTCTACGGGGTTTACCCGATGAGCAGCGAAACGATTGAAGGTATTAAGACACACCGCAACGACTACGGATACCAATTCCCCGCGTTAATCGATAAAGACCATGTTTTAGTGGATCTCGCTGAAGCAAACGTCACTCCTGAAGCCTCAGTCTACCTGCCCGAGAACGATACTTGGGCTTATCGCGGACGCATCAACAATCTCTATGTCGACTTCGGGAAATGGAGGCGTAATCCTACCGAAAATGATCTTACCGACGCATTGGACCTTATACTGTCAGGCAAAGCGATTGAGCCGAAAAAAACCAGAGCGGTGGGCTGCTACATTCACGAGTAGCAAAAAGCTACTTCAGAGCATCGTAGAATTCACTCAATGCACGCGAGATCTGATCGGTGTCAGACATTTTAAGGACGCGTGCGGCCAATGATTGTGTATCCGCCGAAGATAGCTTGCGAACCAGGTACTTTACAGACGGAACAAAATTGGGCGATACACTGAGGTTGCGGATCCCCAGACCGATCAGTAAAGGTATAAACGTAGGATCACCTGCCAACTCACCACAAATACTAAGAGGCTGAGCTTTGATTTCCGACTGCTCACTGATTTGTTTCAGAAGCCGGTGTAAAGCTGGATGACAGGGTTCATACAAATTCGCTACGTTCTCGTTACCGCGATCCACAGCCAGCAGGTATTGCATCAGATCATTCGTACCGATACTAAAAAAATCACAGTGCTCTGACAAAATATCACAAATCAGTGCCGAAGATGGAATCTCGATCATAATTCCAACCTCCATCGTATCATCGAATTCGATATTCTTGGCACGGAGTTCCTCCTTAACCTCTGCTACCAACTTGTTTGCCGTTTTTAGCTCGTCCAGGTTACTGATCATCGGAAACATGATCTTGAGATTTCCATAGGCACTGGCCCTCAGCATAGCCCGCAACTGATCTTTAAATACCTCTGGATAAAGCAAGCTGAAGCGAATCGCCCGACACCCTAGAAACGGGTTATCTTCTTTTCCAACCAGGTCTTTTCTCTGAAGAACCTTGTCTCCACCCAAATCATAAGTTCGCAGCGTTACGGGAAGTCCTTTCATCGACTCAACGACTTCGCGATAGGCTTCAAACTGTTCTTGTTCAGTAGGGAAGCTTCCTGATTCCAGGAACAAATATTCGGTACGATACAAACCAATCCCGTCAGATCCGGTTTCAAGAACCCTGGGAATCTCATAATTTCCTTCGATGTTGGCCTGGATACTGACCTGCAGTCCGTCTCGCGTAATCGCTGGCTCTCCGGAATGCTTGAGAAATTCCAGCTCTTGAACATCGCGGGCTTTCTTGGTCTCTCCGTATTTGAAGAGGGTATCGGGCGATGGATTGATGATTATCAGCCCCTCGTAACCGTCCAGAATGATTTCATCTCCCTGACGCAAGGTCTTCAGCAAATCATGCGCCCCAACAACTGCCGGCACATTCAACGCCTTGGCCATGATCACCACATGGCTGGTTCGACTACCCGCTTCCGTAGCAAAACCTTGCAAATACTCCTTCCGAATTGCGGCCGCATCAGAGGGAGTAAAATCGTGTGCTACAACGATCTGCATTTGATCGATCGACTCCAGAGACTCCATTTTTTCCCCTGCCAGATTGAACAGGATTCTACGAGAAACATCTTTTATGTCGTTCATCCGTTCTTTGATGAACTCATCGTCTATTCTCTGGAAAGCTTCTATGTACTTCTGAGAGGTCCGTTGAAACGCATACTCGACGTTTCTCTCCTTATCTCTCATCATCGAAATAGTCTCATCAATGAGGGCCGGATCTTCCAGTACCATCAAATGTGCATCAAAAATCTGTGCCTCTTCCTCTCCCAATCGCTCAGCCACCTGATTCCGAATCTCGGCAATTTCATGCCTGGTCTTTAGAAGCGCCAATTCAAATCGCCGGATTTCGTTCTCAAAATCATCAGCCCTGACGGTATACTGGGGAACATACAGCTCGTTGGCTATGTGTACGAAAGCCTTGCCGATCGATACACCGGGGGCTGCTCCTATACCTTTAATTGACTGTTCTACTCGTTTTTCCGAGTCCATGAAGATAGGTGAAAATAATTAGCTGCAATTATCAGCAGCTATTCCAAAAAAGCGCAAAGGTTTTATCGTCCGGTTACAGCAAAAGCGCTGCCATGTTACTAAGCGTCCGATCCCAACCGACACCTTTGGAAAAAAGCGTCCTTTCCCCATGCACTAGCCACCAATTCTCTTAATTCCGCTTCCTGCGAATCGTTCTCAGTCAGTGCGAAGCAGGCACTTCCACTTCCACTCATCAGGCACTGGACTCCGATTTCCTCACGGATCAAAGAGAACAGCGCAGGAATAGGAATAAACTTATTAAATACCGCCGCTTCAAAAGAGTTGTATAGCAGTTTTTCTATAGGCATCTCCCCACTCGCCCATACTTTCAACTTGGTTTCAATGGATCTGGCATTCACATAACGGTCTTCAATCGAAGACAATTTTGAATAAGCCCAGCCAGTAGGCACTCCGAAGTCAGGTTTAAATACCGCCAAACGGCGGCCCTCCAAAACTTCTGCACTGGTTGCATCCAGCTCTTGGATCACTTCCCCCCGGCCACGCATAACGAGCGGTTTTCGATACAAAAACAAGGGACAATCGGATCCGATCTCAGCAGCGAGCTTCGACAGATGATCGATCGACAACCCCGCATCGAACATACGATTCAGTCCCCAAAGCACCGTTGCAGCATTACTACTTCCCCCTCCTAACCCCGCTTCCATAGGAATACGTTTTTCCAAATGAATCCGAATTCCTGTAGAAAAACCAATAGCGTTCAAAAACGAAACCGCCGCTTTGAACGCCAGATTGGATGAGTCGACAGGCAGCGAGGGTTCTGAACAGCTCAGCTCAATTCTCCCGCCATTCGGGAGGATTTCGATCGTCAAATCGTCTCCAAAATTAAGCGGAGATACGAGTGAGATCAGCTCATGAAAGCCGTCTTCCCTCCTGCCGGTTACAGCCAGTAGAAGATTTACCTTGGCAGGGGAAAATAATCGCATTGTGCTGATTTCACTCACCTGGTAGACGCTGTCCACCCGACGGATTGCCTCAATCGAAAAATGTTTCTAAATCCACTTTTATGAGCTCTTGTGAACTAATACTCGCCCTCGATCTGGAATCGAAAAATGAAGCCAGATCCCTTCTGACCAGTATAGGCTCGGACCTAAAGTGGGTAAAAATTGGCCTGCAAATGTTCACCGCTTACGGGCCTGATTGGATCAGGGAGGTCGCCGACCTGGGTTTTAAAGTATTCCTCGATCTGAAGCTCCACGATATTCCCAATACGGTGGCTAAAGCCGTCCACAGCCTTAGCGACCTGCCAATTGATATGCTCACCCTTCACACCTGTGGTGGTGTTGAGATGATGACTGCAGCCAATAAAGTTCGGTTGGAATTGAAGCCGGACCTGCTGCTCCTCGGAGTCACCGTCCTGACCTCGATGGACGAATCCCAGCTCAGACGAATCGGAGTCCCGACAACTCCTGAAAAGCAGGTTCACAATCTTGCGGGCGCAGCCGTTGAATCTGGGATTCCTGGACTCGTCTGCTCGGCTAAAGAGTTGACGTTACTCGTACCGGATTACGCGGACCATCTTCAATTTGTTACCCCGGGCATAAGACCGGTCGGAGCAGCCTCAGACGACCAAAAACGAATCGTCACTCCCAGGCAGGCAGCCGTAAGTGGTTCAAACTATATCGTAGTCGGTCGGCCAATTTACAAGGCAGACTCTCCTCGCACTGCGGTGCAAGAAATCAACAGGGAACTTGCGTAGAGACCGTATGAATACAGTGGCGATACTCTTGTGCGGAGGATCAAGCAACCGCATGCAGGGAGTGACAGATGATAAGGTACTGGCCGAGATTTGTGGCAAAACAAGTGCCGAACACAGCTTGCTGGCCTTTGAAGCTTCCGGCGTTATCCAGAGTTACGTCGTCGTTTACAGAAAAGGAATCCAACACTCGCGATTGAAGGATCTGCTACCAGTATTAACCAAGAGTGAGATCTTATGGATTGAGGGAGGTGCCGAACGCCAGAACTCGGTCTATAACGCTTTGCAGAGAGTCCCTGAGTCCACCGATTTCGTACTGATTCACGACTGCGCTCGACCACTCATACATACTGCTGCTATCAGAGAAGTTCATCAGGCTGTCATAAAAGACAAAGTGGCCGTCCTGGCCCACCGCGTCGTGGACACAATCAAACAAGTGCCGCCCGCGAACAATAGCCTGAGACAAGCGGTAATTAAGGATCTTGATCGAAACCGGCTCTGGGCCATGGAGACGCCCCAGGCATTTTCGTTCCCATTGATCCGCAAATGCTATGAAGGAATTCGAAGCAAGGGACTTAAGGTCACCGACGATACCGCAGCGGTATCTCACTATGACTATCGCGTAACTATTGTAGAAAACCACTACCAAAACCCAAAGATCACCCACCCCGAAGATTTGGCGCTCGCAGAACTACTATTGCAACAGCGGGATCAAACCGCTTAATACGCACTTTTCTAAATGACCAAGCTTCCCTACCGCATTGGCTTCGGCTATGACATCCACCGTCTTGTGGTTGGCCGAAAGCTCATTCTGGGGGGCGTCGAAATCCCCAGCAAGTTGGGCTTGGGCGGGCACTCCGATGCCGATTGCCTGACTCATGCCTTGGCTGATGCCATTCTCGGGGCCTGCGGTTTACCAGATATCGGTCACCAGTTTCCCAACACAGATCCATCCATTGAAGGCATTGATTCGCAAGAGATCCTTCGAAAAGCGGCCGATTTAGCCAAACAAGAAGGCTACACGGTTGGTAACATTGACTCCTGCATCATTGCAGAAACTCCCAAGATCAGCCCCTTCCTCGCCCAAATGAAGAATGCGATCGGCCATACATTGGGAATCACTCACGACCGCATCGGCATCAAGGCCACAACCCATGAAAAGATTGGTGCCTTGGGCGCAAGCGAAGGAATTGCTGCCCATGCAGTTTGTATGCTTTACGAGACGAGATCTTTAAAAGAATGAACGTAACGATAAACGATACGTCTGTGTCCTCAGTTAATAACACTTAGTTTTGGAAAAATTCTTTGCATTCCGCCGCTATCTTGGAGCCACGAAAAAGATCTTTTTCTTGGGCTTGGTTGCTGGCTTCATCACCGCCATCGCCAGCGGTTTCGGCGTACCGTACTTTATAAAAGAGGTTTTCTCAGAAGTCTTTGAATCTCCACCTGGAACCTACACGGGTTGGGAAATATTCTTCAAGGCCGCGTTACTTCCCGGAGTGTTTATGATTCGCGGAATATCCGGCTACCTGAATCAGCTCTGGATGAACCACTGTGGACTCACGATCCTTCAAGGCATACGTGCACATTTATTTTCAAAAATCCAACACCTACCACTCGCCTACCACGATAAGAATAAAAGTGGTGATCTTCTCTCCCGTATTTTGTCCGACACAACTCTCTTGCAAAATACGCTTCAGGAGTCGGCCAATGGTATGTTCGCCTACCCGCTCCAGGTTATGGTGGCATTCGGAACCTTGGTCTTTCTATCCATTCAAGAAAGAGAAGTTATATTTATAGTATTCATCCTCTTGTCTGCTCCGGTTGCCATGGTCCCCGTTTTCATAGTCGGAAGAAGACTGAAAAAGCATGGGCTGGTCATGCAGCAGTCTCAGGCGCGGATGACTGAAGGCCTGAGTGAAAACCTGGATAGTACAACCGAGATTCGCACCTTCAATTTGCAAGAACAGCAGATCGGAATTTTCGACAAATTCCTGGATAAGCTCTTCGTAACCCAGATGAAAGTCGTGAAATACGAAAGGCTCGCACAGCCCCTCGTTGAGTTCCTCGCTTCCGCACTCATCGCAGTCACGTTCGTGTTCTGCTACAAAAATGCAGTACCTCTGTCTACATTTCTCGCAATAGGTGGGGTGATGTTCATGACCTATGATCCACTCAAGAGAATATTCCGACTCTATGGGAACATTCAGAAATGTCAGGGTTCAATCGATCGCATCAATGAAATGTTAGATGAACCGGACTCTATCGCCGATCCGGAGATGCCCGTTCAGTGTGATATCCCCGAAGGGAGGATCAGCTTTGAAAACGTAAGTTTTGGGTATGCAGACGTTCCCGTCCTTAAAAACGTTTCCGGCACTATAGAACCCGGTACCGTTGTGGCCCTCGTCGGACCTAGTGGTGCAGGAAAATCAACTTTCGCAAAACTTATCCCCCGACTCTACGAGATCACTTCTGGAAGCATCCTCATAGACGGCACGGACATTCGCCACTTTACCAAAGAGAACCTGCGGGATAAGATGGCAATGGTCTCTCAGCATCCGGTGCTTTTCAACGACACTCTCTTCAATAACATCCTTATAGGTAGGCCTGAGGCATCACCAGAGGAAGTCTATCAGGCTTCTCGAGACGCCTTCGCACACGACTTTATCACCGCATTCGAAAAGGGTTATGAAACTCTGGCTGGGGAAAGAGGCAATCAACTCTCTGGAGGTCAGCGCCAACGAATTGCTATCGCCCGCGCCTTCCTGCGCAACTCGCCCATTCTGATATTGGATGAAGCGACCTCCGCACTCGATTCCCAAAGTGAAGAGGAAATTCAGAATGCGCTGAATTTACTAGTTCAGGGAAAGACCGTTATTGTCATCGCACACCGCTTCAGCACCATCCGGCTCGCTGATTCCATCTTCGTATTTGACAACGGAAACTTGCTTGCGACCGGACACCACAGCGAGTTGTATGAAAAGAATTCTCTTTATACCTCCCTCTACAACAAGCAATTGTAGTACACCCCAATCATGGACTTTCTCTACCTGAGATTCCTCATCAAAGTTATACGCGGAAACAGCCTCATGTTTTCCGTAATTATTGCTTTGGGATTTATTGGGTTTTCGGTGTTCGGAGAGCTGAGATCTGTATTCAGAGGCGTAGGAATCGCGTGGCCCATCGCGTGGATAATATCCGTTCTGTTCGTTGGTTATCTCGCTAAAAATGAACACAAGATTCAACTTCGGCCTAAGTTTAAATTGTATCTTTCTCTAAGCGTAATTGGATTTGGAATACTCTCGAGCTTCATACTCGGAGCTTACGAAAATTCACTCACTAAAGAAATTCCCAGTTACGACCTCGATACATCGCCTGGAACGATTGAAGAGCGTAGGGCGGGACCACGGGGAAAATAAGCGACAACTGGCCCTACTCTGCTTCGACGAGTTCCTTTAGCTTGCCGAGTCCTTTTTCATATTCGCCACCGACAAGCTTATCGAACATTAACCCAAAGTAACGTTGGATAGGATTACCCACAAATTCGCCGCTGAAATCCCAAGTCACTCTTGTAGCACTGTCAGAAGGGATCAAAGAAAACGATGCGAGGGAAGGACTGTCTTCCCAACCTTTGAATGTCATCGTAAAAGCCACTTTTGAAGGCGGGTCATAGTTGGTAATCGTCATACTTCCAGTACCAGACTTTTCTCCTTCCCATGAATAGTTTCCACCAAGCCCTGTCGTCGTATCTCCATAGGTAATTTCCATATCAGGATCCATCGCATACCAGGGTGACCATTCCGGCCAGTTTCTGAGCTCGCCAATGAGCGGAAATATATTATCCGCCGGTGCATCAATCTCGATGGATCGCTCCAGTAAATAACTCTTCGGAAGAAAGAGTGAAACAACAAAGACCAACACAAAAACAACAGCGATCCCGCCGAGGAAAAATTTCAGAAACTTCATCATACCAGTAGGAATTAAACCCAGATTGCAGGCTATCATGCAAGATTTGACAAGAAATCCATCGCAGATAGTGCCATCTTTTTTGCGACTCTCTAACTTCTGCCGGGTAATTATCATTAGAAACATCCGTATATGAAATATCGAAACCTTTCCAAGTGGAGCCTTTGGGCACCTCTCATGCTAACCCTATTAGGCTCGACGCAGCTCTCCGCCAAAACTGAGGACACAGTCAAAGAGACCTTCTCAACCACCAGCGCCGGACTGCTAACGCTTCAGCTTCAGTCTTCGAGCGTGGAAATCGATACCTACAATGGACGGGAAGTGAGCATAGAAATACACCGCTCAATGAAACGGGGAGATCAGAAAGACTTCGCAAAAGAACTTGAGAAGTTCGACCTTACTTTCGAACAAAGCGGCAACCAGATTCAATGCACCCTCAACTATGAAAACAACAACAGCGTTTGGAGCTTGTTTTCGGGTTACAAACACCGCCTGGGTTTACGGACCGTGGTCAGAATCCCCAAAGAGTATGACGTTCAAACCCAAACCTCTGGAGGGTCGGTCTCACTCAGCAACTTAGTCGGCAACGCGACCCTGAAAACTTCGGGTGGCAAGATTTCGATGGAATCGGTTAAAGGAAACATTACAGCGCGCACTTCAGGGGGAGGTATCCGTGCCGATGACTGCGTTGGCAATGTAGATATGCATACCTCCGGTGGTCCCATCCAAGCTAACAACGTAAATGGGACTCTCGTCGCAAGAACATCAGGCGGAAACATCACCGTGCAGGATGTATCGGGTAACGCAACGGTCTCAACTTCCGGGGGATCCATTACACTCGGAACCATAGATGGCAATCTGGAGGCAAGTACTTCGGGCGGAAGCATACGGGCAACCATCGTGGGACAACCGACCGAAGATTGCGTTTTGAAAACATCAGGTGGAAGCATCCATGTCGCAATCGATCCTAAGGTAAATCTCCAAATCGATGCCTCTACTTCAGGAGGTGGCGTATCCAGCGAGCTCAGCCTGTCTCAATCCGAAACGAAACGCTCTTCTATGAAAGGGCGACTCAACGATGGAGGACCGACTCTGAAGGCAAGGACCTCAGGCGGAAGTATCCACATCAACTCCATCTGAACTTTTCGGATTGGTAGCAACTACGCCCCATGTATCGGCTTGCCATTACCACACGGTTGAACAAACGTTTATCTGGAATCTTCGTTCAATCAAACTTATGAAATCGCTCCCCTACGTTACACTCAGTATTTTAATTTCTTTCCTAATCGGATGTGCGCCTGCTTCCGACGAGGTATCCAAAACCCAATCTCTGTTCAACGGGAAGAACCTGGACGGTTGGGAAATACAAAATAACGGTCAATTTTCCGTTGTGGATGGTGTTCTCAAAATCAATCAAGGGACGGGATGGTTGCGCTCCGATGAACAGTTTAGCGATTTTATCCTCACAATGGAGTTCAGGTTTCTTGAGGAGGGTGCCAATAGCGGGATTTTCGTCCGCACGGGAGCTACCAGTAACGATGATGAAAACGGATGGCCCAACAACGGTTATCAAGTCCAATGCCTCGACACCTTGGAAGGCGAATATCCTTTGGGATTCATGATCCCCTACGGAGCGCCGGATTTCGAATGTAAGTCTGACCTCGAAGCCTTGAAAAGTGTCTACAAACCCGCTGGAGAATGGCATACCTATGAGATCACCTGTCAGGGCGAGACCATCACAGTGGCATTGAACGGAACGGTCATTACGTCCTGCACCAGCATCAAAAACCTCACCGGACACATCGGTATCCAGGGAGAAAACGGTCTTCTCGAGTTCCGTAAGATCGCAGTCGAACGACTGTAAGAATTGCTGACACGTTACTTCTTCTGCTTATAAGCTGAAGACATGACGCAGCGAATGGGTTGCGGTTCAGGAGGTAATATCTAAGTTGCTTTGCGGTCGTCCGCGCAACTCAAGATCATGTCTCAAGTAAGCCCCACCTTCAAAAATCTGGCTGTTTTTATCCGAAGCGGACTCCCTACTGCGCAGGATAAGAAAACACTTTCCAGAGTCACCCGCAAATACCCTTCAAATCAGTTAAACAAGCAGGAACTGGAATCCGAAGTTCAGCGGATAATGAGCTCTCTCGATTGGAAGAAGGATAGAAATCGTATCGCAGAACTGGCTGGTGATTTAATGCCTTTTGAGAAATTGGTTCCAGAGGTCTACGCATCGTGGCGACCTATTGTTAAGGAAACTTTGCGTTTCATAGTCGGCAAGTTACCTTCCCAGGAACTGATACCCAAACTCACTCAGGAAATCGTCAGTTCAAATGAACCACTGGAGCTGCGACTGATTCGGTTTATTTCCAAAATGCCAACGCTGCAAAAATTGGGGCAAATTATCGCGCGCAACCAGAACCTGGATCCAGCATTTCGCGCTCAACTAATCCTACTCGAAAACTCCATTCGAGACGTTACCCCGGAAGAGATCCGGTCCGTTCTCCAACGAACACTGGCTCGAAAATTAAAGCAATTCGCAGTAGAAACAGAACCCGGTATTCACTCCGAAGCCAGTGTTAGTGCGATCACACGTTTTAGCTGGATCAACCCCGGAAACGGCATCCGTGAACACGGGGTCTTTAAAGTACGGAAACCTGACATAACAAACCAGTTCAAATCTGAAATGAAACTGCTCAGTGGGCTGGCACATCACCTGAAGAAAAGCTGCCCTCACCAAATACTCAGCGAGGTAGACTTAGAAGCCACATTCACTGACGTAAAAAATCATCTGGAACGCGAATTGGATTCCAAACTTGAACAAGCGCATTTAGTCGCCGCAAAAGAACGTTACGCCGCTGTCTCAGGAGTAAGAACCCCTACCCTGATTGAAGAACTCTCTACTTCCACGATCACTGCAATGAGTTTTGAAGAGGGCGAAAAAGTCACGGAAGCCTATCCCAACGAAGATTATCGCCGAAAAGATTTGGCCTCACAGATCGTCGAAGCACTCGTCGCCGCTCCGCTCTACAGCTCCGAACGCAATGCGGTATTCCACGCAGACCCTCATGCGGGCAATCTCCTTGTGGATACGAGGAGTCACGAACTGATTATCCTCGATTGGTCACTTACAGAAGAGCTCTCATTGGCAGAGAGAAGACAACTCGTCATGCTTGTATCCGCATTGTTCTTACGCGACGAGCAGCTTATTTTCCATGCCATCAACGAACTTCGAATAGGAGAAACCAACTACACGGACAAGCGCACCGAGGCGGTATTCCGTATCATTCATGATTATTTGGCCAACCTCCCTATCATTCACCTTCCGAAACTTAAAGACGTACTTCAGCTCCTGGATGATATCGCCCTGACCGGTGTCCGGTTTTCATCCGGACTCCTCATATTCCGAAAAGTCCTTCTTACCTTGGATGGCGTACTTAAAGATATCACCAGCCAGCTACCTCTTGAATCCGTGATTGCCCACTATGCATTCAAGGAATGGGCACGGCACACTTGGGGCATGAATGGTCTCGAACTCATAAAAAAGCCCATTCACTTATCTCCAGAAGAATCACTCAGTTTGATTCAAAGTGCCCAGTGGTTTGGATTCAGGACCGGTCTGCAAACCATCTCCAGTTTCTCCAGGCAAACTTAGAATCTCGACTCACCGAGTTTAACTGAACTAAAATGCCGAGATGAAATTACCCGGCGTTCTATTCGCAATTGTCTGTATAATATCCATCACATTTGGATGCGCACACGAAAGCAGTGAGGCAGCACACCTCAAAGGAGTTTGGAAAGTATCAAAGGTGTTAGACCTGACCGACAAAACCGAAACCGATCCAGGTAACACTCACTATATCATCACCGAAAAACACATCATGACGGTCGGTGGCAAAGAAGATCGACCCGTTGTAGAGAACAACTTCGCGCTCATGACTTACGACGAGATACTATCCCAATTGCCCGCTGGTGGTGGGTTTATGGAATACGAGATCCAAGGCGGAAAGATTCATCGCAACACCCGTTTTGCGCTATCGGAATATTTTGAAGGGAAGCTTATCATCACAGAATTCGAAGTCACCAAAGATACTCTTGTCTTCCGCGATGACCACCATGCCGATGGACATCTTCGCGAATGGCACATGACACGGGTCGAATAAGCGCAATTAACTTTCAGGAACGAAATTGATCATCCCTGCCAATAACTCAGGATTCTTCGAAGCCACGTTGTCCTCTTCACCAAGATCCTTCGAGAGATCGTAGAGTTCCCAATCGGCGTCCTCCGCATTGCGGATGGCTTTCCAATTGCCAATCCTTACAGCGACTTTGAGCCCCCGACTCTCCTGATACTTCCAAATCATTGGAGATAACCGTTTTTGCACTTTGCCCCTAAATGAAGGAACCAGAGAAAAACCGTCAATAGCCTCGGGAGTCTTTGCTCCAGCCAATTCACAGGCTGTTGGCAGCCAATCCCAGAAAGCCGAAGGAAAATCGGATACAGAACCCGCTTCGATCTGCCCCGGCCAACGGGCCAGCATTGGAACGCGAATACCTCCTTCATAAAGATCC
>CAYGQM010000068.1:0-37076 GCA_964352065.1 uncultured Opitutaceae bacterium
ACAACCATAATTAAATAAGGGAATCTTCTGTCCACATATCTCAGGCCACTTCAAATGTAATCAGAATAGTGATACATGAGATTATCTACCAATCGATCAATATTCATTCCCTCATTACGACAAGGAACCACAACCGAAATCTTGTTAAGGAGCGTAGGAAACTCTAAAACTGAAGGATAGCTCTTCCTAACTCCCCGTTTCGTTGCAACAAGAACCTCTCGTGTTGCCAATAGACCTTTCAACGGAGAGTGCTCAATCATAAAGGCGGATGTAGAAAATACATTAACAAGCCCCATGGGAAGCCAATCAGGAACCACATCATACTTCTCTCGAACGATATCCTCAAAATCATCAGACTTATTCAGCAACGATGCAGCCCCCCGTTTTTGCGTGAAAAGGAAACAAGCCCCCCTCCTGGATTCAAAAACTTCCCTATATTAGCATCAAAATCACCTTCAGAACCATCAACCTCTAGAGAGTCAGCAATTATGTAGTCATACTCGCCTACCGAAACCAACGACAGATCAGGAGCCGTTGTAAGAATTATGTTTTCTCCAAAAACGGCATTCAAATAGTCTCTGAAAATCTCGCGATAGCCACCTAGCAAAAGAACTGAAGTTCCCGGCATTATGTGCAATGTGTGTCTCGCAAACGCAGCGCGTCGATAGGCTTTGAGCGATGAACTACCAGAAATTAGAAGAAAATTGTTAGTATACATGCACTTTATTATCGAGGGTTAAAGAACGTATAGTTGGTCCAACGGTAACAAAAGGAAGACTCCCAATCGGAATCAGAAAATCGATTTTCGATATATTCTTCGAATTCCTCGCAACTGATCTTATTGGGAATATTTGCTTTCTCTCCGGGCATCTGACATATCCGATCATACAGATTCCTCTTAGAAGCGGGCGTATCATACCGAAGCTCCGATTCGGACTGGTTGTTTCGATAAGAGTGAAAAAGCAATCGATCCCGATCGCGGCCTACGAGATTCGTCGTATACCTGGATTCAGTGCCGAGCTCGTAGGACATCCATGTCCACTCTCCGACATATCCGTATGTAAGAGACTCATCGAAGTTGGCGAGAAACCCTTCGTAAGGAACCGTAGTCAACGGAATGAACCACGGTTGAAGATCCAAGAGTCCTTGATCAATCGTATCGTGTCCTAAGTATTCTATAGAAGAGGCTGGCTTCGATACGTAATACAACCGATCTCGCAAACGACTCGGCGCGTAGAACGCCAACATGTGCATAGGGCTGATCTCAGCCGTGGCGATAGGAAGGTCCTCGGGCACCTGTTGATCAAGAAAAACCATAGCCTCCCTCATCTCCCGCTGTTCAGCCTTTAAAGTTAGATAGCTCTGCATCCAGTAGCCTGAGATTACAAATAAGGTAGCTCCACAAAAAATAACGCCAAGCACCTGCCGCCCTTGGGTGATTCTATAAATGTAGAAAATCGAAAGAATTGCCCACCCAATCTCGGCCGCAAGTGTGTATCGAGGGTGATAACCTTTGTCCAGGACCATAGCCCCTATGATTCCGACCACTGGAAGTGACAGTAAACCGAGAGCAACCACTATTTCGTGAAGCGGAGGCGTCTTTAACTTTTCTAGCGGCGCTTCGCGTTTATCGCTTAACAGATACCATCCCGCCGGAACTGCAAAAACCGCGAGCGGGAATCCGAAACTGAATATCAGGGCAAATCCGTAAACGATTATAGAAATCCAATTCGGGACCGCCCAAAAATACTCCGAATACTCCGAAGCACGTTGAAGTATGTTGTAGAACAATACCAACGGCACAACAATCGTCGCGAGCGCAATTCCTATCGGAATATCTATTTTCCGCCGTTGAATACTTCGAACAATTTCAGCAAGCGCAAAAGGTCCAACCAAACCAATTGCGTAGTAATGACTGGAAACAGCACACATAAGCGCTACAGACAATCCCACGATGCAAAGCGGGCGCATCCGATTCTCAACCGCATTTTGCCAACACAGCAATGCAAGGCCCGCAAACCCCAAAACCAAGCCGTAACCCCGTGCCTCTATCGCATAATAAGCACCGGAGCCAACGAGCACTATTAACACCGCTGCTAATCCAAAAATTCGGGATGTTCGGTAGCTAACAAAAAAGTATAAACAAACACTCAGGAGAAGAAGTCCTAACAGCGCTGGCAACCTCAGCGACACATGCCCCTCTCCGAACAACTGCAATGAGAAATAAGTTACCCAGTAAAAAAATGGCGGATGCTGATCAGCACCGGTCATCAATGCTTTATAGATTTCTGAAAAACCTCCTCTCGCGATATAGTAGGAAAAAAACTCGTCGTCCCAAATGAGCTTTTGAGAAGCAAGAAATCCGTAAGCAACCAAAAACAATACCGAGAAACACGCCAGATACGGCAACCTATCGACGAAACCACCTATCCTGTTGAAGACCGGTCCTACATCCGGTATATTCTTTGTATCCAGAAGTTTCGCAAAATCGACTTGTTTCGGATTTTCAGCATGGGCTGTCTCATTGCTCTGCATTAAAAAAAAACAGTCTTTCCATCTCGCATCGTCACAGTTACACAGATCAAAAGCGCCCTAGCGCTTTGCGGACTGCACAACTGTCATCGTGGTTTAAAAGGTTGGGATGTAGTAAAGAGATTTACTACAGGTCGTAGAACTAAAACTACTCTACCAGTAATTACCCTTTCTGAGAATAAGTGACGACCCTTATGCTCCTATGAAGATTTTCCGTAACTAAAGATTGGTTATGTACCTAATTACACCCATCACGGCTTGACCTGGGATGAAATTCCCAAGATGAATGCTCCCAGAAACCGAATCAGTATGTCAGAGTTTAAAAACGTAACGATTGTTCGCGAAGCGAACGTCTATTTTGAAGGTAAAGTAACGAGCAGAACCGTGATCTTCGAAGATGGGACCAAGAAGACGTTGGGCTTCATGCAACCGGGAGAGTATACCTTCGATACGGGTGCGGCGGAGACGATGGAGCTGTTGGCCGGGACAATGAAAGTGATGCTCCCCGGGGCCCAGGATTGGAAGACTTTCAGTGCCGGGGAATCCTTTGACGTTCCTGCAAACTCCAGATTCGAATTGGTAGTGAATGAATACAGCGACTACTGTTGCTCCTATCTGGAAAGCTAAAACACGAAGGCTCCCTTTCCACTGCTAGTAAGCTGCAATGTCACCCTACTTTAAACGCACTACCCTTACGCTATTACTCCCTCTCACTGTCCTCGCACAACTGGGAGACAAGAAGGACGAACAAGGCCAGGAACAAATAGACCCGGTTCCCGCTGAGATCATTCCGCTTGCCCCTTTCCTTTCAATGGCTGAAGCACTGAATTCATTTCAGATCGCTGATGGATTTACAATAGAGCCCGTCGCCTGGGAGCCGCTGGTCGAGAACCCAGTCGCTATCAGTTTTGATCCCAATGGTCGTATGTGGGTCGCCGAAATGCGCAGCTACATGCCAGATATCGACGGAAATGGTGAAGATACTCCCAATGGCCGAATTCGAATCCTGGAAGACACCGACGGAGACGGCCAGATGGACAAATCGACAGATTTCCTTGATGATCTGGTCTTACCACGCCTGATATCGCTCGCTTACGGAGGAGTCATTTTCAACGACGGAGATGCTCTCTACTTTATCGAAAGAAGCGGATTAAGGCCGAAGGGTAAACGCCAGTTAATCGACGCTGACTACGCAAAAGGTGGTAACCCGGAACACAAAGCGAATGGGATGCTCTACGGCCACGACAATTGGTTCTACAATGCAAAATCTTCCAATCGTTATCGCCGGGTTGACAGAAAATGGATCAAAGAGAAAACAGCCAACCGAGGTCAGTTTGGTATCACGAAGGATAATACCGGACGCCTGTTTCACAACTCGAACAGCACCCTTCTGGTGGGAGACGCTTTTACGCCTGGATTTATAGATCCGATGCCGGCGAATCGGATAGGCACCAACGCGGTCTACTCCTCCCGCATTAATCCTGGCGTCAATCGGGCTTATCGAGAAGGAACACTAGACGACACTGGTAAGTTGGTAAACGCAACGGCTGCATCAGGACCCACGTTTTACCGGGGTGACAACTTTCCCAAACAATTTCAAAACTATGTATTTACCGGTGAAACCTCCGCCAACCTGGTTAAAGCGATAGAAGTCCGGGGTTTCGAAAATTTTGAGCACACAGGACGTCACCCTTACGGAGAGAAGGAATTCCTGACGTCAACGGATGAACGTTTCCGCCCGGTGAATATGTTTACCGCTCCGGATGGCTCCCTATTCATCGCAGACATGTATCACGGACTGATCCAGCACAAGGCCTACGTAACCACTTATTTGCGAAAGCAATACAAAAGTCGCAGTCTCGACAAACACAACAACGATGCAGGTCGTATCTATCGTGTCCGTTGGACTGATACCCCTCTAAACAAAATCCCGAAACTCGAAGGATTACCTCCAGCTGAACTCACCCCCTATCTGGCTCATCCGAACGGTTTCTGGAGGGACACAGCCCAACGTTTGTTGGTAGAGCTAGGAGACACTTCAATAGCTCCTCTGCTGGCCGAGATAGCCGGCGATGTCTCCGAACCACTGGGACAGATACACGCGCTGTGGACGCTTGAGGGATTAAATAAAGTCGATGGATCCACTATTCGATCGGCGCTAAGATCGCAGGAACCAGGAGTTGTCAGAACGGCTTTCGAAGTCGCCCCGCTTTGCGACTCCGAATCCCGAGCGATTGCCATAGAAGCCGTGATGCAAAAGGGAGATCCTGAACACGTTTATAAAGCGAGAAGCCTGACTCGACTCGCAGGTAAAATGGCGTGGAACGCATTGTATGACATACTGGATCAACAGCCCTATGCGCTCCTACTCAATGACACCGTTTTGACCGCGCTCAACGGAAACTATGACGACTTCAAAAAGTTTCTAACCAGTCGTGGTAGTGAAACCGGTGCACGTTTTTTGAATACCATAACGGAGGCTCAACAAGCGGCCTTTGCAAAAGCAAACCCAGCGATCAACCAACTGAGTGGTAAAGCCGAGGCGGCCTTCCAAAGAGGAAAGATGGTCTATGAAAGTAAGGCCGCCTGTCTCGGTTGCCACAATTTGAATGGAGAGGGTTTACTCAACCTAGGACCTCCCCTGGCGGAATCCGATTGGGTAACTGGAGACCCTGACCGCCTGATCAAGATCCTGCTCCATGGATTGGAGGGACCGGTAACCGTAAGCGGAAAAACCTACTCCCCTGATGCCGTAATGCCTGGCCTGGCCGCCAACCCCACTATATCTGACAAGGACCTGGCCGATGTCCTCACCTATATTCGCAACGCATGGGGCAACGCCGCTGCTCCTGTTAAAGAAAAGCAGGTGGCATCCATTCGCAAAGAAACCCGATCCCGAGGCGAACGGCTCTACAAGGCCGAAGACTTTGATTGAGGGGATTCACTGAATTTTCCACCCCGGTCTATTGCTCGAACAATGAATGATCGAGTCCGGGGATAATTCTCAACGCGTTCTTGTAATAAACTTTCTTTAAGATTTCATCCGGAAGATCCAGTCCATACATGCGCCAAAATGCGTGGTAACGCTTGTAGTATGGGAAGTACTCATCATCACTTTCCAACACACGAAAGTAGGTATGAAACTCTTCCGGATTGTAGGCGTCTTTTCCAAAAAGTATCCGGTCCTGATATTTCTCAAAAAACCGGCGGGCCATCCTCGGCTGCCTTCCCAACTCGGCAATGACCGCAGCAATACCGACGTGCATATTAGGAATATCATCGAGCGTTTTCCCAAGGCGCCCCAGATCATTCCCCAACCAACCGAGGTGAGCGGAAATAAACTGAGTATTTGGGTGTTTCTTAAACATTCTGTGCTGCTCCGCGATGATCGTTTCCCATCGCGCAGGATCCGTGTCACTCCGCTTTCGTCCAGGATGCGTCTTCAATTCAAGCCAACGCTCGTTCTGATTATCATGAGGCTCCCAGAAAGGTTTCGGATCCGCCGAGTGAATAAGTACCGGAATCCCCAGTTCGCCGCATTTGGCCCACACAGGATCCAGCCTGGGATCGTCAACTGCCACTCGATTCCCCTTCGAGTCCCTGTTGTTTAATCCCAGTCCCTTGAACACTTTCAACCCCTTTGCACCATGCTTAACATCGGCCTCCAACTGATTAACCGTACGCGTGCCCCATCCGGGCAGATCAACGTCGTTGAAGTTAAGATTCGTAAACAAAACGAAGCGGGTCGGATGGTGTTTTTCGACCGAGTCTGCCATCTCCTTAAGCCGTTCTCCCCCTCGCCCACTCAAATTCACCATGACTCCCATATTCATAGCGTTCATTTCTGTAACCAGCTTATCAAGAGCCCGCTCGTCCATCCGGTTCTGGTGACTGTGCACATCAATAAATGGAAACTTTGCCCGGGTCACCGGGTTCTCGGGCACTACTAATGTGGACGGCGGATCGTAGTCCTCCCAGTCCAGCTTTTGAGCGATACCAGTACTCAGCGTTGAAAGCAGGATAGAACCTATTAAGGAAAATATTTTCATCATAACTATAGATAACGATTCAATATCAGTATGAGCTGGTGTTGAGCGGTGGCGATGCATTTGTTGAAGCCCCCAAGTCTGGTTCCTCAATGAATGATTCCCTGTACATCGATTACAAGGTCGACCTCTGTTCCAGAATGGAAACTAATACCTAAATCCATGGGCAATACATCTTCAACCAGAACCACTGAGTCGTCTTGGCTCATACGCATCTCGAAGAACTTTGAGCAGCTCTCCGAGACAATTATAGATGGGCTGAATGCCACCCTCAAAAAGCGCCTCGGCGATGAGTATTACCTGGTTCACCTACCAAATCCTGATACATTGTTCTTTGGACATGCCTCCAACTACATTCGCTGGAAACTTCCACTGGACCATACTTGGCCTTGTAACCCCGAAAAGATGGACGGATTCATCGAAAAAGCGGCACAAACTGTGGCGAAGAAATTCGGTAAACAAGACCTTCAGGGAATCTTCATCGGACGATTGGACCCCAGCTCCACCAGAACCTATTACAAATCCCTCGCTACAAACCTACGCGGCCGAACCTTGCATCTATTCGAAGATCAGTTGCCAAATTTCAGAGAAGTCGAGGATCAGGCTCCGAACCAACCCAGCTTATACGCTCTAGTCGGCAAGGAGGGGCTGTTTTGCGGTGTTGCGAGCCCTTTCGAAACGAATGGATTCTACCCAGGAGGAACTAAGTTCATCAGCCAAAAAGCACCCCACACTATCAGTCGGGCGGGCGCTAAAATCGCTGAAGCACTTCACTACCTGAAGCTCCATCGCACCCTTCCTAAGGCGGGGTCTCAATGGCTCGAGCTCGGAGCCTGTCCTGGGGGTATGACTTCCGAACTTCTGGAGCGTGGGTACCGGGTTACCGCCGTAGACAGAGCACCTTTGGATGGTCGATTGGATAAACGAGCCGGGCTGAGTTTCATAAAGACGGACGTGGCAAAATATAGCCCGAACCGGGGCGAGTCATTCGACGCGCTCCTCTGCGACATGAATGGTGATTCCGCATTCTCGTTCGAGCAAGTAGTCAGGCTCGCACGTTACCTCAAGCCCAGGGGGCTCATCATATTCACCCTCAAGACATCAGGAGCCGCAATCTACAGTGAAACCAACGCACTCTTTCAGACAACCCTTCAAACAGCACACCAGGCCGGACTCATCCTGCTTGCCACAACCCACCTTACCTACAACCGTCACGAATTCACGCTCTTCCTAGAACCTAAAGGCAGTCGACAACGGTCAGTCACCTGAAAGAGACCTACTAGCGTTGAATTCTCTGATTCGCCTGAGGAATTTCCAGTCCCATCTTCTTTGCCCGCTGCTCCCATCGTTTACGTGCTAACTCCCGCATGTCTTCCGTATGGTCAGATTCATCCATGATTTCCATACCCAACAGCGTTTCGATTAAGTCTTCAGTGGTAACCAAGCCGGCAACATCTCCGTATTCATCGACGACCATAGCGATCTGCTCCCGATGGGCAAAAAGATCATTGAAAAGGTGTGACAGTGAGCTCTCCTCTGCGACCAATCGAATCGGTCGTTTTATTTCGGATAGCGCGGTGTCATGTTTATCCATGGCAACTTGCTCCAGTATCGACTGTTTTAAAACGTATCCTGAGACATGGTCTACATCCTCCATATAAACCGGTATTCTGGAAAATCTTAGAATGGATTTATCCTGAAGTGCATCAGCACAGGTAGTCGTCTCTGACAAGATACCCAAGACCGGACGGGGCGACATAATATCCTTAATACGTATGTTCTTTAGCCGAATCAGATTACGAATAATATTACTCTCGTTTTCAGCAATGACCCCTTCGTCCAATCCCAGTTGAGCCAGTGCTACAACTTCATCCCGACTCACATTTCCCTCCCCGCCATCACGCGGTTGCAGGATTTTAGTCAACTTCTCCGATAACCACACCAAGGGATAGAGGAAGGTAATGATAACCGAGCAGCAGTACGCCGTAAATCCAGCCAAAGGTTTCCAATAAAGGGCACCCAAGGTCTTGGGTATAATTTCAGAAAAGAAGAGAATCAAAAATGTCAGCACGGCGGAAATGACACCGAAGTATCCGCTCCCAAATACGACAGCAGCCTGCGCACCCACTCCAGCCGCACCCACGGTATGAGCGATCGTGTTGAGCGAGAGTATTGCAGCAAGTGGTCGGTCGATGTTGCCTTTCAATTTCCCTAGCAATGCCCCCCGTCTGGTGCCCTTTTCTTCCTCAAACCTAACGAATGAGGGAGACATTGAAAGCAAGCCAGCCTCCAAAATGGAACAAAGGAAGGAAACGCCAAGTGCAAGCAGAAGATAAAAAACCAACAGGGTCATAGGTGGACAGGTGAAACGGCAACACACTGAAATCCAGCAAACCGATGCCACCTAATCGAACACTAACAAAATCGTTTTATTCAAGTCTGCAAATCATCCTTTCAAAAAACTTGACCTATACCCTCAAAATTCCGGCGAAAGCCGTTAAAAGCCAAAAACCTTGCCGACGATCACTTCACGATCCCGTTTTAGAATCGAATAGAAATTCGCCTCTTCACCCAAATCCCAGCAGAAAGCCTGTCCTTCAGCTGAGATGTCTATGGTAGCTTTCCAAACGAACGTGGATCCGCCCTTAGGAAAATTCAACACATACAACTTCTTTTGATCATGACCTGTGACGTAGAGCTTTCCATCAGGCCCAAATGAACCCCCGGAGCTACTGTAGCCATCAAATGCGTTAATCAATTCGGTCGGGAATACCCAAGCCTGTCGTCGTTGCCATTGTTCATCCATCTGGACTACTGTCGTCCAGGACGGACTCCTATTCGGCTCCGCTGCACGATTGGAGTAATGCGCAAAACAAGCATACCATGAACCTTCAAAATAGTCTAACCAAGTAAGTGATCCTTGATAATTCCCAAAACTGTATGACTCGAGGTGCTCTAGCGTCTCAGTATCGAATATCTCTATACTACTTGTCATGGGAACTCCTGGATAGTTGGAGTGGGCGCAGATCAAACGACCTTCGTGAACAATCGCAGAATTTAAGTGAATGAGGGGCTCTCCTTCATCGCACTCCCAACGATTTAAAAGGCGATAGGTCGATTTGGAATACTTGCCGATAGAATGGTTGGATATCACAAATATCGAGTCTTGATCGACCGCTATACCCTGTCTCGCTTCCTCCGCCTCGAACCGAGTAATTTCCTGAAATGTTTGCGCGCCTGCTGTTATGGAAAGCGAAAGAAAGACCGACATTAAAATCATGCGAATGCCTAACCACACATATTTCATAATCATTCCTTTCATAGGAGACGTTTTCGATAACTGTTATTCATTTGGCAATCGCTTTTCATCCGCCCAGGACTGCCGTAAGTTTATCATATCTGATGATATCTTGGATGGCCAAGACCTAACGCCGTTCCTTAACTCACTTGCCTTCAACCAAACTGTGTTCAGTACACGATTTCCGAACTGATCTCGCAATGTGAAGGTCAGTTCCGGATCCTCTTTGGTTAAGTCGAATGCCAGTAAACCATAATTTACGCCTCCGGTATAAACTTCATCGAGGTATACTTCCCAGATAGGGGGCTGATTCCTGTTACTCGTATCTTGCGCCAATGGTGAACTGACAAATTCGTAGAGATCGTATCCTCCCCGTTCAGACCATGGAATTGCATTGAGCTCCCCCCGATGGGTATCCCCAGAAAGAAGCACAACTCCTCCGATTTCTTCCTCTGTTATCCAGGTGAATAGTTCATTACGTTCTCGCTTGAAAGGAGCCCAGGAATCACCTTCATCGGTTCCCTTAAGACTCGTCCAACCGCTTCCAGTAATGAGTATTTTAAACGGAGCAATACTACTCTTTAAGCCCTCTTTGAGCCAGTTGAGTTGATTCTTCCCCAGTAAGGTTTTTTCCGACTCTGGTAGATCATAAGATGATCGATGGTAACGACAGTCTAGAAAGAAGAAATCGACTGCTCCGTAAGCATAGTGAAAGTAGACTCCGGGATTCTCTGGCTGTCCATAGGACGGGTTTGCCCAATACTGTTTGAAGACATTCAACGCGTCTGCCTTTACGGGATTAGTTCGATCATGATCATTTAGTCCAAAGTCATGATCATCCCAGGTCGCAAGCTGAGGAACCGACCTCATAAGGCTCTGGTAGGACGCAACGTCTCGCTGGCGACGATACTCTTCCGCTAAAAATTGCGGGTAAAGACTGTCCCCATAAATATTATCACCTAGCCAAAAGAATAGGTCCGGCTGCTCCTGGTTGATCTGATACCAGATATTTTGAATTCTATCCTCCTGGACCCTCGCGCAAGAACCAAAGGCTACCGTAAAGCGACTCATTTCCTCATGCCCAGGAGCTGTATTAACTCTAAATGGACGTTTGTTCTTCAGATACTTGGTCGGATCACCATCAATCAAAACTTGATATTCGTAGGTCGTTGAATGATTCAAGCCTTCAATTAATATCACCGCTGCAAAGTCACCATCTGACGCAGCCTTTACCGCTCGGGTTAGCATGTATATGTCACTCTCGGATTCTCTATACCGAATGGAAATCTCATAAGGACCACTAACTCTTACCCAAACAGAAATCGATTCGTGGGTGACGTAGCCAACCATAGGACCTTGCATCACCCGAGGTGTCCCGATTTCGCTTTTGTCTCCTCTGAGGGACAATGGGGCGGTGCATCCGGATAACAAAATAATGATAATACAATATTTCATCTTCTGAAGATTAGGTGGCCGGTCACGAAGACCGGCCACGCTCTAAAATACTATTTACTTAGTCCAAGTGAGCCCCAATCGAAATTCTGTTCCGTAAAGCTCGTATCCTGGATTTTCAGCAATAAAACGACGATTTTGATTACGATAGGTAAGCAATGGTTCGTCTGTCAGATTCTTTGCTGTAAGATACACTTCCCAGTTATCATTGAACTGATAGGAAATTTTGGCGTCCAAGGACTCCAGCTCATCGCGGTAAATATCGTTCTCAGGATTACCAGCTAATTCATCGAAAATCACCTCACTTTGGTAAGTATAGGCAAGTCGAGCCTGGAATCCATTCTTCTCATAGTAGAGCTGTATATTGTAGATCAAGTCCGCTTGGTTAAAGAATGGTAGCTTCTCCCCGGGACGTTGGAATACCTCCACCTCAGAATCAATGAACGCTACGTTTGCCAATATTCCCAGACCATCCAACGGCTCTCGAAGCATTGTCAGGTCTTGTTGATAGGTGAATTCAATACCCGAAATATGACCGGCTTCTGCATTACTAAACGTACTAGACCGGTATTCTTCGAACACGACACCAGCAAACTCAAAGTTATCGAATTCCTCCTCAAACTCATAGATCGCGTTGTCGATACGCTTGTAGAACCCTCCCACCGAGAACACACCTGAGTTCTCATTGAAGTAGTAGTCCAAAGACACATCAAAGTTTGTGCCTTCATACGGCTCGAGATCCGGGTTTCCGATTTCATTATTGGCGAAGAAGGTCCCGGGCTCCAGAGGGTCTTCGGAAATCTCAAGTGTGGAAATAGGAGAAACATCGGGGTAATCAGGTCGTCCGATGTTTGTCGAAATCGATGCTCGGAACAATAAATTCGCATCAATCATCCACCTCATATTGATGGACGGTAGAACGCTCGTGTAACTGTTTCTATCGTTAATCTCCACCGCTTCTGATTCTTCAAACGGAAGTTCATCGATACGTGATTCCTCAGGAGGCAGTTCCGTTTCGATCTGACTGATAAATGAGAAAGCACTTACTTCTACATCTGTTTCTTCAATACGAACGCCCCCTGTGAACATAAGCTCGGGCGAATACTCGTAGGTGGCCATGGCATAAAACGCATTGATCTCTTCAGTCAGCGTGTAGTCATCCTCGATTGAATTCGACGTAGAACCTCCTTCGTCGAACGAATAGTCGCCAGGATTCGCGCTGCGATGGGCTTCGTAAGCATCAGGATCAGGTATCCATAGGTTGCCTACAGGCACGATTCTATAAGACTCGCCACGTCCGATATCCTCAAACAACCGACCTAACCCCGCATCTGCCAAGGTATCAGACCCCTCATAAGGAAAGCGCAAATCAGTATCATCTACGAATTTGTCACGGGACAAAAGCTTAACTCCTGTTTTGAACGAAACCGCTTTCTCCCCCCAATAACCTTCCCAGAGAGCATCAAAGTCAGCAGTTACCGTTTCTTCTTCCACCTCAGAAGTTATGTTTCTCAATCGGGACACTTGGTGAAATGCTAGATCATAGGGTGAAAGGCCGTCAGAAAGGGCAGGATTAAAGGTAGGAGTCGCAAATCCTGCTGAATTTATTGAAAAGCTAACAGGGTTATTCACGGGATCATCTATATCACCGGTGTCAGTTCGAGTCTCAACTTCGTAGTAATTTAACAAAGGATTTTCTTCCTTTGCCTTGGTAAAATTCAAGTTACCTTCAATAGACCACGCATCAGAAATCTGTTGTTCACCCCCAAATACAAACTGATACACCGGGCGCTCTTGCACCTCTAAACGGGTTTCATTTTCAATAGCATAACGCGTCCAGTAAATCTCATCTGCGGCAGTCGCTCCGATATCACCTCGATTACGAATGGTGTACTCCGGGCGAAACTCCGTATCATCAAACTGAGTAAAGTAACTACGAAACCAAAAAAAAGACTCATCAGAAGGACTGAATTCCAGATTGGCCGTAAAGCCGTACCGCTCACGATCTCCGACCGCAGAGCCGAACCTTACTCGATCGGGAACCAACTCATCCATAAATGCATTTTCAGGGTTACCGGCTCGGGGATTTTCGTAAAGATGAGACAGATACTCTCTGTAAGAATAGTTGGCTCCAATAAACAGCCCCCATTCATCGTTGTCTCCAAATCGATCAGCCCAGTTTGCCTGAAACGAATAAATGTCATTCTCAGTTCCGAAATCGTTGTATCCATATTCCGCATTCACGAATCCGAATGCATCAGCGAAATCAAAGGCACTGGGCGTTTTGATATTAACCGTACCACCAATAGACTGCCCATCCATATCCGGAGTCGTGACTTTAAACACCTCAATTCTCGAAATCGATGAAGCACTTAACACATCCAACGGTGCAGCACGACCTGAACGACCGTCGGTATCAGATACAGCGATCGTCTGTCCATTAAGCGTTACGTTATTAAGGATCGGGTCTACGCCGCGTATAGATACATAGCGACCTTCTCCTTGGTCAGGCGCCATATATACGGATGTGATTCGATTAAGCGCTTCTGCGATATTCGCATCGGGAAGCTTACCGACCGAATCAGCCGCAATTACATCTTTAAGACTTAAAGATTGGCGTGCCTCTTCGCGAGACAATTGCAGGGAATCGCGGAAGCCGCGTACCTGGTATTCATCAAGCTCGACCACTTCACCCTCCTGGGCAAAAGTGGGGTGAGATGGAACGCCGATAGCTACGGTTGATAGCACTACAGCGAGCGATTGATAGCTTTTCAATTTCATCGTTTTCAGTTTCATTATCTTAGAGAGTCATGGTTAAACTTAGACTCAGAAACGTGAAACCAATCACGAAAAAAAGCAGCCTCAATCTTCGTTAAACTTTAGTAACCAAAAGGTTACGATAACGTTAAACAGTATCCCTAACTAAGAATAGGCGATAGTTGTGACATAGAGAAACCTGCACATAAGATTGAAGTATCGTTACATACATGTGTAAACCGAGTGACACTAAAGAACAACCATTCGTACGAATGACCATATTTAGAATTCAAAACCGTTGAGGGCTATGAACTTCCAAACTACTCACTCAAAACAGTAACAAGGAGTTCTTTCAAAATCGCTCATTCGAATCAAACGCGTGAACCCAAAGCCTGCGCTTAAGAATCTCCGGATCTTCTTTATCGTACTCGTAGTTAACGAAAGGAAGTCTGAAACCCGTAATCACTATCCTAGCTTCATCAGTTATCACAAATGAGCTAGGCTTGTCCTCGCCTTCGAGGCCCAGGGAGTAAACTCTGTCTATTTCTCCATCGTCATTGAGGACTCCAATCACAGCTTGCCGATATAAGTCGAGATAGCCGGGTAACGCAAAATGTCCGTCAGTACTAGTAGATTGTCCCAAAAAAACGATGGATCCGTCTTCTCTCACAGAAATCCTCAGAGCTTGGTCGTCTCCTTTACCGGCGATGATTAGCTTCCCAGAATCACCAAAGCTCTTATCAAGCATCCCATCAGGCATCAATCTGCAGACGACCATATCGAATCCACTTTCCAGTCCTTTCTTTCGATGCATCTGTAGATCATAAGATGTGGTCCGCCCAGTGATTAAGTATCTTCCTAACTGATCAGTATCAACATCATACATTTTCTCCTGTCGCGTACCTCCCAAGAATACCACTCCTTTAGAACCCCAAGAATCATCCAAACCACCTTCTGGGGTCAGCCTAATGACCATACCGTCCATTTTATAGAGTAACACATCCCCATGTGCATCATCTGCACCTTGATGATCAAGATTGCCGATGGTTAATACTCGATCACCATCTAAGGAAATATCTTTACCAAGAGTGTATCCTCCTCCTATCAAGTATCCATTTAGATCTAACTGGATGGAAAAAATAAAATCATTCGCATTTTCTTTCTGTCGATCTTGAGACCCAACATTGGATCCCAACAGAAATACTCCCTGATCAGCCCAGGATTCGACAAAGTCACCTTGTTTATCGATTTTAAATATGAAAACATCACGCCCACTGTGGATACCGTTTATCGAGATACCCTCAAGGTCACCATCCGATGCTCTGGCATGAGATGAAATAATAAATCCGTCATCGGCTTCCACTATGCGTTCGCCTGGTTCTGAATAATTGTGATGGTGAACGATAGGCTCATCATCTTCACTCGTACCATAAAACCTAATACCCGTATTCTTTTCTCCGAAAGATCTTTCAAAATTGCCCGATTCATCCAGCATTACTAAAACTGTATCAATTTTTCCTCTGTGACTAAGACCGTCAAAGTCACCGTCTGTGGAATCTGATTGCCCGACCAACAGATAGGATGTCGCCTTAGTCATACTATCGAAGATTTCCAACACATCTGCTGCTTGATCCTCACCTGATCCTCCTATTCGTAATCGACCACGATTTCCGAATCTTTCATCTAACTTCAAATCAGGCCGTAGTTTCAGCAACAGCATATCTCGATTGCCGTTTTCATCAGCGGTATTCCCAGCGATTATGAATCCGCCGTCACGCGTTGTACGGATATTGTATCCCCCGTCTTCTCCAATCCCGCCATAGAGGCGATAGGTTTCACCCGTTTCCGGGCGGATAGCAGCCGTGGCTAATTGCTGGAATGCGAAGTAGCAGAAGGTATAAGCAATGAGCTTTTTCATACTTGAAGACTAGGATGAGACCATAAAAAACGAAAGCCAAGTAGTGTTAAGTTTCCGTGTACGGGGAGTTTCATTTGTGTTAACAAACTTCCCTATAATATCCATTTGATCAGCTTAGTCTTCTCCGAAAAGTTTCCGTCTCTCCTTCGCATGTTTCCGCAGTTGGATATGAATTTCTTTGAAGTAGTCGTCCTTTTGCTCGCGTTCCTGCTGGGTCTTGCTCGCAGGTTTCTTGCGGGAGGCGCGACGCTCCTTTACATAAGCACTCTCCTGCTGCTGACGCATAAACTGTTCGAATCGGTCCCGCTCCAACTCACCCGCAGTGATCGCCACTTCAACGGCACACCCAGGTTCGCCATTATGACTGCAGTTCCTGAAACGGCATTGGGTTGCCAATTCAAGTACGTCACCAAATGACTTGCTAATACCGGCCGTGTCTTCAGTCAGCTGGAGTTCACGCATTCCCGGAAGATCGATGATCATACCCCGGCCTGGTAACTGAATCAATTCCCGCCAAGTTGTAGTATGTCGTCCTTTGCTATCTTCTCTCCGAACCGCTTGGGATGCCAATCGCTCCTCCCCCAGTAAGCCGTTTACCAAGGAGGACTTGCCCACCCCGGAAGATCCGAATAACGCGACCGTCTTCCCTATGGAGAGGTATTCACCCAAACAATCCAAAGTCTCAGATTGGAGAGCGCTGATGGTCAGCACTGGCGCATCGAGAGCAATTTTCTGAACTTCCTCTACGATGAGTTCCAAGTCCGAGACGAGGTCCGCCTTATTTAAGACCACTACCGGTCGAGCTCCACTATTCCAGGCAAGACTCAAATAACGTTGGATTCGCCGCGGGTTAAAGTCGCCATCGAGTCCACTCACCAAAAACAGGGTATCGAAATTCGCCGCCACCGTTTGATAGGCGGACTTCTTTCCCACAACCTGTCGTTCAAACCGACTCTTTCTCGACAGTCGGTGTCGAGCCAGTGATTCCCCTGTCGCTTTGACTGGCTCAACCGCCAGCCAATCGCCTACCGTAGGAACGGAACCCGATTCACTTAAACGGTCTCTCACCGCACCACTCGATCGGACAGCAAATTGCTCACTGCCAGAGTTTACTATGTATTCGCCACGGTTTTCACGTATAATCCTAACCGGAATCAGATTCCCATCATTGATCGACTCAAAGCTTTGTTGGAAGAAATCGTCCCAACCCAATGCTACTAACTGTGTATTCATTTATTGAAGATCTAAAGAGATTATTGTTTCTGCTAATCCGCAAACAGCGGTCCACGCGGATACAAAAAAACCGCGAATCCAAATCGTTCGCGGCAACCTCGGTAAATCATGCCCAGACAAGGACTAGCCGATGAAGCATAGCGAACGTATTTTGAATACAATCTCTTCCTGTGTCTTTGTTCTCATAAAGTGCGATCTTTTTGGGGGTTCGTTCCAACGGCTCTTAGCAAGCCGATCTACAGGAGAGATGGTCCAAGATTCGATGTGAGGGTCAATGATTAATTCTCAGGGTCCACTTCACATTCTGTTACCAGCTGAATCAGCACCGATGGAGTCTAGAACCTGAAGGTATACTGAAGTTTTCCAGCTACCTTTGTATCTTGCGCCTCAAATCTGCCAGAGCCAACCGGATCGCTGATCCAACCTTGATTGAAAGAAATAAATAGATCGTTCCCCGGTCTCAAAGTCCAGCGCACACGGCTCTGCCAGCCCAGGTTACGAGAGTTGTTGTCGTATTGAACAAGGTTCGAGAAGGTCAATCTCGGCGATACCGCGAAGTTAAAGGTGCCCGTAAATATCCGCGTTATGAAGTCGCCTTCCGGCAAGTGGGCAAAAGTTTGATTCGCTCGAAGGCTCACCGTTATATGAGGCGGAAGATTGTAGACCGCACTCAGGGATACGTCTTCCGAGGAGCCCGACCAGAAGTCACCATAGCCAAAGGTTAAATTTGCTGAAAGAGGCCGTTTCCGAGCGGTCGCAAAAACCATCTTTGAACGGTTCATACGATACTCGCCCGCTGGTAGAATGATCGCAGGTCGGCCGAGTTCTTCATTTGCCCTCACGATCGCCCAAGGCTCAAAGAGTCTTTCATAACGTCGTTCGTAATCGATTAGCGCATGGATCGAATCCCCAGAGTTAAAGTGCCAATCCAGCGGGGTAACATAAAACTGCGCACTCTCTTTCTCTCCGGTTTCCAGATTTTCGAAGTAGGTGTAATAAACGTCATGAAACATCTGTTGGATATCGAGGAAATCTCGGGGTCGAGGGTTGTAACTTCCCGCCACCCGATACATGCGAACGTTGTCACGTTGCACGAAACCGATTCCGGGATCAAAGTTGTCCTGAATCTCTCTAAAGACGATCATGCCGTCCCACTTATCGTTCGGGTAACGCGCCGAAAAACCGTAGGATAGATCATCACCCGAAACTCCTTCGTTGTCTGACTTCAGTGCATACCCATCCAAAATGAAGTTTCCTTTGTCGCCCATAAAGCTGGATGTCTGCAGCCTCACATCCGCGCCATAGGTACTGCTGGAAAGCGATGGATCGGAATTCCCATTTGTAAAGATGCCGCCCACATAGGATTGTTCGAAAATACGCTGCTTAAATCGTCCCACGTAAAAGGTGTTGTCATCAATCTGGAGGGGGTTGTCTCCCGATTCACCGATGGTAGTGGACCCCGTCTGAACTCCCAATATCCCGATGTCCGTATTTGCGACTTTTCCGGTTAGCTTCACACCCACATCCAGAGGGACTTCCTCACCGCCAAACAGTCCGATCCGCCGACTGAAAAACGGAAACACATCCGCTCCCGCACTCGGTGCTCCTCCGGGAGGTTGAGGTCCGGTAGAGGCGAAATCAAATACTCCCACATCTTCCAAAAAGAATGAGCGCTTCTCAGGAAAACGAATATTGAAGCGATCCAGATTGATCTGACGGGCATCGACCTCGGTCTCTCCAAAATCCGTGTTTAAGGTTCCGGTCAGCTTCAAACTCGGCGTGACATTCCAAAAAATGTCCAGTCCTGGTTCAAAGTCAAAATCGTCGTCGCTATCGGGCCCGGTGGCACCCAAGAGATTCCCACGGGAATGACTCCAGCTACTGGCAATAAACGGACGAACATCAAGACCGATCCCCTGATTCAGCCCTGTCATGTTTTCGATCATACCTGCTTCCGATACCTGGAGGAAGTCATTTTCCAAACGGGCCCCTGACCACGCATTTTCCTCCAATTTCCGAACAATGTTTCTTTGAATATTGAATCCCCACATCGAACTGTCCGACGGGAAATTAAGGCTCTTAAATGGAATCGCGATCTCGGCTGTCCAACCGTCATCCGTACGCAGGGTTCTTAAGTCCCAAATAGAATTCCAATCCGTATTCAGATCCTTGTTACCGAACGCCAGACCATCGACCAATGCTCCATTCGGATTGGTGGCAAAGTAAAACGCGCTTTGCTTATCGAGAAATGGATCAAGCAGTATTTCGATCTGATCATCCGATCTCAAACTGGCATCCCGGGCCATCTCGGTGCTGTTAATTTTGTCCGCTTCAGAGTCGTAGGCTACGATTCCGATATAGAGGTAGTCAGAGTCATGCAATAGGGTGACTTTTGTCTTCTCAGACGGCGAACCTCCCGGAGTCGGTTGTCGCTGGATGAGATCCCCGATGTCTGGCGCAGAAGTCCATACCGATTCATCAAGAACACCATCGACCGATATCTTGGATAGAATCGACGTGACCTCAATCCGCCTGGATTCTGCTCCTTCGCTCTCCGGTTGACCGTTCAGCTGAATTGATAACGTCAGGATAAGCGACATACCTGCCATTGGCAACAGATGCCAGAGCACAGCGCTTCCAGGGAAGAAAGGATAGTTAGAGTATTTCAAGGTATTAGGGATTGGATACTTTCCTCATGGCTCCACACAATGTCCAGATAACAAAATCCGTAATCCATCAACCGCTAAACCCTCATCACAGAAAATATCGTTCTTGTATAACTGAAAAACCGCGCGCTACCCCAAGTAAATCGTTGACTACCCCTAGGCCCATCTTGCCTTCTTTTGGAAGTAACCTGTAAACCGCAGAATCAATCAGCTCCGACTCAATTCCAAACCCCAAAATAACCACACACACTCTATGACTAGCTATCGAATGGATTTTTCTGTTTCCTGGGAAGAACTGCACCGTGACGCACGCGCCCTGGCCCTTCGACTCATGAACCAAGAATGGAAAGGTGTTATCGCCATCACACGCGGTGGACTCATTCCCGCCGCCATTGTTGCCCGCGAATTAGACCTGCGCCTGGTGGAGACAATATGCGTAGCCAGCTACGACCATAAGTCCCAGGGTGAAGCCAAGATTTTGAAGGATTTGGATATCGACAGTGAAGGCTGGCTGGTCATCGACGATTTGGTAGACACCGGCCAAACCGCCAAGGCCGTCCGCAAAATGCTACCCAAGGCGCACCTCGCGACCGTTTTCTCAAAGCCTGAAGGGCGCCCCTACGTAGATACCTTTGTCACTGAGGTCAGCCAGGACACCTGGATTTTGTTTCCCTGGGATGGAGCCATGCAATTCACCCGCCCGATGGTCGCTCGGGAATAGTTCGAACTCAGGCCTTACAGCAAATCAAGACACCACCACACCCTCTTCGACAAGTTTGTTAGCCAACTGCTCAATTGTCGGTGCCCCGAAAAACGTAACCAAGCTGATATTGATCTTTAAACGAAGCTTCAGCCGATTGACGACTTGGATGGCGGTCAAGGAGTGCCCCCCTAGTTCAAAAAAAGTGTCGCGCACCCCAACCGTTTCTAACTGCAAGACTTCTTTCCAAACGTCAGCGATAATGATCTCCAACGGCGAAGATGGAAGAACCGAATGCACACTTACCCGCGCTGGCTGAGGAATCGGCAATGCTTTCCGATCGATCTTTCCACTTGGTGTCAAAGGCAGGTCATTGAGGTAAACGAAATTTGATGGCACCATATAGTGCGGAAGCTTCTTTTCCGCCAAAGCGGTCAATTCCGGCGTCAGACTGCGGGTCATTTTTGCATGCAGAGGGTTATTTCCATAGCGTGAAAATGTAAACGATGACTTCTCTTCAGGACCCAATTCAGCGGCGTTCGAAAGAGACGGTACTGGCGCTTTAAAGGCTCGTCTAAGAAATCTTACATCAAAATAGCCCGCATGACCATTGTTCGACCAACTGACAGAGACGTCATAGGGATACCTCTCAGATAACTGCCAAAAACTCTCCGGATCTTCAAACTCAGAACGCATCGTTTCCATCGCTACTTTCACCTCGTCCACGGTTCTAAAACACTTATCCAAATCATCAACCTTGAGGAGTTCCAACTCTGGTAATACCCGTCGGTTTGGAACGCAGGAAATGGAAAGCCCGGCCGGTTCTTTATCAACGAGAATATCTCGCACTTTCTCTAAATCCATCAAGTCGTTCGTCCAATGGTAAGAGTCATATTCACGTTCATCGGGTTCACACCCACCCACTCTGATCACGACATCATAACGAAATTTCGTCAGCTCATTTAGGGGCCAACCACGTTTGAGTTGAACCTCCACTCTACTAATCGAAGGACTATGAAGCCTGAGCGCATCGAAGAATCGCGGATCTACTACAAGCTCGTCTTCCTCAATAGCATTCAGTCGACTTTCCTCTCTCAGCTTTCCCGGACTCATTCCCTCATCGGCATTGAAAAGGGCTAATGAAAAGTGAAACGCTTCCAACAAGGGAAGACTCCGAATATCACCAATAAAGATATGACCACCTTGGACCGCCAACGCCGAGGCCCTTTCTATCACATCCATCAAATACCGCATACTGGGAAAATACATGACTACGCCGTTGAGGATCACGACATCGAAGGACTCGTCTGGCACATCCCCAAGTTGATCAGCACTTGCCTGTAAAAACCGAATATCCGATGGGGGGTCTTTCAGGAGGTGGAGGTGCCTTTTGACATAGTCCAAAGCCGGTTTGGCGAAATCGACACCCCAGTATTTGGAACAACCGGGAGCTACGCGAAACAGTGTCCGCCCCAATCCACAACCGATATCCAGAACCCGATCAGGCGCTAGCGATCGCACACGCTTTGCAGCATGATCCACCCAATCACGTGCTTCGTCAGCCGGAATAGGTTTGCCAGTGTAACTACTAATCACACCAGCCGTATTACAGGTAGCATCCGCCGACGGTGGAGGCTCCGAAAACGCTTCATCCCATACCGCCTCCCAGTTGGAAACCTGTTCCTTTTGCAACACATCGACCTTCCCACGCTCATCGTTAACCGCCGAATCCATCGGATCTTCCTCGGGAACGATGTAGGCAACCAGCCGCATGTCGCCTTCGCCAAATTCACGCCCGATCACCACGCATTGTTTTACCAGGCTGTGCTCCGACAACGTCGCTTCGATTTCAGCCGGCTCTATTCGAAATCCCCGAACCTTCAATTGATGGTCGATTCGACCTAAGAACTCCAACTGGCCCGATCGCCGCCAACGGACAAGGTCTCCCGTCGCATACAAGCGGTCTCCATCGTTTCCTCCAAAAGGATTTCCGACGAATACTTGCCCGGTAAGCTCCGGTTCATCCCGATAACCCCGAGCAAGCCCGACGCCGCCAATATACAGTTGCCCATGCACTCCAATCGGTACCGGAGACATCGTCTCATCGAGGACAAAGCATTGCGTATTTCCAATCGGTTGACCAATCGGAACAATAGCGAGTGAGTCGTCCAATCGAGAAAGCGTGGAATACACCGTCGTCTCAGTCGGACCATACAGGTTCCATAGTTGAGCTCCCTTACCCAAAAGTTTCAGCGATAACTCGAATGGTAACGCCTCCCCGCCGCTGAATAGGCGCAACGATTCTTTACCCGACCAACCAGTATCCAACAAACTGCGCCAGGTGGCCGGCGTGGCGGTTAATACCGTAACCGGGAATTTTTCAATCTGCTCAACTAGCAGCGTTGCGTCTCTTGCCACCTCCCTACTCAACAGGCGAAGGTGCGCCCCCGTCAACAAAGGCAGCAACACCTCCAATACACCGATATCAAACGACAAATTCGTAATCGATAGGTGATAATCCTTATTCGAGAATCCGGGTTTCGAAACAAGAGAATGTACCAGGTTTATGAAAGAACGATGCTCAATCATCACGCCCTTGGGTTTTCCCGTAGAGCCCGAAGTGTAGATTTGATAGGCAAGACCCGTTGCCGGAATTTTCATTTTCAGATTTTCCAAATTACCCTCCCTTTTGATTTCTGAGAGTTGATCTATATCCAGGATTTGAGTACCTTGAATATCCGTCATTCCACGATGCCTTCCCGATGTAATGAGAAGGTCAATACCTTCAACCAAGATAGAGATTCGACCATCAGGCAGATCGGTATCCAAAGGAACAAAAGCGGCCCCCGCCTTCAGTATAGCGAGTAAAGCTACCATTCGCTCTAACGAAGGTTCCACATACAACCCGATGGCAGCTTCAGCTTTCAGGTTAAGAGCGAGTATATGACGCGCCAGAAGATTGGCCTCTTCGTTGAGCTCTCGATAACTTAATGAAGACCTTTCGTAACTAACCGCTGGATTATCCGGAAAGACCGATACCTGCTGCTCAAACAGTTCGTGAATACAGAGGTCTTGTGGATACCCCTGAGCCGTGCTATTCCAATCGACCAAGAGCGTGTCTCTCTCCTCCTCTGAAAGGAGTTTGACTTGAGCTATCGGAAGCGTCGAGTCCGTGAGCATTGTATCGAGAATCCGCCGATAATGGCTGGACATCTGAACGATCGTAGCTCGATCAAAGAGGTCTTCATTGTAACGAAAAATACACTTCAGTTGGTCGTTGTCTTCAATCGCATCAATAAACAAGTCGAATTTTTCCACTTCACTATCGACCTCATAGCGTTCCACCAAAAGGTCACCCAACTTCAAGACCTGACGCGGATAGTTTCGTAATTGAAGAAACACTTGAAACAAAGGGGAACGGCTGAGATCTCGCTCCAAATCTAATTCCTCGATCAGTCGCTCAAACGGTAATTCTTGATTGTCATAGGCCTCAACCGCCCGTTCGTGAACCCGCCGGATGAGCTGGTTCATCGTAAGTTCACCAGAAACCTCAGTCCGCAGGACCAACGTATTTATAAAGAATCCGATAAGCGCCTCCACTTTGGAGTGAGATCGCCCGGCTACCGGAAAACCGATCGCGATATCCTTTTGATGACTATACCTATAAAGAAGGATGAAGAAGGCCGACAGTAGCGTAACAAAGAGCGTCGTTCCCTCTTGGCTACTGAATTGCTTCAACGCCTCGAGCTGAGCTTTTTCAAAAATGAAAGCATGGCGTGCCCCGTTGTAAGTCTGAACCGGTGGCCGCGGACGATCCGTAGGAAGATCCAACGAAGAAGGGCTACCATCCAATCGCTGTTTCCAGTATTCAATCGTCTTGTCTGTTGCGGGGCTTACCAAACGCTCCCTCTGCCAACAAGCAAAGTCTGCATACTGAATCGGCAATTCGGGGAGGTCCGGAGTTTCAACAGCTACATAAGCAGAGTAAGTATTCGAAACTTCGCGGTGCAAGATCGTTTGAGACCATCCATCAAAGACGATGTGATGAAGCGTCAGAAGTAGTAGGTGTTCCTTCGACTTCAGTCGAATCAGCTTTGCCCGCAATAGGGGTCCTTCCGATAAACGGAAGGGCTCAAGTGTTTCAGCACTTGTCAACCGACTGGCTTCCTCGGTGCGTTCAGGCTCTTTCAGGGAACTGAGATCGACGACGGGTAGTTCTACATCCAGATCCGAACGAACGATTTGAACCGGACCGTCTTCACCAGAACGAAAACAGGTTCTCAATACTTCGTGACGTTGAACAATCGCATTAATCGCCCGTTCCAGAAGCATCTCATTCAGAGACCCGACAAGATGTAGATGGGCAGGACGATTGTAAGCATGACTGTCCGGATCATATTGCTCAAGAAACCAGAGTCTCTCCTGTCCAAAGGAAAGAGGTGGAGCGTCAGGACTCTGACGGGGAAGCAAGTCTGTATTCAATCGCCCCCTTGCCAATCGTTCGCGGGCTAACCGAATGATGCGGTCCTTCCTTATTTCCGGATCTTCAGGTGTCATAAACCGCGTATTGAAAGCTTATCCGTTCTTACTTCCACGCTTCACACACAGGATTCCGACAAAATTGTACCACTGAAAAAATGTTTCCACGGTTTCAAAGCCATTGCGACGAAACAACTCCATGTTCTCTTCCAAGGTGTAAGGAACCAACACGTTTTCTAAGGCCTCCCGTTTACGGAGAATCTCTGTCTGCGAATACCCGTTGCGTTCCTTGTAGTTATAATAGAGGTCTATGAAAAAACGATTCATTCGATGATCCTGCGTAAGGACTTTCTCGGTCAGAATCAAAGCTCCTCCATCAACCAGTCCGTCATATATCCATCGAACAACCCGCTCCCGCTGCAGCGGACGCACAAACTGCATCGTCCAACACATCGTAACCAAACTGGCATTCTCCAAGGATAGTTTGGAAAGGTCTCCGTTGAAATCACCTTCAAGCAAATCGATACGGTCGCTAAAGCCGTGCTCCTGCACCCGCTCCTTGGCCTTCTCGATCATCGGCAACGAGTTATCATAGCCAACAAAACTGGCTCGCGGCGTTATCGCACTGCATAAATTTAACAACGTAGTAGCTGTAGAACTCCCCAGATCATAAACCCGGGTATCAGGCTGGTAAAGCTCTTGAGCCATCTCCTTGATCATGGCCTGCTGCTCCATATAATACGGGACACTACGACCGATCATGTCGTTGAAAACCTCAACGACCTTGTCATCAAACTCGAAGTCACTCCCTCGGGCTGTGGTATCTGAAAAAATTTCGTCTCGCTTCATGGTCCTATGCAAATGACCAATATCGAGTCTTTTGCAGACCTCACAAAATGCCCCATCCCTTCAGCGCCGTCAAATAAAGACATGGAACAGCGCCAATGAGGTACTACACGCGCTCATGAGACTATTTCGCTCCAAATAACTGGTTTAGAGCTCCATCCTTCTTGTCCAACTTATCTGCACTATCCGTCAACCACTCCAAATTAAAGGATACCACCGACATTGCCTGGTTCTTGAAGTGGTTATTATCCCAGCCTTCGATCGATCCACCTTCATAAAGGACATGCATAGTACCATCTTCCGTCACCGCCATGTCGGAATAGCCCGAGATACCTGGATCCAGGACCTTGGATACCGGCCAGGTATGTCCTTCATCGTAGCTCATCCGGACGGTCAGATTCGTGCGGTGGCGGTTACGGGCAGATCGCGGTGTAGAGGCTTTACCCGCCACCCAGGGATCGTGACGGCTGTCGGGATTAGCAAAGAGGATACGGTTCTTTGACTGATAAGGCTGCATCGAATACCGGACCATGCTGGCGAAACAGATGGGTTCAAAAAAGGCATCATGAAAATACGGCTCTGACCAATCGGTCGCTCCATCTTCACTGTAGGTGATCAATCGACGATAATTTATCGACTCATTCCGCGCGTTAAACATCACCCGTCCGTCAGCCAGCTGGATAACTGAGGTCTCATTAGGAATCACAGAAACATCGTTGTCAGGAACTGCCACTTCGCCTGCGTGCCACGTCTTTCCATGGTCGTCGCTGTAGACCGACACCACGATCGAAGGACGGTGGCCACGGTGCTTGGGACCAAACTCTTTACCGCCACCATCTGACAACCAGAAGGGAACAACCAACCGTCCATTCATCATCTGAATCCCATGACCAGGACCAGGTGCCAAAACAACCCAGGGATAGATTTTTTTGAATTCATCAATGACGGTAGTCATCTCAACGGGCGTTTCCCAGCTGACACCATCATCAGAAGACTTGGTGTAAAAACACTTGGCGTAATCGATCTGGTAAAGGAGATGCACCTCCCCCGTGATATAGTCAGTGATCGGCATCGCGTTGTCACAGGGCAAATCTCCGTCCTCGACGACCACCTGCATTGGATTCCAGGTCTTACCCATATCCGTACTGCGCCGCATGACGATATTGATCGGATCCCAATCTCCACCCTTCCCTTTACGAGCCGCGGCAAACGCCAGCAAGGTTCCTTCTTTCGTCGCAACCATCGAAGCGATACGGTATGTAAAGTAGCCATTCGTTCCGGCTTCGTAAATCACCCGACGATTCATTTCGGGTGAAGCTGCCAATGATAATGAGGCCAACAGGCCCACCAAAGTAACAAACGTTCTCATAGTCTATTTTCCTTCATAAAGGGAATTAGGACGCATCGGATCCGCACCCACCTCTGTTCGCCAGGCTCTGAGTTCAGCTAGCAGTTCGCGGGTTTTATTCCTCTCTTTCTTTGCCAAGTTGGAGGTTTCGCCAATGTCAGTCTTTAGATTATACAATTCCAGCTCTCCAGTATCATACTTTTCGATGAGCTTCCAATCACCTTTGCGAATGACGCCGGCCGGAAAGCTTTCCGGATGTTGATTATAGTGCGGATAATGCCAGAATAGCGCTTCACGATCTACCCGTCCTTGATCTGCTAATACAGGCGAGAGATCGATTCCATCAAGGTGTTGCTGGGGACGCTTGGGCTGGTCGGTTGCCGCCAAAATCGTCGGATAAAAATCGGCGCTCGTAACCGGCACCTCAGAAATCGATCCGGGCTTCGTCACCCCCGGCCACTTAATGATTACCGGTACACGCAACCCACCTTCGTAGTTGGAACCTTTATTGGCCCGCAAAGGGGCGTTGCTCGTTGCTTTTGCAAATCCACCATTGTCACTGGTGAATATGACAAGGGTATCCTCTTCGATGCCCTCGTCACGCAAAGCCTTCATGAGCCGCCCTACCCCATCATCCACGGTCTCTACCATCGCGGCATAGCGGGGATCTCCCTGGCGTCGGGCCTCCGGAATCTTCTCGTAGCGCGCGACTTTCTCAGGCTTCCCTTGGAGCGGAGCATGCACCGCATAGAGTGACATCATGAGAAAAAACGGATCGCCTGCATTCGCCCGAATAAATTTGTCTCCCTCCTCCATAATGCGATCGGTCAGATAATCGCCCTCCTTGCCATCGATTGGCGACTCTTTGAAAATCTTAAGACCCGGTGTCGTTGGAATAAGCCACGAGCCTTCAAACGGATACCAGTAACTACCAGGCCCCCCATAATCGCGGCCAGCGACATTCACATCAAACCCTTGGTGCTCGGGATAGTAATAAGGCAACGGCCCCAAATGCCACTTCCCCATGAACGCCGTCTTGTACCCCCCCTCACGCAACGCTTCGGCAATCGTAAACTCCTCCAGCGGCAAATTGGAAATGTAGCGCCCTTCCTGAAGCTTGTTCTTTTGGGCATCCCAGCGCCCTGATGGCAGCCATTGAGTTAGAAGTAAACGCGCTGGATACTTACCCGTCATAATCGCAGCTCGCGTCGGCGAACACACGTTACAAGCCGCATAGCCATTGGTAAATCGCATGCCATCCGCTGCTAGCTGGTCGATATTCGGCGTCCGGTAATAGTCACTGCCATTCGCCCCGATATCCATCCATCCCAAATCATCGATCAGGAAAAAAACAACGTTAAGCGGTTTTTCGGACGCAACCCCCCGCATCGAAAAGAGGCTCAAAGTCAGAACAAACAGAATGGATCGAACCCGGGTAGACATAATTAGAAGAAATAGTTTCGAATAGGATCGGAAAAGAGAATTAATATCCAAAGGCTTAGATTATCAGAACAAAAGTGTAACGATAAACCAATTGGTACTTCCTATAAACCAATCTCATCTTTTACCGCTCTAAATCTTCCAGTTCCGCATTCGGCACCTATTCCGGCGCACTCCAGCTGGGGTTTTCGTGATCATGGAATACATTTCCGATGGAAAACGTGTGGTAGTCGTTTCGTTTATAGTATTGTGGCATAGTCACTACCTTGGGACTGGTGTTCCTGAAATGTATCAAATTTTTAGTCATACCCAATGTTTCCAAATTGAGCCCTGTCATGAACGAAGCCTTTGACGGACCACAAACGGCCTGTTGGCAATAGGCGCGTTCAAAGAATATACCCTCCCTAACCAAACGGTCGATATTCGGCCTAAACATCGTTTCTACTCCATAGCAAACCAACTGTGAACGCAGGTCGATGCCGGTCAGACTATGAATACGAATATCCTACGAAACGGTGTGGTTATTCGATTTGAACCAGTCATCCCAATAGTGCCACAATCGGATTTCCACCATCTGTAATCAGAACCGGTCGATCTCCTGCAAAGAGTTCTTTTGAAGGATCGATACCCAACGCGGTATACGCCGTAGCATGGAAATCAGGAACGGAAACTGGTTTTTCAATGATTTCCTGGGCAAGCTCATCCGTCACTCCATAGGCACCTTGATGTCTGAGCCCCCCGCCCGCCAGGATCAGGCTAAAGCTCTTACTGTAGTGCCCTCGCCCTCCTCCACTATCGAAGCCAGCCGGGCGACCGAACTCGGTACCTACGACAATCAGCGTGTCATCGAGATTCCCCTTGGATTCGAGATCCCGTATCAATGCTGATAACGCGCCATCCAACTCCCGTATGAGAAGGTGCTGATTCTTCATACCTCCAAAATGCACATCCCAACCGGTTCCGTTTACAAAATTGAGATTATGCGCGACCTCCACGAAGCGAACGCCACGCTCTATCAATCGTCGCGCCAACAAGCAGCGCTGGCCAAACTCACCACCATAGTCATTGCGTAGTTCAGCCGGCTCGCGCTCCAAGTCGAAGGCACCCATGAAACCGGGACCTGCTAACTTCAGACTGCGCGTCAACATGTCGTCGTAGTCACGCACATGACTGGGGGCTGCTCCCTCTGATCGAAAGCCCGCCAGTAATCGTTCTCGCCGGGATTGGCGTTGTTCGGAGATGTACGTGGGGCGCGTCAGACCATTGGGCCCCGACTCCGTATCCGTCACATAAAGATAACCCGCATCGGGGCCGAGAAAACCAGGATCGCGGGAAATATTCGGATAACCAACCACCACGTAAGCCGGCACGAGGGGATCCACCGCCCCCAGCTCATGCGCGACAATCGATCCGATTGAAGGATATTGAATCGTTCCACTCGTCGGTCGTCCGGTATGAACACGAATAACCGCGGCTGCATGCTCATCAATCACATCATGATGGACCGATCGCACAACCGTCATGCGATCCATCAGTTGACTGCATCCCTGCAAGTGTTCACAGACCTCGACACCCGGCACGTTGGTTTTGATCGATGGATACATCCCACCGGGTACGTTGTCCATAGCCACCCCCACTCGTTTGGGATCAAATGTATCCATCTGCCCCATACCGCCTCCCAACCAAAGCATGATACAGTTCTTGGCTTTGCCCATCGGTAGATCTTGAGAAATCGATGACCCAAAACTGCTACGCGAAAGCCCTGCTGCTCCGACGGCGGCAGCTGTGCCCACCCGAGTTATGAATTCGCGTCGAGTGAGATTGGATGAATGCTTTAAAGTCTTCATCTATAAAAGTCGCAGGTGGTATTCTCCTCACGAGCGAACATTTTCAGGGTAGAAATTCGAAGGGCGACCGATTTACAACCGCGCTCTTGCGGGAGATAGCTTGCCACCGAATTCATTAGTTGGAGTCGCTCGTGTCTCTGGAAAAAGAATACATCTTAAGGGTAGTATATCGCTTCCGGCAGGTTGATAAGTGTCCAAACAAGATCTTCCATACGCTCACGCCAATCGGGGATAAGCTTACTGGTGGGAGGATCCCCCCGTCTCGCTTGCTCGGCTTTTTCCAAGGCAACTAAGTCAGCCTTCGGATCGAGGTGATTTGCCCAGGTGACAAATAGTTCTGGCTCGTCTGGCGGTTCCGGCACCAGCCATTGATCCTCTGAAGTCACCCGGTCGTCAAACCCGGGGGTCAAATACTCTACCGCCAAGGCTTTTTCTTTCTCACTCGGATATCGGTTTAACAATCTAAGATACACCGAATCGACAAGTTTTTCGGGAGTTTGGTCCTTCAAGGATAACTCTGTAAGTTCATGATCTTCAGATAGTCTTACCACCCAGCTCGCCATGGTTCCATTGTTGAGTATCGCCGGCTTAAGCGGACTGAGAGGACTATCCCGATAGCTTCGGGGTTCCTGCCGCGACGCCCGCCATCCGAAGGCAGTGAGCACATCAATCACCGCCTGAGCGCGTGGAAGAACCAAGCTGGCCCGGTCCCGGTTATTGGCCATCCCCCCGAACATCCAGGCCCGATGAGGTTTACCAAGGCTCATCGCGTTATGCCAGGGGCGCCCACCACCGATATCCACGGTGAGCGTTTCCGTTTCGAGTGGTTTTCCGGTAGCGGCAAACAGGCTGTCTACGATCTGTTCTGCACTGAGCTGGCGTGGTCCTTGAGCTGCGAAATACTGTATCGCGGTTAGATCTTCGGAAGTCTTCCGCTGATAGGCTTGGGAGTTCAGAATGAGGCGCGCCAATGACTTGAGTCGGTAGCCGGATTTCACGAATTCATCAGCCAGGAATTCAAGGAGATCTGGATACAACGGCTCTGCGTTTTCCCAATCGTCGATCGGCTCCACGATACCTCGACCGAACAAACGCTGCCAGAGTCGGTTGGCCATAACCTTTGCAAAACGCTTGTCATGCGGGCCCGTCAGTTGAAGCGCAAATACCTCTCGAGTATCGTCCGGGTTTCTCAACCAACGCTTCAATTCTTTATCCGAGAGGCGATCTTCAAATGGCCATTTAGGATCCACTTCGCTACCAGGAGGTAACGTCACCTCAATCAACGGTTGCCGCCCACCGGCATGCAACTTGTCCATCGGTACGGAGGAACTCACTGGTACGGTCAATGACTCCTGGGCCAAAAGCGCGGCCAAACTGAATAGGTCCTCCTGTGTATTGCTATGGAAAGGCGCGTCATGACACCGAGAACATTGCATCTCCGTCCCCAGAAAAGCAGTCGCCAAAATATTCGCCTTGGCCGCCATCGGCACATCGTTTTGCGAGGCCATCTCGAATCCCTTGGTTCCACCGCCCAACTGAGAACCTTCCATCGAGACCAGCTCAGTCACAAAACGATCCATCGGCAAATCATCCTGCAACGCTTCGTATATCCAAAACCTGAAAGGGCCTGTGTTGTTCAACGTAGGATTCACGACCGTCGGATTTTCAGCCAGCACATCCTGCCAATAGGATACCCAGTGATCGGCCCACCGCGGGTCGTTCAGTAACTCATCAATTACCTGGGCTCGCTTTTCGGGATCTCGATCCTCAACAAACTCCTTCAGCGCCGATTCAGTTGGAGGTTGACCAACTGTATCCAAATAAACACGACGTAAAAACTGCCAGTCTTCGGTGAGTTCGACAGGATCGATTTCGCTGGTGACCACCGTTTCCGGCCAAACAGCTCCCTCTTCGATCCACTGGGTAATCGCACTAACTTCCTGTTCACTGAGCGGGTCACCCTTCGGCGGCATGCGATCTTCTTCGTGCTCTTCCAACACGAGTTCCATGAGATAACTTTCCTCCGCGTTTCCGGGAACCAGAGCGGGGATTCCTGACCCGCCTCCCGTCATGGCCAACGCCTTCGAATCCAGACGTAAATCACCCTTGTCACCCTTTCCGTGGCAGGACCAGCAACGATCCTGCAAAACGGGTCTCACCTTATCTATAAAATGAAGCGCCTCCGGGGAAGGATCAATAACCGCGTTCGTTGTCTCGATACGGTGAGTCAGAAATTCATCAATGGAAGAAAACGGCGCCCCTTCTTCTCCCTGTACCCAATCCCGTGCCCAGGCATGACGTTTTTTCCAATACCTGTTTTGTTTGGCACGACGTTCATTTCGCCGCTGTTGATCGAACTTCGTCAACCGCTCCTGCTGTTCACGGTAAAAGCTTTCCCATCCTGCATCCGTAAGCGGGATCGACTGTTCAGGACTGAGAATTTGAAATCCCCTCTCTCCCTCAAGGGATATAGCCACCAGGGTTTCTCCCGTCTCAGGACGCATCGCGCGCTTTCCGGCCCAGCCACCAACAAAAAATTCCAAGCGGAAATGTACTTTCCCTTTGGAAACATTTACCTCAACCAACTCCTCCATATCCCCTGGTCCGGGAAAGCGCACCCCCTTACCCAATTGCAGGAAAGGATACACAACCGGATCATGCCCATCGGAAATTCTCGGGGGAAACGGGTTCTCAACGATCAAGCGGCCGTCCATCCACACCCGAGCGGCTCGACGTGAACGCAGCAACAGGCGATGGGTCCCTTTCGGCAAGTCGACTTCCGCCTCTGCCGCTACACGAAAGGGATTGGGCCAGTCATCGCGGATGCCACTGTCCGTATACGCCTGCGGCACCCCCGAAAACGCAAACGCCGATTCCTCATAGGTCAACACCACTTCGTTCGTCCAGGCGTTTTCGTTCTTCCCCGAATCCACACATATCTGGACCTCGACTCCACCTTCAACCGCGTGCGTCCCCAACCCAATAGATACTAGCAACAGCAAAAGGTAAAATAGACTCCGCTGAAATATACGCGGAGTGATAGAAACCTGTTGTTCACTACAACTCATGCTTAGGGATTTAAGGGGCACTTAGAGTTTTGACATGGTAACTACGATCGAGGTTGTCAGTCAGAACCACAGATTCAACCGAATAATTTGAATGGTTGTAAAGTTCATCGCCGGCTTACTCTTCGCCTTGTTCGGATGATTTGATGGATACTGGAGAAAGTAGACATGATTTTTTCTTAACCGGAAAATGCGAAAGAAACCTTACGGTGCCGAGTTCAAAAAAGAGACAACGTGACTTATGATCCATCAAGGGACTGAGCGGAAACGAGGTCTCTGAGAAGCTGGGAGTAAACACCAACATGCTGTGTTGATGGAAGAGGAAGCCGAAGCGTGCAGGTATCTTAGGGATACAGGGACGTGGACCCAAAGGTTCACAGACCAATATGGATACTCTTGGCGAATGGAAGTGATCATTTTCACGGCCTGCGCATAGATTTTGAGGCTCATCCTTAATTCTCTCTCTGAGATCGAAAAGCGAGCAAACCTATATGACGGGCTAGGCGATGCGAAATCCGACACTATCAAAGCTGTTGCGATTCGTCGAGAATCCAACAATTTCTAGATTCTATAAGTTCACCCCGTCCCAAAAGCGTAGTTCGACTTTTTCACAAAGTTACCCCACCCCACATGTATCGGATCTTTTTTTTCCTCATAGTGAGCCTCTTGCTGAGCTGTATGCACTGCGTTCACGCATCGCAGTCGCAACCCAATGTTTTATTCATTGCGGTTGATGATCTTAACGACTGGGTCGGATTCATGGGAGGCTATCCGGGTAAGGTGCACACCCCGAACATGGATCGCTTGGCCTCCCGGGGAACGGCCTTTCTAAACGCCCACACAGCATCTCCTGTTTGCTGCCCAAGCCGCGCGGCCGTTATGAGCGGTCAACTCCCCAGCACAAGCGGAATATACACCAATCGTCAGGTGTGGAAACCCAACCTGCCAGGGCTGATAACGATCCCCGCCCATTTCAAAGCCCAGGGTTATACCACAGTCGGAGCCGGCAAGATCTTCCACCATACCGTCGGGCACAATCCTCCCCAGCTCTGGCATCAATATCAGAGACTGGATTTCCGGGACAACCCCAATGCCAAACAGGATAAGAGCCAATACCCCTTTACGGAGACGGCTGACGATCCAGACGGATTTCCTTTTTCAGGAATCACTCTCTACTCCAAAGAGGTGGATTGGGGTGCTTTGGCAAAACCCGAAGCCGAATTCGACGATACTCTTACAGCTCAATTCTGTGTCGACTTTCTAAGCCAAGAATCAGACAAACCCTTCTTTCTGGCCTGCGGTATCTTCCGGCCTCACATGCCCTGGTATTTTCCAAAGAAATACCTCGATCTCTATCCACTCAACGAGGTCTTTGTTCCCGCAGATTTACCGGACGATCTCGATGACATCCCGGAAGCTGGCAAGAAGCTCGGACTGCGAAAATATGCCGACATGAAGCAAACACGGGAAGCGGGTCTGTGGTCGACTGCGATCCAGCACTACCTCGCCAGTATCAGTTTTGCCGACGCTCAGGTCGGTAAGCTTTTGGATGCGTTGGACGCCAGTCCTTATCGGGACAATACCGTCATCGTATTGTGGTCAGATCACGGCTGGCATCTTGGTGAAAAACAACATTGGCACAAGCGCACCCTCTGGGAAGAAGGAACCCGTATACCCATGATCGTAGTGGCTCCGAAAGTTGGAAAGCATGGACAAACCTCGAAACAACCCGCCAGCACTCTCGATCTTTTCCCCACCCTTATAGAGCTCTGCGGATTAGAACCTCTCAAAAACCAAACACTCGACGGCAGGAGTCTGGTGCCCTGGCTCAACGATCCCGATCTCCCTCGGCAGCAAGCTGCCATCACCGTCGACGAGAATAAACACATGTCGGCGCGGAGTGGGCGTTATCGATATATCCGATACAACGACGATACCGAAGAATTCTATGATCACGAGTCGGATCCGAACGAATGGACCAACGAGATCAATAACCCACGCTACACGTCCGAAATCAGAACCCTGCGTGCTCAACTGCCGCAATCCATCGCTCCCGATACGAAGTCCTATACTCAGTTCGAGTTCAACCCGTTTATCTACTATTGGGTCGACAAAAAGACGGGGCAAACCGTTGCCGGACGGTAAACTCTCATAGAAGGTATTATGAAAGCATCAACAGGTAAAGAGATCAGACCAAAAGCATCGGTCTGCCATGGGATTGAACCCGCCTACACCGACTGCGTGCGAGGCCGCAAAATTGCCACAAATGCCAAATGCCAAATGCCAGTTCGACTTGGAAGCCTGCGAAGGCGTTTATGTCAACGCACCCTGCATGATCGATGGTAATTTAATTTCTGGTCGCACTTTCCACGATAATCGTCACTATGTAGGACCATGGATCACATTATTGGAAAACGCGGCACGAGCCAAACTCACGCCGGTATCATGAACCGAAGAACTGCATGTCGCGTTCTGGGGATGACTGCACTGGCACCCCAAATTCTTCACGCGGCTCACCACCCGTTTAAACTTCGCTATGTTTTAAATTCGGCGATGTACGGAGAGCTGCCCTTGGCCGACATCTTGCCCGAGATTGCCAAGACAGGTTCTGAGTCCATCGACATTTGGCGGCGGGTGCACGGCAACCAACGCGAGCAAATCACGGAAATGGGAGACGAGGCCTGCAAGGCTCTTTTGAAGAAACACAATGCCCGGATTAGCATATCTACCTGCTATCCACTCGGCCCCACACGTCTCCAGGAAGAAATGGTCTGGCTCCAGCAATACGGTGGAAAGGTCATCGTTACCGGATCCGGGAGATACCCGGACTCTGAACCCTCGGGCTCAGCTGCCAGGGAACAGGTCAAGAAGATGCTCGAAGTCCTGAAACCACATGTCGCAAAAGCCGAGGAAACCGGCATCACTATCGCTCTGGAAAACCATGCCAAACAGTTGCTCTACCATCCTGACTCGTTGCGCTATTTTGCAGAATTCAACAAAAGCTCTCACCTTGGAATCGCATTTGCCCCACACCACCTTTACAAGTTCGAGGACGATATTCCTCAACTGATTCGCGACCTCGGCGACCAACATATCCCATTCATGTATTTCCAGGAGCACTCAGCGGGCATTTACGAAAAAGTACCGAAAGAGATAGAGATGCAGCAACTACCGGGGTTCGGTGGCGGGCTGGATTACCGTCTCATCGTATCGGCGCTTCGGGACATTCGCTACAGCGGGTTGGTAGAAATCTTCATGCACCCCACGCCACGGGGTATCCCCATACTACCGACCATCCCGGAAATCACAGCAGCCATCAATAAATCACGGACGTACGTGGAAGCATGCCTCGAAGCAACGGCCTAAAGCTCTTTTTGCTGCTCGCGACTTTCGTTTGCATTTGGGAAACAGGATTTGCCCAGTCACCGCCCCTGGTCATCGGCTATGAG
>CAYGQM010000069.1:0-36450 GCA_964352065.1 uncultured Opitutaceae bacterium
CGTGAATGAGGCTTCTGGAAAATGAACCAAGAAGGATAAGGATCTTTGACAAAGTCTATCGCATATTGGGTTCATCGGCAAAGCCTTACAGGCGTCCTTTCGCACAACTACTGGTATCCAGCGATCAACAAGTGGTAATTGGTGATTGTTGTAACTCTCTGACTGATACCGCTCTTTTTTTGTTCGTATCGAGCTACGAAATAGCCATAGCTTGATCAACCAGTCGTTTCCCTAGTGCATCATGAATCGAAGAATACTTTACCCAATTACGATCTTTCTGATTGCTCTGGCGGGCGGTATTCAGGTGAGTGCGAACACGCCTCCCAATATCGTCTTATTTCTGGTTGATGATTTAGGGTGGACGGATGTCGGGTGCTTTGGCAGTCGATTCTATGAAACGCCGAATATTGATCGCTTTGCGGCGGAAGGTGTGAAGTTTACCAATGCCTATGCGGCGTGCCATGTATGCTCTCCGACCCGTTCGAGTATACTGACAGGAAAATACCCGGCGCGGAATAACATGACGGACTGGATACGCGGTCGGCGGGATTTCGATTTTCAGCAGTACCTCAATGTCAAAACGGGGCAGTATCTGCCCTATGAGGAAATCACGGTGGCGGAAAATTTGAAGGCTCATGGATACCGAACAGCAGCAATTGGCAAGTGGCATCTGGGGGATGTGCCGTCGGGACCTGATGCTCACGGCTTCGATTTTCATGCGCCTCAGGCCTGGCCCGGCGGGGCTCCAAACCGAACATTCTATTCTCCCTACAACTTGAAAGGTCTGGAAGATGCACCGGACGGTGAGTATCTGACCGACCGTCTGACGGACGAGGCCTTGGGATTCATTGAAAAAAACAAGGATCAACCGTTCTTTCTCTACCTCGCCCATTTCGCGGTTCATGATCCGATACACGGGCGGCCGGATCTGGTTGAAAAATACGAGGCTAAGCTGAAAGCGAATCCTCAGGAGGGGAAGACGCCGTTTCTATTGGAGGGAAATCCTGATGCGCATGAGCCCTTGAGCCGCGACTATCTGAACAAGGCCATTCAGCGAGAAGGGTGGGAAGGATACGGTGTGCTGCCGGAGCGAACAGTCAAAATTAAACAATACCAGGATAATACCCAATTTGCAGGTATGGTGGAGGCGGTGGATCAAAGCCTGGGACGTATTCTCGATCGTCTCGATGAGCTGGGACTCGACGACAATACCATTGTCATTTTCTTCGCGGACAATGGGGGCATGGCGGGGATGAATGTGGGCAATCCTGAGCGCACCGTCCCCAAAGACAAACTCGACATCGCATTCTCAACGGCGAACCTTCCACTGCGGGGGGCCAAGGGTTGGCTCTATGAAGGAGGTATTCGCGTCCCTTGTATCGTTAAGTGGCCGGGGCAGGGCCAGTCAGGGACCATATCGGACGAACCGATAATAAGCACGGATTTCTACCCCTCGATACTCGATATGGCAGGTCTTCCTTTGCTGGAGAAACAACACCGGGATGGAGTAAGCATTACACCGCTACTTAAGGGAGGCTCATCCCTAGATCGCGATGCCATCTACTGGCATTTCCCTCACTACAGTAACCACGGGATGCAACCTCCGGGAGGTGCCATTCGCAGTGGAGACTATAAACTGCTCGAGTATTTCGAAAACTACACTGTACAGCTCTTTAATCTGAGAGAGGATATCGGAGAACAAAATAACCTGGCCGATGCCATGCCTGAAAAGGTCAGTGAACTCCGGGCCAAACTGCGGTCCTGGCGAAAAGAGGTGGATGCCCAAATGAATCAGCTGAATCCAGATTACGATCCGGATAGGGAAATCTAGGTCCCTGGTCTTGCTTTGCTGAATTCGGTTCAGTTAGCCTGACGGACTCATTAACCAACCCCTGAATCCCATCATGAGAACCTCTGTTTTTGTATTCCTCGTCCTCGGTCTGTTTGGCCCAGTGCTTATTGCATCCCCCAGGCTGCTGCTGACCGCTGTGAAAACCCGTGTGGTCATACTGGCGGATATGGGGAATGAACCGGATGAGGAACAGCAGATGATGCATATGCTCATCTACGCAGACTCGATGGACATTGAGGGGCTGATCGCCGTGACTGGGAAATACCTTAGAAAAGACCCACAACCAGAACTGTTCTTCAATCTGATCGAAGGTTATGACAAGGTCGTGCACAATTTGAAGAAACACTCCAGTGGATGGCCTACTGCGGCCTATCTGCAAAGTATCGTGCGGTCGGGGCAAGCGCGTTATGGGATCGAGAGTTCCGGGCCGGGTAAAACGTCTCCAGGTTCACGTTTGTTGGAGGAGCTCCTGTTGAAGAACGATCCGCGTCCAGTGTATGTGGTCGTAAACGCGGGATCCAATACCCTTGCTCAGGCGATTATAGATTTGGAGGCGAAGTTGGACGCTACCGCTTTCGCAGAAGCGTTAGCAAAACTGCGGGTGTTCGAAAACGGGTCTCAGGACAATGCTGGTGCCTGGATCTGTGCAAATTATCCGGACATCCACTGGATTCGAAGCAATTACCAAACTTATTGTTATGGCGGACCCAGTATCGATGGGGGTGCCAATAACCAAGGAGATCGCAATCAACTGGGCCCCTACACGTGGGAGCCCTATGAATATACGGGCCTTGGCCAGCATTTGTGGGCGCTGGAGCACATCAAAGGCAACCACGGTCCATTTGGAAAATATTGGCCGATCCGCCAATTCGGTAATGGTGGCGTTTCATTCGTGGAAGGCGGAGGCACTATCCCCTGGCTCGGCTGTGTGAATCAGGGGCTCTATGACATTAATCATCCCGAGTGGGGTGGGTGGAGTGGTCGTTTCGCTCGTGAGAAAGTAGAGAACTACTGGTCCAAGCATGGAGACATCAAAGTAGATGAAGTGAATGTTGCGCCGTTCTCTGTGTATCCAGAGCTTGCTGACAGTTGGGTTGATCCTGAAACGGGCGATCGCTATGATTCGAGCATCTATGTTCCCGTTTGGAGATGGCGGCGGGCTTTCTTTAACGACTTCGCAGCGCGTATGGACTGGTGTATGGAAGGCTATGAAAATGCGAACCACAATCCAGTCGCTGCGGTTGATGGAGATCGATCAAATAATTTTATTATCCGTTCTGTGGATGCGGGGGCCAAGCTCTCCTACGATGCATCCGCATCTTCGGATCCTGATGGAGATGATTTGGATATCCGTTGGTATGTTTATCCGGAGGCAGGCACTTACTCCGGAGTGATTCCGCTCAGGGGAGAGCGTGGCAAGCAGGTATCCCTAACCATTCCGCGAGATGCCTCGGGCAAAGAAATCCACTTGATCCTGGAGGTTAAAGACCAAAGCAGTGTTTTCCCGATGTTCGATTATCGCCGCGTCGTTTTGAATGTCAGATGAGGGATAGTGGAAAATGCCTTCGAATACCTCTCTGATGGTTTCTGCTGACTCTTCCGGTGAGTGAATTTCTGCATCGGCGGCTGCAACCGTTTTCGGAAGAGGTGGAAACTTGAAACCACCTTGGGCTGCTAATCGGAGCCAAAATTGAAAAGAGGCAGGCTACTCAGGGCTTAGAAGGGGAGATCGGATTCCATAGCCAGAGCCTATGAAACTAAAGCGGAACCTGCAAACAATGGAATTCGTTGTATATCAACGGTCACCGGCGACGGTTTAAGATTTCCTCATTTTGGTTTTGAGGTGAGCTGAAAAAGTGTCACACCATCGGAGATGGATTTATTTGTTATTGGGCAGCGTTGTCTGACGGAACCTGAACCTGAGCTCGGATTGGGTATCGTTACCAGTGTGGATCGCTATCAGGTGGGTGTAGAATTTCCAACAAGCGGTGAAAAGCGTATTTATGCGGTCGGCGCTTCTGTGTTGAAACGCGTGCAGTTCCGTGTGGGGGAAACCATAGAAACCAAGGATGAGGAGCGAATAACGATCGAAGTCATCGATGAAGTAGACGGACTCTTGTTTTATGAAGGCGGCGGTATGCGTATAAGAGAGGATGAGATTTCGGATATCACGAACTTTAGTCAGCCGCAGGATCGTTTAATGAAAGGAAAGGCCGATTCGGGGGAGGTGTATGATCTGCGTTACCGGACGCTTCAGGCGCAGCTCAGATCCCGTCAGTCTCCTGTTCGCGGTTACCTGGGAGGGCGGGTCGATTTGATTCCACATCAAATTTATATTCTTAACGAAGTGGCGACCCGGCAGATTCCCCGGGTATTGTTAGCCGATGAAGTGGGCTTGGGAAAAACTATTGAGGCCTGTTTGATTATCCAACGGCTTCTGGCTGTCGGAAAAGTGAGTCGTGCTTTGATCCTGGTACCCGAATCATTAGTACACCAATGGTTTGTAGAGTTGCTAAGGCGTTTTAACCTTTGGTTCAGCATCTTCGATGAAGAGCGTTGTCGCTCGGTAGAGCATGGTGAACCGGGAGTGAATCCATTCCTAGATGAACAATTGGTGCTTTGCAGCGTATCGTTTCTCACTGGTAGTGAAGTGCGTCGAGAGCAAGCGATCGAAGGCGAGTGGGATATGGTTGTAGTGGATGAGGCCCATCACCTGGAGTGGGCACCCGAAGAGGCGAGTGGTGATTATACGCTGGTCGAGGAGCTTGCGCTTCGTTCGCCCGGTTTACTCCTGCTGACTGCCACGCCGACTCAATTGGGGCTTCAGGGGCACTTTGCTCGTCTTCGCTTGTTGGACCCAGATCGCTACGATGACTATGAAAGCTTTTTGAAGGAGGCCGAGGGATTCGAGGTCGTAGCCCAAATAGCAGGAAAAATCATAGACGATGAAAAGCTGAATGCTGCCGATAAAAAGGCGCTCAAGCGGATATTTGATAAAGACCCCGAAGGGCTGGACGGGCATCTGGAAGCGCTCGCTTCGAATGCAGAAGGAGCGAAAGACGCCTTGCTCAATGCGCTGCTCGATCAACATGGAACCGGACGGGTCATGTTCCGCAATACCCGGTCGAATATGACGGGGTTCCCCAAGCGTAAGTTTGTTCCCGAACTGATTGATGTTGAAAACAAAACCCTGCTAAACCGGATCCGTCGGGAACTGGAAGCGGAGGAGACTGAGCAGGAAGACGATATCCGATATTCATTCAAAGAAGATCCCCGTATCGATTGGCTTGCGAATTTCCTTAAGTCCAACAAAAACCAGAAGCTTTTGCTGATCTGTAAATCGCAGCGCAAAGTACTGGCGATTGAAGCTGCCTTGCAGGAGAAAATCAGCGCGAAAGTAGGGTTATTCCATGAAGGACTGCCTCTGGTGAAACGCGACCGGAATGCCGCGTGGTTTGCCGAGGAGGAGGGGGCTCAATTGCTGATCTGTTCCGAAATTGGAAGTGAAGGAAGGAACTTTCAGTTCGCGCATCACCTGGTGCTTTTTGATTTACCACTGAATCCGGGACTTCTGGAGCAGCGTATCGGTCGACTCGATCGTATTGGCCAGACGGAGACGATTCAGGTACATGTACCGATTGTGAAGGGGAGTTGCCAGGAGTTTATCGCTGATTGGTACCACAGGGGGCTCAATTCGATAGAAGCCTCCCTGCACGGCGGTACTGAGTTTCAGGATCGCTTTAAGGAACGATTATTGGAGCTCGCATTGAAGTTTGATGCGGCAAGCCTCGTTGTGCCGGAAAATCCTTGGCATGCGTTTATTGGAGAAACGGAGACATTCCGCAAAGCATTGCAGGAAAAGCTCCGTAGAGGGCGAGATCGTTTATTAGAACTCAATTCGTTCGATAAACAAGTCGCTGGTGAAGTGATTGAACGAATTCAAGAAGTAGATGCAGATCCAGAATTCAGGGAGATTCTGGGCGATATCTTTGATCATTATGGAGTACGAATGATTGAGCACGAAGTGGGGGATGTTTTTTTAGACGTTTCCCATGCCTACATTGAAGCTTATCCGTCGATCCCCCAGGAGGGACTGATGGCAACCTTTGAACGTTCTCGTGCTATTGTAAGAGAAGATATGGCGTTCATTTCACCGGACCACCCAGTCTATTGGGACTCAATCGATCTGCTCATCAACTCGAAATCAGGAACTACTGCTCTGGGTTTAATAGAAGCTGATGCCCCCAATATACTGGTAGAAACCATATTCGTATGCGAAGCGGTTGCGCAGTCGAAGTGGCACGTAGAACAGTACTTGGCGCCGACACCTATCAGAATTCTCGTCGATATTCGTGGAAATGATCTGAGTGACGAACGTACCCAGGAGGATATTTCCAAGGAAGCAGAAGATGGAAATATCTATCGTTTTCTGGAGATGCCAGGCTTTAGCGACAGTATCTTGAAAAGCATGATCGAAGGGGCCACGGAGTTGGCGGAGTCTGAAGCCAATGCACTAAAAACGAAGGCAGGCAAGACCGCCCATGCGATGTTGAGTGCGGCCCATCAACGCTTGGTTGATCTTCGCAAAATTAATGACCATGTCCGGCTCGATGAAATTGAACATGCGCGGAAGCAGTTGCGTAAGACTTTGAATGCGATCGCCCATGCACGTCTGCGTCTCGACTCTGTAAGGCTGATAGTAGAAGGCGAAACGGAGGGGCTACTCTAAATCTTGGCTAGACCCGCTAGAGGATATTCGAATATAGCTTTGAATATGCATAAGACTATACTGTCGTCCCTCTTACTTACAGTCCTGAGTGTAACTCTGTTGGGAGAGATGCCACGGCTCGATTCCTACGGCGGCTTTGCCGATATTCAATTGGAGGCGACCGGATTTTTCCGTCTGGATAAGCTAAATGGCCGGGACTGTTTTGTGACACCGGATGGGCATCCCTACATAGCGCTGGGCGCGAATCATATTGGAAAGTTCCTTCAGGACGATTCCCAGAACGGTGAAATATTAGCGCGTTTCGGAGGCGACGAAGAGGAGGCGGCACAACACCTGTTTCAAGCCGTGCGTGATATGGCGATGAATGCTGGGGAGGCATATGCGCCGATTGATCCACGGATCAAGAAGATCATGCCTTATGTGCTCAACGTCAATTTTCCGGTGCAAGGGAAGTATCAGTTCGATATTTTTGATCCAGACGTTCAGGAGGCGTTCTGGAGTGCTGTTATTCAGCAGGTGGCTCCGGTGCGTAATGATCAGTTCTTGTTGGGTATCGCCTGTCCGGACCTCCCTCTATGGGATCAGAGGCGCGCGGACTTTCATAAACAACTACCGGTCGGTTCACCCGGAAAGAAAGCCTATGAGGAATTTTACCAGACTCATCCGGATGCGACGGATGATGACTATCTTGGCCACGTAGCGGACACCCTGTATGGATTGGTGAGCAGGGCAGTACGGCAGGCCTCTCCGAATCACCTGTTTTTCGGAGAACGTTTTCAACTAAGAAGTAACTTGTCCGATCCGGTGATCCGTTCAGTAGGCAAATATGTCGCTGTGTTCTGCTCGCAGGCCTTGATTCGCTCACCACAACGTCCGCCCGAGTGGCAACAGTTTCAAAGGGATGGTTGGGATCATGAACATACGGTGACGGGTCGTCCGATAATGATTATCGATTGGGCGGCTCCTTTCAGTCTGGATACGCCGTATATGGTGGATGGCGCCGCTATAAAGCCTGAAGCTGAAGCGACTACTGAGACGAACCAGTTCCTTTTTGATTCCTTTGCGCTTCCCTATATAATCGGAAACTTTAAGTGCCAATTGATCGGGAGCCACGGCAACGATCGTCATTTTCCGGAAGGGCGTATGAAGCGAACTTATCTCAAGGATGATGGGTCACCGTTTTCGATGCGTACGGAGGCGACCCGAAAAGCCCATATTCAAGTATTGAATACGGTATTGGCGGATCTTTCAGGAAACGAATAACTACTCCGCCTTTGTCTTGGGGTTTTTGTTTCTAAAGCCTGGTTTGGAGAGAATCTCAACGTAGACGGTGAGGCTTCCGTTTTCTATAACCGCGTCAATTGCCTGACTGAGTTTTGAGACATGGGCCACGACGGCGGTCTCGCTGGTTGCGCCAATGCGGCAGTCAAAGTCCCGGAAATCTGCGCCATCCGGCAGTTTCTTGCGGCGTTCTCGTTTTAAGTATTTGTTGAGCTCGTGTTTTATCGAATCGACGACCCTTGCGGGTTTCTTGCCTTCCACCTCTACGGAAAATGTTTTTTTCATTGGAAGGCTTATCGCTGGATCAAGCGGGTTTGTCTAGGCCGGATCCAGACTATTTTGGATTGTGTAACTGGATACCAAGTGTCTTTGTCACCCTCTTTCCGCATTGGAAGTTATAACTCTGAGAAATACTTTATGAAAAAATGTTTGCTACTGTTATTAATCACTTCTTTGTTATTTGGGTGTGCTGCTGAGAAGGCAGACACGGCCGACATTAAGCTGGGTCTCCAGTCCTGGACCTGTCGGAATATGAGTTTTGAGGAGACGGTGCTCTTCGCTAAGAAGAGCGGAATTAAGTATGTGGAATTTTTTCGAGCACACATCGATCCAGACGCATCTGAGGCGGAAAACCTGGTGAAGAAAGCCTTCCTGGAAGAACACGGTGTTGTCGCTTATTCAATTGGTGTAAGTCGGACATCCACGGACAAAGAGGAAAATCGTAAGTTATTTGAAGTTGCGAAGCTCTTCGGCATGGAAGTCGTGGTCGTCGAACCGAAGAACATGGAAGAGTGGGATAACCTGGAAGAGTTGGTGAAAGAGTACGATATCAAGCTAGCGATTCACAATCATGGGGCGGGAACGGTTTATGGTGATCCCGCGACGGTTAAGCAGGTTTTGGCAGAACGCGACAAGCGTATCGGCGTTTGTATGGATATTGGGTGGGTTGTTGCCGCGGGACATGATCCTCTGGAAACCTACAAGGGATACAACGGTCGGGTTAGCGATATGCATTTTAAAGACAAGAAATTGGTTGAACAGGATGGTAAACAAGTTCCAGTAGATACTCTGATCGGAGAGGGCGACGCGAGTTTTGTCCCGTTATTTGATGAGATGAAACGCAGCGCGTGGAAGGGTGTCATCGCTATTGAGACCGATAGTAAAGAATTTCAAAAGGATCCGACTGAACTCGTAGAAGGCGCGAAGGCTTTCTTTGCGAAACACGTTGGTGAGTAAATGACGTAACGGGGTTTACGACAGTTCCCCATCCAACTTGCGACTTCGTGGTCAATAGAGGTCCTGATACCTAAGCCGGTAATTAAAGTGTGAGTTTTACCTGCAAACGGGGCATTCCCCTTGTATCGGGTGTTGGTATGGATTTTTATCCGCGTTTGTGGTTAACGCGTTCACCTTGATCCGTGTTCTCTTCAGAACAACATTCAACAAGAGTCCAACATGAATCTTAAAATCATCGTAGTCTTTATCGCATTAGCCAATTGCTGTTACGGTCAGTCTGAAAAAGCCAAGGAACTTTATGCATTGGGAGTTAAGCAGAACCAGGTTGGAAAATTGAACGACGCGAGTGTACTTTTCACGCAGGCTTTAGCAGAAGAACCTTGGTATGCAGATGCATTTTATCAGCGTGGAATGAGCTTTTATGGAATGAGAGAGTTAGACTCTGCGGTTTCTGACTTCAAGCAGGCGATCGAACTCAAGGTCAAAAGCGTGAATGCCTACACCACACTGATTCAAATTTACAGAAACGGGAAGCAATATGAAAAGGCGCTCGAGGTAACGATTGCGATCCTTAAGGAGTTGCCGGACAATGCCCTGGGTGCCTATTATACCCAAGGTCAGATTCATGAAGAAGCAGGCGATTACCCAAAGTCACTAAACGCCTATCGCAGTGCGGAGAGAATCGCGTTTCGCGAGAATCCAAAATTTGCAGAGAGACTTGAAAGACGCATTGCTTCTGTGCTTACGAAAACCCGGGGGAGGTAGTGTTGTTAGTCGAACGCCGGCATTGCGGGATTTGGTATTATGAGTAGTTTCATTACCGAGAGTTAGTCTTTCATATCCGATAGACAGCCTTAGCTGACTTTTTTGTCTTCACAGCAAGACAAGCTTCAACCATATTTTGGGCCTCGGCAGGAATATAAACTAGTGATGAATTCGTGCCGTTTAACCCCAGCATGATAACAGGCATAACAATCACCTCACTCGATATGACAGCAGAAAATTCCAGAACCACCAACGGTCAAGGTCGCCTCTTCGACAGCGTTTTAGATACGATTGGCAATACTCCTTGTATCAGGATTAACAATCTGGCTCCAGAAGGAGTTACGGTATACGTAAAAGCCGAATACTTTAATCCTGCAGCTTCCGTGAAAGATCGGCTGGCGGTTAGTATCATCGAGGAAGCTGAGCGGCGTGGTGATTTAAAACCCGGCCAAACGGTCGTAGAAGCGACCAGTGGTAACACGGGCATCGGACTTGCCATGGTATGTGCAGCGAAAGGATATCCGCTGGTGGTTACCATGGCGGACAGTTTCTCTATCGAACGTCGGAAGCTCATGCGTTTTCTAGGAGCAAAAGTGGTTCTGACTCCGCGGGCGGAAAAAGGCTTTGGTATGTATAACAAAGCAGTCGAGTTGGCCGAAGCAAATGGTTGGTTTCTGGCCCGCCAGTTTGAGTCCGCTGATAATGCGAAGATTCATGAAAATACGACCGGTCGCGAAATCTTGGCCGACTTCGAAGGCAAGAGACTGGACTATTACGTGACAGGTTATGGCACGGGTGGAACGGTAACCGGAGTTTCCCGTGTTCTCAGAAAGGAACGCCCCGATACGAAGATCATATTAACAGAACCTGCAAACGCTGCTTTGGTGGCGAGTGGTGTTGTTCAGGAGCGGGGCGCAAATAATTCACCCGGAGTGAGTCACTCCGCTTGGGAGCCTCATCCCATTCAAGGCTGGACGCCTGATTTTATACCCTTTGTTTTGCAGGAGGCCATTGATGGGAAATATTTCGATGAATTAGTTCCCATTCCAGGTGCCGAAGGCATCGAATGGTCGAATCGCCTTGCTCAAAAAGAAGGCATTTTCACCGGGATCTCCGGAGGATCCACCTTCGCTGTTACTATGGGGATCGCAGAAAAAGCGGAACCAGGATCGGTCATCCTATGTATGTTGCCGGATACCGGCGAACGGTATTTATCATCTCCTTTATTCGCGGCAATCGAAGAGGAGATGACGGAGGAAGAAATCTCGCTATCTCTCTCGACGCCTGGTTATCATATGCCGAAGGCTTAGTCCGCTTGCGCGAATTTATTTTGTTCTGTAGCTTAATTCAGAGTCTGAGTTAATAAAGCTTAAGGGAAAAGGCTTCGTGCCTTTCGGCCCTTGACTCAATACATCAGGTTTATTCTCTAGGGCGATCCTTTGCCTCTAAACCAGAGGCTGTCAGGATGCGGAGTCGCAATCGGGGCGACATTCGGTTGAATGAAATAGTTGAGAACAAACGATTTGGTTTAGATACTGAACCGCTTTATCGGGTCGATGGTTGATTCATCCCATTTTTGTTTATTCGATCCTACTCCTTTTCCAATCATGTTCGATCTTACCTCAGACCGCAGGTACTTTTTGAGAACGAGTGGGCTATTATCTGCCTCCGTTGCTTTTCACGAGCCAAAATCGGTGGCCGGGAAAAGCTCGAAACGAGGTTTGGGAGGAGTGTTACTTTATTCCGGTTGGGCGACGAAAAACATTGGTGACTTCGGCCATACGCCAGGGATTCATTACTTTCTTCCACAGCATAGTGTGAAAGGATAGATGTTCCCTGATGTAAAATTGCCGGAGTGGCTTATGTAGATCATGAAGGAACCAGCAGAAAATGTATCGGCAGCTCTTCTGGAAATCGATCGGGATTATCCTCGGGCTCAGGTGAAGGAAAAACGAGCGATGGCTTATGTAGATCAACGGTCTGGCGAAATGATGGAAATTCTAAATCGTTCTCTTTTCTAAGCCGAACAATGAACTCCTTAAGATCTCCATCGCTTCCTGGTCATTGATGCGCAAGGTCTACGGTCAGAAAGATCCAGCGAGCCCGGGACTCTGGAGCTATCCGCGTGCCGTAAGGGAGCTGGGCATCGATGCGATTGAGCACGATAACCTGCACTTCGCAAGTGAGCTTCCGGATGCCAAGGATATCCAGCGCATGCGAAAAGCCTGTGATGATGAAGGCTTAACAAGCACGTTGATTCTCTGTGGTGCGATGGAAGATATCGCTGTTGAGGATGCGGTAACCCGAGAAACTGCACTTCAGAAATATAAAGCCTTGGCGGAGGCTGCAGCAGCGCTAGGCTGCCACGCAATACGAGTCGTGTGCGCTGACAGGAAAACGGAGCTGAGCTTTGATGAAAAGCGAAAACACGCTGTCGAAGGCATTCGCAGTCTCGCAGCATTTAATGCGACAGTGGGCATCGACCTATTGATCGAAAATCATGGAGGCTATTCTTCGGATCCTCATTGGTTAGCGGGAGTTATCAACGAGGTGAACTTACCGAATTGCGGTGTTTTGGCTGACTTCACGCATTGGAGTGTGAAGAGGAATCCTGAAGTTCCGATTATTGACCCCTATGAGGGAATGAAGATCCTGGCTCCTTTGACGCGATCGGTGAGTACACACGCCTACCACTTTGATGCAAACGGAAATGAGACTGAATGGGACTATCTAAAGATGATTAAAATTCTCGCGAGCGCTGGCTTCGATGGTTTTGTGGCGATCGAGTATTTCGGCGAAGATCTAACCCGGATGGAAGGAAGCGCAAAAGCGAAGGCGTTACTGGAGAATATAAGGGCTGAACTGGCGTGATGCGATTCCGGACCCTTAAACACTTTTATTTGACCACCCTGTTTGTAAGGCTGGCTGGGGTTCGTTGTTTTCGCAGTCGAGGTCGGTGTTCTACCAGATCTACGTTCGAGGGTTTTATGATTCTGATGGCGATGGGCTGGGTGATCTCCAAGGGGGTATTCAGAAGCTGGACTATTAGGAAGACTTGGGGATTGGCGGGCTTTGGATGATGCCCCTTTTTCGAGCGCCTACGGATCACAAATACTTCAGTAGTGATTATTACCGGGTCGATCCGGAGTATGGCACCAACAACGATCTGCGTGAATTGGTTCAGGACGCTCACAAAAGGGATATGAAGGTGATTATTGATTTTTATGGTGAATCACACCTCGGTAAAGCATCCCTGGTTTCATGCGTCCACGCGTGTTTATACCCCGTATAAAGAGGGACGGGAGACGATTGAAGAACCGTCCTACCTGGATTACTATCATTGGCGAAGGACGGAGATATCCGAACCGTAACTCCCGAAAGCCATACACGGGAAGGCGTGTTAGATGAATCGCGGCTCAAATACTGAAAGGAAGCCAATAGCATAACAGGAGAGCCGGTTGGTCTGTATCACTCACGCTTTGTGGACGCACCAGATCTTAACTTCGATAACCCGGCTGTTCGCGAGGAGATCAAAAGAGGTCGGCAAGTTCTGGCTGACCGAAGTCGGCGTCGATGGATTTCGCCTTGATGCCGCCCGGCACATCTACGACTATGAAAACTCCAAACCGGTTTCCCCGGATGATTGTAATGCCGTCTGGTGGTCGGAGTTCTGCGCTGAGATGAAAGTGGCGAAACCGGACTGCCTGATCATCGGTGAGATCTGGAAGTCATGGCCTCTTACCTGAAGACAGGTATGGACTCGGTCTTCGATTTTGTGCTGTGCGATACGATTCGCAACAGCGTCAAAAAGGGTAGTGACCAGGGGATTATGAAGGTTATCGATGACATGAATGCAAGGTGCCGTCCCGTGAATGATTCGTTTATCAATTTCACATTTCTTGAGTTTATGTACGATTTAGCTGGCAAGACTATTAGTTTTCCCAAGTCGGTATTACACAGGATCGTCCGTTTAGAGACTACTCCATAGGCGTTCTGAAAACTTTATTTGCATGGATTTATAACCTGAATGCTCTACCTGACGGCTATCGCGAACCTGCTGTCCCTGACGTTTTCTACGGTTCCTGCGGTAGGCCATTGGTTTGCGGTTACACCTGGCCATGGAATCACCCAGTTACCTTCATTTAGGCGAAGACGGACTATTCTTTCCGTCGCCTCCGCTTTGCTGCGGAAACTCATGATCATGAACCATGCTTACAGCTGTGAAGCTTGAGATCGATGACGGTCTATTCTTTGTAGATGTTCAACGGTAGTTATCTCTGCGCGAGTAGCGGATCAGTCCCTCGAATGTGCTCGATCTGGTTGCTGATTCCATCCTCGTCTGGATCGTCTTCAGGTCCAAGCGAATGCGTGAGCAAATGGCGAAATTCCCAATGATCGGGAAGGCCGTCTGCGTCAGCGTCGTCGCCTTTACCTGTATTCATCTCGTGAACCGGATCGAGTTTCGGTAATTGTGCCTCCACTTTCGCAAGATAATCCCGCAAACGCTTCCATAACTGAAGTTTGATCTGTGGGTGTTCTTTACTCTGGTCGATAGATTCACTCAGATCTTCCTCAAGATTGAAAAGATGAACGTCTCCAGTCTCATACCAGGCGACCAGTTTCCAGGGGCCTGCGTGCAGTGCGCTGGAGGGACGTTGATTCTTAGCCAGGTCCTCCGATACAACATAGTGTGGGCTGTGCACGACTAATTCGCCAGATCGTTGAATCACTTGATTCGTATCGCCAAACAGCCAGTGAGAGATCGAGGTGCCATCGAGATCGCTTGGAAGCTGGTTGGCGTGGCCACCCGCAAGCCCCCAAATGGTAGGGAGCAGATCGATGCCCATCATAGGTTGATCGCATTGGGAGTTTTCGGGAATGCCAGGACCCCGGAAGAAAGTGGGCACGCGAATACCGCCTTCCCATATTTCAGGTTTGTAACGTCGGAGCGGATACGCGTTGGACATGAACTGCGGGGCTCCGTTGTCGGCTTGGTAAATGACATAGGTGCTCTGCCGCAAGCCGAGCGCGTCCAGGTGATTGAGGAGGATGCCGACCGCGGCATCCAAATCCGCAACCATCGCAGCATAAGCGGAACTGGAATGGTTGTTGCCGAGGGTTAGGTGAGCGAGTTTATCCAGAGTGTCCGACCGGTGCTGTATAACAGCATGCACCGCATAATGTGATACCTGACAGAAAAAGGGATCTCCGGTCTTTAGCGAATCGGAAATAAACCGGTTTGCGCGTTCAGTGATGGAGTAGGCTCGTTTAGGGTCGTCGTTAACCGGATTGCCTTCATTTCCTTCGCCGTTTCCAGTATTTCCGTCTGAGAAGTCGAAACCGTGTTTTTCCGGACCTCCACCATCCAAATGCCATTTACCCAAGTGAGCGGTCCTGTAACGGGTATCGGGAATAGACTTTAGTAATTCGGGCAAGGTGCGTTCGTTTTCCTGAATGTCGCGGATCTCTTTGCTAATAGGTATCAGTCGATACGTTCCTTCAGGTGGCAAAGTGTGTCCTCGTCCAACAATATCGGTAAAATGAAGACGCGCGCATGTTTTGCCGGTGAGGTTTGCGTAGCGTGTGGGAGAACAGTTGGGGGCTGGTGAGTAGCCGCGTGAAAAACGCATCCCCGACTGGGCCAGTTGATCGATTTTGGGAGTTTGGTGGTAATCGCTGGCGGAGTGCGAATGGTTTCGATCTGTGGGAGTACTCAGGCCGGTCCAACTTTGATCGTCGGTCAGGATGAATACGAAATTGGGGTGAGAGCGGACATCCACGGTTATGGACCGCGTCTCATTGTTATCTGCTATTCGGATGCGGTCTTCACCGGTGAAGCTGTCAGAGGGCGTATAGAGGATTTCACGCTCTGAGGAGAGTTGGATAGTCCCTTGCTCGGCTGCCGCTGTTTCATTTGAATTCAGCTGGATACCGAGAGGCGACTTCGCGCGGTTCTTCAGCACCTGAATGGTTTGTGCCTCTCCAAGAATATTGGAAAAAGCGAAGAACAGGCTAAGGGCCCAGATTACGCGGTTTTGCATGTTGTGGAGCGTGTTTTTCAATGTAGTTAATGGCAAATAGATTTCGGCGTAGCGATCAGATGTTCCTGATCGGACTTGAGCTCGACCGTCTGTAGAAACGAGTTTATTGCTTTACTGTTCCCTTTTCGGCCGGAGGTATTGGGTGGAGACGTGTCGATGTGTAAACTATTAAAGCACGTTCGTCGATGACGCTAATGAATCAGTGCTTGAACGGATCGTAGTTCGGTGCGGGCGCAGGGATGGATGCGAGATAGGCGACAATATTTAAGATATCTTCGGAGCTAAGATTTTGCACGACCGGGTGCATGAGGGCGGCCATTTCTCCGTTACGGGTACCTTGTTTCATGTCGTTAAGCTGCCTTGCCATATAGCTGGGGGAACGGGAGGCGATTCCGGGAATGTTTCCGATGCCGTTTAGGTCTGCGCCATGACAGATGATACATTGTAGGGTCTTCCCGTTACCGCCGGTGTAAACGAGCTCGGCCCCTTTCTGAATGGATTCAGGTGGAACGTATGCAATGAAGCCTGACCGCGGATCCCTCAGGAACTCAGTTCGGTGGGAGTCCGCCGGTGTTTCGATAATTCGGCTCCCGATGGGTTCCGTTCCGGCCCCTTCTCCTTCGATGACGATATGGAGTCCGCCGCGTAGGTAAGTTTTTGGTACGGTGTCCGTTTCTATGACTTGGATCCACTCGGTCCATTCCATAGATGCCATATAGTTGGAGACATCTTTCATCTCCTGTAGCGTCATGCCTTTAGCGGTATCGACCATGAGCTGGTAATTCGACTTTCGGGGCTCGGCGCCCTTTCGAACATCGTTTTTGAAGTCGAGGAGTTGCTGGAGCAGATACCGTTCATCCTGGCCTGTCGGAGGAGCATTCTCTGCCTTACCTTTGCCGTTCGGATAATGGCAGAGTGCGCAGGCGATGATGTTGCGTGAGGGATCGCCTTTTGCGTAAATTTCTGGCATCTCGGGGTGGTCTCCTGGGTACCAGTCTGCGGGGGCTGCTTGAAAGCCAACTCCGTTTCGTTTCCCGGTAATCTCGTCGCGGGTAAATGTGAAGGGTGTATGGGGTAAGCTATGCTTGAGAGTATCCTCAGGAAGAGGTGGCGGTTTTTCGGTGGAGATGGCATAGGCCCAGGAAAGCTCCTTCAAATGATCGGGGATTGAATCGTCTGCGGAGAAGGCGCTTATGGCTGCTATGTTTGTCAGTCCGAGTAGTATGATCGATTTGAAGGAATAGGGTAGGGTAATTTTCATAAAGGAGTAATAGACCATGGCTTCTTGACTTGGGCTACGAGAAAAAAAATAGTGGGGTCTCAATTGCTCGCTTACAGCTTCTGAACTGACTTATCCTATGATTCATCTTATTCGCAATTTCCTTGTTGTATTTTTTGTATTAATCGCAGCTGGTTGCGGTCCTGCCAAAGAAGAGGTGGAGGTCGATGAACGCCCGAATATAATTTTCATCATGAGTGATGACCATGCCTACCAGGCAGTGAGCGCTTACGGCTACGGACTGAATAGCACACCCAACATCGACCGGTTGGCAAAGGAGGGAGCGATGTTTAACCGGGCATCCGTTACCAACTCCATTTGCGCGCCGAGTCGGGCTGTGATTCTGACCGGTATGCACAGTTTTAAAAACGGCAAGGTGGATAATATTCAGCCCTTCAACTGGGATCAGGAAAATTTTGCCAAGGCACTGCAAAGGGTGGGTTACAATACCGCACTGGTTGGGAAGATCCACCTCAATGGCCTGCCTCAAGGATTCGACTACTCAAACGTTCTCCCGGGGCAGGGAAGTTATTACAACCCTGACTTCATTGAAAATGGGGAAACCAAGCAGATCCCCGGCTATGTGACGACAGTTACTACCGATATCGCTCTGAATTGGCTGGAGAATGACCGCGATGACAGTAAGCCGTTTTTGCTTATGTATCATCAAAAGGCTCCCCATCGCACCTGGATGCCAGAGGAAAAATATTTCACCTTGTTTGATGACAAGATCTTTGAGCCACCGGCCAATTTCTTCGACAATTACGAAGGGCGCCCTGCTGCAGCCAATCACGAGATGGGTATTTATGAACACATGGATGTGGTTTATGACCTCAAGATGTTGGACAAAGAAGGAGAACTGCAGACGAAGTATAGGGAGTATTTTCAAGGGCGCTACGACCGTATGGATGATCAGCAGAAAGCCGCTTGGGATGCCTATTACGATCCCATCATCAAAGACTTTAAAGCGGCTAATCTGGAGGGTGAAGCCTTGGCGCGGTGGAAGTTCGATCGCTACCTGAAAGACTACCTGCGTAGTATTCAATCGGTGGATGATGGAGTGGGCCAGATCCTCGAATACCTGGAGGCAAACGGATTGGCTGAAAACACAATCGTGGTCTATACATCTGATCAAGGATTCTACCTTGGGGAACACGGCTGGTTCGACAAACGGTTTATGTACGAAGAATCCTTCCGGACTCCGTTGCTAATTCGTTATCCCAAGGAAATCAAATCCGGTATGAAACTGGATCAATTGGTTCAGAACCTGGATATTGCGCCCACATTTCTCGATTATGCGGGGATTGAAATTCCCGAGTCCATGCAAGGGGAATCGTTTAGAGACCTTGTAGCTGGGAAGACTGAGCAGTTTCGTGATCATGCCTATTACACCTATTATGAGTATCCAGCAGAGCACTCTGTTATGCGGCACTACGGAATCCGAACGGACCGCTATAAGCTGATCCACTTTTATCACGATCTTGACTACTGGGAACTCTACGATCTGGAAGAGGATCCCACGGAGATGAACAACGTGTATGGAAAACCAGAATACAGCGGCGTGCAAGCTGAGCTCCACGTGAAGCTAGAGGAAGTGAGAATCTCCTATGGTGACAGCGACGAACTAAACCAAGGGCACCTGGAAAGGTACCTCGAGTATCAGAGGTCACGTGCGCGATGAGAGGGGATCAATTTCTTTCAACGACTCATTGAAACTTTGCGAGTTCAGAAAGCAATCGACTGGCTAGTCCTCCGAGGCATCTGCCGAACTGGTAAATCCGCATAACGGGAGGTTCGCATTAACTAGTGGGAATGCGGATCCAAAAATCACATCCACGGGGGCTTATGGGATCGCATCCGACGAAACCATTGTGACTAAGTGCTATGTCTTTTACGATTGATAATCCTAATCCCACCCCTGCTTCGGCTCTTTGGTGAGTCGATCTGTAGAATTTGTCGAAAATTTTTCCTAAATCTTCTGGGGGTATTCCGCGGCCCTGATCTTTCACTCCCAGACGAATCATCCCATCGATTGGAATCGCATAAATTTCGACTGTTGAACTTGGCTCATTGTATTTCAATGCGTTGGAAACGTAATTGGAAAGAGCGACTTCGAGGGCTTTGTGATCGGCCTTGAAAGAGATCACGTCGGGGTTGATATTCACTATCAGATTGATGTCTTTTTCCTGAGCCTTCATCGCGTGACCTTCGGCAACTCTGGCAATGATTTCGTTTGCAATGACGGTAGTTTTTGAAATGGTCGCAGAGTGTTCCAGGCGGGCGATTTCAAGAAGATGGTCGAGGATTCGTTGCAAGCGCCCCAAGTCGCTTTTGGCGGTCTCGAGCATTTCGGATTGGTCTTCGTTGAGGGGGCCTAGGTTGTTCTCAAGCAGCAAGTGAATCGCCATGTTAGCGCTCGTCACAGGAGTCTTAATCTCATGACTGACGGTGGCTACCATATCGCTCTTGAGCTCGTCCGAGAGCCTGAGGTTGGTTACGTTTTGAAGAATGAGCGCACATTCAACGTCGTCCTCTTCTTCCCCATCAATACGGATAACGATTGGTAGAAAATACTCCTCTTCGTTCTCGATCTTAATCGCGATGGTTTCCTCAAAATCAGTTGGAAGAATATTTCGCCCGGTTGAGAACGTGTTTTCGATACTTTCTTTGAGTGACGAAGGAAAAGAATCAATTTCGCCCATCGCCTTGGTGAGTCGTGTCGCGGCTGGGTTAAGGTAGATGAGCTTGTGGCTACGATTAACGAAAAGGACTGGATGGGGTAAGCGGTCAAAACAGGCCTCCATGCGTCTCCGGATCTGGACCATTTGTCGGCTCGTGAATTTCTGGTATTCACGAATTTGCGAGGTCATCTTTACGAATGCGTGTTCAAGGGATACTATCTCGTCTTTACTACTGGGTTGGTAATGAGTTTCCCAGTTTTTGTCGGCTATGTTGGTGGCTGCTTCAGTTAGCGAATCGATAGGGGCCAATATTCGCTGACTAATAAGATAAGCCATTAAGCCCATGATCGCGACACTCACAATGATTCCAACGATTATGATGTAAAATTGAAGCGTTGCCTGGTTTTCAATTTCATCATTGATTTCGGTAATCCGGGTATTGTGAATTGTGCGAATTCCCAGAGTAACTTCTTCAATCGTTTCAGAAATTATTTCGGAATCCGAGAGCGTTGGGCGTTCGGATCGGGGAGGGCCCATTTCCATGATTGCGTCTGCGACATTGAGGAACTCATTGAGCAAAGGAATGAGGCGCTTGTTTTCCTGAACTTGAGATTGGGCTGATAGATTTATCCACGAAGTAATAGTTTCCTTGCTGGAATCATAGATGAGTTTCAGTCGCTCCGGGTCGCTCTGATTTTTGAGACTTAATGCCCGTTCCGCTTCTGAAACAGCAAGAAGCAGGCGATCCAATCCCAAGGTATTTGCGTAATGGATGTTTTGAAGTTCATCAATGCGTTTGATTTGTCTGCTTTGATTGTGAATGAAGTAGACGCAAAGGAGAGTGAGTATGCCGATCACTGGCAGCATACCGATATAGATGCGGGATCTTAGCATTCCGAAATTGAGTAAGCCATGGCCGCCTGCTGAACTAGTCTAGTAGACCTAGCTTTTTCCGTTTTCTGTACAGGGTTGCAGAATCGATTCCCAATGTGTCGGCCGCCTTTTCGAGACTATCGGACTCATTGATTACGCGTTTAATGTGAAGGTCCTCGAGTTCTTGGAGCGACAATAGCCCGCTCGAAGATATACCAGATGGACGTCCGGAAGGCTCAGCTTTGCCGATTTCCATGGGTAGGTCAGCCACGTCTATTTGATCTTCCTTACAAAGTATAGCACTCCGTTCGACGGCATTTTTGAGCTCCCGCAGATTTCCCGGCCAGTCGTAGGCCTCAAGAACAGCCATGGCGGCAGGCGTCATGGAGATGTTGGGGCGAGCCAGCTTGTGGCCGAAAAATTCTATGTAGTTCTGTATCAGTGGAACAATGTCGGACTTCCTCTCCGCCAAACTTGGGAGGGTGAGTGAGATCACATTCAATCGGTAAAAGAGGTCTTCTCGGAAACGGCCCTCTTTGACCTCCTCTTGCAGGTCTTTATTGGTGGCTGCCAGAATACGAACATTGGCCGTTCGCGTCTTGGTTTCACCAATACGCTCGTATTCTCTATCTTGCAACAGCCTCAGGAGTTTGGCTTGTAACTCAAAAGGCAAATCGCCGATCTCATCCAACAACAAAGTTCCACTATCGGCTGCCTCCACCTTACCCCAGGTATCCTTAAACGCACCCGTAAAGCTTCCCTTTACGTGGCCAAAGAGTTCACTCTCAAGTAGTTCTTTCGAGAGGCTGGGACAGTGAACGACGACGAATGGCTCTGTTGCTCGGTCACTTTGTTCATGTATGTAGTTCGCTATAACAGTTTTTCCCGTTCCGCTTGGGCCTAGTAGCAGAATAGTCGCATCAGACTTTGCCGCCCGCTGCGCGACTTCGTAGACTTCGTGGACAACCGGGTCATTCGAGCTAAATGACAGGGTCGGGTTGGATTCGGCAAGTTGGGACTGGAGCTGACTCACCTTGTTTTTGAGAGAATTTTTCTCCTCTACCTTCTTCAACGCCTGTCGAATTTGTTCAGGAACAAAAGGCTTGGCCACATAATCAAAAACGCCTTTTCGGGTGGCTTCAATGGCAGTTTCGATCGAGGAATAAGCCGTAAATATGATCACAGGCATCTCGTGCCCGGCCGCTCTGATTTGGTCGAAGACTTCCAGTCCGTTTTCTGTGCCGAGGTTGAGGTCCAGAAATACGGCGTTTATATGATCTTCATCGAGTTTCTTGAGTGCCTGTTTCCCGCTATAGGCAGAAAGAGCGTTGTGCCCCATCGTTTTCAAAGCCATGGCGGTGGTTTTCTGGATGTTGGTCTCGTCGTCTACAATCAAAACTTTCATAGTGTATTATGATGGGCGTGCAGTCGCAGTGTTAAATAAAGGATTCCGCAAAGCGGTGTGTGGTGGCAAGGTCTAGTTTGCAGTTTCGCTGGCCAGCTGAAGGGTAAGGTGATCCGCAAACAAGTAAACCGGCGTCACCCAAAAAGGCGACGCCGGTGTAAGAACCCAAGCAACAGGTGTTAGGGTTCAAGCTAAAATTAGAAGGTTGTGGCAGCAGGTTCCATATACTCCTTTGGAATGGCTTTGCCATAATAGTCATACAGCCGATTCAGGTAGTCCGCATTGACGGGATCATTGGGATCATACTCGGGCGATGACTTGATCGCTTCCTTTGTGAGTGCTACGGATGCCAACTCGGTCGCCCAGTCGATGCATTCCAACCAATTGATGTCCATAAGGAATTTTTTACCGGGTAGCCAGTTTCTGGAGTCAACGACGAAGAACCTGATCATCCAGGACCTGTCGTCCATGATGAAGTCCTCAACATGTCCGAATTGCCCATCATCAGCTTTGATTCGATAGCCCGTAACCTCATTGGCTGATCGCAGGTTGGAAGCCTTGATGTCGTTTACGCGACGGGCATGCTCCAGAGCATTTTGTCCGGGGTCTCCAGCGGCGGCCTCAGCCTTGGGATTCGGGTGGAACCAGAAAATACCATGATTGTAATAAGTGGCATATTCCTTTTCGAACTGGCGCGAAATGGGTTGGTCGGTGCTTATGTGAGGTGAGTCTTCGATTTGCTTCTTTGTGAGCCTCACGCGGAAGTGATTCTCTGGCTGACCTACTTCCGGTTTGCCCATGTCGAGTGGACTGATGAGGACTTTTCGTCCAGGCAGCCAACTTCCAGTATCGACGACGAGGTAGCGAAGGGTCCAGGTGCTGTCGTCAAAGAGTAAGTCCTTAGCGGTTCCGATGTCACCATCCACAGCGCGGATGGGATAGGTGGTTAAATCTTTTACGCTTCTTAACATGGTTATGTGTCCTTTCTTTTTTGTTAATAGTTTTTGGCGTTTTCGTCCGGGATGATTGCTACCGTTGTAGCGAATCACTGGCGAGGTAGTGATCTATCTCATGAGCTCTTTCTTCCGCACGTATGAGTGCTTGCTTGAGCACAGTCTCTGTCGCGAAGTCGGAGAGTTTACTCGCTAGTGTGATGCTCTCCCGCATGTAATTAATGATGGCTTGTTCGTTATCGAGGTCTCGCTTCATCATCTCTCGAATTGGAAATGCGCCTTCGGGTTCGGCTTCGAGGAAAGCCAAGGCCTGTTGGGCCCTGAGACTGCTGGTCGGAACGGTTCCGAGCGTTGTCATTCTTTCAGCAAGCGTATCAAACTCTGATTGAACCTCGCGGTAATTATCATCGAAGAATTTGTGGAGGTCTCTATGTTCGGGGCCCTCTACGATCCAGTGCCTTTTCAGGTATTGGTGGTACTGTACGGACAAAGTCGCAACTAGCGTGTTCAGTCGTTCACAAATTTGTTTCGCAGCTACGGTAGGAAGGCCGACTGGATTTCGTTCAATTTGATCTGGTTCTTGTATCATGGTGTCTGGGTTCATGCCGGAACATAGTTGCTAGTGCTATGCCAACCATTGATCGAGATGTGAGGTGATCGCTCTGCAGGCCTATAGATAAGGGGCTTTAGCGTCTTCAAGAAATTTATCCTTAAAATCGATGCTCTTTGAAAATTGCATACTGCAATGTACAAAAGTGCGGGCATTGCGTTTTGCATCGGTTCGAATACAACGGAAATTACTGTGTCGATTACCTGTTGTTAACTTGTCAGCAGAGAAGGGGAAATGACTTGTGTATACGTAATTTTTTTGGATTTGGTGATGAATGAAAGCTAGGTTTCCTAAAATGCCGGAAATCGATGTCTCACTGGTTTTATCTCATCTGCTTAAGATCGCGTTTGCTTAACTTCTTGCTTTGCCGATTGCGTGGGACCGAGAACGCGAGATTCGCGGAGCGGGTTTGAGGACATTTCCATTAGTTGCAGTCGCCAGTTGTGGGTATGTTATGGTGGATATATGTGTTCTTGGAGACTCGGGTGGCCATGCCCGGATCTTATATGGATTGATGACGGGGATCGGGTTTATTGGATGAGGCGCCATATCAAAGCAAAAGCATGAAGTGATCGGCACTGCTTCAGCGGCCAGTATATGGAATACCGGTGCGATCGGTACGGCCGTAGCCTGGGGACGTTATGGAAATTGCCGTCGTATTAAGTGTGATTAATTTCCTCACTTTATACTATGGAAAATCTTTGAAGCATTGTGTGGGCGAAGACAAGTCGAAGTCTGACGACTAGTATATGATCTACTAAATGCTGTCGTCGGATATACTTGATTCTAAAAAAAGCGCTTTAGGGAGTCACTCTTATCCATCTTTACTCCTGATATGAGCTTCAGGTACGAGAGTCTTACAGGGAAGCTTATCTATATTCCTGCAAAGTGCACATTGCTTGTTATGAGTCTTGCAGGTTGCACGATCATTCGAATCTAAAGAATCTTATAGTTTTTATATGTTACTGGCATTCAATTGTTTATGGGGAATACATGCGTATTGGCATGGTGGCTGCAAGTTGGTTGGCGATTCTCAAGATTAATTCAACGAAAGGAAATAATATGCTAGGTTGGTCAGTAACGTTTTTCATTGTAGCTTTGATTGCAGGAGCTCTCGGTTTTTCCGGTATCGCAGGTTCTGCCGCAGGGATTGCGCAAATTCTGTTCGTTGTTTTTCTCGCGCTCTTGGTGATCTCGTTGATTGCTCGAGTTGTTCGGGGAAGATCCGTATAAAAATTCACCTCATTCCGTAAATTGATAACTTTAAATTAACACACTAAATTATGAAAAATATAATCACACCTATAATACTGGCTTCAGCGATTTCCTTCTTCTCAGCTTGTAGTAAGAGCGAAACCGAATCCACCATGGACGATGTCGCGGATTCGGCTGAGAATGCCTATGAGAACACGAAGGACGTTATGAAGGATGGTTGGGATTCCATCAAAGATGTAACCTACGAAAGAAAGGACAATTTCACAGAGACTTTGGCTCGGATGGGAGACTCCATGGAGAAAGAGTTTTACCAGCTGAAGCAGAGCGGTAACGATGTCGGAGAAGAGGCTGCTGATAAAATGGAGGTAGCGCTGGATAAGTTTAATTCAAGTTTATCTGATCTCTCGAACGCAACCGCAGATACTTGGGACGACGCTAAGGGCAAAGCTGAAGATGCCTGGGTGTCTTTGAAAGATGCCTACTCGGATGTATCCAGCTAGTATTATTTACCTTAAGAGCTACAACGTAGTAGTAGTTAAAAGAAAGCCGCTCCAGCTTTGGAGCGGCTTTCTGCTTAACTAAGTTGGCTAAATATTTGGAATAGGCAAAGCCAATTAAAGACCGGCCAGGTAAGTCATGCTTTCTTGGATACTTGCAACTGGGTCTGGAGACTGATCTTGCTCAACATGGCAATGGTCTACCCCGGCAACCCAGGCGGCTTCAATAACTGCTTGGATATCGACGACGCCGTTCCCAAGTTCTTTAAATGCGTCCTTGGGGATTTTGCCGTTGTCGTATTCCGGGGTCGCTATGCCCCTCTTAAGGTCTTTCAGGTGAAGTTGTGACACTCGACCTTCCAGGCGTTTCATCATGTCGACCGGATTAATACCGCCGAGTTGAACCCAAAACACATCGAGCTCGAATTTCATGCCGTCAGAAAATTCTTCAATCAGTACATCGTAGCCAGTTTTTCCGCCCTCGTAGGGGCGGTATTCAAACGAGTGATTGTGATAGGACAGCTGTATACCTGCCGTCTTGGCCTTGGTGGCCGCCCGGTTACAGTTGTGAGCCAGGCGTTTGTAGTCGTCGAGGCTGGTGCGGTTGTGTTCGTGCAGGTAAGGAACGACTAGGTGGGAAAGTCCGTGGTCTTGAGCTTTCTGAAGAATATCTTCGAAAGGAACAGTGCCAGATTTGTCCGGATCGGTAACGGAATCCCAGGCAAAGTGAGAGGAATTGACCGCCATGCCGTTATCTTTAGCGGCCTTTATCATGTCGTCTGCATTGGGAAAGCCGTAGGGCTCGACTTGCTTGTAGCCGGCTGCTGCAACGGCTTTCAGTGTGCCCGCAGTATCTTCCGCTATTTGGTTTCGCAGTGTGTACAGCTGAATTCCGACATTTTTCCGGTAGGGATTGTTTTCGGCGAGTGCGAATGCGCGTAGGGTAGCTGACGTTGCCAAACTGGCAGCGAGAGAGGTTTTTAAAAACGTACGTCTTTGCATGATCTAGTGAGTAACGGATGGTTGATTGAAATTATCCATCAATGGATGGGCTTTTATCGGCCTGAGTTCCAACCTTTTTTTTACTGTTGAAAACCCTTAAGACTTCAGTCGTCTCGCCTCTAGTTCTTTTTGAATGAATGTGGCCTTTTTGTCGTTCATGGGGTAATATACCAGAGCGATAATTCCCGCGACTGCCAAGATGGCCGGAAGTATTGCATAAATGAGCCGCATCCAGAAAAGGGCTGACTCGGGTTGTGCCCCTTCGAGGGCGGCATTGAATCCGATAAAACCGAGTATGAAGCTTGCGCCGCTGAAGGTGATTGCCTGCGTCATTTTTTGGAACCAGCCGGTTGCGGCGCCGTACATGCCTTCTCGCCTCAAGCCTGTTTTCCACTCATCCCAATCACAAATGTCCGCCTTCATGGATGTGATGAAGAGCCAGAATCCCATGTCGCCCATGACCATGAAAGGGTAGGTTATCATCTGAAGGTAGGGGCTCGTGGGTGTATAAAGCCACCAGCTCAATAGGGATCCGATGCCAATCAGTCCAATGCATATTCCGAGAGTAACGACTTTTCCAATACGGGTAGAAATCCAGGTGAGAAGGGGGATCGAGACAAAGGCAGCCACGGTCCCAATAGATCCGCCAATGCCGGCGAGCTTTGCACCGAGTAGAGTATCACCCTCGGCTACGTAGTATATGTTGACGTAGTAGCCCAATGAGAGCGCAAAATTGGATCCGAATATCGTAACAAAGGTTAGGAATACCAGTATTCTGAAGGGTGCATTTTTCCAGGTGAGGCGAATGGAGTCGAATATTGGAATTTTTTTCTGATTTTTGGCTTTTTGAGCCTGGCCTTCCTTCACTTTGAAAAGTGTCGGGAGGATAAATAGAATGATAGTGAGGCCTGCAGCGCCGCCCACCCATTTTACTCCAACCATCGCGTCACCGTTAAAGATAGGCAGTTGGCACAGGTAGAACAGCCACGGAAGGACAAACTTTGCAAACTGAGCAAAGAAAGTTCGGTAAGCGAAGACCCGTGTGCGTCCATGGTAGTCGGAAGACATCTCATAGCCTAGCGCGTTGTACGGTACCTGAAATAGTGTGACAGCTGTGTAGTGGAGTAGGGCGAAGCTTAGAAAATAGATGAAGAGTGCATTGCCGTTACCGTAGATACTTTTAGGCACCCACCAAATAAGGGTAAAAACAATCCCAGAGCCGATCGCCCCGGCCAGAATGAAGGGTTTGCGGCGTCCCCATTTGGTGCGGGTGTTATCGCTCAGGTTACCAATAAAAGGATCCGTAAACGCGTCTCAGATACGGATAATCAAGAAGACCCATGCTATCAGATTCGGACTCATGTGAAGAGTCACATTAAATATCTGATTACCTAAATACTTGATGCCGGTGACAGCTAATTCATGAGGTAAGGCGCCGATGCCATAGGCCAACTTTTCCGTACGTGATACGTCATCTGGTTTGGATGAATGGGGCACGTTGGGTTTCGGAGGCATACTTGGTGGAGGTCAGTCATGATGAGAAGTGACCCACATCGACCGAATCTGCCACATCAAAAGTGTGCAACCGTTGCAAAGAGGCTTCCTTGCCCCTCTGCAAGGTCTGTATTGACCTATGTTCGTCTGCTATTTCGCGACTCTTGTTCGAAGGAAATCTGCAGCACCAGTAGCGGGAATAGTGATCGTAATCTTGTTTCCATCGATCACCGCGTCCGTCAAATCGAGTTCCGTCCAGTTAGTCAGGTCTTCTGTTTTTTCGATCTGTATGGTTACCGTGAAGTCGTTGGTCTCGTTTCGTTCTATCAGGATTTCGGGCACAACGGCGTTGGACGCTAATACCAGCCCTAAAAAGAATTCAGGGTTTGATGCAAGCAACTGAAGAGTCGGGGTGTCATCGACGGCTGGATCGAAGATGGTTCCGGCTTCATCACCATCCCTGATGTTATCACCATCGGTGTCTGGGTTATCGGGATTCGTACCGTAGATAGCCAGTTCCTCATAGGCCGTCAGCCCGTCATTGTCTTCGTCACTAAGATCTTTAACAAACTTAGCGGTGACGGTTTTGTTGTCGTCCATGAGAAGATCTATCGATAGATCGGAGCTGTCTGAATCGCCAGTCCAGCCATTGAACAAATAGCCTAATCCGGGGGTTGCTTCGATGGAGGCAATTTCACCGTTGAGATAGGTGCCTTCGCCGTCATCGGTTACAGTTCCCGAGTTTTCCGGGCTCACGGCTGTTATCAGAGTTCTCTTTTCGATGTAAACTGCAGTGATTGCTTTGTTCGAATCCATGAGCAGATTTGACGGGTTATCCGTTCCAATGAGATCCCCTTCCCAGCGAACGAAAGAGTAGCCCTCGATTGCCATCGCTTCAACGCTTGCAGTATCTCCTTGAAAATAGACGCCCTTCTGACTGTCGGAAATAATTCCTGCATTCTCCGGAGTAACGGTTATCGTCAGAGTTAATGCAGGGCCTTGGTTTTCGACAAAGACTGCGGTGATCGTTTTGCTCGTGTCCATTACGACTTCGATGGGGTTTTCACTTCCTGTAGCTGCACCCTCCCAGCGTTCGAAAAGAAAACCAGGCTCAGGTAGCGCTTGGAGAGTTGCGGTATCCCCCTGTAGATATTGCCCTTCGCCACTGTCAGAGATCGTCCCGGCTTCGGTAGGATTTACGACTTTGGTCAAATTGACCACCGGCAGAACATTCTGTATAAAGACTGCAGTGATTTCCTTATCCTCATCCATCACTACGGCGACAGGGTTGTCGGATCCCGAGGCTGCTCCTTCCCATCGATCGAATACGTAACTGAATGCTGGAAACGCTTCAATCATTGCGGTGCTGCCTTCGAGGTATTGTCCATCTCCATCATCTGAAATGGATCCCGCGTCAGTGGGACTCGCCACTTTGGTTAAACTATAAATAGGGGTGATCGTTTCAGTGAATACGGCGACAAGCGACTTATCTTCATCCATCGTGATTTCCAAAGGATTTTCGCTTCCAGTGGCGTCACCCTGCCATCGGACGAATTGGTAGCCAGCCGCTGGGGTAGCTTGAACGGTTGCCGTATCGCCCTCCAGGTAACTTCCATTGCCAGAGTCGCTTATAGTACCGGTGCCACTGGGGTTGACTGCAGTGGTCAGGGAAACTTGCTTTTTGAATACAGCGGTGACGGATTTCGAATTGTCCATCAGGACATTCGTAGGATTGGTGGTTCCTGAAAGATCACCAGTCCACTCATGAAAGACGTAGCCAGCTGCTGGAATGGCTTCAACCGTAGCGGACGAGCCGCTTGTGTAATTTCCGTCGCCACTTTCTTCCACGGCTCCTGAATTCTCAGGGTTCACGGCAACGGTCAGGGGATACTGGGCAAGAAAAATGGCTGTCACCACCTTGTTTGCATCGATCAGCAACTCAAGTGGATTGGCCGATCCTGAGGCATCGCCTTCCCAGCTATCGAATACGAAACCTTCCGCTGGTGTGGCTTCGATGATAGCCAGTTCGTTTTCCTCGTACCCGCCATTGCCGCTATCTGTAACGGATCCGCTGGCACCGGGAGAAACATTGGTAATCAGAGTGTAGGGAGGTTCTACATATTCATAAGCTCCCAGATCGAGTGTTCCATTTTGAATTCTCGTGACTCCGGCAGCATCCAAGGGCAAAAGCTCAGCCACGTCCGCATCTTCATCGATATCTTGGATATCGGCTGGCAAAAAGGCTGGATCACCAAATGCAATGGCGGCGCTTCCCGTGTCGAGGCGCAATCCGTCGTCCAGATTACCCCAGATGTCATCGGGGCCATCCGGATCGTTGACGTCGGCAAAAAGTGGATCGCCGCTGAGTATGAATCCCTCTCCGATATCCCCGTCAGTCCACTCAACGTCGATCAGGTTGTAAGCGCGCTCTTTATCAGGAGCAGGCGTTTCCGAGTATTCCGCCGAGTTGGTGAAAAGTAAGGGTAGGAGATTGTTGCCGCTGCCCTGGAAAATACTATTGGTTGCCAGCCAGGTTCCGCCGCGTGCGACGCCCCCTGTGACACCGCCGGTATTGTTCAGGAAGGTGGACGTGGTCACGGTCCAGGTGCCTCCTCTAGCTACACCGCCCCGGTCTCCGGCCGTATTTTCGACAAAGACGCTGTTGGCTACGGTCCAATTGCTGGTGTTGCCGACGCCTCCGCGGCCTGTCGCCGCATTACCTCGGAACAGGCTGTTAAACACGGTCCAATTGCCGGCCGTCGCGACGCCACCATCTGTCGAAGCCGCGTTTTCAAGGAATTGACTGCGTTTGATATTCCAAGTCCCCCTAGCGGCCACGCCTCCTAACGGAGCAGAGTTTTTGTAGAAGGTGGAGTCTGTAACGGTGACGATGCCGAGATTTGCCACGCCCCCTTCTTCCGTGGCTGTGTTTTCGTTGAACTCAGACGAATCGATAGTCCAATTTCCTCCTGACAGTACGCCTCCAATTGCTGACGTGTTGGCAGAGAACGTAGTGTCCGTTACGGTCCAGTTACCACCTACGGAAACGCCACCGAGTGGCGACGTATTTGAGGAGAAAGTGCTATCTGTCACTATCCAGGTTCCGCCGTTTGCCACGCCTCCTTCGGTAGCGGCTTCGTTACCGGTAAAGATGCTTCCCGAGACAGTCCAGTTACCGCTTTTGGCCACACCTCCCTCTATGGTTGCTGCATTGTCTGTGAAAATGCAGTCGATCACGGTCCAAGTACCACCGAATGCCACACCGCCGAACGCCGCAGAATTTTCGACGAATTTACAGTTACGCGCCTCATTCGTTCCGCCTGCATCGATCGCTCCGCCTTCGTTGTCCGGACTTTCCAAGCCATTTGCATTTCCGCGGGTGATCGTGACTCCATCAATATTGGCGTTAGTGATCTTACAGACATGTAGGGACCATAGAGCGGGGTCCGCATTGATCTCTCCACTTAAGATGGTCTCGTTGGCGGAAATATTTCGTTCTGCGGTGCTGGTTTCCGTACCTGCGAAGCCTCCGTAGAGGGTCGTCGTACGCTTTAGTCGAAACGTGGCGGTCCGGTCCCCGTCAGTGACAGATGCTCCCTCGTCGGGGTAGTAAGTGCCGGCGGCTATCCATACTTCGTCTTCTCGATCAACGGCGGTATCATCGAGGGCATCTTGCAAATATCGAAACGCGGTTCCCCAGCTTAGACCGTCACCGCCTTCTGCAGCAGTTGCAGAGACGTAGAATCGATCAGCCTGAGAATATGGTACGTACGAAATGAAGAGGATGAAAACGAAGGATGAGATTTTCATTATTTTATGAAGCCAATGATCTATGGCTTAATCAATTGCTCTGTTATGGGGTATTACCCTGATTGTGGAGTCCTCTTTAGCCTTAGGCCGGTCTACGGGGTGTCTCCGCTACGACCTGCCCAGAAGGTCGTAGTTCCGGCGGTAGTTACTTTTGTCAGGTCTCTGACATGGGTGATTGAGTAGGGGAGTGCACGTAATTGACTGGGGTGTGGGATCTGTAGGTGCACCGTGGTCGCGGAGCTGGTTCCGCCGCGCTGTTCGAGTTTTTCTCTTAAAGCGTCTTGTGACCCGTATTGGGATTCGGGTAGACCTTGAATTGCATATGAGAAATCTGATTTCACTGTTAGGATTGGGGATAGCGCTACTGAGCTGGGGATGCCCTGCGCAAAAGGGAAAATCTCCGGTATTCGGGTTTAATCAGGTACGAACCAACGTAATCGTGATCCTGACGGATGATCAGGGATACGGGGATATTTCCGCCCATGGAAATCCCTACCTGAGCACTCCGCACATGGATGCACTGCATGCAGAGAGTGTGCGCCTTACGAATTTTCATGTGGACCCGACCTGTTCCCCCTCCAGAGCTGCTTTGATGACAGGTCGCTATTCCGCCCGGGTGGGCGTTTGGTTGACCTATGGAGGACGGAATCACTTGCGCAAAGATGAAGTCACCATGGCGGATGTGTTTCGAAACAGTGGCTACGAAACGGCGATGTTTGGCAAATGGCACCTGGGCGACAATTATCCGTTCCGGCCTCAAGATCGTGGCTTCGACGAATCGCTGATTCATGGCGGAGGTGTCATCGGAGAGACGCCGGACTATTGGAATAACGACTACTACGACGATACCTACCTGCGAAACGGCGAAGCGGAAACTGTGCAGGGTTATTGCACGGATGTTTGGTTCGATGAGGCAGGGAAGTGGATCGAGAAAAACAAGGATGAACCATTTTTTCTATATCTGGCGACCAATGCCCCTCACGGCCCGTTTCACGTGCCTATAGAATATGTTCAGCCCTTTCTGGATGCTGGCATACCCAATCGGCGGGCCCGTTTCTACGGTATGATCCGTGTGATCGATGCTGGACTGGGGCGCTTGCGGGCGAAGCTGGATGCACTCGAGATCGCTGACGATACCCTGATTGTATTTCTCACGGACAACGGAACAGGATCTGGAGCAACGGTTACGCAGGGGCGGAATGGTTTCGTTACTGAAGGTTATAATGCCGGAATGCGGGGTGTGAAGACTTCTGCGTACGAGGGAGGCCATCGGGCGGCCGGTTTCTTTCATTGGCCAAACGGAGAACTCGTCCTGGGAACGGAGGTGCCGCAACTTACAGCGCATATCGACTTGCTTCCGACGTTGGCAGAGCTCTGTAATTTAAAGCTTCCGAGGAAAGTGAAATTCGATGGCACTGACTTGTCACCTCTGCTTCGGGGAAAGACGGAGCTTTGGGATGAGCGGACTCTCTTCGTACACAATCAAGGTCGGTTCGAAGACTACGTGGGCGACGGTTTGTTGATAAAAGATAAAGACTTCGCTGTGATGACCGATGCTTGGAGACTCGTCGGGCAAGAACTTTACGATATGCAGGGAGACCCTGGTCAGCGAAATAATGTGGCCAAGGAAAATCCCAAGGAAGTCCGCAAGCTGCGGGAAGCTTATGAGGACTGGTGGGACGATGTATCAGAAGGGGCGGATGCGTTTGTTCCCTTTGTAATCGACTCAAATGAGCAGGAAAATTATACGCTATCCTCCCAGAATTGGCATGGCGACAAAGTACCTTACAGCCAACAGCATGTCCGAACGGGTATGAAGACGAATGGCTATTGGATGATCGATGTTGTGGAAGATGGGAGTTATGAGCTTTCTGTCCGCCGATGGCCCAGGGAACTGGATGCGCCATTCCGGGCCAAGGTTGAGCTCGGCCCGTATTCAGAAGATAAACACGATTCTGCTGGTCGGAATACCAGCCTGCCCACGCGGCCCATCGCGGTAAAGTCCGTTCGGTTGAAGGTCGGTGATTATGATCAGACTGTGTTAGTGCCCGAAAGCGCAACGGAGGCCCGTTTTACGGTTTATCTACCGAGCGGAGAGCAGAGGGTTCAAGCTTGGTTAATCGATGAAGGCGGCGAGTCTACGGCGGCTTATTACGTGTATCTTCGCAAGGTCTAGGTGAGGTATTTCTACTTGGGTTTAAAGGGGCAGGTCTTGATTCAGGGATCCTTTTTGTATGGAGGTATTTCTATTCGAAAACCCTGAGGTAGATACTGTCGCAGAGTTTCCACTACGGGTATTAGATGGATTTGGGATAGATTCTGGTGGTGACTCTTGTACTTGTATTCTCCACTTGCTTGGTTCTTACTGCCGATCTCTTTCTCCGTTATGTCGGTTATCGCCAAGATAGAAACCAAGTTGTACAACGTCCCTTTGGGGGAGTCCCTGTACGATGCTCAGCATGGGCTTCATACCCATATGGAGTTGATAGTCGCCACGGTCTACCTGAGGGATGGTAGCATTGGGCATGGTTATACCTATACCGGAGGGGTAGGAGGTCATGCAATCAAGGCCATGATTGACCACGATCTCGCGCCAGCCCTGAAAGATCAGGAGGTCGAAAACGTGGAGGGTATAAACGAGTCTTGCGAGTGGTTTATTCACTACGTGGGGCGCGGCGGAATTGCCGCTTTTGCTATTTCGGCTGTTGATATTGCCTTGTGGGATCTTCGCTGCCGCAAGGCTGAACAGCCATTGTGGAAATATCTCGGCGGAACTGAAGGGACCTGCAAGACCTACCACGGCGGGATTGATTTAGGTTATACGAGCACCCGGCTGCTCGACAGTATTTCGGTAAAGCTCGAAGAGGGCTTTAAAGCGGTAAAGATCAAGATCGGTCGGGAAGATATGGATGAGGATATCGAGCGTATCGCAGCTGTCCGAAAGCTGATTGGGCCTAAGACCACCTTCATGGTCGACGCCAATTACTCGATGACTGTCACAAAGGCTATCGAGTGTGCAAAACAGTTTCAGCCTTATGATATTTTTTGGTTCGAGGAGCCAACCATTCCCGACGACTATTCCGGGTATGGAAAAATAGCGGATGCCACCGGCGTGCCCTTGGCCATGGGGGAGAACCTTCATACGCTGCACGAATTCGTTTTCGCTTTTGATCAGGCAAAACTGTCATTTATTCAACCCGATGCCTCCAATTGTGGCGGGATCACGGGGTGGCTAAAGGTCGCAGAGATGTCCCGCGCTTACGGCTTGCCTATCTGTTCGCATGGCATGCACGAACTGCATGTCAGTCTGCTCGCATCCCAGCCGAATGCCGGGTGGTTGGAGCACCACAGTTTTCCGATCGACAAATATACACGGCGTCCATTCGTACTGGAAGACGGGTTGGCCGTAGCGCCCGATACTCCTGGTGTCGGTGTTGATTTCGATTGGGCCAAGTTGGCTCCTTATCGCATTTAGGGTAGACAAGTTGCTTCACCGCGGCCAAGAGGCTTCCTTGCCGTGGCGGCATTCACGATTCTTTGAGAGTATAGAGGTTTTTCAGGAAAGGGGACCCGGTTACTTTTTTCTCAAGCGCACTTCAAACAGCTTGGGCCATCGTTTGCCTGTCACGAAGAGTCGATCTTTCTCGCCCCGATAAGCAATGCCGTTGAGGACATCGGTGTCGGGCCTTCGATCCTGTTGGGGAAGCAGTCCGGCAAGGTCGATGACTCCGGTCACCTTTCCGTCAGAAGGGTCTACCCGTACGACAACATCAGTTCGCCATACGTTCGCATAAATCTCGCCATCGATGTATTCCAACTCGTTTAATCGTTGGACCGGTTTGTCTCCTGCCATCACTTCAATCGTCCGGTGAACGTCAAAGCTCTTGGGATCCAGAAACCGGATGCGGTGGGTACCATCGCTGAGTATTAACCAACGGCCGTCGGTAGTCAGGCCCCAACCTTCGCCCTCGTAGGCAAATTCACCTTCCAACTCGAAGGTTTCGAGATCGTAAATGAATCCTTTCTGGCTCTGCCAGGTGAGCTGGTAAAGCTGATCCCCCAGTATGGTCAACCCCTCTGCAAAATACAGGTCCGGCACGTCGACCCGTTTCAATGTGAGCCCGGTTGTCAGATCGACCTTTCTCAAGGAAGACTGCCCGTTGAGTCCGGTACTTTCAAACAACTCCCCGTTGCTGAATAGCAGGCCCTGGGTAAACGCGCCCGAGTCATGCGGATAGACTTTGACGACTTCGTATGTGTAGACGGGTATCTCATTGGGATCTTGGGCTATAATCCTGAATGCTGGATCCTTGCCGCAACCGGCAAATAAAATTACCAGGAGTCCAAAGATGAAAGGAAGTGTCGTTGAATTACTCTTTTGCACCTCAGAAATGGAAGCGAAATAATTGCCCGCAGTCGATGCTGCATTCGTCTAATGTCGGCTATCAGGGTGTCTTGCCAGGAGACGGAAAATACTGAGGCTCAGAAGCATTCTAGTCGAAGTCTTCACGTGGTTCTCATTAATGTGATAGGGATCGGTCGAGCAGGTTCAATTTAATGTTGGGTCAAGGCTCAGAACCGCGATTGCTGACTCCAAGGAAGGCGACGCAGAAAACGATCGAGACTTTAGCGATAGGGGCTCGATTAACCTAATAGTGCACGTAAACAAACCTCCTTCGTCAGGGCAGGGTCATTCGTTTTAATCAGGTTGCCCAAATAAGAAGAGG
>CAYGQM010000070.1:0-36326 GCA_964352065.1 uncultured Opitutaceae bacterium
GAACGCATGTACAGCTTTTTATATATAAAGGGTATTTTTAGACACCCTCTTAGATGTTTGCATACCCATTCAGGAGGATCGCATGGATCTCCCACCAGTGAAGGAACTGCCAATTCATTGGCTTGAATATGGTCAGTATCACCTAGCATCAGTATTTTTTCCTGAGGCACTCCGATGAGCTTTAATGATTCTGAAATTATGGTCCCTCCTTTGGAGACTAAAAACTTATCAACCTTATCAATGCTGAATGATTGTGTAGCTAGAATGATTTCTAGGCGAGGTATCGATTCCATGAACCAATGATAAAAGTTATCGCTACTAGCGGTAGCCAAAACCAAAGCTTTTCCCTCTATTGTGGTGACCTTAGGTAGTCGGAGAGACGAAAAAATAGGATGGTATTTTGCCTTCTCGGCAGAACGACCAATTCCAAATTTCATAGATACGTCGAGAAGCATTTTGTCATCGTGACTGATTACTGTTCCGGATTTTCCGACTACTCTACCATCGGGAATAATAATTGAAAATGTTTCTGGGCTTTCCTACTGTAGGCTCTTATCGAACTTCCAATGGATATGTGGTGAGTCTGTTTTCGGTAGCACTCGCTGGATGATATGGGCTGGCTGAAGTCGTTCGAATCTCAGGTTTACTTTTCCCCCTTGTGCAGATTGAAATAAGTTTCAGTTGTTTCGTAGAAGCCCTTTGGGACACCAAGATTTCGAGAGCTTGTCGGCAATACTTTGGATAGTAGTATATAAGAAACCCTTTTTAAACTTGAGAGGTAAAATTTTATTTTCTGCAGGTTCATGCTCTTATGTACGTTTGGGCTTTCAACGCGCAGACAGAGAGTGCAGTAGGTCGCTTTCGCTTAGACTGTATATCTCGGTCCTCAAGATCCTTTGGCTTTTACTAGAAGGCCCGAAAAATAAGTAATGCCGGAAACGATAATAATAAAAGGTCCGGTGGGTAAATCCCAGGCATAGCTGAGCCAGGTCCCGAGAACAGTGATGACCATGCAGAGCACACTTCCACCGATCATCATTTGCCACAGTTTTTTTGAAAACAAGCTGGCGATAGCGGCCGGGAGCGTGAGTAGTGCGATAACCAATACGATGCCGACGACGCTGACTAGTAACACGATGGTTACGGCAGTGAGGCAAAGTGTGAGCAGGTAGAGCGGAGTTGTTCGGACGCCGCGTAAACTGGCGAATTCTTCGTCGAAGCAGAGGGCAACAAGCGGCCGGTATAGGACGATTGCAGCAATAATCACTACCAGCGCGAGGATACTTACCAGTCCTGTATCGACACTCGAGATCATGAGAATATCCCCGAAGAGGTAGCTCATGGGGTCGATATACTGCGGGGTCTTGAAGATGAACAGGAGTCCTATTGCCATGCCGACGGACCAGATAGCACTGATCAGGGTATCTTCTTGGGTTTTAAATCGAATGCTTACCCAACCAACGAGTAAGGCGGCTATTATTCCAGTGAACAGTGCGCCTGCAAGGGGATGCAGCCACGTCCATTGCCAGGCACTTTGCGCGTAGAGCGAAAATCCGATACCTGCAAGGATGGCATGGGCTATCGCGGCCGCAAGGTAAGTGATCCGACGCGCCACGACCAGGCTTCCGATTGTTCCGAATGGAATACTTGCCAACATACCTAGCAGTAACGCTTGCCTCATGAAAAAGAGGGAATCGTCGAATAGGATCTGTTTTAGAGACTCCATCTTAACGAATCAATGGTGATGGTGGTCATGTCCTAAATCTGAGCTGTGAAGAATTCGGCGGGGGCTCGGTCCATAGAGTTCTTTCACCAACGCTGCGGAGATGGATTCAGTAGGATGGGTATGCACATGCTTATTTACGCAGAGGACTTGTTTAACGGCACTGGATACGAAACCCAGGTCATGGGAGACCATGATGATTTTCATGGATGGGTGAAATAGAAGAAGCGTTTCCAGTAGTTTATCTTCGAGGGTAAGGTCCAAATTGGCAGTGGGTTCGTCCAATAGTAGTAATGCAGGCCTGGATACCATGGCACGTGCAATTAATACTCGTTGCTTTTGTCCGCCCGACAGATCGGAAAACTGTGCATTGGTTCGTTCGCTAATGCCGACGGCGTCCATAGCTTCCCGGATGTTTTGGGTATTCCTCGGCTTCCAGATTGCAAGGGAGCCTGATTGGAGGAGCCCCATCCCGACTACTTCTTCAACGGTGACTGGAAACTTCGGATCAAATTGTAATGCCTGGGGCATGTATCCGACTTCGGATCTTGCTTGGAGCGGTGTCTTCCCGAGGACGCTTATCGAACCCTTATCCGGTTGAATGAGGCCGAGTATCAGTCGCAGAAGGGTTGTCTTTCCTCCCCCATTGGGACCAACGACGCAGATGGGATCGCCCGTTTCGATATCGAAATCGGCGTCGCGAAGTATTTCATTCTTACCAAATGAGAATGATACTTTCTTGAAACAGATTATGGGGTCGGTGTTAGGCATGGAAATTAATGACTGGCGAGGATAGTCTCTCCCATGTGAATCAGATTGTCTAAATAATCCTCTGAAAGGGGATCGATGATTTCCACTTTTCCACCGATTGCATCGGCCAAGGTTTGAGCCGCCTTTCGTTCAAACTGCGGCTGAACAAAGATGGTCTTCGCATCAAATTCGGCAGCCAGTTTTATGAGCCACCGGAGTTGCTTGGGACTGGGCTGTTTGCCCTCAATTTCAACCGTCTCCTGTTTTAGACCGTAGCGTTCGAGGAAATATCCAAAGGCTGGATGGTAAACGAATACCGTCGCTCCTTTGAGTGGCCTGAGGGTTGTTTTCAATGTGTTGTCAACCATCTCCAGTTTCTCCAAAAACGTTGTCCGATTTTCCTCAAGAAACGTTCGATTTTCAGGCAGAAGTTCCACGAGTTCTCGCATATAGTGCCTGAGTTGAATTTTAACGAGGCCGGGACTTAGCCATATGTGGGGATCCTGGGCGTGTTCATGCCCATCTTCACCTTCCCCATGATCATGAAAATGCGATTCCAAGCTGCGTTTTCTGATGCCTGCAGCCGTATCGACGATCTTAAGCTGCGGGTAGCTGGATTGAAGCTTTGGAAGCAGGCCTGTTTCCATCGGTACTCCGATTGAGAAGTAGTGGCTTGCTTTTCCGATCTCTGCCATAGCTCTGGGAGACAATGCGAAATTGGTCGGATTTTGGCCGGGTTGTATCAATACGATAACATCGACCTCGGTTCCAGTTAGTGCCTCTATGAAGGCTTTTTGTGGAGGTATCGATACGATGACCGTTGGTTTCCCTGCAAATGCTTGAGTGAAGACGGTCGCGAGCGTAAGGATTAATAGATAGTAAAGTTGGTGGTCTTTCATCGAGCGTTTCCCGACATTATAGGAAACTTGTCAAGGGGTTGTCGCTAGGAGAGTTTTCTTACCGGAACCTGATGGTCTGCGAGGTAGTTTTTGCACTCGCTGATCGTATAAGTTCCAAAGTGAAAAATGGAAGCGGCCAATACCGCTGATGCCTTACCTTTTGTAAGAACGTCCACCATGTGCTGTAAATTACCGGCTCCACCGGATGCTATGACGGGGACTTCGACTGCTTCACTAACGTGGCGATTGAGTTCAATATCATAGCCATTGAGCATACCGTCCTGATCCATGCTAGTCAGTAGTATTTCCCCTGCTCCTAATTTAACAACTTTCTTTGCCCATTCGACAGCGTCGATCCCTGTTGCGTTTCTTCCGCCGTGGGTGTAGACCTCCCAGGCTTCCTGGCCGGGCACTCGTTTGGCATCAATCGCTACCACTATGCACTGATTCCCAAATCGATTGGAGGCTTTGTCGACCAATTCCGGATTATTAATAGCGGCTGTGTTGAGGCTGATTTTGTCCGCCCCGGAATTGAGCATTGCCCGTATGTCGTCTGTATTTCTGAGTCCGCCGCCTACTGTCAATGGCATGAAGCATTGTTCGGCAGTTTGCGAGACTACTTCGTGCATGATATTGCGTTCGTCGCTCGATGCGGTGATGTCTAAAAAGACCAATTCATCGGCTCCCTGTGCTTCATAGGCCTTGGCACAGTCCACGGGATCACCCGCGTCTCTGAGTTCCTTGAATTTGACTCCTTTTACGACGCGACCATCGGTCACATCCAAACAGGGGATGATACGCGAGGATAACATCTTCCGGTCTGACTATCCGTCTGCGCGCGCCAGATCTGGCTCGAAAGCGACGGTTAGTCGGTATTGCTGGCCGGGCCTCATGTTCAACGGGTAGTCACGGGTCAATGTTTGAAGATAGTGAATCTTGCCATAGAGCGTCTTGTATTGAGGGTCGTCGGTGACTACCTCGGTTTGTGACCACTGTGCCTGGAAATCATCTTTAAGAACGGAGCAGCGCAGACCTTCTTGTCCTAAAGTAAAGGTATTGCCCACCCGGTGAACCGAGTGTGGCGAGGCTATGACCAGCATATAGCGCATGCGCTCCATAGTCACTGGTTGCTTTACCATAAAGACGAATTCAGCGGTGACCTTACCGCCGCTAAAAGTCCAGTTCACTTTGCAGCTCCCGAGTCCTGGAACGATTTCCTGATTGGTGTCTATAAGATCCGGTTGTTCGTAGCGAAAGTAAATAGACTTCCGCAGCCCCATGCCTGTCGTACAGCGTTTTCCGTAGTAACTCGGGATGACGTACCGATCTCCGAATTTGAGCTCAGGAATCATTACTGGGAGCTGACAATTCACGGGCCAGTCGAAGATTCCGGGGCTGTGTGGGAATGCCAGCGAGTCGGAGGTATTCTTCTGGTCCGTGTGGGTGAGGGGAATATTCACATGCAGACCGGTCTCTGCATTGCGGTAGATAAAGAGTCCTTGTTCCTTGCGGGAGGACTTGTCGAAGATCACGAATCGGCCTGTATTTCTAGGCTTGAACGCATCGGGGTTTACCGGCGCATTAATCGTTTTTGCCAAACGTGCCCACTGGCTAAGGTAGCGGGCACCATCAAAATCTGCCATGCGGGTCGTGTGAGATGGGGTTGTTTCCCGCTCTGCGTCTCGTATGATCAAATTACCATTCTCCTGGTCTAGATAGGTCAGGTAGAAAAAGTAAAACAACCGGCGAAGCAGATCGAAGTACTGTATTTGCTTATCAGGTGTTATCCAGTTGTCGCGAAACCCTTGCAGGATAAGACTGATACAGTGCATTTGTCCGTAGGCTCCTCCTCCGCGACCAAAAGACCATCCAAGACCGTCTTCGCGCACGAGGTCAGGAAGAAGCCGTAGGTATTTTTCAGCGTGGGTCCGAAGACTTGGGAGCTTGCGGTCGCGCAGGTGGATATTCGCGTGTAGCTGCAGCGCTTGACGAATAAATATGAAAGAGAGGACGCCGTAAATGTTGAAGACACCTTTTCCATCTTCGCTGTCGTCGTGGAAGTTTCCGGTGCTCTTTTCGTCGATACGCTCGAGGAAACGGTCGATGAGCTTACCCGTTTCGTCCTTCTTGGAAAGGCCCATACTGAAGCGGGCTACCGCTTTGGCGATATTGAAAGACTGCCAGTGATTATCATAATCAGAGCGGGCAAGTAGCAGGCGGTCAAGGCGTTCACGGGTCTCATCGACCAGACGTTCCCAGACGGGATTGCGGTCTTTAGCGGGGCCGAATGACAGAAGCCCCAACGCGGCGTAGGCGATTCCGTTTTCTGCCACGGGGTCCGTGAATGTCTGGGCGGTAATACAGCGGGCAGCAAGGTCGATCAGATCGTGACCCTCAAGTTCTGTTTCGCCGGTTGCTCTATAGAATTCGCCGATGGCCAATGCTGCATGTCCGGGTTCATCGAACCGCTTTTCTTCTCCCTCGGTGGGAGTAATAGTTCCGTCCTGGTTAATGGAGGCGAGATTGTGTCCCAACATGGAACGTGCCATCTCAGTGCATTGCTCAGCAAATTGTTGCATTTATAGTCTTATCAGCCGTGTTTTATGAAATGTGGTATGAGGAAATCATACACTCTGTATGTCAACGACTTATTAGCGATAAGAACGCCTCATTCGTGGTTGTTTTAGAAAGTCGCGTCAACATGGTCTCAGCGGCGTCTTCAATCCTAAGCGGAGCTAGGGCTCTGCGAAAGAAATGTATCGTCTCCAGTTTCTTGGGATCAATCAAAAGTTCTTCCTTACGGGTTCCGGATGAATTGATGTTCATGGCTGGCCAAAGGCGAAGTTCCGCCACCTTTCTGTCGAGTACCATTTCCATATTGCCGGTTCCCTTGAATTCCTGGAAAATAAGGTCGTCCATGCGACTCCCGGTTTCAATCAGGGCCGATGCTATGATTGTCAGGCTGCCGCCTTCTTCGGTGTTGCGTGCAGCCGAAAACAATTGGCGGGGTTTTTCGAGGGCTCTGATATCGAGACCACCTGTCATGGTTCGTCCACTACCACCTTTAGCTGAATTGTAAGCACGGCTCAGGCGGGTGAGTGAATCCATACACATCACCACGTCCTTACCCACTTCGACCAGGCACTTGGCTCTTTCGATGGCCAGTTCAGCGATTTTGATATGGTTCTCGGTTGGCTCGTCATTTGAGGACGCAAATATTTCTGCATTTACGGAGCGCTTCATGTCGGTGACTTCTTCCGGTCGTTCGTCAACCAGAAGCATCATGACGTGACACTCAGGATGATTTTCGATTACTCCGAGTGCGATGTCTTGCAAGAGTGTTGTCTTTCCGGTCCTTGGAGGGGCTACGATAAGACCCCGCTGGCCCTTGCCAATTGGGCAAAAGAGGTCGATACAACGCAAGGTCATTCGATGCTCTTTGGTTTCGAGAATAAGCTGCTTGTCTGGAGCAACTGTTGTTAGGCTTGTGAACTGGAAACAACGTTTTCTCTGGTCTGGTTCTAGCCCATCGATGGTTTCAACAAATTTCATCTTTGGGTTTGGAAACCGCGGATCGGTTGAAGCCACTCCTTTTACATAACTGCCTTTGCGCAGTTTAAAGCGACGAACGAGTTCGCGAGGTACGAACGGATCCGTTGGTTTGGGCTTACCATTGCGGGCAGGATCGAGCAGTTGACCCGTCTTATTGTTCAGTAACTCAAGTATGCCCTCAACCTCTATTGTATTAGCGGCAGGTTTATCCATGTAAGGTGGTGATAATAAAAAGCTTAATTATTGCCGACGTGCGACGATAGTGGACCTGTGAAAGGTGGTAGTTCTGTTCCCGGAGGAGGATTGAAATCAGCTCATTTCCAGTGGCAACGAGCTCTGCGATTTACCAGAAAGGCATGAATCTTGAGTGCGTCTATCCGACTGTCAATAACGCATTCTGCAAGGTTTGGGAAAGGAAACGTCCAGGATCTTTGTATTTTTCTCGTCTCAGTCATTAGTTCAGGTGAGATGTAGGGGTGATGAATAGGCGACGTAAGAATTCTTGGGGATCCAGGGGTTTCAGCTTGGTTGAGTTGCTCGTTGTGATTGCAATTCTGGCGATCCTGGGCGGCCTGCTGTTTACCATATCGTCCGGTATTCTGGGAAAAGGTGATCGGGGTAGGGCAGAGTCAGAGTTGCAGGCGATTTCGGTGGCTTTGGAATCTTATCGATTGAAGTTTGGCGACTACCCGGATGTCGAATCGCCCCAACAATTGATGGCTGCGCTGGAAGGGAAACTGGGGCCCGATGGTTCTTTGTTGGCGAAGGGGTTTCCCCCCTTCTTGGAATCGGGAAATTTTTCTTTGAGTAACTCCGATAATCCGGAACTCTTGGACCCCTGGGGGGTGCCTTACCATTATGATTACTTGGAGCCTGATAATCTGACTCTTCAGGCAGGTTACCGAATATTTTCATCCGGGCCCGACCTGAAAGCGACGAACTCGGGTTATTCGACGGAACCCATGGATCAAGATAACCTTCGGTACGATGATTGACCGTTTCGTGATTTATCCTTTAAACCCTTGTTTCCATGTTAAGTAAATCGAGTCGAATTGTTAAGTCTGGGTCTGTGGAATCTAAGGAAGGATTTACGCTGACGGAATTACTTACCGTGATCACGATTATCGTGATTCTCCTTGGTATATTAATTCCAGGTGTGCTGAGTATACAGAAGGGTGCAAAACGAAAACAGACCGAGGCTCTTTTTGGTAAGATAATTAATTCCCTCACACTCTACCGAAAAGATCACGGGGCTTATCCGGATCTTTCGGGCGAATTAAAGAATGGGGATGTCATTGTGGATTTGAACAATGCTGAACAATGGAACCGATTTGCTGAAATTTTGGCATTGAGCCAAGCAGACGGCTCGGCTTTCGCGAATCCGGAGGAACGGTCCTTGATTAGGGAACAGAATCCGAAGATGCGTCGGTATTTTGACCTTCAATTTGCCGAACTTGAGTCCGATGGTGGGGGCCAGCGACTTGTCGATGCTTTTGGTAATCCCCACATCTATGTAGTTATGGATGCAGATTTGGATGGTGTGGTCGATAAAGACCTGCTTCGGGATTCTGTGGATAGAAATCTGAGGCAGAGGATCGTCGTCTTTACGACGGACGAAGGAGACGAAGATTTTCCTGAAATTCGTAGCTGGGAATCGTTCTAGCTGCCTGCCATGTCAGAAACGGGAGAATGGGAATTCTGGATTGATACCGGCGGAACCTTTACGGATTGCCTGGGTAGAGGCCCTGATGGACAATATCATCGAACCAAGGTGCTGAGTAGTGGATCACTGAGGGCGATTATTAATAGACTGGGGCTCCGATTTGTAGAGCTGGATACCAAGGAGTCTTATCCCGAAAATTTCTTTAAGGGATTTCAGGCATCTTTTCCAGACTGCGAAGTAACGTTTTTGGTTCAAGAATACGAATCACACAGCCAGAGACTGAAGTTTTCGGAAGCGCTTCCTGATTCTTTAAAACAGGGCGATTTGGTAGTTTTACAGTTTGAAGGTGAAGCCCCCGAACTCGGAGCCCGAGTGATTCTTGGAACGTCAGGCGACAAGCCGCTTCCAAAGTCTCGCCTGCGGTTGGCTACTACCAAAGGTACGAATGCATTGTTGGAAAAGAAAGGGGCAAAGGTCGCTTTTTTCACAAACAAAGGATTGAAAGATCTTCTACGGATCGGAACGCAGCAGCGGCCGGACTTGTTCGCTTTAGACATTCGTCGCCCCAAACCACTCTACGATCAAGTGGTCGAAGTTTGTATCGATCCAGATCGAGGAATCATCGATTCGGAATTGTTAAACGCGAAACTAAGTCACCTTTTGGACGAAGGGGTCAATACAGCAGCGATTTGTTTGAAGCATAGCTACCAAGACAGCAGGTCTGAAGAAGCTTTGGAAGCGATCCTGACGGGCGTAGGGTTTGAGACGGTGATTCGTTCGAGCGATTGTGCACCGCTTATACGAATCCTGCCTCGAGCTGAAACGACCTTGGTAGATGCATACCTTACTCCGGTTTTAAAAAATTATCTGAATAGGATCGCCGGGGAGTTTGGTGAGGCTGGGCTTTCTGTAATGACGAGCGCGGGCGGGTTGGTTCCCCAATCGCAATTCCGGGCAAAAGACAGTCTGTTCAGCGGCCCGGCAGGCGGATTGGTGGGGGCTGTCGCGATTGGAGAGCAAGCGGGGGTGTCGCAACTGATCGGCTTTGATATGGGTGGCACGAGCACGGATGTGGCTCGGTATAACCGGGAGCTGACCTATCAGTTCGAAACCAGAGTCGGTGATGCTCGAATCATGGCCCCGAGTCTGAAAATTGAAACGGTTGCAGCAGGGGGTGGATCTATTTGCCAGTTCGACGGAGAACGCCTCAGGGTTGGGCCTGAAAGTGCGGGAGCCCACCCTGGCCCGGCTTGTTACGGATTGGGTGGTCCACTCACAATTACCGACGTAAATCTCTTGCTCGGTCGAATGGATGCGGAGCAATTCGGCATCCCGATCGATCTAGATAAGAGTGAGTCGCAACTCAAACAACTTCAGTTGAATTTGGGGACTGGCAATGGGAATCGTGACAGATTGCTGGCAGGCTTACTAGAGATCGCTAACGAGAACATGACCGATGCGATCAAGCAGATTTCGACGGGGGAAGGATATGATCCAGTTGACTATACTCTGATTGCGTTTGGGGGCGCCGGTGGGCAACACGCCTGTGGAGTCGCGGAAAAGCTTGGCGTCTCTGAGATCCTGATACCGGCAGATGCCGGTCTCTTGAGTGCTTATGGTTTGTCCAAAGCTGTGCCTGAGGGATTTGTGGAGAGACAGATGTTGAGCCCTTATCTGGCATTTATCTCTCAGGCCGAATCGTTGACGGCTGAGTTGACGGAAAAGGCGCTTGAAAAACTAAATGAAAAGGATCGGAGGTCGGCGCGTTTGAGTCGAAGGATCGTAAGCATGCGGTTATTTGGGCAGGAATCCTCAATCGACATTGATTGGGGTTCGCGCGATCTAAGTGACCTTTATTCAGAACGGTATGTTTCCATTTTTGGTTACCGGCCCGATCCTGAGCAGATTGAGGTGGTTTGCTACCGCGTGGTGGTTTCGCCGCCTTTGCCAGACTGTGAAAACGAAGTGTTTCCTTCGGCTGGGCGGGTTGCGATCCCTCGCAAAGTGTTGAGTGCTTTCAGTGGTGGTGGTTGGCGGGAAACGGGAGTTTATGCAAGGGATGCGCTGGATGTTGGGGGAGTGGTTAAGGGCCCGGCAATTATTCAGGATCCGTTTAGCACTTTGTTTGTGGATATCGACTGGAGCGCTTGCAGGGGAACGCTTGGAACTCTTAAACTTACTACCACTGGAGAAAGGAAGTTTCATTCGACAAATACTAGAGAAGTAGAGATCGAATTGTTTTCGAATCGTTTTCAGACCTTGGTCGATGCAATGGGAGTAAGGCTTATGCGAACGGCACTCTCGACCAACGTAAAAGACCGGCTCGATTTTTCCTGTGGTTTATTGGATGCCAATGCCAACCTGGTGGTCAATGCACCGCACATTCCGGTTCACTTGGGAGCTTTAGGTATGTGTGTACGTCGGGTGGGAGAAATACACCGGTGGCAGCGAGGGGAGATGTTGGTGACCAATCATCCCGGGATTGGCGGTTCTCATTTGCCAGATGTAACCGTCATTTGTCCTGCTTTTTCGGATACCGGAAAACTGCTTGGTTTTCTAGTGAATCGGGCGCATCATGCCGAGATGGGAGGAATCGCTCCGGGATCCATGCCTCCAGGTGCTAAGTCGCTTGCTGAAGAAGGTGTGGTTATTCCGCCCACCGTAATCATGCGGAATGAGACACTAGATCTGAGTCTGGTTGAAAAGACCCTTAGTGAGGGACCATTTCCTTCACGAAGGATTGAGGAAAATATTGCAGATCTGAAAGCGCAGGTCGCCGCGAATATGAAAGGGTTGCAAGACTTTCAGAACCTGATTGATGAGCGAGGCTGCGAAACGGTGATTAAGTATATGAAGGCTATTCAGGATCGTTCTGAAACAAGCCTTCGTCGTAAGTTGACTGCATTCCCAGATGGATGCTACCAGGCGATTCAGAATCTGGATGATGGAACACCTTTGGAGTTGGTGGCTTTAGTCGAGGGTGATTCGTTGATTCTGAAATTTGGCGATGGAGGAGGGGTGCATCCGAATAATTTTAATGCGACTCCAGGTATTGTTTACAGTGCCGTGATCTATTTTCTTCGCGTATGGCTGAATGAGCCGATGCCACTCAACGAAGGTTTGCTGCGCCCGGTTACGATCGAGTTGCCGCGTGGGCTGTTAAACCCACCATTCGATGATGATCCTTTGAAATGCCCTCCGGTTGTGGCTGGAAACGTGGAGACAAGTCAAAGACTGGTTGATACCCTTTTATTGGCTTTTGAGGTTTGTGCCTGTAGCCAAGGAACTATGAATAACCTTATTTTTGGAAATGAATGTGTCAGCTTTTATGAGACGATTGCTGGAGGAGCTGGCGCTGGAGATGGTTTCCATGGCGAAAGCGGGGTGCATGTGCATATGACCAATACAGGGATTACCGACCCCGAGCTTCTCGAACACAAGTTTCCGGTTAAACTCAACGAATTTTCCTTGCGCAAAGGTTCTGGGGGGCTTGGCCGGTTTCAGGGGGGAGACGGCGTCGTCCGTGAGCTGGAATTTACGGAATCGGTATCGCTTTCTTTACTTACTCAACACAGAATCGAGTCACCCTATGGCCTTAGAGGCGGTAAGCCAGGCCAGCCAGGTGAACAGTGGTTAGTTCCTAAAGGTGGTTCTCCTGTTAAGCTGGATTCGACTGTAAATCTTGAAGTTAAGACCGGAGATCGACTGAGGATTTTGACACCAGGTGGAGGTGGATGGGGTATCTGAGTGTTTCATTAGCTTGTTTGGAATCTTAGATAAGATTTCGTAAAGACACATAGGCGTTGATTGCCCCGAGTTTTCTGGTAAGTAAGTATTATCTGCGTCTTTCTTTAAATAATATGCCTTCCCAGAATTGGAAAGAAACCTACAAACACAAAGTCAGCACTGCTGAAAAAGCAGTCTCCAGTATAAAATCGGGTCGTCGAGTCTTTGTCGGGTCGGGAGCGGGTGAGCCGCTTGACCTTGTTGAGGCGCTGGCGGCTCACGAAGGGTTAACGGATACAGAGATCGTGCATATCCTTACGCTCGGGGTGGCTCCCTATGCGGATCAGCGGTTCGGGGAACGGTTCAGGCACAACGCGTATTTTATCGGACCGAATGTCCGGGATGCGGTTGCTGAAGGGCGGGCCGATTATACCCCGATTTTCCTATCGGAGATTCCGCAGTTATTTCGTAGTAGGCGAGTGGTGATTGATTTCGCTCTCATTGCTGTAAGCGAGCCGGATGTTCATGGATACTGCAGCTATGGTGTCTCGACGGATATCGTAAAATCTGCTGCTGAGTCAGCGAAAGTCGTGATCGCTGAGATAAGCCCCCAGATGCCACGAACTTTGGGTGATTGTTTTATCCATGTTGATGATATTGACATACTCGTTCCAAGTGACCGTCCCGTATTCGAAGCTCCACAAGGTGAGCCGGATGAGTTATCCAGCGCAATAGGCAAGCATGTAGCCAGCCTCGTCGAAGATGGATCAACGCTCCAATTGGGAATAGGTAAGATCCCGGATGCTGTACTCTATTACCTCGTAGATTCCGGGTTGAAGGATCTCGGTATCCATACGGAGATGTTTAGTGACGGAATCATTCCACTTATTGAAAAAGGCATTATAAACAATCGCGCGAAATCGATACACTCTGGTAAAATAGTAGCTAGTTTCGTTATGGGTAGTCGGAAGTTATACGACTATATCGACAACAATCCGTTAATCGAGTTTCATCCAACGGAGTACACCAACGATCCATTTATAATCGCACAAAACACCAAGATGGTTGCTATCAATGCGGCGATCGAAGTGGATTTGACGGGGCAAGTCTGCTCAGACTCTTTGGGGGACCTGTTTTACAGTGGCATCGGTGGTCAGGTCGATTTTGTACGCGGAGCGGCGAGATCGGTTGGAGGAAAGGCCATTATCGCACTACCTTCAACTGCACTGGGTGGATCCATCTCGAGAATAGTTCCTCATCTCAAGTTGGGTGCGGGTGTTGTAACCAGCCGGGGGGACGTTCACTATATTGTAACCGAATATGGCTGTGCCTACTTGCATGGCAAAAGCATCCGCGAACGGGCCATGGCACTTATCCAAATTGCCCATCCGAAGTTCCGTCCATGGTTGCTGGGAGAAGCGAAGGCGCGCCATCTCGTTTATTCTGACCAGATTGAGTTACCGATTCAGATGACTCAATACCCTGAAAACTTTGAATGTTGGTTGAAGTTGAGGGATGGGAAAGCCGTTTTTTGTCGTCCCCTTAAACTGACAGATGAAGGTTTGGTTCGGGACTTGTTTTATAAACTTTCAGAAGACTCGATTCACTACCGGTTTTTCCACATGATTAAATCGATGCCGCATGCAAAATTGCAGGAGTTGCTGGATGTGGATTATAATCAGAACATGGCTATGGTAGTCTTGGACGGCGCAAATGAAAGCTCATCCATTATCGGGATAGCGCATTATCACAACGATGCCCGAAGCAATATGGCTCAAGCCTCTTTTCTGGTGCGTGATGATTGGCAGGGAAGGGGGATTGGTCGACGGTTATTGGCCTCCTTGGTGGATTTTGCCCAAACGAATGGAATCGCCGGATTCACGGCCGATGTGTTGTCACATAATAGTAATATGATGAGAGTATTTCATGACTGTGGTTACCCTGTGAAAAGTAAACTGATCGATGGGGTATATGAATTGTCGATTCCTTTTGAAAACCAAAATGAAGCCAAGTCTTCCGATGAGTTGGAGGTGTCGCGAGATAACAGCTAGCTGATTCCTGAGCTTGTTTCTTAGACTATTCTTCCGCAAGTTAACGATTATGTCCGGTGTTCCACTGCAGATTTTCTACCACCCTCTCTCTCTCGATCACGATACGGGAAGGGGGCATCCTGAGCGATCAGATCGGATCCGTGCTTTGCTTGAGCAACTTAAGCAAACGGGACTGCAAACCCAATTGGATTGGAAAACTCCTGATCCTGCTTCCGTCGATACGATCGCCTTCAATCATGGGAGGGACTACATCGAATTGGTTGAGATGGTTGCGAATGGCGGAGGAGGTATGTTGGATGCTGATACGGCCCTCTCCTCGGCATCATACGATGCTGCTTTGATGGCCAGCGGCGCGTGTATCCAGGGTGTGGATGCAGTTATCAACAAAGATGCAAATCGCGTATTCTGTATGAATCGTCCGCCCGGGCATCACGCGCGGAAGAGCACGGCAATGGGTTTCTGTCTCTTCAACTCGGTGGCCATAGGGGCTTGGCATGCCCTAAAGCATCATGGGTTGGATCGGGTCTTTATTTTTGATTGGGACGTTCATCATGGAAACGGAACCCAAGAGAGCTTCTATGAAGAGTCGTCCGTTTTCTTTTGCAGCATCCACCAGAGTCCTTTGTATCCTGGTACCGGCATGACGAATGAAACCGGCAAAGGAGCAGGAGAAGGTACAACCCTGAATTTACCGGTGTCGAGTGGAGCGGTGGGCAATGATTACAGGACCTTGCTGAACGAAAGAGTATTACCGGCTATGAGAGACTTTCAGCCGGACCTGATTATGATTTCCGCTGGATTCGACGCTCATCGGAGGGATCCGCTGGCCGGGGTTCAATTAGAAGATGAAGACTTTGGAATGCTGACCCGGGAAGTAATGGATGTGGCGAGTGAAGTGTGCGCTGGCAGGGTTGTATCCGTTCTGGAGGGTGGTTATGATCTCAAAGGATTGGCTGGCGGTGTGGAACAACACCTGCGAGTTCTCCTAGGAGAGGGGTAGTTAGTAGTCTCTAACCCGCGAAAGATACTTTTTTCTTTGAGGTCCTTGGTTGGGGAATGGTTTCGGCTATCGCTTCTAAAACCTGAGACAGACAGATCCCGTCAATCGGACTTCCCCCATGGTTTGGGCAATCGAGGGGCTGGATGACTTTAGAAGGCGAAGTATAAACGGGTCTGGTATTAACCGGATTGGTTAACCCGTACAATCCAACTGTGGGGACCCCCAACGCATTTGCCAGATGAAGTCCACCGCAGTCGTTCGAAATGATCACCGAGCAGGATTTTAGAGCCATTACGAACTGCATTAAAGTAGTGGATCCTGTGAAGTCGTGTATCGAGCCGGGTTCGAATTGGGCAACGATCTGGCGACTTACATCGAGGTCTGCCGATGTTCCAAACAGGCAAATGTTTCCATCGGGATATAGGTCCATGAGTGCGGCAATGCACTCTACCCAGTAGTCGGTTGGCCAACACTTTTCGGGTTCGTTACCGGCACCGCATATAAGTCCGAAGTACGGTGCATCATGCGACTCTGTCTGTAAGCAGCGCAGGGGGTTAATAACTTCGTAACCGGGGGCGAGGAGCAGGGGGCTAAAATCAATTTCAGTTTGCAGACCAAAAAAACGGAGGAACTCTTCCCACAGGGCGGCTTGGTGGTTCTTCTTTTCGTCCCACCCGGGGTCAATATTGAAGGTATCGGTCAGGAATAGCCGGGTTGATCCAGGCCAACACATGCCATATCGGCGTGGAGCATTGATGAGTTTCGCTTCCAGATCCGCACTCGTCGATTCAGTTAGTTGGTAGTAGGTATCGGGAAATGAATTCTGTAGTTTTAAAAACTTCAGGTAGTAGGCGGTATTTCGTTTGGGAATGCTAAGGGTCCGATCAGAAACCTGAAGGGATTCGATCAGATCGCTGAAGTTGCGGTTAACCAGCAGCGTGATTTCTGCGTCTGGTCTTGAACTCTGAATGGCCTTGATGAAAGGAATCCACTTGATTAGCTCTCCCAGGTGATTTGGCATCCGCAGCCAGATACGGTTTTTTTTCGGGAGTGAATCCCAGTTGTAGAACGCTTTGGTTTCTTCGAGAAGACTCTTACGAAAATTCAGATTCAGATTTTGGGATAATTTGGTTTGAGCCTTCCAACGATTGTGAATCCACATCCAATCCTCGGAAAATGAGTCATCTCCCATAAGCTTTTCTTCAAGCCATTGGTTCGTCTTTAGTATGACGGGTTCGTCTTTATTGCCGTCTGCAATTTTTACAATGTGAAGGTTGCCTTCCCAAAATCCGGTTCGTTCACCGTAAAAACCAAGAACATCGGCACTGTAGGCATGGGAAAGGAATTGGTGGAATCCGGTTGTAGTCGCCGCTCTTTCCAGGAAGTAGGTCAGGTATCCGGAATCGCCCACACTCTGGTCGAATACGAAAACCACCCAGTTTTTATCTTTGATCAGTTTTCGGGCCTGGTGCAGTCCCTTGCGTCGATCGACCAACGTTACTCCGTTTTTGGTTCTGTTCTCTCTGCTAAAAGCATCCACCGCCTTTTGATTGATAGGGCGGTACAAAACGCCGATTTCTGGTGTATCTATGGGAATACTGCGCCGGAGCAAGGTGCATGCTTCCATCATGCTGTTATGCACCGTAACGCCTACAATGGGTTTTGTCGGTTCCACATAGTTTTTCAGAAGTTCAACCGATTCATCTGTCGTGATAAGAATTCGATCCAGTTGCTCCTCTGAAAAGTAAGGCAGCGCCAAGTTGAATAACGCCATCTCAACCATACGTTTGCAACTGGTACGCGCTTTATTCCGCTGCCAGGTTTCAGGTTTGTCAGGAAAAGCGTGATGGAAGTTCGACAACAGTGTGCGCCGCCTGCGACTTGGTAGGAAATAGATGAAATCACCGACAAAGGCCGCCACAACCTGAGCAAACTGCTTGGGCAGTGCGGCTAGGATCCAGCCAGTTAGTTTAACTATGCTAAGCACGTCGGTGTATGGGATGTTTTCTTCAGGACTTGAACTTTTATACGGGAGGTAGCCTTAAAAGCCCCCAACGAATAAGCAAGCTCTAGAACTGGGGCTACTGCATGGGTTTACCAGAGCGGTCGTGCATCTTCCTTAAAACCAAGCGGCTTGGGACTTTATTCTTGGAATTGGAGTGAGCACGTAGCTAAGGTTGCGCGCTTTTTAACCTGTTACTGAGATGATTGATACAAAGATCCTAAGAGAAGAACCGGATCGGGTTCGCAAGGCGATAGCCGATAAGGGTAGCGATTGCGACCTCGATGCGATTCTGGCTATGGACGCTGAACGTCGGCAACGGATCACGGCAGTTGAAAGGCTTCGTGCCGAGCAGAAAAGTGTGAATGCAGAAATGGCGTCGTTGAAGAAAGGCTCTCCTGAGTTTTTGGCAAAGGTTCAAGAGATGCGCGGAGTTGCTGGGCAGGTTAAAGAAGGGGATGCATTGCTGAAAGCATTGGAGGAAGCCTATAATCAGCAAATGTTGTCCATTCCGAATATACCTCATGGTTCGGTTCCTGTTGCTCCGACTCCGGAAGGTAATGTCGTGCACTCCACCTGGGGTGACCTTGCTTCGGCCAGTCCATTCGCCAAAGCCCATTATGATTCAGATGTTTTCAATCGACTTTCAGATTTTCCTCGTGGTGCCAAGGTAACCGGTGCCGGTTGGCCATTTTTCAAGGGTGGAATGGCGAGGTTGATACGGAGCCTAATAAATTTCTATCTGGACGAAGCGAGGGATCAAGGCTTCGAAGAGCTTATGGCTCCCTTGGTCGTCAATGAAGCGAGTGCCCGTGCAACGGGCCAACTGCCTGACAAAGAAGGCCAAATGTATGTAATTCCTCAAGATGGATTCTACATGATACCGACCTCGGAGGTGCCCGTTACTAACTACTACCGCGACGAAATCTTAGAGGAATCAGATCTTCCTGTTTATCGCGCCTGTTATACGCCCTGTTTTCGTCGGGAGGCTGGCAGCCACGGTAAAGACGTTCGCGGTCTAAACCGAACTCACCAGTTCGATAAAGTGGAACTCGTGAAGTGGGTAAGACCCTCTGAATCCTACAACGAGCTGGAAAGTCTGCGTGCGCATTCCGAGATGCTACTCCAAAAATTGGAGCTTCCCTATCGGGTGTTGTTAATGTGCACAGGAGATCTTGGATTTACCCAAACAAAGAAGTACGACCTCGAGGTCTGGGCCGCCGGACAGGAACGATGGTTGGAAGTATCCAGTTGCAGTAATTTCGAAGCGTTTCAGGCGCGGCGCGCCAATATTCGCTATCGACCTCAAGGTGAAAAACCAGTGCATGTACACACTTTGAATGGATCCGGCTTGGCTGTTCCACGAGTGTTGGCTGCGATCCTGGAAAACAATTTGCAAGAGGATGGCAGTGTTAGGATTCCGGATGTGTTGGTCAGCTATTTTGGACAGGAGTATCTGACTTAGAACGAATCATGGACTGGCCGGGTAGAGCGGATGCATTGGCGGCTTCCATATCGAAGGAAGCCCTGCACTCCGAGGCCACGAAGGAATTGGAGTCGTTCTCCGGATCGATCGCATTAGCTGTCTCCGGTGGTTCCGACTCCGTGACCGCGTTGTTGCTGGTTTACGCGCACTTTCCGCTGTTACGATCTCGCCTCTCCGTTCTGCATTTCAATCATCTGTTGAGAGGAACTGAATCCGATCGCGATGCGCGTTTTGCAGAAGAAATCGCGCGAGGGCTGGGATTAAGCTTTGTAGTCGGTTACTGGGATGATCGAGAATCGGAGGGCTCGGTCTCTGAGTCAGCAACGCGAAATGCCAGGCATCGTTTCTTCGATTCGTTCGTCCTTAAAAATGAGGGGGCGTTAATTGTGACCGGACATCAGAGAGATGATATTCTCGAAACACTGATGCTGCGAATAGCCCGTGCCAGTACTGTAAGCGGGTTGGCTGCTCCTCGACCGGTTTCCAGGTTTTCCAATGGAAAGAGTATGGTCAGGCCTCTGTTGAAATTGTCGAAAATAGAACTCGAAGACTGCCTCTCTGCTGCCGGGATTCCTTGGCGTACGGATCGGTCAAATGAGAATTCTGTGTTCGACCGTAACAAACTAAGGAATGAAGTGATTCCTTTGTGGCAGCAAGCAACCCAGTTTGACCTGGGGCAAGCAGCAGCACAGGTTAGACAGTATTTGGAGGAAGTCGATGAGTTGATCGAGCGTCAGGTCGAGCTATCAGATCTTCCGGTAGATTCGGTCAATCCGGCGGCATTGCCAACTGGGCTTCCCTGCAACGCCGTCTTGAGGCGTTGGTTGCAAAAGTGGATATCCTCACAAACTGGTGGTAAATCCCCATCGCCCATTGCTTTGGATAATATCCTGGTTGAATTAAGTTCAGGTGAAGATAAGAAGTGGAGCCTGGGAGACGGATTTATAGAGTGGCGCAGGCCTTTCCTCAGTTACGACCATGCTGCTGCAATAAAGTCTGAAAACCCGATGGCGCTCAGCTTGAGTGTGGGAAGCAGTGTCGAGTTACCGACAGGTGCCATGTTGACTTGCAAAAAGATTTCCTGCTCCCCGGAACTGTATTCTGACCTTCTTGCAGGCAAATTTTCAGAGGATTCAACGGTGCTTATCGATAGTGATACCATTGAAGATAATCTCATTCATGTCCGCAATTGGAGAGCCGGTGACCGCTATCGGCCACTCAACGCACCCGGAAGCCGTAAACTTCAGGATATGTATGTAGATCGTAAAATCCGACAGGAGGAACGAAAAATCCTGCCGGTTGTCACTACTACAGACTCGAGTATTGTTTGGTCTCCCGGATTGCCGGTGAATCATCTATACCAAGTTAACAACGAAACAAAAGAAATCCTGCAATTGACTTATACCTTTCTACGCTAAGATTGTTGTAATCACCTACTTTTGATACTTTAGCATGCCTCCAGAAAACGACCCGCAGGGCCGCCGCCCTTTAAAAAATAGTCCTCCGGACAGATTCCAGCCCAAAGTCGCCATGATTTGGCTCTTGGTCGTGTTGGCAATAGCGAGCTTGTTCCTGCTCGGTCCGCGCACGAAGGGACGAGTGATTCCGATGGAACCTCATGAAGTGTTTACGGAGCTGGAACGCGGAAATATCATTTCAGGAAAGATCAAGTCGGATCCTTCAGGAGGCTCTTGGGAGTGGTCGATTCTTACTGGAGAGTTACTTGTGGATCCCGGTGAACCACTACCAGTGGATCCCGATGCTTCTACCACCTATGCTGCGACCAATCCAGATGCGACAAAAGAACCGATCCGTTTCCGTTCTGACGGTCGTTTGACTGGGGATGTTTATCAAAAGCTCCAAGCGTCAGGGAAGTTTTCCGAAGAAAAGAGTAGCAGTATGATGGCTGAGCTACTCCTCGGTATGGTACCTTTTCTTCTGATCATCGGCCTTCTATATTTCCTCTTCGTTCGTCAGCTTCGCATGGCAGGGCGTGGAGCCATGAGCTTCGGGAAGAGTAAAGCGAAGTTACTATCCCGCGACCGTGACAAGGTTTCGTTTAAGGACGTAGCCGGCTGTGAAGAAGCCAAAGAAGAAGTCGGTGAGGTTGTGGATTTTCTTAAAGACCCAAAGAAATTCCAGCGCATCGGTGCACAGATTCCCAAGGGTATTTTGATGGTAGGTCCTCCAGGTACTGGTAAAACGCTCCTAGCACGGGCCGTGGCTGGGGAGGCTGAGGTTCCTTTCTTTACCATCAGCGGATCTGACTTTGTCGAGATGTTCGTGGGTGTAGGTGCCAGCAGGGTACGCGATATGTTTGAGCAAGCGCGCAAGCATGCGCCTTGTATTGTATTCGTTGATGAGATTGATGCGGTAGGCCGCCAGCGGGGAGCGGGGCTCGGAGGTGGAAACGACGAGCGAGAGCAAACCTTGAATTCCCTTCTTGTCGAGATGGATGGATTTGACGGGCACGAAGGAGTTGTAATTATTGCTGCTACGAACCGTCCGGACGTCCTCGATGGCGCACTCTTGCGACCTGGTCGTTTTGACCGTCAAGTCGTGATTGATTTACCTGACCTCAATGGCCGGGAAGCTATTTTGAAGGTCCATGCGAAAAAAATAAAGTTGGGTTCGGATATCGATCTAAGATCGATTGCCCAAGTCACCACTGGCTTTTCTGGAGCTGATCTGGCTAATCTTCTGAACGAAGGAGCATTGATTGCCGCTCGTTATGACAAGAAGGAGGTCGACCGTCATGACATGGAGGAGGCGCGCGACAAAATCACGTTTGGTCGAGAACGTCGGAAATTGATGGACGAGGAAGATCGTCGTATGACCGCCTTTCATGAAGCTGGTCATGCACTGGTTCAGGCCGTTTTGGGTGATAGGAAAATGGCGCTTCATAAAGTGACCATTATCCCGCGTGGACGAGCACTCGGTATGACCATGTTCACACCTACTAAAGATATTTTAGGGCGCTCAAAGAAAGAGCTTCTCGACGAAATCTGCATGGCTATGGGGGGGCGTCTTGGTGAAGAAGTTGAAACCGGCGACTACAGTAATGGTGCAGCTGGGGATATTAAAATGGCGACGAAGACCGCCCGGCACATGGTCTGTGATTGGGGTATGAGCGATTTGGGTCCTGTTGCGCTTGGAGAAAATCAGGAACATATGTTTCTGGCCCGTGAAATAACCCGTTCGCAAAACTACAGCGAAGAAACCGCGAAAAAGATAGACGAAGCGATTCGTTCAATCATCAAAGAGCAGTATGAACGGGCTAAGGTTATCATTGAGGAAAATCATGGGGCACTTAGGCTCATTGCCGATGCGCTTCTTGAGTATGAAACGATTGAAGCCGTTCACGTTCATGAGGCTCTGCGGGATGGCAAGATTACCAGTGAATTCGCCAGCAATGACCTGTCTCGTAAGCAGAGGGACAAAGAAGAGGAAGAGGCTGCGAAAAAGGATTCCAAGACTGAGGAAAAGAAACCGGAGATCGGTCCATCTGGCGATCCCGCTGGAGCTATCGCTTAGGATCTTTATCCAGCCTTAATACTTGATGCAGGGGTGCCTGATCGGCATCTTCTGGTGATTCTATCCATTCCTAGCCTGCTACAAATATGAATCCTCCCATCGTTCGTTTTTCCAACTTGGGAGAGCTGGCTGAGCCGCCGGTCATCAGCGAGATTATGAAAGTGGCCCTTGAGAATAAGGAGATCCTTTCTTTGGCGGCTGGCTTCACCGATACCCAGGCACTTCCTGCGAAGGCAATTCGCGACATTTCGGTGTCTTTGGCCACCAGTGGGAAAATACCTGAATATTTACAATATGGAACCACGATGGGACGGTCGGGCCTACGTAAATTTATTTCGAAACGGTTGAGTCGAAACGATCAACACCCAAGTCAGGCCTACCACCCCGAGAACATCATGCTGACGAATGGATCTCAGCAGGCGCTCTACCTGGCAATGCAGGTGTTGTGTGATCCGGGGGATATCGTTTTCGTTGAGAGCCCCAGCTATTTCGTTTTTTTAGAGCTACTCAAAGGTCTTGGAATTCAAGCGGTCGGGATTCCTGTCGATGAAAACGATGAGATTGATGGGGTCGGATTTGCCGAATTAATCGATCGTCTGAAATCGGAAGGGTGTCTTCATCGAATAAAAGGGATATATCTGGAATCTTGGTATTCCAATCCATCGACCCGTTGTCTGACCGATGAAAAAAAGGCCGAAGTGGCGAGAGTCTTGAATCAGGCTGATCTTGTAATTCCTGTGCTGGAAGACGGTGCCTATTTTGAACTGTATTTTGAGGAACGATTTCCCTCCGTCAGTATTTTTGCGAACAAAGCTTTCGATGGGTTTCCCCGCCTGTTCTTTGGTACCTTTACCAAGCCGTTTGCAACCGGATTGAAGGTGGGCTATGTGTTGTGCGATCACTCCGAGATTCTTTCGAAGATGGCGAGTATCAAAGGCCATCATGATTTTGGAACGTCGAACTTTGCCCAAGCGATCATCGAAAAGGCGGTAGAGGAAGGGGTTTACGATTCTGAACTCTCAGCTGGGCGCGGTCGTTATCTCAAAAAGATGAGGATTCTGGAGCATGTTATGCAGGAAGAGGGGCTTCCGGAGCTCGGGTGGCATTGGACCCGGCCGAGCGGTGGCATGTTTTTTTGGCTGAAAGGCCCGGTTTCGGTAGATACCTCTATGGGAGGCCGTTTATTTGAAAACGCTGTAAAAGAGGGCGTTATTTACGTGCCTGGAGATTTATGCTTTGCCCCTGGAGGACCGAAAAACTACATGCGTGTATCTTTCGGAGTACTTGAGCATCATAATTTGGTTACAGCAGGACAACGCTTAGCCAAAGTTTTGCGATAGTTCCAAAAGATTTTCTCTAAACATCCTATCTTATCTGAGTTATGAAAATATGTTGTATTGGCGCTGGCTACGTAGGGGGACCTACCATGGCTGTAATTGCTGAGAAATGCCCTCACATCACGGTAACCGTAGTGGATGTAGATGCATCCAAGATCGAAGCGTGGAACAGCGGAAACCTGCCAGTATATGAGCCGGGTTTACAGGAAGTGGTCGCAGGTCAGCGCGGTAAGAACCTGTTCTTTTCAACGAATCGCGAAAAGGCAATTGCTGAAGCGGATATCATCTTCGTTGCGGTTGGCACACCAACCAAGAAATACGGTATAGGCGCCGGAAAAGCTGCCGATCTCGTCTACATTGAAAAGTGCGCCCGGGATATCGCCCGTATGGCTAAGGGACCCAAGATCGTTGTGGAAAAGTCCACCATTCCGGTTCGAACAGCAGACGCTTTAAAAGCGATTTTGAATGAGAGTGCTACGGCGCAGTTTCAGGTACTTTCCAATCCAGAGTTTTTGGCGGAAGGTACGGCGATTGAGGATCTTCACGATGCAGATCGTATTCTCATCGGTGGAGATCAAACCCCGGAGGGTCTTGCCGCTATCGAAAAATTGGCTAGCGTATATGCAAACTGGATTCCTCGCGAGAGAATCATTAAGACGAACCTGTGGTCGTCCGAGTTGTCCAAGCTTACCGCCAACGCCTTCCTCGCTCAGCGAATTTCCTCGATTAATGCCATGAGTGCTTTGTGTGAAGCGACGGGTGCGGATGTCGACGAAGTTTCCAAGGCGATTGGAACGGATAGTCGCATCGGTCCCAAGTTCCTGAAAGCGTCAGTCGGCTTCGGCGGCTCTTGTTTTCAGAAAGACATACTCAATCTCGTGTACTTATGTGAGCATTTTGGTCTTAAGGAAGTAGCTGATTACTGGTTCAAAGTCGTAGAAATGAACGATTACCAGAAAAAGCGTTTTTCAGGGAAGATCGTGGAGCGTCTTTTCAATACTGTTAATGGCAAAAAGATCGCGATCTTGGGGTTCGCATTTAAGAAAGATACCAACGATACCCGTGAGTCTTCATCCATCTACGTTTGCCAGGATTTGATTGCTGAGAATGCAACGGTGGCGATCTACGATCCTCAAGTAACATCCCAGTCCATTTTTGCGGATTTGGGTGAGAAACAGATTGATGCTAATGGAAATCCGAATCGCAATGTTGCCATCGCAGATGATGTATACGCGGCATGTGACGGTGCTCATGCGGTTGCTATTCTTACTGAGTGGGATGCTTTTAAAGATCTCGATTATCAAAAGATCTTCGATTCCATGGAGAAACCGGCCTGTATTTTTGATGGCCGCAATATTCTGGATCGTGCCGCGCTGGATAAAATCGGATTTAAGACTTACGCTATCGGTAAGGCTTAGTAGCTAGCGATCAATGAGTCTCTGCCAGTTATCGATACTGATTGCCTCCGGGCGGGTGTTTGGACTCATCCCCTCGTAAACAAGTTTCGCGAGCCAGGTTTCGAATTCAGGGGCATCCTTCAGTTTGGGAATGATTGAGCTTATCTGTTTGCGCCGCTGTCTAAAGATTTGACGAATACCATCTTTGGTCTTTGAGGAAAACAAAAGGGGATCGGTCTTCATTTTTAAACTCAGTAGGGCAGATCCTACATCGGGTCTCGGGTAAAAGCACTGTGCACTGACCTTGTGAAGCCTGTGTAAGTCGTAGGCTGATTTCAGAAAAATCGATATCGGCCCAAAATTACTAGTCCCGTGGTCGGCTATAAATCGCATGGCGGCCTCTTTTTGGAGCATGAGAACCATTCTTTCTGGCAATTGCTTGCCTGACAGCACTCCATCCAGCCATGGCGTGGAAATCGCGTAGGGCAGGTTCGCTACGATCTTATACGAATCGGTATCGTCCGGCAGCGAAGCTGTCGGTAGGTCCATGGCATCTCCATGGATCAGATGAAAGTGTCCGGGGTAGCTTGGGTAGACTTCTTCGTCAAGATAGCGGAATAGCCCGGCATCTTTTTCAATGGCGTAGACGTCGCAACCTGCATCGAGCAATAATTCACTCAGAGCACCCAATCCTGGACCGATTTCGACGATGAAATCGCCTGGCTGAACTTCTGCTAGTTCAAGTGACTTTCGTGCGACATTGGCATCCACCAGGAAGTTTTGTCCCAGTCGTTTCTGAGGGGCTAGACTGCGGGTTTCGAGCAGTTCCCTAACGACGGTGAGAGTGGGGTAGGCCATCCGCGCAATTCGGATTGTTAAAGATTGTGGATCTCTTGAATGAATGCACCGGGATCGGCGTGTTCCATCAAGGCCTGGCCTATGAGAACAGCCTGGGCTCCTGCGGCTTTTACGCGACTTACATCGCCGATCGAGAATATTCCGGATTCTGCGATGCTGGCGCACGACGCAGGAATCTTGGGAATCAGATCTTCTGAGAGCGCGAGATCAGTGGTAAAGGTGGCAAGATTTCGATTATTGACCCCGATGATTTTCGCCTCGGCGTTCACCGCTCTTTCGAGGTCCTCTTCGTTGTGGATTTCAAAAATGGAATCCATGCCGGCGAGGTTGGCACTACGGAAGAGAGTCTTGATTTCGTCGTCACTCAATGCACGTACGATGATGAGTATCGCGCTTGCGCCCGCTTGTGCTGCTTCGAGGGTCTGTATCGGGTGCACGAAAAAGTCTTTTCTAAGGCAGGGTACCTTGGCCGACGACTCCTTTACTGCCTCTGTGACGTCTTTGAGGTCCTCCAATGAGCCCGAGAAAAACTTTTCGTCCGTCAATATGGAAATCGCGTCAGTTTTTGCGCTCAGGTAAAGACCTGCTTGCTTAAGTGCAGAAGCACCAGCGGCAATGTTCCCGGCTGAGGGGGACTTTCGCTTGATTTCAGAAATCACGGAAACTGATTCATGACCATATAAGGCGTCGAAGAGAGAAGGACGGTTGGGATTGACCCAAGCTGACAATTCAGAGTCTTCGATCTCGCGCACGCGATCGGCGATCTCCAGTTTTTTGTAAACCATGATCTCTGTCAGTTTGTCCATTTTTGGGATTCCGTTCTTTTCTTGTTTAGCGAACTGCTATAACCAAGAACTGAATTGTCTAACCTATCCAATCAAAAAATACCGACCGTGAGTTCTATCACTGCATTGCTGGAAACTGTGGCCGCTCTGCGAGCGCCGGATGGTTGTCCCTGGGATATTGAGCAGACCCATCAATCGCTGGCTGTTTGCCTGATCGATGAATGTTGCGAACTTTTAGAGACCCTCGATACCCTCGATATGGATCATATGCGTGAAGAATTGGGAGACGTGTTACTGCAAGTCCTGATGCATGCCCAGATTGCCAGCGAATCCGGTTCCTTCGACTTTGACGCTGTCTGTCAAGAGGTGAACGAAAAACTGATTCGCCGCCACCCCCATGTCTTTGGCCCCGATGATTTGGATCTCAAAGATTCGACGGCTGTTCTAAAAAAATGGGACGAGATCAAAGCCACCGAAAAAAAGAATGGGAAGCAACGGGAGGGAAAACGTTTCAAGAGCCTTCCGCCGGTACTACCGGCACTGCTCTATGCGCGGGATGTTTATAAGCAGATACAGAAGCAGGAGCTTGATCCGGGAGAATTGGCCGACCGTCAGAAAATATCGGAGTCAGCCTCGGTATTATCAGAAGAGTTGGCGGGGAAAGAACTATTTGAACTTGCTGCTGCCTGCCGGGTCGCAGGCATCGATCCGGAATCAGCCTTGCGTCGCTATTCCAATACTCTTGTAGATTCGATTGAAGAAAGACACAGAAACTAACTTCCACGCTGTGAATACGGAAGATGGCCCGATTCTCGTGCCTTACGTGATTCGTCGTTCCACTCGATCACGAAGGATTTACGTAAGCGTCGATGAATATAATCAGGCACTGCTGACTGTTCCGGCGCGTGCCACGATCAAGGCCGCTCTTGCGTTCCTCGATCAGTGCGGCGATTGGCTCGTCACCCAGATGGCAAAGACCACCCGTCCGAAGACGCTACTCGAATATTTGCGGGATCACCCGAAGCTATCGATCGAGGGTGCTGTGTGTTCTGTTTTATTTGGCTTCACAAATAGGTGTCCATTTTGTGAATACAACCCGGTGAAGAATGAGGTTCTTTTGCGGTATGATCCGCATGTGCTCCAGGAAGCCCGGATAAAAGAAGCCTTGAAGAAGCTCGCTAAGCAACACCTTCCTGATCGCCTCGCTCACCTCTGCGAGCTCAAAAGGATTGATGCTCCTTCCCGGGTGACCGTCCGCGATCAGTCAAGTCGCTGGGGTTCCTGCTCCTCATCCCGTGCGATTTCCCTAAACTGGCGCCTGATTTTGTTGCCGGTTTTTCTGCAGGATTACGTGATCTTGCACGAGCTCGCACATTTGAAGGAAATGAATCACTCAAGATCTTTCTGGGAGCTCCTAATGACCTATGATTCGCGGACGAAGATTCACGATCAACAACTCGGTGAAAAGGGCCGAGCTATTATCGCATTGGGAAAGACAGGATGACTACGTCCGATGATTCAGTGGCGAATATTCCAGAATTGACTGCCTTTCTGAACCACTTGGCGCAGGAGCGTCGTTTGTCCGAGTATACGGTTCGGAATTACGGTCAGGCAATTCGGGACTTCTCGGTTTGGATGAAGGCCAATACGCGTTGGGAAGGAGAGTGGGAGACATTGAGTCCTACGCAGTTGAAGCGCTTTCTCATCGAGCGGCAATCCAGCCATTCCCGACGGACAATTCACAATCATTTCTCTGCGCTAAAGACTTACTCGCGGTATCTCCAGACGAAACGGCTGATCGAGAAAAATCCGTTTACTGGCATTTCATTACCTAAGTTGGAAAAACCACTTCCGAAATTCCTGTCTGAAAAACAGATGAGTCAGCTCCTGGCGGGGCCGATGCGCTTGTTGGAGAACGAGAGTATTGAACCTTATTTTGCCTGGCGGGATCGTCTCGTACTGGAGCTGCTCTACGGAGCTGGGCTGCGTGTGAGCGAACTGGCGGGCCTCAACTACGGAGCGATTGATTTCCAGCGGGGTGTCGCTCGCATACTTGGAAAAGGAAAAAAGGAACGACTGTGTCCCTTGGGGAAAATTGCCATGCTGGTCGTCCAAAAATTCCGACAGGAGTTTGCAACTTCCAGCGGCTATGAGGATCCCGTCGTCTTGGGAAACAAGAAGCAACGCATCCGTGTGCGCCAGGTGCAGCTGTTGGTTAAAAAATACCTGGCACTGGCTGATTTGCCGATGGATCTCACGCCCCACAAGATTCGCCATTCCTTTGCCACTCACTTACTCAATCACGGTGCTGACCTGCGTCTTGTTCAGGACCTGCTGGGGCATTCGAGTTTGTCGACCACACAAGTGTACACCCACGTTACTTTGGGGCGGTTGAAAGACGCCCATGCGAAAGCACATCCGCGAGCCTGATTTCCAAACTGATTGCGTCCCAGCAGCGCGAATCTCCCCGAACATTCGCCGTTTGAGGTTTTAATCGAATGGCCCGTTTGGTACGACAGTGACCCTTGGCTTCCGGGGAGTTACGGATGAGATTTATTTTCTTTTAAGAACTCTAATACCTGAGGTTCCAGGCGCATCGATCCATGTTGTGTTAGGTGACTATGATCTCTGAATAGTAACTTTTCGTCCGAATCCAGAAACTCGAATTCATCATCTTCTCCCTTAAAAAGAAGTTGGGGATCATAGATTTCAAGGTCCGGGGCGTTTGATCGAATCGTCTCGATTACTGAATCGTAGACGGATCGGTAGGCCCGGTTTTCAGCGTAGCTAAGTTTCGGAGCCGGGGTTCCCCGCCACTCATTGAGGGCGACTGCTCTAGCTATGTGAACGGGAAATATAGGCGTTTCCATAAAGAGGCCGACTTTTAAGCCAGCCCGTTGCAACTCCAGGATGGTTTCACTCAACGCTTCTGCGAACCCGCTGGGAGGCCTTCGGAATCCATCGGGTGTCTCTTGCTCCTGGACGTAAGCGCTCCAATAAAAAATAAGCAGGACGTGGCTTAAGCCGTTACTCTTTGCGGCTTTGGCATAGTCAAAGACTGTTTGGCTGTAATCCAGCTGTACTGCTGGCACTTCATCAGTGGCCCAGTTGACTGCCGGTGCGGTACCTCCCCGTTCGGCAACAACCCCACTCCTACCCAGCTCCTTCAGCGCGCTGTCGATACCTGGTAGGCTCGCTCGTGCGTGGCTGTCGCCCCAAACAAGCAGAGTGGGATTCAGGTCTATGTTTCCGATTACCTTTAATTCTACTTTATCAGATATCTGAATAAACCTTTCAATTTCCATGTATTTGTTTTCACCGTGTAGGGAGTCCAGTTCGACGACTTTAGCCGGTACTCGAGACGGAACTCCTCCCCTGATGTGGATCGTGACTGAGCATGCTAACAACACCAGTATAGTCAGTCCGCCATATAAAAATACTTGAGGGCGTTTCATTTTAGACTTACTGCCACGGAAAGGACGTTCCACGAAATACAGAGAGCCGACGCTGATTAAGAAGGAGAGGATAATGTATAGGATCGCGGTCGAAGCTGTGGGCGGATGGGAATACAGATACCTGTGATATGCGAAGAAAGGCCAATGCCACAGGTAGAATGAATATGAGCTCAGCCCCACAAAGACCAACGGTTTGGATCCGATAACGCGACTGATCAGAGGAGTGAAGGTGCTCTCGGGCGTATTGATACCGGCAAATATTATGAATGCAGCTCCGAGAACGGGTGGCACCGCCCTTATACCGGGAAAAGAGTCTCCGGAATCGTAGAAGAAAAATGTATATAGAATAAGAGCCACTCCCAAGTAGCCAATCATGCTTCGCAGAGGCTTGTTTCTACTGGCTGGTAGTACCGCCAAAATACTTCCGATTCCAAGTTCCCAAGCCCTGGACGGCAGTAGGTAGAATGCACCGGTTGGATCGTAGCGAAGGTAGATTACAGAACATATGAAACTGATCACGGTTCCTGCGACCAGGAGTGTGGGAACAAACTTTTCTCGACGAAGCCAGAATATGGAAAGCAATAAGAAGGGAACGATCAGGTAGAATTGTTCTTCCACTGAAAGTGACCAGGTATGCAGCATCGGATTTTCCTCAGCCAGAGGTGCGAAGTAGTCAGTCGTCCGCCAAAAATAGACATTGGAAGCCAGCGCAATCAGGGCCACGGTGGATTGGCCAGTTACCAGGAAATGATAGGGGAGTGACAAGAACCAGCCAGCGCTCAGTATGGCGAGCACCACTACGGTCAAAGCTGGCAGTATTCGCCTGATACGGCGCTCCCAAAACGTTGTTATTGAAAAATTGTTGTTCTTTAAGTCACGCAATATGATTTGCGTGATCAGATAGCCCGATATGACAAAGAACACGTCGACTCCGGCAAAGCCGCCAGGCATCCCCAGTCCGGCATGGAATAGAACGACACCGATCACTGCGACGGCTCTCAGCCCGTCGACATCGGGGCGATAGGATTTGGGATGGATGTTGGAACGGTTTGCAGCTGGCATAGATGGGACTTAGGTATTACGATGAAGACTGGCGACTGTAGTTCTCGCCGGTAACTGTAAGGTTCGTTTGAGGTCTGTGATGGCAGTCTGTTCTATGCCAGTGTAAGTCTTTTTCTGGCTTTAAATGGGCTCGAATTGCAAGTTTTAAGCCAATTTGACGTTTGGGTTCAGTCGTTGGAGAATGAAAGTACCGAGCCAAACGGCGCCAGGGAAGATCGCCTTGTCTTGGCACGGATATAGTAGATTCGTAACATTGCGCATCCGAGGGCGTAGGTCAGCTTGCGTAGGGACCAAACAGTGGCAAGCTCCAGTTGTCTTTCTGATATCGCCGTTTTCGGTTAACGGAATTCCAGATTCCCTCTGTTCGAGCGCCAATTTAGGGTCGCAATCACAGTATTTTCCATAGCCGATATTAAATAAATGATTTTGTAGGGAGATTATGCTCACTCTCAAAAAATTGATATTAGCCTCCGAAACCTTTCTACCAATTCGGGCTTATTGATGAGTGATCAGGCCTGAGAAAAGTGGACACGATATTCTCTCAATAAGATTGTCTGGATATGAGAAGATGACTCACTTGACATTCTGTCAGCGACTCCATCGGTTCTAGCTCCGACATCCTTCTTGGGGCCTGATGGGCATTCTATACCACGCCAGCATCTGCTTTGTTGTCTTCAGATTTCCCGAGGCGCTTTGCTTGATTAAATGTAACTTATATCTCTGGGCTTTCTATTACCGGATTCTCCTGTTGATAGTATGTTTAATTGGGGCGATGAATACTTCGGACCTTTGCAAATCGGCTATGTTTACCGGCACTAAACTATTCTTTTGGGTAGGCTCTTCTTTTCTAAAGTGACATAGATTCATCGTCGTCTACTATTCACTTTTCTTTTTCTAATTTTACCTTCTATGCAAAAACCAAACATTATTCTAATACTTGCCGACGACATGGGTTACTCCGACATTGGTTGTTATGGTGGGGAGATGAATACTCCCAACCTCAATCGCTTGGCTGAGAAGGGACTGCGTTATACCCAATTCTATAACACTGCCCGTTGTTGTCCGACCAGAGCCAGCTTGCTGACTGGAATGAACCCACATCAGGCAGGGATGGGACACATGGCGCACTTCGACGATGACCGGGACGGATATCGAGGCGACCTATCCAAGCAGTGTGTTACTATCGCCGAGGTATTGAAAGCTGGTGGATATGGAACCTACCTCTCGGGCAAGTGGCATGTTTGTAAACAGCTTTTAGCGGAACAGGGTGATTGTTCCAACTGGCCGTGTTCACGAGGCTTCGACCGTTTCTATGGCATTACGGGAGGGGCAGCCACTTATTTTGATCCACCCACGCTCACGAGTGGCAATGAGAATATTATGGTTCCCGAGGATCCCGATTATTACTTTACGGATGCCATATCAAGCAATGCCTGTGGTTTTATAGAAGATCATCAACAGGAGAAACCGGAGGATCCCTTCTTTCTTTTCCTATCCTACACGGCTCCCCATTGGCCTCTGCAGGCAACTCCTCAGGATATTGAAAAATGCAAAGGCCGTTTCAGTGCTGGTTGGGATGACCTCCGTAAACAGCGGTTGAAACGGATGATTGATATGGGTATCGTTAAGCCGGATACAATTTTAACAGACCGGGATTCTACGCAGCCAGCGTGGAAAGATACTCCGGATAAGGACTGGCAACAACGGCGTATGGAAGTATATGCCGCCCAAGTGGAATCAATGGATCGAGGGATTGGTAGGGTATTGGATGCTCTTGAGAATCTGGGGCAGTTGGACAATACGTTGGTTTTTTTTCTATCCGACAATGGTGCCTGTGCGGAAGAGGTATTCGAAACGTTCTACCCCTACGATAAACCAGCAGGAGAAGGTCGTGCCAAACCGCTTACGTCCAGAACGCATACCAGGGACGGGCGTTTGATGAAGCATGGAAATGATCCAACAATTCTACCGGGCGACGAGACGACGTTTCAAAGTTATGGGGTTGCCTGGGCAAATCTTTCCAATACGCCCTTTCGCGAGTATAAGCACTTTGTGCATGAAGGTGGTATTGCGACACCCTTAATCGTTCATTGGCCCAATGGCGTTTCGGCTCAGGGGAAGTTACGGCATCAAACGGGTCAGTTGATGGATATCATGGCCACGATAGTAGATGTGGCAGACGTTGATTGGCCGAAGGAGCGTGACGGCTTGTCTATCCTCCCCTGTGAGGGAAGTAGTTTGAAGGATACGTTTGAGTCAGATCATGCCGAGCGCCCTCCATTAGCCTGGGAGCATGAAGGGAATTGTGCATTCCGGGAGGATAAATGGAAGCTGGTTAAACGATGGGATCGAAAGGATTGGGAGCTATACGATATGGAGGAGGATCGTTGCGAGTTGAATGACTTATCGACTGAACTTTCGGTTAAGCGCGATGAACTCCTAACAAAATACACCGCTTGGGCCAATCGCGTAGGAGTTATCGATTGGCATCAGTTGGAAGCTGAAAGAAATGCGAAAGGCATTGTCACTGATTGGATGCCGCACCCACATGATTGATCAATAGATAAAAAGTTCTTCAAAATTGATACTCCCGCTATTGTCAGACTTTCGTATATTCAACTCGCTCCTCTTTGAAGAACGGTGCCTGGACATCTTCGACTATCCTGAGACGAAAGTGGACCTATCGATTAACTCAGATGCGGGAGTGCTTTTTCCAATGTCGCTGCATTTTATCCGACCGCTCCCTTACGACTCATCCGCTTCGAAGATTGGTTCTATCAGATTTCCGTTCTCATCTTTGGGAAAGTAGATGTCTGAGAGTTTTCCAAGGATGGCTTCGAGCATTTCGTAGTAAACAGTTTCATCGAGAGAGGATTTCCGCTTGCGGAGGGCTTCTATCTCGCCTTCAAGGGCATCGCGTTCCGCCCTTTGTTTGGGGGTGAGAAGTTTCTCCTGTGCGGACGGGATCAGAGCTATTTGGTGGGCGCGGAAGCCGTCCGGTTCTTTGCCGTCTTTGGACTGTTTGGTGACACGGACGCCGCGAAACCAATCGGGTGGGGTGCCAAACTGGTCGCCGTTGTCGTCGATCAACGCGTGTTCGGAGGACAGGCGACCGGCTTCTTTATAAAACGATTCCACCCGGTTGGCGGTGCTGAGGAAGGCCTCGAGAAGGGAAGTCTGTCCGTCCTGGTCGATATCACCGTCGGACAGGGCGAGCACATTGGCGAAAAATTCACCAAAGCGGGTGTAATTGATCTCATCAGGGTTTCGGGTACCCGTGATAATGATACGGTTCGGCGCGGACAGGGTGTTTATAAATGGACTGCTGGCCGAGCCCCCATGAATGAAAATGAGCGTACGGTCCATGGTCGGCATCCACTCCGCCAGTTCCTTGGCTGTAATGTCGGGGCCCTTCAGGTTGAGAAAGGCATCGCGTCGGTTATACGTGCCGTGTCCGATATAGACGATCCAGGCCGGAGCTGCGGCGGTGATATCCAAATCCTGGATCCAGGCACGGATATTTTCCTTAGGCACTCCGGATGAATCTTCTTCGCGACCGATAAAACTGACCGTGGCGTTTGTCGCATCTCCCGCTTCTTCCCAGGCTTGAGCAGCTGCTTCGAAGCCCTGGGCATAAATTTCCTCTCCGGGGGCCCCTACGATCACCAACACATCGTGATCGGTTGCCGCCATCCCGATGTGGGCCGCGATCATGCCAAGGAGTAAAGGGATCCAGATCTTCATGGAAGGCCCCGCAATCGTCTTACGCCCCACTCGAGGAGGAAGCAGGTGAGAATGGCAAGGAACCACCAGCTCTTGTGCCAAAGCGGGGCGGACCAGGTCTCGGTCAGTGGTGCCGGATTGCGCGATAACAGGTCCGCTAATTGATTCAGCTGTGAGTAACCCAATACCTGCCCGCCGGTTTTTTGGGCGATGTTTTCCAAAAGCGTCCGGTTGGGTTCGAGCGAACGAAACTCCTCGGCTGCAGGATCGAGCACCCAGCCCGACTCAGCGGTTCCAACGACCGCTCCGTCCGCATCGGTAACTTCAACAGTCGCGAGGTAGGCGCCCGCATCGCGGGCCAGAAACCCGGTCGTAAACTGCCCTGAAATGTCGGATACCGGGTCAGCCATCACCGTGACCTCTTCGAATCCAGACTCTTCCGAGTCTTCAGTCACGATCTTGGAAACCCGCTTAATCGTGACCCGCGCCTGAGCCAGATCGATCGGGAGGTAAGCTTTGTCACGAGCGATCACTCTTATCTGCATCGTTTCGCCGACCTTCTTCGTATCCAGCTCCACCTGGTTTAGATTATCTGTGACCAGCCAGCGGGCGAGCTGCCGCCAGAAACGGGCGAGGTCGACCTGCTCCTCGGCCCCTTTCATACCCCACCGCCACAGATCGCCCAGTGCCAGAGCAGCGACACGACCGGAGCCGAATTGCTGAGCAACCAGTCCCGGGTAGCGATTGCCGGAGCGGTCAACGGCCTCGGCGAGCACCTGGGCCCCTGGTTTGAGACCACTCAAAGGATTCAGTACCTTGAAAGGAGGCATGGCGTTTAGTCGTTGCCGTTCTTCTGACTCGATCGAGCGGACTCTTACCCACGGTTCCACCCAACCCTCGCGGGTGAGTTCCCATTGCAAATCGGTGCCCGGCAGTATCGCCGGCTTTCGATCGAGGTAAACGGGGAGTGCACTGGCAAGGGGTGTCTCTGCATATTGTCCATTATCGAGGGAATCGGCTCCGCCGAGAACGAGTAGGCCGCCTCCGCGTTCGCTGGCGAAACGCCTCAGCAAGTTTTGTTGCTCGAAGGTAAAAAACTCAGCCTCCAGATCGTCGAGGATTATCGCATCGTATTCAAAAAGTCCTTCCGCTGTCTTGGGAAACCCGCCGACGAGTTCATCCTGATCCCGGGTGTTCACTCGCACCAGAACCGGTTGCTCATAACGCAAGGTTTCTTCTTCCCGACCGAAGCCACGGTAAAGCGGGATGCTCGATTCTCCGGAGCGGCCCATAAATTCGAAATAGGGTTCCAGAGTGGCCACG
>CAYGQM010000071.1:0-36318 GCA_964352065.1 uncultured Opitutaceae bacterium
GATCTACACCCACGTGATGGCGAAGCCGGGGATTGGGGTGCCCAGCCCGCTGGATCAATTGTAGTCGCAACCGATTGCCTGGGAGTTCAGGACGAACTGCAGCTGGAATACAAAATTGGGACAGGGCTTAGTAGTTTAGCTTTTTTAACTGCTTACGGTAAGGCGCTCTACCCTGCTCAGAGTTATTGTATACCCCCAGCCAACCGACTCATCGTAGTTGGGTGTCCCGAGATTGAGGTAAGCGCATAACTGAAAATGATTGATCTTCGCGGGGGATAAACCGAAAGCATCGGGAAAAAGTAGCCAGAAACGTTCACAAATGAACGCGAATTAAATTGAGGAGACCTCTCAAATCGGTAATTTATCGCCGAGTTAAATTCTATGAAAAACGATCCTATTACCCTCTGCCTTTCATTCCTCTTCTTCTCATTGCCCTTGGCGTTTTCCGAAACTGAGCGGCCAAACTTCATAGTCATCATGGTCGATGATATGGGCTATGCGGGGTTGAGCTCTTTTGGGAATCCTTATTTCAAGACACCGGAGATTGACCGGTTGGCTGCACAGGGAATCCGGTTCACCGATTTTCATTCGTCCGGGACCGTTTGTTCGCCGACTCGCACGGGACTGCTGACCGGACGTTACCAACAACGGGCGGGGATTGAAGCGGTGATTCATCCGTATAGCGATCACCCCGAACACCGCAAGGGGCTGCAACCGGAAGAAACGACATTTGCCGAACTGTTAAAGGCCGCCGGTTATCGAACCGGCATTGTTGGCAAGTGGCACCAGGGCTACCCGGAAAACTCTCCCGACTATCATCCAGAAGAACACGGCTTCGATGAGTTCGTCGGCTATCACAGCGGCAATATCGATTTCGTCAGCCACGTCGGCGATCACAATAAACACGACTGGTGGCACGGAAAAACGAGGACGCAGGAAGCGGGCTATGCGACTGACTTGATCAATCGTTACGCAGACGAGTTTGTCCGTCGTCACGGAAAGGGTGAGGCGCCTTTCTGCCTGTACATTTCCCACCTTGCGATCCACAATCCGATCCAGGTACGCGGCGATCCGGTGCGGCGGACTGAAGAGGCCTGGACTCGCTGGAATTGGAGAGAGCACAGCGAGGAGGAACGGATCGAAAAACTGAAAGGCATGACCCTACCAATCGATGAAGGTGTCGGTATGCTGCGAAAAACGCTCGCGGACCTTGGTATCGACAAAAACACCTTGATCCTGTTTTTTTCGGACAATGGCGGTACGCCGGAAGGGCCGAGTAGCAGTCCCATGTTTCGTGGATTGAAAGGAACCGTCTACGAAGGAGGTCACCGCGTGCCGGCAATCGCCTGGTGGCCAGGGAAAATTCCTGGAGGAACGACCTCGAGCGAATTGCTCATCACGCTCGACGTGATGCCCACCTTGCTCTCGCTGGCCAAGGTCGACTACGATACACCGATGCTTGATGGCCGCGACTTTTCTCCAGTGCTGTTCCGGCAAGAATCACTACCGAAGCGTCCACTGTATTGGGCCTCCTTATCCAATAGTGGCAAGCGATCCGAAGCCCTGCGCGACGGACCTTGGAAACTGGTAGTCCAGCACCCGGATGCGAGACCGGGAACCTTTGAAAATCCGCAACTCGAATTGTACCACCTCGAATCGGATCCGGGAGAGCAGATCAGCCTGAAAGACCAGCACCCTGACAAAGCCGCCGCCATGCATCAGCAGATCCAGGACTGGTTTAAGGAAGTGACCCAGGACGCGACTCCGCAACTGGGCGGGTGGCTGGAGTGAGGTAAAATCGATTACGGCCCCTTTCCAGGGTTTGATCGATCAAGTAGCTCGACTACGAGCAGATCCGTTTCCCCAGATACAGGTGGCCACACTCATTCCCGTCGAAGTCTGCGACCCCGGGAAGGTGTCCCCACGTTTCAAAACCGAAACGCCTTAACAGTCTCACGCTGGGCTCATTGGTATCCAACAGAATCCCGAACAGTGTTTTGATCCCCAAGCGATCGCAGTCATTCATCGCATAACGGATCAAAGCAGAGGCGATGCCCTGTTTCCTGAAATCCTTCGAAACATAGTAACTGAGCTCGGCGGTGAATCGAAGGGCCGTTCTACCCGGGCGATAAGGACTCAAACTGCACCAACCGACTACACAGCCCACTTGCTCATACACGTAAATCGGGTGCTTCTCACGATCATGGGAATCGAACCAAGCCAGACGGGAATCGATCGTCGCCGCTTCCGTATCCGCTGTGGCATTACCTGCTTCTATAGCCTGATTGTAGATGGCCACCAACTCCGACAAATCCCCTACCTCTGCAATCCGTATGCTCATATTCGAAACCGCAGGCTCTTCAAAGCTCTTCGATGGTGTCCCAGAACCCGACCGAGAATTCATCGACCGAAGCGATCATCGCTCCATGAAGCCCGGCCTGATACCCGATAGCGGCGACAGCTTTCATGCCGAATCCGAGTGCTTCAGTGTCCCGAAACTCAACCAACGCCAGATACCTGCCTCCCCCCGAGTCGGAGGCGTTTTTCTGATCTTTTAAGATGCGACAGCCTTCGATGAGCCCCCGATCTTTCAAGTCCCCAAAAAAACGATACGCCTGCTTCAGTTCCTGAGAATCATCAGCCCCTTCCTTAAAGGTGAATGAAACGGTGTAGATCATAGAGACTGCGTGCGGTTCGAGTTGAAAATCACACTGGTAGGACACCTGTGAATCAAGCGCAAGCGTGAACCCATCATGAGACCGTAATGTGAGCTCTCGATAAAAGGGGCTTCTCTATTCCCAATTCTGTCTTCAACCTTCCTGCTTATCCCATGGGTACCTTTATTTCATTTCTCTTCTTCACGAGCCTCGTCGGCCTGATCACCTACCTGCGAACTCACAACGACAACCTGCATTCCACCAAGGGTTACTTTCTGGCAGGAAACAGTCTCAACGGTTGGGTCATTGCAGGCTCGCTGATGCTGACCAATCTGAGTGCGGCGAACTTCACCGGCATGACCGCAAACGTCTACGGGGGCAACCTATCTCCCATTGCCTGGACGGTCACGGTCATCCCCCCGCTGATTTATTTCAGCGCAGTCCTACTCCCCACCTTCCTGCGTGGCGGGTTCACCACCATACCGGAGTTTCTGGAAAACCGATTCAGCAAATCGACCCGCCGACTGGTCGCCGTGCTCTTTCTATTTTCCTATATCGTTAGCGGCATGCCCGTAGCACTCTACGGTGGTTCGATCGCGATCAACCTGCTCTTTGATATCTCGGGTGGTTTCGGACTGAGTAACCAGGCTGCCATCTGGATTCTGGTATGGTCGCTAGGAATCATCGGCAGTATCTATGCCCTCTTCGGCGGCTTAAAAGGAGTCGCCATATCCGACACTCTCAATGGTATTGGACTGCTTATCGGCGGGGCGATGGTCTTTTTTATCGGCATTTACAAGGTGGGTGAGAATAATTTGCTCGAAGGCTTTCAAACGATACTGACCAAGAATACCGAGATCCTGGATGCGGTGGGTGACGTGACGGACGGCATCCCTTTCTCCGTCCTTTTCACAGGTATGCTCATTCACAACCTGTTTTTCTGGAGCACCAACCAATTTATCATCCAAAGAACTCTGGGGGCTCGCAGCCTCAAAGAGGGACAGAAAGGGGTGATGATCGCAGCCTTCTTCAAGATCATCAATATCTGCTATATCGCGTTCCCCGGTGTTATCGCGTACCACCTCTACGGCCCGAACAACTTCGAAAACAACGATTTTGTCTACCCCACCCTGATCCGCGATATCATGCCCAGTGTGTTCGTCGGATTCTTCGCAGCAGTCATCTTTGGAGCGGTTCTCAGTACCTTCAATTCTGTTCTAAACAGTTCGGTGACGATCTTCGCCCTCGACGTCTATAAACCCATCTTCGGAAAAGACCTGACCGACAATCAGGTAATCCAACGCAGTAAACGCTTCGGCATACTCATGGCATTGGCGACGATGGTGATCGCTCCATTCATCATGTATTTCCCTGACGGTATTTTCACCTTCATGGTAAAAGTGGATAGTCTGTTTGGGGCTCCCATTTTCATGGTCATGCTCCTGGGATATTTCTCGAAAAAGGTCTCACCCCTCATCGCGAACAGTTGCCTGGTTTGCTTTCTTATCGTCTACGGTAGTTTGATGTTCTTCATTCAGCCCGAGCTTCACTACCTCCACTACATGGCGATTCTCTTCGTCTGCTTCACCGGCCTTGCACTCGTGCTGGGAATGTTATTCCCGGTAACCAAACCAGAGCTCGATACGTCCGGCATCGATGGCGTAGATATCACCCCTTGGAAACACTTCAAAACCGTCTCCATCCTAGCAACCGTCACGATGGTACTCGTCTACATTCTCCTTTCACCGATCGGACTCGTCGATTCAGCAAGAGAGAAAACCATCGAGATCGGTTTCATCGTGCTGGGAATCGTTACCGCCTTCGTTTTATTTGGCGTTCCATTAATCCTGAGACGCTTTGCCAAATAAAACCGCGGTTCCGACATTAACGGGCTGAACCCGAGGATTGCCAGGTCGTAGCCCATGGCGCCCTCAAGCCCTGCGACTGAGCAGCCCGGTGCCCGGCGCAAAAAAAAAATTGCATTGTGAATAAATAATGTTTGGAAAAAACGCGACGTCAGTAAACTATCTAAAACGAGTTTGTAAGCACCCCAAGATTCAGACTCCGAAGGCCACTAGAATGCCACCCCAAGTGACCCTTGACCTGGATCCGCCTGCACCCACTCGCGTTAAACAATCCGACCCATAACCATTCAATCAACCCCCTTCTCTGCTACCCCATGAGCAAAGCGATCCAAAACACCTCCCGTGTCTTTAAAGAAGCTCTGATTGGCATGCTGGCCAGTTTACTGCTAGCCACGACGGCCTTCTTTGGCTAAATCCAGATACCCTCCGTACCAATCGGATAACTTCCTGATTGATATCCATGCTTGCTAGCATCGTTTACCTCATACGAAAGTAGAGAGAAACCTTGTTAAGCTACCGTCACTCATTCCACGCAGGAAATTTTGCCGATGTATTGAAACACATCGTGTTGATAGAAATCCTGCAATACCTCTGCAAGAAACCAACTCCGTTTGCGTATATCGATACCCATGCTGGAGCCGGTCTCTACGATCTCCAATCAGAACACGCGGCAAAGCTGAACGAAGCGAAAGCCGGTTTTGAGAAGCTAAGAAAAGACGACTGGCCTGAGCTAGCCCCCTACTTCCAAGTAGTCGAACACCATCGGGCCTCCCGTACGGACTCGCTTTATCCGGGATCCCCCATGATCGCCCACCATTTTCTGCGACCTCAGGACAGAGCTTTTTTCTACGAATTACACCCGAGGGACTTTAGCCAGCTCGATGAACTCACCCGTAATGATCCCCGTATCCAGACACGCCAGACAGACGGATTCAAGGGGTTGATCTCGCAGGTTCCCCCGGGAGCCAGGCGAGGCCTTATCCTGATGGACCCCCCTTACGAAATCAAGACCGACTACGAAACGGTCTTTAACTCCATAAGACACGCCTGTAAGCGGTTTTCAAACGGGATCTACGCGCTCTGGTACCCCGTCGTGGATCGGGAAAGAATTAATCACCTGGAAAACCGTTTTCTCAACAGCGGGCTCAAAGACATCCAACGATTCGAACTGGGCATGCATCCGGACTCTGACGAAATCGGAATGACTGCATCCGGCATGATCGTCATCAATCCCCCGTGGACACTCAAGGACACGATGCAACTCGTATTACCAAGGCTCTCTTCTGCCCTGGGCGAGCCAGGACGGGCCTTCAGTCGCTGTGACATTTTGGTGCCCGAATAATTGGGTGGGGTTTAAAAAATCGACCCCGCGCATTTGAACCGTGAATGATTTTTGTCTATCCTCCCCTCATGAAACACCCCGATTCCGGAAAAAATCCATACAAGATCGATTCTGATTTTCTTGAGCGCGTCAAAGATGAGTTCATCGATCACCTCGATGAAGAACTGGAATTGTCGGCAATGGATCCCTATGAGGATTCGAGCGAGGAAGGAAAATCGGAGGAGGAAATCCGCTCTTTTCGAAGGCTATATCTCAAGGAGCTTCACCGTCTCCAAATCGAACTGGTAAAGCTTCAGGACTGGGTAGTAAGCGAAGGAAAAAAGATCGTGGTTGTCTTCGAGGGACGGGACTCCGCCGGCAAAGGTGGCGTGATATCCCGAGTCACCCAACGACTTAATCCCCGGGTCTGCCGGGTAGCCGCTCTCCCGGTTCCCAGTGACCGGGAAAAAACACAATGGTACTTCCAGCGATACGCACAACACCTGCCTGCAGCAGGGGAAATCGTACTCTTCGATAGAAGCTGGTACAACCGATCAGGAGTCGAACGAGTCATGGGCTTTTGCACCGAGGAGGAGTTGGAAGAGTATTTTCGAACGGTAAACTTGTTCGAGGACATGCTCATCGGCTCAGGTATTCAACTGATCAAATACTGGATTTCACTTTCAGATAAGGAGCAGATCTACCGGTTTCACGCCCGGATTCATGATCCTCTAAAGCGCTGGAAACTCAGCCCCATGGATCTCCAGTCCCGTATCCGCTGGGAACAATACACCAAGGCGAAAGAGGAGATGTTCCGTCGAACTCACACCGAAAAATGCCCGTGGTGGGTGGTCCCTGCCGACAACAAAAAGAAAGCCAGGCTCAACTGCATCCATCACCTGCTCAGTATGGTACCCTATGAGGCGGTTGAGCGGGAAGATATCCAACTCCCCCCCCGGGACCGACAGGAAGGTTACCGGCGACATGAAGTGCCGAATGAGGTCATCGTTCCGCAAGTGTACTAAGAGTTCCGCAAGCATACCAATGTGGAAGTAAACGAACTGACGGTCCGCCATAAACCGGCTTGCCTAGGACCCGTTTTTCGTCAATCAACAGTAGATCGTCATGGGCAAGATTTTGTACAGCCCATTCGTCTTACAATACCCTAATAAAACTCTATTATGTCTGATAAAGTCTTCGTAACCCGGTCCCTGCCCAGATGGATCGTTGCCACCCTGGGAGCGTTCGTCCTCCTCTGTTCAGCCTCTCTTTATGGCCAATCCGACTTCAAGTCACTTTTTAACGGAAAGAACCTCAGTGGTTGGGAAGGAAGCTCAAAGCTCTGGAAGGTTGAAGACGGTCAAATTGTTGGAACCACGGTCGGCAATCCTCTGGAAGCAAATAGCTTCCTGATCCACAAGAATGTCAAAGTTACGAACTTTCACCTGAAGGCGAAACTCAAAATGCTCGGTGAAAGCAACTCCGGCATCATGTATCGGGCGCAACCCCTTGCAGACGTTCCTTACGGACTCTCCGGCCCCCAGATGGATATTCACCCAAAGCTGGAATACCAGGGTATGTATTACAGTGAGAAAACAGGTCGGGGAATCGTGGCTCAACGCGGGCAGAAAGTAGTCGTTCCTAAAAAACTAAACGACAAAGGAAAGACCACACCCAAGGTAACCGATAAGCTGCCTCTCGAACCCAACTTCGACCTCGCCGAATGGAATGACTACGAAATCATTGCTGTGGGAGGTCGCAGCATCCACAAAATCAACGGAATTGTCACCGTGGACGTAACCGATCGCGATGCCAGCCGATCCAAGTCCGGTGCCATCGGTTTTCAACTACACCGCGGGCCGGACATGACCATCTTTGTGAAAGATGTGGAGGTCAAAACTCTCAAAGCCGCTGATGGACCCAAAGCAATTGAAGAGGCCCTCGCAGCCAAAGTCGAACTGCGAGAAGGACTTACGATCAATGAGAACCGGGCGACACCGATCGAAGACATTCTAGTGCCTGATGGATTCAAGGTGGAACTACTCTACTCCGTTCCCGGGGATTCTCAGGGTTCTTGGGTCAATCTGGGATTGGATGGTAAAAACCGTATCATCGCCAGCGATCAATATGGCAGTCTCTACCGCTTTCCAGCGCCGGCTCCCGGCGAAGCACTGGATCCGGATTCGGTCGAAAAAATTCCGGTGAATATTCGCGCCGTCAACGGAATGCAGTGGGCCTTCGATTCTCTCTACGTCGGCGTCAACGACTACGAGGACAGCACCAACTCCGGCCTTTACCGCATTACCGATACCGACGGTGACGATATGCTGGATCACGTTGAGCTACTCCGCCAAATCCCATCCAGAGGCGACCACGGAGTCCATGCCGTCAAACTGTCACCTGATGGAAAATCATTATTTCTCATCTGCGGCAACAACTCTGAGCCCACCGATGTAGACATCTCCCGTCCCAATCCGAACTTTGGTGAAGATCACCTGCTCCCGCGCATGCCTGACGGTCGTGGCCACAACCGTTCGCGCCTGGCACCTGCCGGCATCATTTACAAGGTGTCCCCCGATGGTAAGCATTGGGAGAATTATTCCATGGGCTACCGCAATATATTCGATGCGGACTTCAACGCAGACGGCGAGTTGTTCACCTACGATGCCGACATGGAGTATGATTTTAATACACCCTGGTATCGTCCTACACGGGTCAACCACGTCGTCAGTGGCTCCGACTATGGCTGGAGAAACGGAACGGGTAAATGGGCTGAGTGGTATGCCGACAGCGTTCCTGCCACCGTGAATATCGGTCCCGGATCACCCACTGGAGTTATTTTCGGCTACGGTGCCCGGTTTCCTGCAAAATACCAAAAGGCATTTTTCATCATGGACTGGAGCTGGGGTAAGCTCTACTCGGTCAATCTCCGCCCCGAAGGTTCCAGTTATACTGGAGAAAAGGAGGATTTTATTTCGGGTGTTCCGCTTCCTCTAACGGACATGGTCATTCATCCGGACGACGGAGCGATGTATTTCGCAATCGGTGGTCGCAAGGTCCAGTCCGGATTGTACCGGGTAAGCTATACCGGCGATGAAAGCACAGCGCCTGTGAATGCGAAAACCGGCAATAAGAGGGACCGCGACCTTCGGAAGAAGCTGGAAGCCTATCACGGTGTCGTAAGCTCGAAAGCCGTGAAACTGGCCTGGCGATATCTAGACCACAAAGATCCATTTATTCGCAACGCAGCCAGAATCGCAGTAGAGAGCCAACCGTCAGAAAACTGGAGTTCCAAGGCTTTTAGCGAGAAAGCCCCTGAAAAGAAAATACAGGCGTTATTGGCACTCACCCGCACGGAAGGTATCGACCCGTTTCACAGAAAAGATACGGACCCACCGATGGACACAGCTCTCGGAACGAAGATCCTTTCAGCCCTTGCGGATATTAACTATGATTCGCTGAAAGAGACAGATCGCCTGGCACTGGTTCGGACCTACCAAGTAGCCCTCAATAGATTCCGAGGCGCCGAATCCGCTGTATCAGACGAAATTGTAGCCCAACTGGATGCGCAGTTTCCAGCGGACACTCAAGAAGCCAATCGTTTGATCATTGAAGTCCTTGCTTACTTGCAAGCGCCGAGTACCGCAACGAAAGGAATCGCCCTTTTGAAACAAGCCACTACGCAGGAGGAACAGTTGGAATATGCCCGTTCACTCCGGTTACTCACAAATGGTTGGACCAATGCTCTCCGCACGACCTACTTCGAATGGTTCTTGAAGGCCGCCAACTACCGGGGTGGAGCGAGCTTTGTCATCTTTATTGAGAATATTCGCAAAGATGCCGAGACCACGCTGACCGCCCGGGAGAAAAAAGACCTGGCAGAAATACTCGCTAGAAAACCGGAAGTTAAATCGTCGCTTGAAGCCGCCATGTCCGCTTTGGACGGGCGAACCAACTTCACCAACTGGACCCTCGATGAGCTGGCCGATGCAGGAGATCATATGAAAGACCGAGATTTCGGCCAGGGAAGAAAGATGTTTGCGGCGACCGCGTGCTTCGCTTGCCACCGATTTAAGAATGAAGGTGGCAACACCGGACCCGATCTAACCGGAGCGGGTGGCCGTTACTCGCCCCGTGATTTTCTCGACCAGATCATAAATCCCTCAAAAGAGATCAATGAACAATTTGTCCCCGCCGAAGCGGTCATGCTCGACGGTACTACGGTTCACGGTGTCATTGTAAACCTCAACAAAGACGTCGTTCAGATTAACACTGACCTGACAAATCCCAATCAGCGAACTTCAGTTGACCGCAAGCTCGTAAAGAGTATCGGCCCGTCTTCGATTTCACCAATGCCTCCGATGTTACTCGGTCGTTTGGAAAAGGAAGAAATCTATGACCTGGTCGCTTACGTCTTGAGCGGAGGGAATCCCGACGACCCACGGTTCAAGTAATCTCAATCTCAACCCTTATCATTTTGGTGGAATCTTCGGCTTCCGCCGTCACTAGCGTTATGCGATATTCAGCTATGCTCCGTTTTGGACTCTTCACTAGCCTGCTCCTGATCTCCACGTTTCGCCTGAATGCGGAAAAACTCCCCAACATCGTGCTACTCGTAGCCGATGATCTGGGTTATGGAGAACTGGGTTGTCAGGGAAATCCGGAAATCCCCACCCCCCATATCGATTCACTGGCAGAACAGGGCGTGCGCTTTACCCAGGGTTACGTAACCGCGGCCTTCTGCAGCGCTTCCCGGGCAGGCCTGATGACCGGGCGCTACCAAACCCGCTTTGGCTATGAGTTTAATCCTATCGGGTCACAAAACGAAGATCCCGACGCCGGGCTTCCAGTAAGCGAAACCACCATCGCCGATGTCTTGGTAAACTCCGGCTATGTAACGGGTATGTTTGGCAAATGGCACCTCGGCGGCACCGCCAAATACAATCCCATCCGTCGTGGTTTTGATGAGTTCTTCGGTTTCCTCCATGAAGGACACTATTTCGTACCCCAACCGTACACCGATTCGACGACCACCTGGCTTCGTCGCAAAGTGCTTCCCGGCGGAGGCGAAGGTCGTTGGGTTTCCGAAGATCAAAGGCTGATTTATACGACCCATATGGGAAACACCGAACCAGACTACGATGCGGACAACCCGATTTACAAGGACGGCCAACCCGTGGAGGAAGATGAATATCTGACAGACGCTTTCACACGCGAAGCTGTTTCCTTTATAGACCGGCATGCCGACAAGCCCTTCTTTCTATATGTACCCTACAATGCGGTACACAGTCCCATGCAGGGAGCTGATCCTTACATGAAAAAGTTTTCTCACATCGAGGACCTGCAACGTCGCATCTTCGCAGCTATGTTATCCAACCTCGACGACAGCGTCGGCTCGATCCTGAACAAACTGCGCAAAGAAGGTCTCGAAGAAAATACGCTCATCTTCTTCATCAGTGACAACGGGGGGCCCACCCGGGAACTTACCTCCAGCAACCTACCCTTGCGCGATGGCAAAGGCAGCGTATACGAAGGCGGTACCCGGGTTCCTTTTCTAGCGCAATGGAAAGGCACACTTCCCGCCGGAAAGGTCTATAAGAATCCCGTCATTTCACTCGACATATTCGCGACCGCTGCCGCTATCGCAGATGCCGAACTCGATAGTCGAAAACAGATCGACGGTGTGAATCTCATTCCTTTCCTCACAGGCGACAATAAGGGCCGACCCCACGAAACGCTATTTTGGCGTATTGATCGTAAGACCGCGATTCGCATAGGTGACTGGAAACTGCTGCGTAATCCATCGAGAGGTCAGGGTGATGACTGGGAACTCTACAACCTCGCCAATGACGTCAGCGAATCAAACAACCTCGCTCAATCAGAACCCAGGAAATTCAAGGAGATGCTTGCAGCCTGGAAGTCGATGAACGGTGAAATGATCGACCCTGTCTGGAGTCCACGACGCTGATCGCGGAACCACCCTCTCAAAGCGCATTTCACAATAACGACTCCAACGCTGATCCATTAATTGCCGTACCGATTCACCCGCTCCGGCTCGGCCCACTCAGCACTCATGGCATAGGGCAATTTCCACACCTGTTTTCCCGTAGAATCGCAGAAATACAGGTGACTCGGACTTGGTTTTGACGGATCACCGTCCGCCCAAAATGAAAAGAAGGGGTCTTCATAGTTTAGAGGACGGCGGGCATAATTGTGGTTCCGAGTACTATCCCGAGTGATCTGTGTCTTTCTCGACCACGTTCTACCGCTATCAGAACTTTCCCACATCATCATTTCGCCCCCGCCCTGATAGGGTTGTGGACCAGTGGCTGAAGGGACCACGACCACCCACAAATCAGGCCCCAGGTAAAGACTACCCATGTCGTAGTTGTGGTCCGTTTCGCTTATGGTGGACGTACGCCAATCCTCACCGTTCCATCGGGTGATACGAAAGTGACGCGGATCATTGGGCGGCCCAGGCTCGTGTCCGGGGGAAGTCACGTACAACAGGACTGGTCGCCCTTCACTATCAAAGTCCATATCTTTCAAATACACATTCAGTCCCTGTGATGCATAGTCTATGACTCGCGCCGGGCTATCAACTTGCGTCAAGGGCGTCTCCAACAATTGACCATCCACTGTGGTCCACGTTTCACCCAAGTCGGACGTCTGCCCATAGTAAAGATCTGTGCGGAGATCGACGTCACCATCGGGATGTCGATTGAAAAACGTTCCGGTCTTGTTCCCGATCGTCGCACTTGTCTGGTAGTGCCCGCCACGACTAAGCCCCGGTTCCCGGATGCCTGCGAGCTTCTGATCGCCGGTCCATGTTTCTCCATCGAGACTCCTTTCCCAGTACAATTCCCGCACTCCGGTGTATTTGGTAAATAAATGCAGAAATGCACCCCCGTCATAGGCATGCGGCTGTGGGTAAGTCATCTCCTCCTCAGAAATGAGTTCAAAGCCATCGATGCTATACGGTCGCAAACTACGGTATTTGAACCCCGGCCGTGCTCGACCCCTTCCACTGACAAACACCCAGATATACCCATCGGCATCGACCGCCAGGCTGGGATTGTCATGAGGATCATCAACCCCTTCTTTGTCGTGTACTACCACCGGTTTGGGCACCCGGTTTTTCTCGTGATCATAAAATGATACCATACAAAGCAGGTGACGTTGGCCTGCACCCGTCGTCCCGCCGTAAACGAAAAAGGTCTTGTTTACCGTCCTACAAAACACCGCCAAAGGGGTGTGCTTCGCCGTATAGGTTCCGAGACCTCCCGAATATTTATCCCCATAAGGAAAGACAGGCTCTTTGGACCTCTCGGCATAGGGTTCATCACCTTTACCGGCACCGTAGTATTGCCCTAAAGTAAACCAGATTCCCTTGTAGCCATCTAAGCGCCGAACTTCTTCTGCGCCCAGAGAATGCGAGCACACTGCGAAAGACGACATTAACCCCATGAAGGCCAAGACAACGCGAAAATTGACCTTGAACCGCCGATTCTTCGATTGAATCAGAGTTTTGCTTAGAACAGCCTCCCTAGCACCAGAAATGGTGTAGTTACTTGCCATAAACCACTTGAACCTGAGCAGCGTTAGAGGGCGCATCCAGTACTTCAATACGAAGCGTGCGATCTTTTCGTTTCCAGGTATGGGCCGCCACCGTGATAATATTTATCCCCGGCTTCAAACTGATAAGCGTATCTTTATTGATAACTTCCACCTCCTCCTCACCGACAAAAACCACGAGACCTTCCGGATCGTTGAACTGCAGTATCGTGTCTCCAGGAGACTTGGCATCCAATTGAAACTGAAGGTAGTTATAGGTTTCCCTACCCTGGCGTCGCAAAGCCGGAAGCTCGTCGAGCGGAACCACTCCGTTCGTTTTTGAATAGGTTGGTAGCCAGATCAATTGAGGATCCCCGGATGTCACGTGCACCATGGGTTTATGACGCACCAAGTCGGCATAGCCGCTATCCCCATCCTTATCATCCAGGTATCGGAAGGTCCGCACGTAACGGTTGGCCGTCACCTTAAAGTCTCCTTCTTTCCCAAGGAGAGACATGAATTTGATTAAGTCCGCAAACTCGTCCTTGCGCAGCGTTTGCGTGAGCCCCGGTGGCATCAGCGAGATCGGACTGATCTCCTGCGAAGCGATCGCCGACTTCGGAATCTCAATTAACTGGTCAGCGGCATCCTGCAACGTAATCGTGTTCTCGTTTTGCGAAGCCAGCTTACCTGCCACTACCGAACCATCCTTTTTCGTGACCATCACCACGTGGAAACCTTCCTTGATTTGTTTCTGTGGCTGCAACAAAGAATCAATCAGATAGTCCATCGGCGCACTGGCGCCGATCGAGGTAAAGTCAGGCCCCAGACTTCCTCCAGAGCCTCCTATCGCATGACAAACTGTGCAGAGGAGCGCGTCTCTTCGATACACATCTTCGCCCCGATGTGGCTCACCGTAAGTTTCCACGAACTCAACCATCGCCCGCATTTCTGCTTCATCGAGCGCCTGGTCGACCGGTTCTATTCCCGCCGCCTCTTGCATCGCCGCCTGTAGTCCAGCCGTATCGATAGACGCAGTACTGACCCGGCGCAGTAGAGCGGTAGCTACCTCGGTATTCAGTTCTTTTCCTTTGAGGCCTTCGGCCAGCAATTCCGGAAGTTCGGTCTTTGACAAATACGGCTGCACCAGGGCTACGCCATCGTCCTCAGGCTCAAGCCCCACCAGAAGATCAACGACCAATGGAACCGCAGGTTTGGGCTGTGCATTTGCGTAACCGGCAGCCACGGCAATACGAATGGCTTTCGAAAGGTTAGATGTCGCCATATCTACCAACGCCTTCCGGGCGTCCCTCGAACCTATACCTACCAAAGCAGACACCGAAGCAGACCGAATATCAGCCCCGGTACTTTCCGCCACAATGACTGATTTAAGATTAGATACCGCACTATCCAGTTTCCATTGTCCGATTAGGCCGGCCGCCGCTATTTGCACGTCCGATGAATCATGATTTACCAACTGAACCACGGCACCACGACCTTGAGCGGGCTCAACCTTCCGAACGGCTGAAGACGAACGTAGCGCATCCAAAACACCAGAAATACCGACTGACGTTTCAGAAGCCCGTTCGACGACCTTTTCCAAAACTGCACCCAAGGTCTTGGAGTTTCCACGTTCCGCCAAGAGAATCATCGCAGATACGCTGTCATCGTTGCCAATGTCACCTTTCTGCCAAAGCGTTTCCAACGGTTTGATTGCGTCCGCATCGTCTACGGACCGTATCGCAAACATTAAGTAATTCGGATCACTGCCAAAGAAATCGGGGTTCTTAGCCACCGCAGGCAACCATGCAGATTTTAATTCCCTCAACGCGTTCCACAATGAAAAATCGAGTACGTCGTCCATCGGAAAATCCAATACCCTTACGACTTGCCTGGCAGCGAATTCGCCACCCAACTTCCGCAGAACCTGTATCGCTTCATTGCGCACCCGCGGCGAATCATCGACAATAGCGGTCTCTAAAATGCGTTCGATTCCCTGCTGTTCGCCGGGACGCTCTTCCAATACACGAAGCGCAGCCGCCCTAAACTTAAAATCTTTGGATTCCAACAAGGCTTTCAACGCTGGCTGATTCACGGCGTCCAGAGACTGGGAAACCCACAAACCCTGCAGCAAATGACCTTCATAATGACTATGCCCCCGGTTCAACTGAGCGATCCAATTATCAAGTGCAGGAAGCACGGTATCCGCACCCCGGCTCTTCAATTCACGCTTCGCATGGTCACGGGTGAACGCATCATCGGCTTTTAAGAAATCAAGCAGTTTCGAAACCGGCGCACCAGATATCGCGGGCGCTTTTTGCAGAGGACGATCTTTGGCCGTTATGCGCCAAATCCGACCCCGCTCTTTGTCCCGGCGTTCATCCCGGAAATCCACCTCTCCGTGTTGAATGATGGGGTTGTACCAATCTGCTACATACAAGGCGCCATCCGGTCCATTTTGCAGATCAATCGGCCGAAACGCTCCATGCGTCGATGTAACAAGATCCTCCTGTTTTTGGGAAATGTAACTGCTATTGGAATCCGTGACCCTGAATGAGCTGATTCGGTTACCGCGAAAATCACAGGTAATAATGAGCCCCTGCCACTCATCCGGAAAATGTGCCCCATCTATAATCTCCAGTCCACTGAACTTGGGCTGACCAGGATTCAGATTGCGGAGGTATTTGTCATACCCGACTGATTGCACGAAAGCAGCTCCGGGAAATGAATGCCCGATGCCTTCAAATCCCGCTCCATCACTCTGAAAACTCTGCCCCCACCGGTCGAACTGCAGCCCCCAGGAGTTCCACATGCCGCGCGCATAGACTTCGAGTTCCTGTGTCTCAGGGCGCAATTGCCAAACACCTCCGGCCTGTAGGTCGCGGTATCCGTAAGGCGTCTCCACATGAGAATGGGTATAAATGGATTGGTTCCAATAGATTCTTCCAGCCGGTCCGTAGCGTAAGGTGTGAACGATGTGATGCGTGTCTTCAGTACCGAAGCCAGAAAACAAAACCCGACGACTATCAGCGACCCCATCATCGTCTTTGTCTTCAAAGAAAAGTAGTTCTGTCGAGTTGGTCACATAGACTCCCTCAGGCGTCGGCAAGACCGCCGTCGGAATTAAAAGGCCATCCGCAAAAACGGTTCGTTTATCGGCAACACCATCACCATCGGTGTCCTCGAGACGAACCACCTGATCGGAAGGAAGCACACCCGGTTTGATATGGGGGTAGATGGGAGTGCAGGTGACATACAAGCGTCCCTTCGCATCAAATGCCATTGACGTGGGTTTCGCAATCATCGGATCGGAGGCGAACAAGCTGATTTCGAAGCCTTCAGCAGTCTTCATCTTACTCAGCTGGTATTCAGGATCTGGATTCGGTATCTCTGTGAGAGCTCGCTGACCATCAACGAACGGACCTGTTAATGACAGCAAGCCGGTTAACGCTACGAAAAGGGATTTGGAATAAGTAAGAGATGGCATGACTAGTTTTTAGGCTCTCTTTGAAGTTGCATATTGAAAAAACGGGGCGTCTTCAGGTCGTTGATTTTTTGCTCCTCGGCTTCGATAAAGGCATCGAACTGTTCTAACTCCACCGCATTCTGTCCCTGCTCGTGCTTTCTGAACCCACGCAGGTAAGTTTCGTTTTGAGGCCTCCACTTGTGAAAGTAAAATTCGTTCTTCGTTCGAATCGTTTCGAGCAGTAGGTCAGACTGATCGTCTGACGGGGTTCGCGATACCAGGACACCAGACGACAATTCGCTGGAGGAAAAGGGGCCCAACTCACGCCCGCTGATTCGCAGGGTGTAGTCTCCAGTAAACAGGTCACGGACTACCACCTTCAAGCCACCTTCTGCCAAGCGACTTTCTTTGAGTCTTACAAGCAAGAGCTTGCCACCATCCAGAGCACTCGCGTTATCGACCTCTACGCCTGTCGAGTCTAACACCACCCCCTGGCCGCTTAGTTCAAGGTCACTTCCTGTATTCGGAATTCCCATGCCCCTCAGTATTCCCGCTGCGGCTGCCTGGTAACCTGCCGCATTCAAGTGAACTCCATTATCGGTTAGCGGCTTTGGAGACTCCGCCATTTCTGCAGCCAATGGCGTAAACAGGTCTATAAAATGATGACCTCGCTTTTTCGCGATCGATTCAATCGCATCGGCATAGAGCTTCAGGTTCTTGTTGTTCTGTTTAGGGTCCGGCATCGGTGGAGGAAGCTTCTCCTGCGGGATGGTCGAGAGTAAAACGATACGCGCCTTCGTTTTGGCGAAGGTATCGAGCAAGCGATTCATGTGAGTTTCAAAATCCTCAAGCCCGGCTTTGCCTTCGAAAGCTTCCATCGCACCATAGGAGACGAAGATGACGGTAGGTTTCAGCTCTTCGACATGGGTCTTCAGGTGATTGAAGCCGTCTTCGATCGGTCCAAAGAATCGTCGGGAACGACCGCGGGCGTCATCCCCCGACCATCCCAAATTCCTGAATATAATCGTTCGATCCGGCCACTGGGTCGTAAGCGCCAATTCGATATAACCATAGTCAATCGCACGTTCGATAAATGTATTTCCGACAAACACCACGCGGTCTCCGTCAAAGAGTTCAAAGGGTTTCCCCACATGCTTGCTACCTGAAACTCTTGAGACCAAAAGTACCAAGCAGACTACGAGCGGGATAATACAACTAGCCGAGAAGCGCATATCTGAAGAAATGAAGGTAAAGAGACCAAAACAAGGAAATCATACTCTAGAGTCGAGTCTCATATAAAAAACCACCAAAGAGAATCTCGAATCTATAAAACCTGCCCACCATGGAGAGCATAAACCTGCGGTAAGGAGTCCTCTAATCCAAGGATCTGGATCTGGCTCCATTCACTTTCGAAAGTGCTGCGGAGCGGGCTCCACTCACAAGCGAAAGGGCCTCTGATCGCCCACGATCCGCGAGACTCATCGCCGACGTCAGGCTTTCTACCGGACGCGGTTTTCGCTGAACCCGATCAAGCTCTATCTGCGTATCTTTGCGAATCGCTCGGCGGTAGCGGTAGAAGGAATTAGAACCGTAAGTAGGATAAAAATTGGAATACCCCTGAGAAGAACCTGACCGGTAACGGACCGGCCGCTCCAAGGGTTCCGGGTTGGTGGATTCTATCCGCGTTGCTATCGATTCCTTACGAGCCATTTCCATGAGATCCAAAGCGGATTCCAACTCGGCCGTCACATCGCTATCCGGATGGCGGATTTTATGTAATCTCCAATAGCGGACCTGCTCATGCGCTGGCAACCGAGCGATCTTCCGTTTGAGTGATCGGAAAGAGGTCGGCGAAAAAACCTGCGCTGAGTCGCTCAAGTCCGCTTGTATTGGAAAAATTTTCAACAGGCCCTCGCCCGTTTCACGCCGTACTTCAAGCTTGGCGGATCTAAAAATAAAGATCGTATGCTCCTTCAATTCCATCTTCCCCTGCAGGGGACCGTATTCAGCTTCCATGTCGGCCATGGATTTAGGATTCACGGCATAACCGAACGAACTCATCAGGAATGAGATCAACAAAACGGTGATGGCAGACGGGCGAAACATAACGGAAGATTACTATCGTGTAAGAAAAGGTCAACCCGTGCTTGTTCCCAAACACCCTGATTAAAGCCTAGGGGGTAACCCTGTGTTACTGCTTGGATAACGAAGCTTGGTATACTTCATCTCCCAATCCAGAGCTTCCTGCATGAGATTCGTCCGAAGCAGTCTTCTTCGATCCCAAGACCTTCATCTCCTCCAGAATAACGAAGATCACCGGAACAAGAATGAGCACCACCACAGAGGATGCCAAGGTTCCCACTCCCAGTGAGATCGCCATCGGCACCAGGAAAAGGGCTTGTTCATTGGTCTCGAAGATCATCGGCCCCAAGCCTAAAAATGTGGTCACTGCCGTGAGTAAAATCGGACGAAAACGGCGCTGCGCTGATTGGACGGTCGCCTCGTCCAACGTAAGACCTCGTGCTACGTAACGGTTCCGGGTCACTGCCATAACAAAACCTCCGTTTACTACCATACCACACAAGGCAATCATTCCCAGTACACTGTAAATACTCAGATCAAAACCGAGTAGAATATGTCCCAACACGGCACCAGCCAGTCCCCAGGGAATCGTCAGAAGCACAATAAATGACTGCGCATAGCTGCGTAGTATGGACGCCATAATCGCGAAGATGGCAAATAACGACGCCACCAAGCCAATACTTAAGGTGCCAGTTGCTTCCCGCTGGTCCCGCTGTTCTCCTTCAAAAGTGTAGCGCAATCCAGGGTAGCGGTTTAGCAACTCCGGTAATTCTTTTTTCTCCAACGCAGACAGGACCTTATTGCCATTGGTCTCACTTGCGATGACGTTGCCAGTCACATTGACAACCCGGGCACCATCCACACGGGTGATCCGAACCGGGGCAGTCGTCTCGATAATCTCTGCCGCTTGACTGATAGGCACCTCTGTTCCATTCGGCGCTTTGATAAGGAGGCCCTCCAGAGCGCTCAAAGATCGGCGATCTTTTTCAGGGAGGCGGACCATAACGCGAAGTTCCTCCCGCTCTCGCGGTTGGCGTAACGCTTCCGCACCGTAAAAGGCGTTCCGAATTTGTTGGCCCAGATCGCGCGCAGTAATTCCCATCGCTTGTCCAGCCGGCTTTATCTCGAAGCTCAACTGTGGCATCTCCTTTCCGAATCCTTTGCGAATATCGGTTACTCCCGGATACTTCCCTACCATATCACCCAACTCCTCTGCTGCATGCCGCAAAGTATCGATATCAGGGTGAGAGAGCTGAATGTAAATCGCGGCTTCCCCTCCTGGTCCGGCCAGATAATCAAAGAACAATGATTCCATATCGGGAATGTCCGGCACTTCTTCGCGCCACACATTAACGAATCCAGCGCCGGTTACCTTTCGATAATTTTGGGGGACCAACTTGATGGCAACTCTAGCCGCGTTATCATTGCCGCGATCTGCTACCGAAACCCGGATATTGCGAACGAATTCCGGATTCTCATCCTCCAGTTTCGCGATCGCACGTTTGGCTGCCTCTTCGATCATAAAAATGACTTCACGGGTACGGGCGACGGGAGTCCCAGTCGGCATTTCAAGTTCTCCCTGAATATAGTCGTTTTCGATCGTAGGATTAAAGGTGAAGTTGACCCGGCCACTCCACGTGTAGCCGATCACAATGAGTAGCCCGGCCACAAACACAGCTACTGTAATATACCGGAATCGAATAACGGTGTCCAGAATCGGCCGGTAAAAACGTTCCATGGCTAAATCCAACTTTACTCGTAACCGGGTCTGCAATCTGTCAAAGCGACTGAAGATCGAATCGGTGTGCGGGTGCTTGCGAGAAAACGCCAAATGGGAAGGCAGAATCAACAAACACTCGACCAGGGATACGGCAAAAACCGCAATGATCACAGCGGGAAGTACGTGTAAGAATCGTCCACTTTCGCCGGGCACAAAAAACAAGGGCAGGAAGGCTATAATATTAGTACTGACCGCAAAAATGACCGGAATTGTCATTTCTCTAACGCCGGCTACCGCAGCATCCATGCGCGACATTCCTTGACTTATCTTGTGAAAAATATCCTCACCTACGACGACCGCATCATCCACCACGATCCCGAGCGTGACGATGAAGCCGAACACCGAGATCATATTCACGCTGGCGTTCATCAATGGCAATAAAATCAACGACCCCAGTATAGAAACGGGTATTCCAATCGCAGTCCAGAAAGCGACGCGCAATTCGAGTAGTAGACCCAACGCGAAAAGCACCAGCAACAAACCAATCGTACCATTATATTTAAGAAGATTGATGCGTTCCCGGTAATCTTCAGTTCGATCGTAACTCACTTCAACATCGACAGACGGCGGCAGCGTTGGACGTATCTGGTCTACATAGCGACGAACCGCCTCAGCTACTTTGATTGGTGGTTGATTCTCAGATGCATAGATAGAAAGGGATACGGCTTGCTGCCCATTATAGTAAGACTCGCGTTTCGTTTCCTCAAACCCATCTTCGATGCTGGCGATGTCTCCCAGTTTAAGCTCCGCTCCCGAGCTACTGCTACGAATAGGAATTTCGACAAATTCACTGCCGAAGTAACGACGCTCAGTGGTCTTTAAAAGAATGTCTCCCCCCGCTGTCTTCATCGTACCGGCCGGTACGTCTAACGCCGCCCGATCAATTGCTTGCGCAATCTGCCCCAGGGTGAGGTTGTGTGCCCGCAACTGAGCCTGTGGGACTTCGATCAGGATTTCCGGTCGACGTACGCCGCTCAACTCAACCAAGGCAATTTCTGGTTGAGCCAGTAAACCGTCCTCCACTTGGTGAGCCATCTGAATCAAAGTGCGGGTATCCAGATCCCCAAACACAGCTACATAGTTTACTCCCCGGCGTCGGCTCGTACCGAGTGAAACCAGCGGTGGTTCGATTTCATCCGGAAACAAACTGATTCTCGCTACTGCGGCGGTAACTTCCTGAAGCGCACGATTACGATCGAAACCCGGCATAATTTCTACAGAAACGCTGGCTCTCCCTTCCGAGGCAGAAGACTCAATGCGACGGGTCAATTCAAGACCTCGAAGCTCTGACTCGATCGGCAAGATAACCGATTGCTCGACCTCCTCTGGACTGGCGCCCCGGTATTGCATACTGACATCGACGGTATCCACCTCGAAAAGCGGATAAATCTCCTGCCGAATATTGAGCGCAACCGCGACACCGACCACCACGATCGCCAACATCAACAGGTTCGCAGCCACATGATTTCGAGCAAACCAAGCAATGAGTCCGGTTACATTTGAAGTGTCGTTGTATTCGTTGCTTTTCATAGTAGACCTTTACCGAGTTGCGAGTTCTGGATAGGCAGTCGAGGGTTGAGGATCCACTCCCAACCCCGGCAGTGCCACGCGTAGATCGCTGACCACCAATTGCTCTCCATGCTTTATATCACTGGATATTAATAACGTATCTTTTTCGGGCCACAGCACCACAGCATCCGTGATCCTTAACAAATTGTCTGACCCGACCACCCAAATTTTATGCCCTTCACGCATGGCGGCCCGCGGAATCGTGTAAGCGTCCTTCAATTCTCCTGCGTCGATTTCCACCTGCACAAAACTACCGAGTAATAGGGGCAACTTTCCGGCAGACGACGCTTTAAGCCCCAAAGGATCTTTCACTGAAACGATTACCCGTGCCATCAGAGCATCAGGATCCAGATCACTGAGCAACCTGACAACCTCACCGTCCCACTGCTCAAATTGTTCTTCCCCAATATCGAGGATGACCTTGGCTTTGGCGCCCGGCTGACCTTGCTGCGGAATCGTCACCCACTTCAGCTGTGTAAACGGAACCGTAACCTGGATCCAAAATTCATCGGTTCCCACCAACTCACAGATATTGGACCCTGGACTGAGCAATTGTCCCACCTCCACAAACTCTTGTAACACCATCGCATTAAAAGGTGCCGAAATGACCGTCCTTGAGAGTTGAAGTTCGGAAACTTCGATCTCGTTATTCGCTTTTTCCATCAGCGCCTCTGCCCGTCGCAGGTGAGGCTCCCGCAATACCAGCGAACGATTCACATCAGCCATATCCAACTCGGACTGCAGCTCATTCCATTCGCGCAAAGCGATAACCTGTCGACCGCTCTCCACCTCCCGTTCAAAACGAGCCTGCTCAAAGTTCGAACGCGATTCTGCCAGAGCCAAGTCATAATCTTTGGGGTCGATGCGTAACATTTCTTCGCCCCCATCCACATGCCCACCAATCATCAACGAATCGCTCAACCAGATCACCTGCCCCGATACCTGAGGCCTGATCGTCACCTTTCTCGAAGGAATTACGCTGCCCAATACATCAACCGATACTGAACGGTCCTGCGGTATTAGGGGTATCGTCTGGACGATCCTTGCCGAAGCAGTCGTTTCTTCCGGGGTTGTTTCAGGTCCTGTTGCAATCAAAAGGAAACTGATTCCACCTCCCACGATCAAAATGATCAGGATGGTTAACAGGGTGCTAAATAGGGATTTTTTACTCATGCAAAGCAGTTACAGGAAAATCAGAGTTGGGAGTTCTCAATGGGCCGCCCAAAGCTCGGTGCAAACCGACCCGGGCACTCAGCACACTGCGACGGGCACTCACCACGTCGCGCTCCAGGGTTTGGACTATATTTAAAGCAGTGAACACAGGCAGGTAATCGGTAAGTCCCTGGCTGAAACGATTTCGGGTTTCGTTTAGAAGACGTTGAGAAGTGGCCAATTGCTTTTCCACTAACTCCAGACGCTCCTCAAATTTACGTTCTTCCAATAAAGCAGACTCGACATCGAGTAATGCGGTCAGGTATCGGTCTGAGTAGCCCGCTAATGCCTCATCCAGGCGGGCCTTCCGAAAAGCAACTTCGCTTTTCAATTCTCCCGCATTAAACAAAGGAGCGGCCAGACGGGCAAAAATCGACTGAATATCATCTCCCAGACTCGGATCGCCCCGCCAATCAATCGCTCCACCAATCGATATTGACGGAAGCTGATTTGCCACAGCAATCCCCACTTCGTAATCAAAGGCCAACACCCGTTTCTGAGCGGCCCGAAGATCAGGACGTCGCGTCAATAACTGTGCGGGGATACCCACGTCGGGCAACTTGGGAGGTCTCACCAACACCACATTGGACACTTGTTCGATACTATCCGGAGCGCCCCCCAAAAGAACATCGAGAGAATACTCAAGCTGACCAATTCGCGCCTCCGCAACCGGGACGCGGGCAAGAGTTGCTTCCACCTGCTCCTGTTGTTGCAATACATCTACGATTGATGATTGCCCCTGTCCGAACCTGAGCGATGTTAGTTTTTGTAACCCCTTATTGATCACGATTTGCTCCCCGATTACATCGAGTTGCCGCTTTTGCTCCAAGATCTCGAAGTAAGTTTCGGCAATGGCTGCACTCAGCAAAAGGCGCGCACTCAACCAATCCTCAATCGTCGCCTCAAAGGTCATACGCTCAGAACGCCGAATCGACGAAAGCCTACCCCACAAGTCGACTTCCCACTGTAAAGTAACTCCCACAGACGTCCGTTCATCACTGTCTGATTCACCGGGCTCGATACGGTTATTCGGTACAAATCCCCGATTATAAGACGCATCCAAATCGAGCGTGGGATAAAGATTCGCCCCGGCTTGTCGCGCCAACGCGGAGGCCTGTTCCACCCGAGCAAAAAACTGCTGCAAGTTATGGTTAGATTCCAATCCTGTTTCAATCAACCTATTCAACTCTGGGTCATCAAAAGACTCCCACCAAGAGTAACTCCATTGGTCCGGCAAATCAACTCCAGTCGTGGGTTCGATAAAGCTGGACGCGAGCTCGACCCTCACCAGCGGAGCATCTTCGTCGACCGAGTGAATGGTACAGCCTCCGATCAGAAACGGAACTACCACTCCGAAAAATAGAACGGGGATCTTGGGTATCATCAGGAATTCTTAGGGACCTAACCAAATATAGCTAAGGTTTCTAGAATGAAGAAATCTGAGGCTCAATAGCAAATGCAAAGTCCGACTCTTTTCGAACATTCAAAATAATTGGAAACTCATCACCTATGAGTTTGTCTTCTCAAGCTGAGATATCTCCCTGAGTTTATTCTAAGAGTTGAAAATAAATAAATCTGTCTTATCTAACATCCCAATTATGAAAAAGAACACCGTAGCTATTCTCTTTTCCAGTTTCGTGCTTTTTGTCGCAACTGCCTGCGCACAACCGAAAAACGAGGAAGTCAAAAGCGATCTGAAGATCGATCTAGATATTCAGACCGAGCAGATTGATCGCGACCAGAAATTTATGGCGCATAGCTATGCCAGCATTCTCGAAAAAGTAACCCCTTCAGTCGTGTCCGTACACACAGCGACTATTGTCAGGGTTTCCCAATCCCGAGGACTATCCCCCCAGGATGAACTCCTCCGCCGCTTTTTCGGATTTCCGGCACCCAATCAACAGGATCCTCAGGCCGAGCCCGAAGAACGTAGAATGCCCCAAGGTGTAGGCTCGGGCGTAATCATCTCCGAGGATGGCTTCATCGTTACCAACAATCACGTGGTAACTGACCAACGCGGTGAAGATGCCGACGAGGTACTCGTGCGCCTTACTGACGGGCAGGAACTCGAAGCCACCATCGTAGGCCGCGATCCACTGACGGATGTGGCGATTTTGAAGGTGGACGCCGAAGACCTCCCCGCCATCCGAATCGCAGATAGCGACAACATCAAGGTGGGCGACGTGGTATTCGCCATCGGTAACCCACTCGGTGTCGGACTCACTGTAACTCAGGGGATTGTATCAGCCACCCAACGACAAATCGGCATCTACGGCGAGAATGGCTACGAGAGCTTCATCCAGACCGACGCTTCTATCAACCCCGGTAACTCCGGCGGTGCCTTGATCGATTCCCTCGGACGACTCATCGGAGTCAACTCCGCCATTCTCTCTCAAAGCGGCGGCAACATTGGTATTGGCTTTGCCATTCCGACGAATCTGGCTGCTAACATCGTCACACAACTCGTCGAAACGGGCGAAGTCCGCCGGGGCTTCCTCGGAGTCAGTATTTCTGATCTGACACCTGATCTGGCCGAGGCATTCGAAATTGATGAAACCAAGGGAGTGCTTATCAATGACGTGGAAGAAGGTTCAGCCGCAGACAATGGTGGTATGGAACGCGGCGACGTGGTTATCTCAGTGAATGGGAAGACCGTCGACTCTAGCAATGAATTTCGTATCCGCATAGGCCATACTCTGCCAGGTACAGCCGTAGATCTTGAAGTAATTCGGGATGGTGAACTAAAGAAACTGACCATCAATGTCGGTCAAAACTCTGGTCGTTTCGCGATGTCTGCCAACGAACTCATCGATGGCGTGGAGGTTTCCCAAATCGAAGAAGATCAGGCGAAGCAGTATCGGATACCACTGACAGTTACAGGACTGATAATCACGAAAGTCAGTCCTGACTCACCCTATGGACGAAGTCTTACCGAGGGGATGGTTATCACCGAAATCAACGACGAGGAAGTTACGACCATCCGCGAGGCACGGGAAAAGCTAAAATCAGGAATCAACAAGCTCTACATATTCAACCGCGGCCGCACCGGATATCTGACGATTCGGGTCGAATAATATATTGTTCTCACGACCGGTCTTTGATGCGAGCACTAAGGCTCTACAATCAACCGGCCTTGCATCATAGTAAAGTGTCCGGAGAAGGTACAGATATAAGGATAGGTTCCAGCTGCAGGGACCGTAAACTCAACGACGACCGTATCACCAGGATAAGCAAGCTTGGAAGCGGCAAGTATGCGCCCAATTTCCTCTTTGGGCACAAACTCATCGGCCTGTGCGGTTATTGCAGCGATTCCCACGGGGTTGATGTCGGCTTCCGATTTAACCAGGACAACGTTGTGAGCCATGTCGCTGGCGTTCACAAATCGTATCGCCAAACGCTCCCCAGCTCGCGCCCGAATTTCCGTGACATCAAAACTCAACGCAATTCCGGTCGATCTGAGTTCAACAACCCGTGTCCCGGCTGAAATACCGGGAGACTGCTCATGAACGTGCCCTGCCTTAGCAACGGTGGTTACCTCATTGGGAACTACGGCTAATCCTGCTACTGATCCGGCTTGATCACCAGCGACCTCGTGGATGGTTTTATGGATCAGGTGTTTCATCTCTGCCCCATCAGAAGATTCTAGTTGATACTCTATGGCCATGACCACACCCATGGGCGTTGCAATCATGTCTGGCAATTCAGGCAATACTCCCAAGGTCTTTTGGATCAGATCCTGACGGAGCTTAGGAATCTCGAGAGAAACCGTTTTCCGATCTTTAGAAAGCTGTATCGATTGCACGATTACGTCGTCGGCCGTTGTTTCTCCGGGATTTTCTATCGAATAAATTTTACCTCGAGTACCATACTGGCTGGACCACGGATAAGTCCATTGCTTCAACCTGTAATGCGTAGGGTTGACAGCCACTTCAGGATCCAACGGCTCTGCAAAACGGATATCCAGCCCTCCCTTACGGGTGTTGACTGCCACTGGCAGATGAAGCGGATGCCCAGTGTAACGAACGCGGTGAAAAGAACCCCAATCGCCACCGTGTCCAACCGACTGCCAACTTGTCAGCCCCGCGATATACAGATCGCCGTCAGAATGGAAACGTCCATGTATCGTTCCCGACCTGAATTTGAGGGGGAGATTCAAATGCGCGCCCTGCCATTGACCATCCACATCCTCCTTCAGCACGAGCGAAAGATTTCCGCGCCCGTAGGAGTTGAGCAGTAACTGCCCCTGTAACTCGGACGGCCAGGTTTTACTGTCTATAAATATCGGAGCCGACGTAGAGTTATCTATGAAGTGCGGAACCCACAAAATTGGTTTTTCAAAATCAACAGGCTTTGGCTCCTGATGGGCTGAATACATAAATCCATGAAACCCACCTGGCTTTATCCGATGCACTTTGCTTGTTGGCACCCAATTTCCTTCGTTGTCGCTGTAGAGGATCTCATCATTGGGTCCAATCGAGAGACCATTCGGATTACGTAATCCAGTCGCCACAATCTCCAACATACTTCCATCCGGAGGCATACGAAACAATACCCCGTGATGAGGAGTCACCTCGGCGTTAACTCCGAATTTTGAGACCGGCGGCCAAGGCGTTGCCTTCGCGAAGTAAAAGTTACCCTTCGAATCCGTATCCAGGTTCATCGTGAACGCGTGGAAGTTGGTTGCCGCCATAACATCGTTATTAAAATTCTCGTAGAAGTCGGCTTCATCATCTCCATTCCTATCATGCAGCAAGGTTATCTGATCACGCCCGGTCACGTATATCCGATCTTCCACCACCTTCACTCCATGAGGCTGACTCAACCCCGTCGCAAATCGTTTCCAACGCAAAGTTTTTGATTCCGCCCTTAAACCATCGACCAACCAGACCTCACCACTCAAAGAGGTAACGACAGCCCGACCATCGGATAGAAAATCCACACCTGTGAAACGTAGGAACGAATTCCACGGATTCGTAAGAGGCAGTGTCAGTTCATCAACGACAAAGGCCCCCTCCTCTACTCCTGTTTTGATCTGCGTCTCTAAAATTCCCCACTGAGCATCTTGGGGTGTCTGAAACAACGACAGGTCTTTAACATCAGATGAATCTTTAAGATAGGTAATCAAGGAGTCCTCATCGGAACTCGATATTATCGGTCCAATCGCGATCTCAAAATGCAGGGGCTCGTCCAAAGATGGCAAATCCAGAATCAGATGACGCTCTTCCAAACGCCAACCTACTTGGCGGGGTAACCCACGAAAGCCAACCAGCCGGAGTTGACTACCCGATTGTATCCTAACGTATCCGCTTGTTAATGACAGATAAACCATTTCCAGTTTCGTGGACGATCCGTCGGGCGACTGCAGCAGTTGTAATGAAAGTGTGTCGCTCGTCTTGCTGAGGTTGAAAGTTCGCGTAAAGACCGACCGCCCTTGAAGCTCCCGATACCCCGGAGATTCTAAAATTTCCGTCGACCCAATTCTATAAGAAAACGCCAGCTCGTTGCCGTGTAAGTAGAGCCCGTGGTATGCCCCCAGCGTCTTCGGAACCGGACCATATTTCCAGCCCCTTGGATCACTGAAGCTTTTGTTAATGGACCATCCCGGCCGTTGACCCGTTTCGAAATGAGAGAACCCATCTGGGCTCGGAAACTCCTGAAGACCGTCCCGAGCTGGATACCATTTTAAAAATCCACCTGTCCAGGCATGCGCAACTCTCAGGAGGTCAGTATCAAATACCGTCACTGCGTCTTGCTCTGCACCCACTTTTACTGCGATACCTTTGTAAACGAATATGCTGCTGGTGGCCTGGGGATCCGTAGAAATGGTGGAAGATACGAACGGTCCATGGTCCATCGCATTCATCGGACTGGGTGGTCGTGGCTGCCCCTGAAGGGAACAAAGAATACCCAGCGCAACCACCCACAATTTCAGAAGCTTTCCCAAGGTAGTAAATCGAGGCATGCAATCGGTTTATCCGTCCACCCTGGCAATGCAACAAAAACTGTTCAGATAAGAGCCCGGCTACCGTCGCTATGGTTGTATGCACCATCTTCACGGCGCCCTACAAAAAATCGTCGCAGTGTTTCGTGGAGCGCCGGTTTATCGGAGTTCCACCGCCAACATCCGCTTTCGTCTAACGCGATGTCTTTCGTGGGATCAAAGTCATGTGCTTTCAGCACGGAGTGACGTGGCAGATACTGACGATCCCGCAGTTCTCCATGCCATAAGTGATACGTATTACCAGGAACACATCCAATTTGTCCTTCGATCTCCTCATAAAAAGGAACAGCCCACTTATGATAGTATTCAAATTCGCGGTCGTTGAGTGAATGCGACTCTCGAACTACATCCCACCGGCCTCGGGCAGCCTGAAACAGTTTGTAATCACCCCCACCAATAATACTTGCATCGTAAAAACCAATCCGCTCGAGCGGCTCTCGTTTCATCGCCCAAGCATAGCCATTTGCAAAATCAGAGGCCATCCCGTGAGTTTTTAGAATGTCCCGCGTAGGCGCCAACTGGTGACGATCCAGCAATCCATCGACCAAACCTGATGCAACTGACCGTCGATTCAAATAGTATTGATTCGATAGAGGCATAGAAAGATCTGCGTCGCGCTTCAAAGCGCGCACTTCGCCAAAGAGTTGCACAAGTTTATTTTCTTCTAAGGTCTCCATAACCAGTTCCGCCCAGTCGCTACGCTCGAATATCAAGTCACAATCAATCCAGGCGACGGCCTCACATTCATCCGGCAATTGCTCGAGCGCCAAATTGAGCAGTCGCTCTTTTTGCCACATTACATCCGGTGCTGAAACTTGAATAAGTTTTGTGGCGTCTTGATCACCCAATTCGAAATCCCCGTGAAAGCCCTGTTCCACCGTAAGCAATGGAATCGAGAGGTTTCGCCAGAACGCATCATAGTTCACCCGCCGGGTTCGATACCCCATCGGATTATAGTAGCTGGTGATTGCCCAAAGTTTGCTTGGTGAGTTGGTCGATCGTTTCTGCATGAAAAACAAGGAATAAGATGATGCTCAACCGTCGGTCTACCGCACACTGCAAGTCAAAGGACGATCCCTAGAAGAGCGCAGGTTTAAGTGATATTTTACGAATCTGAAAACCAAGACCTTAAAATGACTCTTAATTACCTTGGTCGCCGCAGATAATTACCCGCAAAACCCTTCCGTTTCAGTCAACCGTTGACCATATTTCGAGTTGAGAAACGAAGCTACCCGCTTTGACTTTTAGATTAAATACCCTTAAACATCCTTTCAGTTTAAACACGGTATTGTCGCTGATCCAACGAAAAGCAAAGACACAATTCCTTTACCCGCAACTACCCGATATGAATTCCTTATCTTCCCTTTTCAAACAGCACAGTATCGGCCGGCGCCATTTCCTCCGCGCGGCCGGTGCCATGATCGCACTTCCAGCGCTGGAATCTTTTGCGGCGCCTATCGCGAAGTTCGGCTCGGTTCCCCGAGCGAAGAACCTGGTCTCAATCGGTGCTTATCTGGGCTGGCACCAGAATGGATTTTTCCCGAAGGAAGTGGGACGCGGATATAAGTTACCGACCACACTCCAGCCATTAGCCGATCATCAAGACGATTTCACGGTTTTTTCAGGCTTGGACCACCGTGCGCCCAACGGACACAATGCTTGGAGCAATTTCCTTTGCGGAAACGCCCCGAAGAGTTATTCCATGGACCAAATCGTGGCAGATCAAATCGGTCAAAAGTCACGTTTTCCTTCCGTGCAGTTAACGGCTGGCACCGGAGAAGGCAGTAAAGCGATGAGCTTTACCAAACAAGGTATCGGGCTACCAATGATTCAAAGACCAAGCGTCTTCTACAAACAGCTCTTTATGTCTGAGTCCGATAAGGCTCGCATGGAGTATATGCTACGCAGCGGTCGGAGTTCGCTCGATCTGGTTTTGGAAGATGCCATGCGCCTGCAAAAAGCAGTTCCGCGCAGCGATGGTGAAAAGCTGGAGGAATATTTCGATTCCATGCGTTCGGTCGAAAAACGTATGGAGCGTCAGATCACCCAGATCAACGACCCTTTGCCTACCACGAACTACAAGCTGCCGGATTCGGATCCTATAACGCCCAATCTGCTTATCGAGGCAGAGGTCCTCATGTATGACCTTATGACGTTGGCGATTGAGACCGACTCCAGCCGGGTATTGTCTTTCTTTATCGATGGCTTGGGCCAGGTCTTCTCTTTCGACGGACGACCTCTGCGTTCGGGATATCATGGATTGTCCCACCACGGGAACGACCCTGAGATGATTCGCGATCTACTAGCCATTGAGACCGCACACATGCATTGCCTCAATGGATTCCTTGATCAACTTAGTTCCAAGAAACGACCTGATGGCAAATCGCTATTAGACGAAACCATCATACTGGTGGGAACCGGCATGGGCGACGCAAGCCGTCACTCCAATGCGAACCTTCCTACCCTTGTAGCGGGCGGAGGATTCAAACACGGCAGTCATATTGCGATCGATGCTTCGAAGCCAGACGCTCCACTACTGGGCGATCTTTACATCACCCTGATGCAAAGACTCGGCGTCGAAACGAACGACTTCTCCAACGCGAATCGCAATCTAAATCACCTGTTTTCCTAATGCGCAGGAATCACTTGCTGAGTCTGCTGTTCGCGAGTGCAGCAGCAACCACTTTGAGTGCACAAGAAGGCACTCTCATCTCGGATACACACTACGGCCTCTTGACCGAGTATTGTCTCAAATGCCACGACGACGTGGAGATGAAGGGAGACTTAAACCTCGATCATTACTCGATCGACTGGACCAGCGAAGATAACCGAAAGATTTGGGGAAAAGTACTTCACATGCTTGAGGATAACCTCATGCCACCAGAAGATGAAGACCAGCCCAACTCAGAGGAACGGGCGGCGCTCATCAATTGGTTGGACGACAGTCTTCTCAAAAACACAGAGATCGGCGGAACTCCCCCGCGGCGCCTTAGCCAAGAGGAATACCGATCAACTATCCGCGAGCTATTCGATCTACCAGACTACGAACTCCCACTTGGATTTCCCAGAGACTCGGAATATCATGGATTCAACAATGTAGGCGAAGGCCTGGTTTTGTCTCCCCCTCTAATGGAGGCATACGCGAGAGTAGCTGAGCAGATCGCCGATACGGTTTACCCCCCAGAAAAAGAAATACCAGCCTCTACCATCCGCACTGCTGGACCCGACGACATGGTCATCAGTTTCTCAGCATCGACCGTCCGGGATGATGCCTTGCTTCTGGTATCCCGGGGTCATGAAATATTTCGTAGCTGTTCCTGGCCCAGTCGCATGGAAATCATGGCTTCTGGAACTTACCGGATCACCGTGAGCGCTGCTAAACACAAACCAATTTCGGACGCACCCATGCTGCTCGAAGTAAGAGCTCGCGAACTTTCGGCAAGTGATCGCTCCCGAGCTGAAGTTTTTCGCCTACTCAAAGTGATCGAAGTACCATCCGAATCACCCACCACCGTTACCTTCGAAGCGGATCTCTATGAAGGACAAACCCTACTCTTCCGCTGGGCCAACGCGGAAATGGCTCACGATTATACCGATTTCGCGAAACACATGCGTCAGTGGTTCGAAAGCGACGCGCGCTGGTTGGCTGCTTGGCAACACGCTGTATTCCCCAATGGAGACTTCACGAAAATCCGCACTTCCGTAATTCGCGGACGCAGCGGCTGGGAAATCATCACCAAGGCCCTTGCCGATCCCAACCTCGACATGACTCATGCGACAATGGATTCGGAGCTCACAGTGAAACTACTGGAAATCGCTAATTCCAATACCGGCATGTTCAATTTGGCAGATGTTCTTTGCCACTACTACTTCACCAACGGTCCTGCCATGGAATTTCATGAAGCCACGATCGAGGGTCCACTGAAGAGCGTGGATGGCCCGAGAGAGATGCTCGCAAATAAACTCCAGCAGCGTTTTACCGGCACTCGCAAACCAGGCCAGTCAGACGAAGCCTTTACGCGGGATGTGCTTGAACGGTTTCTTCCACAAGCGTTTCGTCGTCCCGTCGATCAACAAACCGTAGATAGCTACCTCGCAATAGCCAAACAACGCTGGGCAGAAGGAGGCGATTTCGATGCCGCCATGCACCTGCTTATTCGAACTATTCTGATATCCCCACGGTTTCTCTACCGCTTGGTCAGCCCAGAGGAGTTTGACGATTACGATCTCGCCAGTCGCCTATCCTATTTCCTAACACAAGGCCCCCCTGACGATAAACTGCTCGAGCTAGCCCACACCGGAAAACTTTCAAACCCCAAAACCCTCCGCAAAGAAGCCCTTCGTTTGCTACCCAACAAACCGACTGACGCAATGGTACAAAGCTTCACCGGACAATGGCTGGATACAAAACTGCTACCGGAGATCATGCCAGACGCGGGGTTTAACTTTTCCGAGGCAGAAATCGTCTTGGCCGAAAAGGAAGTGGAACACTTCTTCACCGAGATACTCACTCAGAATCTTCCGATGACCGATTTCATCGATCCAGATTTTCACTACACCACCCTGGCATTCGCGCGCGATAATTACCAATACACCTCGCAAGACATGACAGCAGATTCTGGATCGGGAATGATGGGCGAATCTGCACTCAGAAAATTACCCATCGAACGCGGTGGACGTTTTGGAGGACTCCTCACCCAGTCCGCAATAATGACCGCCACGGCCAACGGAGTGGATACGCAGCCGGTTCTGCGCGGCGTATGGGTTTTGGAAAACATACTCGGTAAACATCCTCCGGAACCTCCCAAAAATGTCCCCGCCTTAACACCGGATACCACGGGCACTACCAATCCTCGCGAGATGCTGGCGGCGCACACAGGGGAAGCAGCTTGTGCAGGCTGCCACAACCTCATCGATCCGGTTGGTTTTATGCTGGAGAACTACGATCCCGTCGGAAACTGGCGGGACCTGTGGCCGAAAATCGATGTTCCAATCGACGCCTCTGCCACACTCTTCGATGGCACTCCGATAAACGACATCACCGACTTCAAAGCCTGGCTCGTAGACAACATAGATCTATTTTCACAAAATCTATCCGAGAAGCTCCTAACCTATGCCACCGGTCGTGTGCCTAATCACGCTGAAAAGTATGAGATCAAAAAGATAGTTCAAGAAAACCGAATTAACGGTAACGGATTTCAGGACCTCTTCCTCGCACTCATCTCCAGCGAAACGTTTCGGACCAAGTAGTATACATAGCATCTAAGCAAACACCGAAGGCGCTCAAAACCTCATGTGCCGGTTGGCTTGCGGATAATCTTACCAATTATCCGAGATCCCACTAAATACTCTTCAAAAGATTATACCGGGATATGAGAAAAGAGGATGAGAACAACGAATCTGAAATCCTCGATATATATATATCGACTGGAGGAAAGGTGTGAAAATTATCTCGATCAAACTTGGCAATGACTAAGAAGTTCAGGAAGCTCCAACCTGAGTAATTCGATACATTGACGGTAGCTGAAATGCTCGTGCGATATGTATATATTTATCTTCCTCCTAGCATTATTGGTGACTGCTTGGATTATCTGGAGAATTCTTTCAAAGAAGACCTTACTCCCCTGTCCCTCGAAATTGAGTTGGTTAGTCGAACTCGAAAATCCGATAGCTCGGGCAACGCGCTCGGAGCATGTCGTTCGTTTGCTAGCATTAGCTGAAGGTTCGCACGTGATGGATGTGGGCTGCGGACCTGGTCGGGTTACAATCCACTTGCAAAAGCGATAGGGCCGACAGGAGAGGTTATTGCGTTGGATGTTCAACCCAAGATGTTAGATCGTTTAACCGAAAAAATAGATAACGAGAAACTAACCAATATTCGATTGATTCAATCAGATATTCGGGACCTCTCTGTTTCAAGTTACCAGTTGGATGCTATTGTCATTGTCATGGCGCTTGGAGAAATCCCAGATCCATCCAACGCGTTATCCAACCTCACTCCTCTTTTAAAGATGGGGGGCCACTTACTGGTATCAGAAAGTTTGTTCGACCCTCATTATGTGAGGCGCTCTAAACTAGCAAGTATTACGGAATCGAATGGACTGGAATTAGTTATACTTGATGGGAATTCCTTCGGGTATAGCGCAAAATATAGAAGAGTTAAATAGGACCATCCCGACTGCCTATACGTAGTACCGTAACCAGAAAATCTATTCCCAAATAAGACTGGGTGGACCACGACAGTCAGTGCGTCCACCTTGGACCGGCACTCCGAACAATTTCAAATATTATCAACACCTCCTTTTACCCATTTGCCTCTTGGGCATCGGATTATCCGACTGCTGGAGCGCTAATGATCGCTCGCATATCTTGCTCACATTCTCAGACAACCTGGTGTGCCTCATCTGGGTACCTATGGTGATGCGTAAGGAGATTCAACCTAAACGATCTGGCAGGCCATCATACCTACCAGACTATCGAAGAAGTACTGAGAAAAGAGATGGATAAATGGATGGTCCAGGAAAGCGACTTCCTTCCGCTCCCAAGCCATGCGTTAAGATCAATCGATCGGTAACGATATCGCCGAATGTGGCCCATAAAAGACGCACCTCAAGCACTGAGGGAATGGCATAAGAGCAAACCTCAATTTCATTGAATGAGAGTACAATGCACTTTGACTAAGCAAATTGAGATCGGTCCTAAACTAACGGATTAAGGTTCAAGACATTGTTTACGGTTCGTAGGAGACACCCCAAGAACCCATCGGAACACTCAACAACGCGAAGGCGTTTTTAGCCACCGTGTCTAAGAG